>JAZOMU010000001.1:0-15853 GCA_045654125.1 Christensenellaceae bacterium
TGCAAAAAGTTTAATAGAATAAAAATAAAACAAATAAAAAAGTCGCACTGTGAATTGTGCGACTTTTTTTAACTAATCTTCCCGTATGTTTAAGGTTTAAGGTATATTAGTCTTGGGGAAGATAGCTTGCTGGATAATTTACCGTTACACCGACAACTTCTTTTAGCCCTTTAACGGCATATTGGTCACCACCAACAAGTTGGTCGAACGGAATAACTTTCATATGATGAACGGTACATGTACTATGGTCGTAATCTACTGCTATACCATCATAAGCATAACCAGCTTCTACACGAATACCTCTTGCTTTTTCGGCACGGCAGTAGCGATAATTCATCCAATCACCGTAGTTAACAACTACGTTATTAAAGCTGAAGTTATATTTGGAAAGGTCTGGATAGTTAGCTCCATTAATAGTAATGGTTTCTTTACAACGACCAATGAGCATGCCACACATACGATAATTATAATAATCGTAAGAAGCAGTTACGTCGTTATAAACGTCTAAACGACAAGAAACCGTAACGTTTTCAAAATTATACGTTGCACCTGGTTCTGCTTGGCCAACGATACCTCCGATAGAGCTATCAAATGAACCCCATAAACCAGCAAGAACGCAATCTTCTTCAATCGTTATATTCTTAAAGGTATAGTCACCTGCACCCGACCAACCAATTATTCCACCGTTTCCGTTATTATAAGTTGCAGAAATACTGTCTTTAATAGTGATATTTTCAAATACGCAAGTACCAGTTGCACTACCTGCTACAAAAGAAGTGTCTCCACCTTCAATATAACTTTCAGAACCCGTTATAATAAGGTTTTTAATGGTTGCGTTATTTATGTTTCCAAACAAACCATAACTACCATAAGCACCCCATTCATAGCCTAAGTCCCAACCATTTTGAAAAAGGTCGGAAATTGTGTGGCCGTCTCCATCAAACGTACCTTCAAAAACTCCGTCTTTCGAGTGGTCGCCAATAGGTCTAAACGTCAAAGGGTCACCATCGGCATATTCGGTAGTGTCTTCACAATAAAGACTAATGTCGCTTGTTAATTTAACGGTCTTACCCTCAAAGGTAACAGGCATACCGTCCCAGTCGTCTTCATCTAATCCAAGTAGTGCTACTTCGCTCGTATTTTCACCGTTTACTAATGCCGCAAACCCAGCAAACTGCGCTGCAGAGTTAAGGTCGAATTCGGTGTCTGTATTATTATACCAAGATACGTCTATTGTTTCCCCATCCCATTTAGAGACGATATCATAGCCGACATCTTTGTCATAATCGTTGCCGAAAGAATCGCTTTCATAATCATATTGAGTTGCGTAAACTACGACATCAAAGTCAGTACCGATTGACATATTCATGTATTGATTACCAGTTTCGGTTGGCAATAAGAAAGCAATCGTGATTGCAACTTCTTTTTCTACTTCATTTTCATTAGTTGGCGTTTCGCCTTTTGGTAAAATAATACCGTATGCAGCGCCATCTGGGTCTGCTATCATTTCAGCAAGCGTGCCTACCTTTACACCGTTAGCAAGGTCTGTGCGGGCGTTAAGCTGGGTAGCGTTTGCAAAGTAATACACGTCGATTACGTCTGCAAGGGCAGATACTATGCCGTTGGGCTCGATAGCTAACTTGAACTTAAATGCAAGCGAGCCTTCGTTGGTTACCTTTAAGTGCTTTGCTTCAACGTAACCTGGCTCCCAATTGCTGTAATTAAAAATTGGCTCTCCGTTAAATTCAATCCAGTTTTCGTTTGCAGTTGGGTCTAGGGTTGCTTCCATCCAATATGCGTTAACATCTAGTTTACCACTGGTGATTATGTTGCCACTTGATGAAGTTGAATCAGTAAACCACGCAAACGTTGTACCTACAAGCGTTGTAAAACATAAAATTATTGCCATAATACTTGCAAGTATAGTGCTACTTGTAGATTTCTTTTTCATGTTAGTAATATCCTCCTTGTTGTTTTAAGATTTATTTGTAATTAAAAATAAAAACTAACTACTAATTTTTTTACTTAAATAATTTTTTTATTTAATAACACGGCCAATGATGGTTTCATTGATATTTGCACCAGTACAACCTTCAATATTTTCAACAGTTACATTAGTTGCTACGCAATTAGAAACGGACACATTATACCCACAGCCCACTAATTGACCTGCATCACGCCCTGCTTTAACACTGCTATCAGAAGCTGAACAATCGGTAATGCGAGATTCGTCACCAGCATATCCAACGATTAAACCACACTTGTCGCCACAAGCATCATTATTCGCGTGCGTGCAAATGATTTCAGCGTTAGTAACGTGGCAGTTAGAAATTTTACCACTGTAAGTATATCCTACGATAACGGCAACGTTATGATTGCCCTTAACCGTTGCACCGTCAATTTTCACGTTCATTATAGTAACGTTGCTTTCTGCCCAACCGAAAAGACCAGAAGAAGTATGCTCGTCGGTTTTATCAGAGTTATCTACGTTAAGATTTTTAATGGTATAGTTTTGACCGTCAAAAATACCCTTAAACTCAGTTGCACCCGTTTGACCGATAGGTGTCCAAGCCTTGTTTTCAAGGTCGATATCCGCAATGAGTAAAACTTTTTGATTCATCCAAGCGTCGCCACCTTCGTTAACGGACTTAGCGAATGTAAATAAAGACTCTGCCGAACCTACGAATTCGTGATGATAAGATTCCTCAACACCGTTAAAATATAAGTGCGCATTGTTTCCAGATGGGCTTACAGAAGCTTTGTCGCCAAATTTACAGTTGTTGAATTCAGCCGTGCTCCAAATGTTAGTGTGGCCGTATTTACCGTTGAAAAGGAAAGTACAGTTGTTGAATATAACTTTTTCAAGGTCGCCTGCAAAGGCGTTAAAGCCACTGAAAGTACAGTCGTTAAAAATAAACGTTGCTCCGTTAGATTGGTCTATATGGAAACCATAGGTGCTGTCGCCTGCAAAGGTGCAGTTTTCAAAAATGGAAATGCCACCCTGAGCATAAGAGTAACGCACACCGTTAGTAGAACCTGCAAACGTTACGTTTTTAATAGTAGTATTTTTACCGAAGTTACCACCAAACCCAGTGCTTGCATTTTCGCCACCAATAACGGTACTGCCATCATCCGAGCCCTGAATGGTTAAACCATCTTTTCCATTTAGAGTGGGAAGAGTATATTCACCACCACCAAGCACTACGTTTTCACCGTTTTTAATAGCATTGTTTAAGTCGCTAGTGCTTTCAGCATATTTAGCTACTACGTTGCCAGTATATATAAAATTAAAGGTAGCAACGTCGGTATCCGTTTCGTAAGAATACATGCCTTGGTCACCTGCTTGCGTATCCGCAAAAGTACAGCCCGTAATAGAAATGGTAGTATCAGCGTTTAAGTCACCGATTGCAATACCAGGCTTTTTGCTAATTGAGTTGAAAGTGCAATTATTTACAATTACAGAGCTTATTTCCGTGCCATATTCTTCGTGCATTTTGACACCTCTATAACCGGTAACTTTGCAGTTTTCAAAAGTAGCAGAGCCACTCTCTACCCATACGGCGTAAACGTTTTCTTCGTTGCTTTCAAAAGAACAATTAGTAAAGGTTGCGTTAGTTCCAGTTTGAATTTCATCAGCAAAGATTACGTTTTCGCAAGTAAGCTTTGAACCACCAAGTTCAAGGTAGGTAAATTCCCAACTGTTTTCGGCATAAGAAACTGATTCATCAACGATTCTTACGTTCTTTAACGTCATAGGTGCATCATTGTCACCCAAGGGAGTAACGCCTGAACCTGTTGCAGTAATGGTATGACCATTGCCGTCAATTACAATAGAAGACGCAAGAGTGATATCGTTTTCATTGTGATGAGCATCGGTAACCCACTCTACGTCACAGTTTAATTTAATGGTGACTGGCTTATTTGCTTCAGCAGAAGCAAGTTCGGTTAAAAGATTTTCGCCTTCATTTATTTCAATATAGGTACCGTAAGGAACGTCATTGTCAAAATCGTTACCGAAAGAATCGTTTTCGTAATCGTATTGAGCTGCGTAAACTACGATATCAAAATCCGTACCGATTGATAAACCTTGATATTCGTCACCAATTTCTTCTTCCATTTTTAATGCGATAGTAATTGAAGATTCTCCTACTTTTTCATTTTCTTTAATTGCTTGTTCGCCTAATGGTAAAAGAATTCCGTGTGTAGCACCATCTGGGTCTGCAATTAAATCAGCAAGCGTGCCAACCATAACGCCGTTTTCAATTTCTTCACGCGCGTTAAGCTTAGTAGCGTTTGCAAAATAATACACGCTGATAACGTCTGCAAGTTCTGATACAGGTCCGTTTGGCTGTATAACTATGCTATACTTAAATGCAAGCGAGCCTTCGTTGGTTACCTTTAAGTGCTTTGCTTCAACGTAACCTGGCTCCCAATTGCTGTAATTAAAAATTGGCTCTCCGTTAAATTGAATCCAGTTTTCTGCATTATTGGGGTCTTTAACTGCTTCCATCCAGTAAGCATTAACGTCTAAATTACCACTTGCAATGATGTTACCGTTTGAAGATGTTGAGTCGGTAAACCATGCAAACGTTGTACCTACAAGTGTAGCAAAGCTAAGCACTATTGCCACTAAGCTTGCTACTAGTTTTTTTGTTGCTTTTGCTTTCATAGTTTTCTCCTATAAATTTATTTTTCTTTTTTCTTAACAGCGTTGTTTTTTAACATTAACTCGCTTATAAGTTTTACTGCATTTTTTTCAGCTCTTGCGCTTTTTACTTTAACGGTAAACGGCACTTCTACATACGCTTTAACGCTAGACATATCTTTTGGGAAAAATACGTTTTTATTAAATTTAGCCACGTCTAATGCTAAATGTAATTTTAGCGTCTTTCCTCTAACCGTTATTTTTGCAAGTAATTTTCTGCCCATGCGATAAGTTACGTGTTTATTAGATAGCCTTTCGTTTACTTTTTTATATGAAACTAGCTCTTTGCTAATCGTTGCATAGTAACCTTGTATTGAACTATCTAATCCGGCAAGTTTTTCGCTAAAAGTCTTTTTAGCTACGTTTGAAATTATATTTACTTTATTAGCTTGCTCTTGCTCGCTGTTTGACAATTGGTTAATTATATTTACATTTTCATGCTTTTCGTTTTTTTCTGCGCCTATTTCTTGCATTAAAGCTTGTATCAATCTGCATGCATTTTTTTCAGCTCTTGCGCTTTTTACTTTAACGGTAAACGGCACTTCTGCATACGCTTTAACGCTAGACATATCTTTTTGGAAAAATACGTTTTTATTAAATTTAGCCACGTCTAATGCTAAATGTAATTTTAGCGTCTTTCCTCTAACCGTTATTTTTGCAAGTAATTTTCTGCCCATGCGATAAGTGGCATGTCTAAAGGAAATTCTATCGCGTACTTTTTTATAAGAAATTAACTCGTTGTGTATAGCGTTAAAATAGTTTTGGTATTCTGTTTTTAAGGTTAAAATCCTTTTAGCAAATGGTCTTTTTTCGTTTGCACTGTTACTGATAAATAATTCACTTTCTACGTCGTTTTTCTCATCCTGTTCATTATCAACTAATTGTGCTTCGATATCGTTTGGCTTTGCCTCTTCACTAACAGCCGTTTCGCCTGCCAAACTTAACGCTTGATTCTTGCTTTCTAATAGATTAAGTCTTTCTTTAATTTCTAAGATATCTTGGTCATAAACTCTCTCGTTGGCACTTTCTCGCTTACCTAATATTTTTCCTACTTTTATGCTGAAAAACATAATCAAAAGTACTGAAGGAATCAATATGCTTAAGTAATACCCCAACGGAGTCTTTAAGTAAGCCAATAACGTTCCCACGTTGGCTATCTTTCCAGAATAAACACCAATTATTACATCTGGACTTACTACCGTTCTATCATCAACGCCTGTGTTTATGCCGTACGTGGTATAGCTTACTATTTGCCCAGACGGTGAATAATTAACTTTTCTTATCTTATGTGTTAAAGTTTTTCCGTAACTATCGGGGTTACGAGAGAAAAAAGATATTACGTCTCCCTCTTTGTAAACAGTTTCATTTGTGGCAATTTTTATTATGACAAGGTCACCTGCGTCAAAATGTATTTTTTCATCTTGACTAATTACAGATTTGCTCATTGAGTCACTTGCCACTATTAAAAATTTGTGCCCGAAAATCTCTTTACCGTCTTTCTCTCCACTAAATGATGCAAAAACTGAAAGTATCGCTGTTAAAAATGATATTACAAATATTAACCAAGCAAATACGTTTAATATTTTTTCATTTGTTCGCTTTTGCGTCTTACCCCACCTCACGGCTTTTCCTCCATTTATTAATTCGATGTTTAATTATATGTGCATTGCACATAATTGTCAACTGATTTGTTTGTGTTTTGCTGATTTTTTTTGCTTTTTTTGGAAATATTTATTGTGATAAATAAATAGATGTTAATAATTTACTTTTTTTGTTAATTATGTGCTTTGCACATTTTAAAAAACATTTTTTTTTCGTGTGATAAAATGATTTTATGATGTTTGGGGAAAATTTTAAAAAACTGAGGCAAGAAGCGAAGTTGTCTCAAAAAGAAGTTGCCGAAAAGCTGGGAATTTATCAATCGAACGTTAGCGATTGGGAAAACGACGTGTCTAGGCCGGAATATGAAAAGCTGATTCAATTGGCAAAGCTTTATGATTGTTCTATTGCCGAGATTTTGGGTGTGGAAGAAGATTGCTAAATTTTGACGGCTTAATTGATAGTAAATAATCTTCTAATATATATAATGTTAGCGTTTTTCTTAGTTACATGGTGGGCAACAAACTGTTTGTCCATTGTTTTTTGTTATTTTAAATAAAAAAAGAACAATCATAAAGATTGTTCTTTTTTGGTGCACTCGACAGGGGTTGAACCTACAGCCTTCAGAATCGGAATCTGATGCTCTATCCAGTTGAGCTACGAGTGCAAATCTGCCACTCGACAAGAGTGGCAGTTTTTTCTTTTCTTCTTTATTCTTGTTCTTCTAGATTTTCTGAGTCGTTTACTACTATCTTTACTTGAAGAACTCTCTTTACGGTAGACTTCATTACTTCTATGTCAAGGTTTAAGTGCGTTAGCTTAATTCCTGCTCTAGGAATTTCACCAAGCATCTCTATTACCCAACCACTTACTGTACTCGCTTCAAACTTATCTTCTTCGCCTTTAAGGTTGAAAAACTCAAACGCATCGGCAACGGGGGCATTTCCGTCTACTATGAACGTGTTTTCCCCTATTTCTTTGAAATAGTTGATAACTTCGTCGTGTTCGTCGTAAATTTCGCCAACCAATTCTTCTAGGATATCTTCTAAAGTTACCATACCAAGCGTTCCACCATACTCGTCTAGAACGACTGCTATATGTACTTTCTTTTTCTGCAACTGACGAAGCAGTACGGAAATTTTAGCGTGCTCGGTAGTGTAAAAGGCGTTTTGCATAATGCCATCTATACCTTTTTTGCCACGAAGATATGCATTAAAGAAATCCTTTTCGTGGATAGTGCCTATAATAGTATCAATACTATCTTTATAAACAGGCACGCGTGAATACCCCTCACGGTCAAAAACCTTTCTTATCTCATCCATAGAATCGGCAACGTCTACGGCAACTATATTAACGCGTGGGACTAAAATATCGCCAACTTCAAGGTCATCAAACTCTATAACCGAACGAATAAGCTCAGTTTCTTCTTCCTTTAAAGTTCCATCTTCTTCAGCTTCTTCAACGATGGTCATAATCTCTTCTTCAGTTACCACGTCTTCATTTTTAAGACGGAATATTTTGCCTATAAGCCATTTCCAGCCACCAAAAATGAAATTGAACACGTAAAAAACGTAATAGAAAATCTTTATCAATGGATAAAAGGCAAACGAAAGCTTTTCCGGATAAGCTTTAGCTATAAATTTAGGCGTGATTTCGCCAAATATCAACACAGCAAGAGTTATTGCCACAGTTGATACAATAGCAGAAGTGTTTGCATCGCTTATTAACCTAGAAAACATTATGGTTGCAAGCGTTGAAGCCGATAGGTTTACTATGTTATTGCCAACTAATACCGTGCTTATAAATCTATCGTAATTTTTCTCAGCAAGGTCTAGCACCTTTTGGGCTTTCTTGTTACCGTTAGTTGATAGCGAACGCAGTTTAATTCGGCTTGCGCACGAATAAGCTGTTTCGGTTGACGAGAAAAAACCCGACAATAAAACAAGGGCTATGATTGCGATAAGCAATCCTGTGGGGAAAGGGTTTACATATCCGTTTGTTAGTAAATTACTAAGCGGAACAGGGCCATCTGATGGCATAAAATCCTCCTAAAATTAAGATGTATTATATAGTATGCATAAGCATCTAACAATTATTTTAGCACAATTAAACGGTTAAAGCAAACAAATTATAAAGTTTACACAAAAGTACTGCACATATCAACAAAATTCTCTAAATAGTCATGAAAACTGTCATTTTGCCAGTTCGATTTGCTAATAAGTGTCTATTACTTGACTTTTTTGTAATATTTTGTTATATTTATAACATCTTCACTAAAGGAGTATAGAAAAATGGCAATCAAACTTGCTAACAGCGAATCCATGATTAAAGCTTGGACTTACGCTCATTCTAAACAAAGGCTAGAACGCAAAGAGCACAGCTTAATCGTTACTGATAAACGCATAATTGCTTCATCTGAAAGCAACAAAAGCGTTACTAGGCGTGAAATTTATTTGCAAGACGTTAAGAGCATGGATTATAACTTTACCCAACGTGGTATTTTCGGCGCAGTAATTTGCTTGATTTTTGGCATACTTACTGCTGTTGCAATTATTGGTATCTTCTTTATCGCCCACGCCGTTAAAATGTTTAAAGACAAAAAATTTATTCTTACAATTACAACTGAAGGCTTTGAAAGTTTCGGGCTGGAAATTGGCGCTTCTTCGTTCTTTGCAAAAAAGCGTGGCAAAATTAAAGTTAGAGTAAACAAAGAAGACGTTTTTGATATTATAGACGAGCTTGGTGCAATCGTATTAGACGTTAAATCAGCAAACAAATAATCGGCAGGCTTAACTATGAACTTATACCTTAAAGATGGCGAATCGGTTTTAAGGTCGTGGGATTACGCTAAAAGAAAAGGCAAAACCAAAGGGAAGCTTAATTTAACCGTCACCAACAACAGAATAATCTCTACGAGCTATCATAGAAACAGAATTGAGCGCAAGGAATTTGAAGTTTCTGCCGTTAAGTCTGTTGATGCTTTCACCGGCATAAGAAAAGCTGGGTTTTGGAGAACTTTTTTGGCGATAATTTTGTTTGTCTATAGTATTGCCCTACTTTTTCCTGTAATAATGTACCTTAATGGCATAAACCTACTTGGCGAAATTAGAAAAAATCTTGCAATTAACTATTTCTGCTTGTTTTTGCTGTTTATTATCTTTGGAATACTGCTTTTGCGAAGAAGAAATTTATTCGCTCTAAGAATTATTTTAAGAGCAAATCTTATTCCCACCGTGATAAAAAAATCAAATAGGCTTACTGGTGCGTTTTATCTTATTCCACTTCTAATAACGCTAGCTTGCCCGTTAATTTGGTTTAAGCTTAGGCTAACCTTTGATTCGATGCGCAATTTGTTGATTATAAACACAGCGTTTGTGCTTGTTCTTTTGTCGTGGATTATTACTATTAAAAAAATCCCTTTGGGCAGAAGAAAAAACGCGATAAAAAATCCCAACAAACCAAGTCGCGTAAAAATCAAGGTTAATAGGCTCGTGGCAAAAGAAATTTTAGAAGAAATCGGCGCAGTAATAATTGACGCTAAAGAAAAAACCTATCCACAACAAATCGCGATGGAAAAAAATTAAAATCTGGCGCAACTAAATTAGTTGCGCTTTTTTATTTAGCTACAACTTGCTTATAATCATTGATATTTTTTGTTTTTTATGATATTATTTATTAGATTAAAGGAGATTTTATGGCAAAGACGGTAGTCGTTGGTATGAGTGGTGGCGTTGATAGTTCTGTTGCAGCGCTACTTCTTAAACAACAAGGTTACAACGTAATAGGTCTTTTTATGAACAATTGGGAAGAAAAGGACGACTGTGGCGCTTGCACTGCTGAAGAAGATTTTACTGACGTTCGTAGAGTTGCTAACGCTATCGGTATCCCCTATTATTCAGTTAACTTTGCCAAAGAATATATGGATAGGGTTTTTTCTTATTTTCTTGCCGAATATAAGGCTGGCAGAACACCTAATCCAGACGTTTTGTGTAACCGTGAAATTAAGTTTAAGGATTTTAAGGAATACGCTTTAAGACTTGGCGCAGACTATATTGCCACTGGGCATTACTGCGACGTCTTGCACGATGGCGACACGCACTACCTATTAAAAGCCAAAGACCAAAGCAAAGACCAAACTTACTTTTTAAATCAGCTTTCTCAATCACAGTTAGATAAAGTTCTTTTCCCACTAGGCAAGCTTGAAAAGAATGAAGTTAGAAAAATAGCTGAAGAAAACGGACTTGCTACTGCCGAAAAGAAAGACTCTACCGGCATTTGCTTTATTGGTGAACGCAATTTTAGAAACTTTCTTCAAACTTATATCCCTGCAAAAAAGGGCAAGATTATGACTTATGACGGCAAGGTTTTGGGTGAACACCTTGGGCTTATGTATTACACAATAGGTCAAAGGCGTGGCTTAAATATTGGTGGACAAAAGGGTGACGATGGCTCTCGCTGGTTTGTTATTGAAAAAGATATTCCTAACAATATCTTATACGTTGCCCACGGCTCTGAAGATAAGCTTTATTCTAAAGGCTTAATTATGCACAGCGCAAACTGGATACCTTGCGTGCCTGATAAAAAAGACTTTGAGTGCACGGGTAAATTCCGTTATCGCCAGCCCGAACAGGCTTGCACGGTGCATATCCGTGATAATTTTATCGAAGTGGAATTTAAAGAAAAACAGCGTGCTATAACCGAAGGTCAGTTTGCCGTGTTTTACGACGGGGATAAATGTATCGGTGGTGGCGTGATAGAAAAGGCAATATTTTAGGCTAAATTGATTTGCAAACAACATAAAAGACCAACGATGTTTTCGTTAGTCTTTTTTCTTTGTGAAACTTCTTTCTTATATAATCAAAAATAGACATTTTTGCTCTTTTTTAATCTTCCATCTCTTCAATATCCATTAATTCTGCAAAGGTTAGAACGAGTGATACTTCGCACCAACAAGAACCTAGCCAAACGTTGCCAATCCAATCCATTCCCTCCCAGTCGCTAGTGTTTACTCGCTCGCAAATATATCCGTTCTTTAACCTACCACGCTCATCACCGTGCACAAAGTTTTTGGCATATAACGGCTTTTCTTCGGTAGAAACGCATTGTGGTATAAAATACACGATATCTTTAAGCAGTTGCAAATAACCTTTTTCACCCGTATATTTATACAGTCTATAAAGCGCGTCGCCCGAAGAAGTACATATTCCCGGCGCAGAATGTTTGTTCTGCACGCTTGCAAAAACACTACCCACCGTGTTGATATTTTGCTTTTTAAACTCACAATCAGTTACCCACTCATATTTGTAGGACATAACCCAAGACGAAAAAATATGCGCGCTATCGCAAGCACAATCAAGCCATTTCTTATCCTTTGTTGCTTCGTAAAGGCAAACAAAGCATTCTAACGCGCCGTAAGCGCTTTCGCTATCAGGCGCACAAAGCACGTCTGATGGACCACCGTTAGTATAGCCTTTTTGTACAAAATTGTCGTAATAATACTGCCCTGCTTTTATAGCCGTTTGTAAGTATTTTTGTTCGTTGAAATACTCGTAAGCCTTAACTAAGCCTGCCACTACTATCGCACCACAAGTAGAAAGCGATATTAGCATTTCGCCTGTTTCTATGTTTACGTACTGCCCAAAAGTTTTATATTTATCAAACAATCTCACAAACTCGTCTGCACAATTTTTAGCAATGTTAACTAGCTTTTCCTTAGGCTTTTTTGCTTGAAGATGCTTTATTAAAAAGTATAGCATTTCCCCACTTCTGCGCACTAGATGGGCGTTGCGCATATTTTCGTACCCTTTTTTAGAACTTGCACTATCCCTATCGTTTTCTATTTTGCCATTGACTATCTTGCTATAGAACAATCCCGTTGGGGAAACGGCATTAGGTATAAAGTCTAAAGTCTTTTCTGCACGCTCTTTTGAAAGCAAATTCCCTAGCTTGTTAAACGCATAAGCCGTCATAATTCCACTAAACCAGCCACTTTGCCAAGCCTTATCTATTCCACCGTAATACTCGCCACTCCAGTTATCATTATTAAAGTGATTTTCCATAGTTTCCCAAAGCGATTTGGTGTACTTGGTTTTTGCCCTTTCGCCTGCAAGCAAAATCTTTCTATTCTCGAAAAAGTGTGCAAAGAATTGTGGCAAGCCTTGGCAATCAATATCTTGTATTATTATTTGCGAACTAACCTGTTCCCCTTTATAAACGGAAACGCCACCCTCTTGCCCTTCATTCTGAACGGTGCATATTCCTGAAAACTCGCCTTTATATTCACGCATACGGTATTGATTGTTTCTGTCAGATGGATATTGCAGGGTAATTTTTTGTTTTTGTATATTTACGCCAATATTTTTACCTTTAACTGCCTGTTCAAAAAATATAAACGTAGCTTTTTTTGCCTGCTTAAAATAAACGGCAACGCAAGGGGTAGCCATATCCCCTGCCGTAACTTCCACAATTCCACTACCATCTTCGTTTAAGGCAGGTATGTTGTTTATGTATTCTTTTGCATTTTCGCCCATTTCGTCGTTCATATAACAAGGCGAATACCAGCACCTACCGTTTCTAGGAAAACGATTACCGTTATAAAGGCAAGCTGGCGAAAAAATATACGCATCTTCTTCCCAGTATTCAAAACAAACTTCTAATTTCCATTTAGCGTCTGTTAAATCGCTTTGCGATATAAACTGTACTGCACCTTTTACGTATTCGCATTTACCGTAATCACTATTTGCGTGCAAGGTATATTTTATCATGTCTACTTCTCCAACTCTCACTTAACACTTTTAAAATACGAGCTACCTAAAAACCTGTCTTTTAATAGGTTTGCTTTATAGCGTTTTTATTATATCATTGTTTACTTGATAAATCAATATAAATGTTTACAAACTAGCGCATCTTTTTAACAAGTTAAAGCGCCGTTTAGAAAATAAGCTAATAAATAATCCCGACCAAAAGGGCGTTTTCTTTTGTTTGTTATCGCACGCATCTATATCTATTTTAGTTGTGGTTAAGGTTATTTCTTTACACAACACGCCTTGCCGTTACGTAATATCCCCAACGCGTGCTTGATATAGGCTCTATCACAGCGTGGTCAGATGCCGTGTGTAAAATATAATTGTTCCCAAAATAAATTCCAACGTGCCCTATTCTTTCCACACCCGTTTTGTTTTGCCTTGAAGCGTTGGTGAAAAACATTAGGTCGCCACGTTTAAGCTCGCCTCTTTTAACCTCTACACCATTACTCGCCTGCGCCCTTGACGTAACGTCGAGCAACACGCCGTTAGATATGTAATAAATATATTGAACTAGTGCAGAACAATCAAATTCGCCCTGAACAAAGTTTGTGTTAAGCTTGCCATTTCCCCAATGATATCGCTGGCTACCCCAAACATAAGGATAACCAAGCAATTGACTGCCCGTATAAATGGCGTTTTCAACCGATTCTTCAGCCTGCTCTATCTCCATAATCGAACAATATTTTTCGTGAACAAAAGCAGTTTTTTGCTTATATACGGTTTTGTAATATTCACCACTTTTTTCAATGTTTTCCACTGCGTCATTTTTATCTAAATACCCTAAAACAGCGCTACTGCTATTGGGAGCACTGCGAACTCTTAAGTTATCCACGGTAGAAACCAAATAATATTTTTGCTTTTTTTCTTCTTCTGGAACTTCTGAAAAATCAGGTGCTTCAGGTGTAATATCTCCACTAATAGGTGGAGTCTCTATATTATCTTCTTTTGCAATATTGCAACCACAAAAAGCAAAGGTTAAAACTAAACACAAAACTATAATAATTTTTTTCATACCTTAATTATAAACGATTATTAAAGCTTGGTCAATAGGAGATTTTTGGCAAAAAAGCGCCTTGAAAATAGCCGTTGTGTTTTTAAAATTTGTTAACACTTTTTAATCACAAAAACGATTTTTTGTTAGAGCATACAACTAAAAAATAAAAGAGAGCGACAATTCACTCTCTTTTTTATTGTTTTCTTTTAATTAAAAACTTATTTATTTAATGCTTCTTGAACTGCAACTGCGCATGCAACGGTCATACCAACCATTGGGTTGTTACCAGCACCTATAAGTCCCATCATTTCTACGTGAGCAGGAACTGATGAAGAACCAGCGAATTGTGCATCAGAGTGCATACGACCTAAAGTATCGGTAAAGCCGTAAGATGCAGGACCTGCAGCCATGTTGTCTGGGTGTAAAGTTCTACCAGTACCACCACCAGATGCTACCGAGAAGTATTCAACGCCGTTATCGATAGCCCATTTTTTATAGGTACCAGCAACAGGGTGTTGGAATCTTGTAGGGTTAGTAGAGTTACCGGTAATAGAAACGCCTACGTTTTCGTGTCTCATGATAGCAACACCTTCTGAAACGTCATTAGCGCCGTAGCATTTAATCTTTGCTCTTTCGCCGTCAGAATATGGGGTTTCTTTAATAACCTTTAATTCACCGGTGTAGTAGTCGTATTCGGTTTGAACGTAAGTAAAGCCGTTAATTCTTGAAATGATGAACGCTGCGTCTTTACCTAAACCGTTAAGAACTACTCTTAATGGTTCTTTTCTAACTTTGTTAGCCTTTAAAGCGATACCGATAGCGCCTTCTGCTGCAGCGAAAGATTCGTGACCTGCTAAGAAACAGAAACACTTAGTTTCTTCCGATAAAAGCATAGATGCAAGGTTACCGTGACCTAAACCAACTTTTCTTTGTTCAGCAACTGAGCCTGGAACGCAGAAACTTTGTAAGCCAACGCCGATTTTTTTAGCAGCGTCTTTTGCTTTGGTGCAACCAGTCTTAATAGCGATTGCAGTACCAACGGTATAAGCCCAAACTGCATTTTCGAACGCGATTGGTTGAATACCTTTAACGATTGCTTCAACGTCGATACCTTTATCTAAGCAAATCTTTTTACATTCTTCTAAATCTTTGATGCCGTATTCAGCCAAAGTAACGTTGATTTTATCAATTCTTCTTTCATAACTTTCAAATAATGCCATGATACGTACCCCCTTATTATTCCTTTCTCGGATCGATATACTTAACAGCGCTATCGAATCTGCCGTATTTGCCCGAAGCCTTTTCATATGCTTCGTTTGGAGTCATACCCTTTTTGATAAAGTCGGTCATCTTGCCTAAAGAAACGAACGAGTAACCGATAATTTGGTCGTTTTCATCAAGAGCAAGTTTGGTTACGTAACCTTCAGCCATTTCAAGATATCTTGGGCCTTTTAATTTGGTTGAGTACATAGTACCAACTTGTGAACGTAAACCTTTACCCAAGTCTTCAAGACCTGCGCCGATTTGTAAACCGTCTTCAGAGAAAGCAGATTGAGTTCTACCGTAAACGATTTGTAAGAAAAGTTCTCTCATAGCGGTGTTGATAGCATCACACACTAAATCTGTGTTGAGTGCTTCTAAAATGGTTTTGCCAGTTAAAATTTCAGCAGCCATAGCAGCCGAGTGAGTCATACCAGAACAACCAATAGTTTCTACGAGTGCTTCTTCAATAACGCCTTCTTTAACGTT
>JAZOMU010000002.1:0-9337 GCA_045654125.1 Christensenellaceae bacterium
TACTTAATGTCGTTTTGCTCGAGTGTAGACTTTCTAAATAAATCGTGCATGATAAGTTTGCGCTCGTACTCGTTTACAAGGTCATCCGTAACTAACGTTACAGCTAAACTTTTGTCTATTTCAAGTTCTTCAGATAATTGCGCAACGTAGTTGTCGAACGCAGTTGCAAACTCTTTCTTTTCTTTTTTAAGTTTTTCTAAAATCTCTTTTGCTCTTTCTCTCATATCTATCCTTTTACTGTGGTTTTTTGTTTAAGCTGCAGCGCTAACGTTGCCCAAATATCACAGTGTTTTTATTTGCTTATTTTTTTATTGCTTTGAATTCTCCTTTTTGCTATAATAAAAAAGAAAAAGGAGCGTTGTATGTATAAAGGATTTAAAAATAAAGGTTTATACTATCGCGATAAAACACGCAAGCGCAAAAGAAAGATTTTAGTGAAAGTTAAGGACTCTCAAAAAAGCAAGTGCTTTTTTGCAAAAGTTCGTAATCCAAAAACAGGACTCTTATATGGAGAAAAGCATTTCTTCGGATACGAACAACTGCATGGGCTTATAATTGAAAATAAAATTTATTACATTTCAGAAGACGGCGTCCTTCATTTTGCATATGCAAACAAGCGTGGTTTTAAAATTTTAGAAATCCATGATAATATTCCATCGTGGGCACCACAAACTTTAATCGATAAATATAAACTTTTCTATATAAATAAAGTCGGCTATAACGTGCCTAATTTAGACGATTAAATTACTTTAACTTTTTCGATGAAGAATATTTTTTCCCCAAGTATTCGTAAATGGTAGTTTTTTCTAACCCTAAACATTTGCCTTGTTCATCGAATTCAAAAAAATACTCCAAAGCAAACTCAACGCCTTCGTTAAAGTTTGCTTTTTCTTTATCTCCGTTCTTTTTTAGAATTTCTACCGAAGCTGAAATTTCCGAATGCGCAAACTCAATAGCTTCTTTTTCTTCTCTACTCAACATATCTCTTCTCCCAAAAAGAAGAAGCTTTACGGCTCTCTCCTTCCGTAAAGCTTCTTTTTTCTGCTTTTAATCGCTGTTAAGCGTTTTTTGCTTTTGTAATTTGGGAGAGAGGTTTGAAAATCTGTTTTATAGAATAGTTTCTATATCATAGATTTTCTTTATTATAAATTCTATGTTATAGAATTGTCAAGCGTTTTTTTAAAATTTTTTGTAAAATTTTCTATATGATAGATATTTCAAAAAAAATAAAGGACTTGCGCCTTGAAAGAAATTTAAAACAAAAAGAAGTTGCAAGCGCTATTAGCATTGCAACTAACACTCTTTCTCAATTTGAAAATAACAAAGGTCGACCCAGTTTAGAAGTTTTAACTTTACTTGCAGACTTTTTTGAATGTACCGTTGATTATTTAATTGGCAGAGAAGATGACTTTGGGAATATAACTATTTCTAACGCCAGCGCAGAACTGCCAAAAGACGAACAACGTCTTTTGTCGGCATTTAGAACGTTATCAGACATTGAGAAAGAGAAGCTAATAGACGATGCAGAGTTCTACGCCAAGCGCTATTCTATAGATTCTAAAACAAAGAGGGCCTAATTATGAAATGCGAAAAATGTAGTTCTGAAAGAATTCAGGCTGTGAGCGAAACTATTCAAACAACCGAAAAAGACGGACAAGGCTTGTTTGGTTTCTTATATTTTATTTACATTATCGCTTTGCTCGTCGCTTTTGGATTTTTAATTGATGGATTACAAAAACCTACAAGTATACCCCTTGACCAAATAGCTGAAATATTAACCGCTATAGAAATTATAAAATTTACTATACCTGCTTTGTTTTTAACTATGCTACTAAAAAGAATTGCGCCTTTTAAGTTAGAAACCAAAACAAAAATAATTTGTTTAGATTGCGGAAACTATTGGTATCTTCAAGAAAAAGAAGAATCCAACAAAGAACGCACTGAAGAAGAACTAAAAAAAGAGCCTGAAGAAGAGTCCGAACTTAAACTCGAAAAAGAACCCGAACATGAACGTGGAAGAGTTTTTATAAAATTTATTTTTATAATTTTGTCATTATTTATTATCGGAACGCTTATTTACGGTTTTGCTTCATCGTGCCCATCAAACAAAACCCCGCCAAATTTAGAATTAGAAGAAACACTAACCGGCGTAAACGTTTATGTTGAAGCGGAAGACGATTATGATAAAGTTGAAGTTGAATTACAATTTTACGATTGGTCTGGGAATTTAGCATATACTACTACCCTAACTGGTAGAGACTACAAAGAAGGAAACACTTATACTTTAACTTTTTCTTTTTCCTTGTCCGAAAGGTTTACTTATTCATACGTAGAATATTGGCTTGAGTCTTACAGTTAAACTAATAAAAAAATAACTCACTTTTTTGTTGTTACTTAAAAAACAACTAACTATTAAAAAAGTGAGTTAAAAACTGTATTAAATTAAATGACGGTTTTCATTATAAAATAGCTCTAAAAAAAGGAGTTATATTTTATGACGAAAGAAGATTACAATCACATTGAATCAACGTTAAGAGAGCTTACCTTATTTGTGCGAGAACGCCGAGAAGAAGAGCCCTGGCGTATTAACGAAAAGGCAAAGGCGCAGTTTAAGCGCCTTTTTTACGTAGTAGATTCTCTCCCACCGGCAGAACAAGCTCATCGCCAAGAAGAGCAGAAATTGTTTATTTCAAAGGTTACACCGTCTGCGCCGATGCGCGACGTTAACGTAGATTTACAAGTGAATCAGGAGAAGAAAAACGGCATATCTGAAATTTTTACAAAAAAGGAGATTAAAGACATGCCTAAACTTAAAGATTTTAAATATCGATACAAAGAAAAAGATGGAGTCCATGAATTCAGGTATCGTCGCAACGGAATTGAGCGCTCTTTCTCGTCTACCGTATTTTCTCAGGCAAAACATAAAGCACTTGTTTTTTGCAGAGAACTCAACTTTTCGGAGGCGACGTACTCGAACAGAACGGTATCGTTTAACGAGTACGCTATTGAGTACATGGAGAACGTTAAAAAGCGCAACGTTAGCGCAAAAACCTATCACAACGACTATAACCGTTTCAGCAATCATATTCTGCCGTTTTTTAACGGCTACGCGCTTAAAGAAATTTCAGCGCCGTTGATACAGCGCTTTTTAAACGGCTACGTAGACAAGAAGCTTTACAGAACGTCTGAAGCGTTGTATTTTATCTTAAAACAGATTTTAGACTACGCTACTAATAATGACGTTATCATTAAAAGTCCTATGCGCGCAGTAAAAATACCATCACACGTTAGAGAAGTAGGAAAGGCGCTCCCAATCGAGCTTGAAAGAAAATTTGTTTCGCAAATTGCTGGCTCTCCGTACGAGCTAACGTTCGCAACGTTACTGTACGTTGGATGCCGACCTTGTGAGCTTGATTCTATCGCCTTTGAAAAGCCAAACTTTGTAACCGTGCGAAATCGAAAGCAGAAAAACAACGTCGTTGTTTTTAAGGATATTCCTATAACACCAAAATACGCGCCGTACGCAGAGCGGGCCAAAAACGAGCTACCACTCAAAAACACGTCAGAACTCGGAAAGATATTTGCTAAGCTTTGCCGTGGCTACCGTTTATATGACCTGCGCCACACGTTCGCTACTCGTTGTCAGACGTGTGGAGTGCCTCAAGAGATTGTCGGGCGCTGGCTTGGCCACAAATCGGACCGAATAACTGATAATACTTACACCCATTTTCCCCCTAATTTTATGCTAGAAATGGCAAAAAAGGTAGATTATTAAAGGCGTTTTTCTCCCCAATCGCTCCCCAAAAACGCAAAATTTTGGGTTGCATGGTGGTCAAAAGGGTATCAAAACAAGGGGTAAAAATGCTTATAAAAGCAAAAAACAGCCGATTTTCGACTGTTTTTAGTGTTTTGGTTGCGGGAGTGGGATTTGAACCTCACGACCTTCGGGTTATGAGCCCGACGAGCTACCAAGCTGCTCCATCCCGCGATGTTATTTATGATGCTTGTATATAATATACTATAAATTTACTTTTGTCAACTGTATTATTTAATTTTTTTAAATTATCTTGATTTGGACTTGTATTTTTTTTATCTCTCCGTTATAATAGTATTATGCAAGTTGATTTTTCTTTATTTACTAATAGTGCAGAAACCATAGCCGTTGCCGTTTCTGGTGGGGGCGATTCTATGGCGCTTCTTCACGCACTTAAAAGCAAAGAAAAAAACCTTAACATTAAAGTTATTGCTCTTAATGTTGAACACGGCATAAGAGGCGATAATTCTGTAAAAGACAGTCTATTTGTAAAAGACTACTGCGAAAAACACAATATTCCAATTTTAACATACACCGTAAACAGCCTTGAAAAAGCCAGAACCCAAAAGCTTACAATAGAACAGGCTGCAAGAATTTTGAGATATGAGTGCTTTTACGATGCTATTAACAACGGTAAATGCGACAAGGTTGCCACGGCTCATCATCTTTCCGACAATGCAGAGTCCGTACTCTTAAATATTTTTCGCGGAACAGGCTTAAGTGGCATATCAGGAATAAACGAAAATTTTGACGATAAAATTATTCGTCCATTACTTTCCGTTAAGAAATATGAAATCGAAGAGTATTTATCTAAAAACAATGTTCCATTTGTAACAGACGAAACGAACCTATCAGACGCATATACTAGAAACTATCTACGCTTAAACGTTATGCCCAGCATTAAAAAAATATTCCCCGATGCAGAAAAAAGTATACAGCGCCTTACCGAAATTATTAAAACTAATAACGATTTTATTTTGCAAACGGCAAAATCAGCACTTTCTCTTTTGCCCGACAAGGCTGAAATCAAATTACCTATTCATAAAGCCGTTTTTTCGCATGCACTTATCTTAGCGCTTCAATATTTAGGTGTAGAAAAAGACTGGGAAAAAGTGCACGTTGACAGCACGTATTCGCTATGCCAAAGCCAAACTGGTAGTAAAGTGAGTCTACCAAAAGGCATTGTAGCAATAAAAGAATATGATAAAATTGTATTTTATAAGGACTGCGATTTTACCACACAAGAACTGCCCTTTTCAATAGGCAAAATTACTTTTCTAAAATCAACCCTTTCCATCAAGGAAATATCGGCTAACGGCGTAAAACTAAAGAACGGATTTTACGCAGATGCTGGTAAAATACCTGATACGGCAGTTATTCGAACTAAGCGCGACGGAGACAGTTTTACTAAATTTGGGGGTGGCACCAAGTCGCTTGGCGATTATTTAACGGATAAAAAAATTCCGTTACGGGTTCGAAACCGTTTACCCGTGCTCGCCAACGGCTCTGATATATTGGTTATATTCGGAGTGGCTGTATCGGACAAAATAAAGGCTGATACTAATACTACGAAATTAATAAAATTTGATATACAATAAGGATGAAACAACTATGAACAGTAATTTTAAGATTATACTATCACAAGAAGTAATTCAAAAGAGAGTAAAAGAACTTGCAGAACAAATCACGCTTGACTATTCAAGCATAGACAACTCTATTCGTCGCCCAGTGTTTATTTGTACGCTTAAAGGCGCAGTGTATTTCTTTGCAGACCTTACCAAAAACATAAAACGCCCGATTATGCTTGACTTTGCAAAGCTATCAAGCTATCGTAATGGCACGGTTAGTGGCAAAATGGAAATGCAGTATGATATTACCACTGATATTAAAGATAGAGACGTAATAGTAGTTGAAGATATCGTTGATAGTGGTAAAACATTAAAATTCTTTATTGAACACCTTAAGACAAAAAATCCGAAATCTATTAAAATTTGCACCTTCTTAGACAAGCAAGAAAGAAGAGAAGTGGACGTTAAAGCCGACTACGTTGGTTTTGACATTCCTTGTGGATTCGTTGTAGGTTACGGCTTAGACTATGCCGAAAAGTTTAGAGAATTGCCCTATTTAGCAGAACTTATCGACCCGTCTAAAGCGTAAAAATAAACTTATAATACACAAAGGCGAAGCAAATAAATTTGCTTCGCCTTTTTTTGTAAAAAAAATTAATCTATGTTTTCAGAAAGCTTTTGGTTAGGCGTTTCATCAACCGACTTGCCCTTGCCGTTTTGCTTTAATTCGCTGACAACCATTTTTGACAACGCAAACAAGGCAATAACGTTAGGAAGTACCATTAAGTAGTTAAAGAAGTCAGTAAGTTCCCAAACCAAATCATTTTTGAATATTGAACCTAAGAAAACAAACGCGATTGCTATTATCGTGTAAATAATAATAGATTTCTTGCCAAATAAGTATTCAAAGTTGATTTTGCCGAACAAGTTCCAGCTAAGTATTGTTGAAAAGGCGAAGAAGAATAGGCAAACTGCAACGAAAATACCACCTATTGTAAGACCTAGGTTGCTACCGTTAAACACTTGCGCGATAGCATTCTTAACAAGGTTAGTTTTGTCTATGCCCAAAAGTTCAGCACTCTTTTCAGTAGTGATTGCGCCATCACCAGCATACATAGTTGTAATTACTATAAGAGCTGTCATAGTAAGCACAACAAACGTATCAAAGAATACACCAATCATTGCGCTTATACCCTGTTTATGTGCAGTATCTACGTTTGCTTGCGCGTGAGCATGAGGGGTTGACCCCATACCTGCTTCGTTAGAGAAAAGGCCACGCTTTGCGCCTTGGCTGATTGCCGTTTTTAATGCAGCACCTATACCACCACCGATGAGCGCTTGTGGAACAAACGCATACTTAAATATCATAAAGAACGCTTCAGGAAGAACAGTTATTTGCGAGCATATAACAACCAAACCACCTAATAGATAAACAACTGCCATTATAGGAACTATCTTTTCGGTTACAGAAGCAAGCCTTGATACGCCACCGATAAATATAATGCCAGCAAGTATAACTAGCACGATACCAACCACCCAAGTAGGGATATTAAACGCTTCATTTACAGCACCTGCAATCGAGTTGGACTGAACCATTGTACCTACAAAGCCTAGTGCAATAATTGTAGCAATAGCGAAAAACACTGCTAAAAATTTACCAAAGCCATTTTTAAATGCGTGCTTTATGTAATAGATAGGACCACCACTTACACTACCATCATCATTAACTATTTTAGTTTTTTGTGCTAGAACAGCTTCCGAATAATTAGTAGCCATACCAAAAAAGGCAATAACCCACATCCAAAAAATCGCACCCGGCCCACCGACAAGTATTGCGCCACTTGCACCGATAATGTTACCCGTGCCTACTTGTGCAGCAACAGCCGTGGTGAACGCTTGGAAAGAACTCATACCTTTCTTTTGTTTGCCACCACTAAGCTTTAAATTACCAAAAACTTGTTTCATACCCTGCTTGAAACAGCGAACTTGTACAAAACGCGTTTTAATTGTGTAAAAAATACCAATGCCGACTAAAAGGAATATCAAAACATAATCTGCTAAATATGAGTTTACTGTTTTCACAACTCCTAAGAGTCCGTCTAAAAAATCTTGCATAAAAATGCCTCCAAAAATAAAAAATAAGTTACTCGATACTGAGCAACTCTAGATAAATATAAGCAGACTATATAGTTTTTGCCTGCTCTGTCCTTTTGCCTGAGAGATTAGGGGTTGCCCTTTGCACCTTCGGCACTCTTAAAAAAGAGATTCTCCAGAGTTTCTCCGCTTTCAGTCTTAAAAATTCTGAAAGCTTCATCGATATGATATAGGTAGTATATCACTAAAACCTTTCACTGTCAAACATATAATTACCAAAATCTAATTTTAACTTAATAAGAGCGACCTTTTAGTCGCTCCTTACTTTCTTTTAATTATTCGTTTTCAAAAAGTGGCGTGGAAAAATATCTTTCTGCTGTATCTGGAAGAACGGTTACTACCGTTTTTCCTTCGCCTAAAACTTTTGCAAGTTTTTTAGCAGCCGCCACGTTAGTGCCTGATGATATGCCACACATAATCCCTTCAAGTCGCGCTAAATCTTTTGACGTTGCAAGCGCTTCTTCATCAGAGACCACGCAAATATCTTCATATATATCGCAATTAAGTACGGGTGGAATAAGCCCGTCACCTATACCCATTTGAATATGAGAACCAATAGTGCCTCCTGCTAAAATCGCAGCATTTTCCGGCTCTACTGCCCAAATTTTAATATCAGGGTTTTGAGCTTTTAGCACTTCTCCTATCCCCGTAATCGTACCACCAGTGCCTATGCCGGAACAGAAACCGTGGATTGGGCCTGCTACCTGCTCTAAGATTTCCAAGCCGGTGTGATGACGGTGCGCCATAGGGTTAGATGGGTTTTCAAACTGCTGTGGAACGTAAACGTTAGGGTCGTTTTTAGCCATATCTAGCGCCATTTTTAAACAACGGTCAATACAGTCGCCAATATTCCCATCGTCGTGGACAAGCTTTACTTCTGCACCGTAATGGCGAACGAGCTTTCTTCTTTCTTCACTAACTGAGTCTGGCATAATAATAACGGTTTTATAACCCTTTACTGCACCAACTAGCGCTAAACCAATACCTTGGTTACCACTAGTAGGTTCTACAATAATAGTGTCCTTATTTATTAAACCTTGCTTTTCAGCCTGTTCAATCATATTGAACGCCACGCGCGTTTTTATAGACCCACCTACGTTAAGCCCTTCAAACTTAACCAAAATCTCAGCCGAGCCTTTTTCTCTCATCTTGTTTAATCGTATAATGGGCGTATGCCCGATTGCTTCTAACACGTTATTACAAATCATACTTATAAGATACTACATTTTACTAATAAAAGCAAGAAAAAATACTTAAAAAACTTTTACTGTTTATTGATTTAAAAATTTTTGAAACATTTTTGCTCAGTTATGGTATAATATATTTAAGAAGATTGATTTGGAGCTAAAATGAACGATAAAAAATACAAAGTCATAATAGATACAGACCCTGGCGTAGACGATTCCGTTTGCCTTATTTACGCTTTTTTTGATAAAAACATAGACGTTAAACTTATTACCACCGTTGTTGGAAACGTAGAAGTGGAATTAGGCACTAGAAACACTCTACACTTTCTTGACGTATTAGGGGTTGATTACCCAGTAGCTCAAGGCGCAAAGCGTGCGTTATGCCGTGAAAGTATAGACGCTAAGTTTATTCATCAAGAACATGGGCTTGGTGGGTATATCCCCCCACAAAAAACTGTTCATAAAATTATTTGCGAAGATGCAGTTACAGCTATGTATAAAACCATAATGGCAGGAGATGGCGATATCGTTCCCATAATACTCGGCCCACACACAAATATTGCGCTTCTAATCAAAAAATATCCTGAAGTAATTGAAAAAATCCCCAAAATAGT
>JAZOMU010000003.1:0-52657 GCA_045654125.1 Christensenellaceae bacterium
GGAGACGTTCCTAAAAAAGCAGATGACCACGCTCTAGACGAACTTCGCTATTATCTAATGAATAAACCACAAGGAAAATCGCCGAAAAAAGAAAAGACAGAAATTCAAAAGGACAAGGAGCGACTGTTTAGAAAGATTTTAAATGAAAGAAAAAATTGAAAATAGCGCCAAGTACAAAACGGCGCTAATAAAAAAGGCGCTTGGTTACGATGCAACGGAAGTGGTTGAAGAGTATGTAAGTGACGATTCGGGGGAAATTAAGCTTAGTAAAAAGAAAGTTACCAAAAAAAACGTTCCACCCGACCTAACGGCGTTAAAAATACTACTTGACCAAACTGAAGTGAACGTATCTGAGATGAGTGACGAGCAGTTGGAAGAAGAAAAGCAAAGATTATTGCAACTGCTTAATGACTTTAATGAAAAGGAGGAAAAAATTGCAAAGAAAAAAACTAAAAAAGGATAATCCTGATTTAAGAGAATATGAAGAAAGCTTAGTGGCAGAAGTGCAACAGGATTTTAATCGTAGACGTGAAGAAAGGTTAATGTTAGAAAGGCAATGGGAGTTAAATAGAAACTTCTTTGTGGGTAATCAATATTGCGATATAAATAGGCGTGGGGAAATAATCAGTGATGATAAAACGTTTTTTTGGCAAAACCGTGGTGTTTTTAACCATATTGCACCACTTATTGAATCAAGGCTTGCAAAGTTTTCACGCATAAATCCAACGGTTTCCGTACGTCCTAAAACCGATGATGATAAAGACGTTTTGGCATCAGTAATTGCAGAAAAGCTCGTTGCAGAAGTGTTTAAGGATGCTAACGTTAGTTCAGTAGTTAAGCAAACTACTGCGTGGAGCGAAACGTGTGGCACAGGTTTTTACAAGGTGCTTTGGGATGAAAATGGTGGGGAAAAAATAGGCGAACTAGATGGCGAAAGCGTATTTGAAGGCACGGTTAAGGTGCTTGCTATTTCCCCGTTTGAAATATACCCAGAAAGCCTTACTATCGAAAGCATAAACGAGCAAAAAAGCATTATTCACGCAAGTGCAATCAGTGTAAAGGAAGTGTACGAAAAGTATGGCGTTCAAGTAGACGGTGAAGAAGTTAGCGTGTTTGATTTTGCTAGTTCAACTAAGAAAATGACTGAAAAATCTAAAAAAACGCTTAAAAATTCCGTAATAGTAATTGAAAGATATGAGCGTCCGACTAAAGAATTTCCTAAAGGCAGGCTGATAACAGTTGCAGGAGGAAAGCTATTACAATCGACTGAGTTGCCTTACGTAAACGGTGAAAAGGGTGAAAGAGCTTATCCTTTTATAAAGCAAGATTGTATTAGCAGTTCAGGTAACTTTTTCGGCATTAGTATTATTGAAAGGCTTATTCCTATACAGCGTGCATATAACGCCGTTAAAAATAGAAAACACGAGTTCTTAAATAGGCTTTCGATGGGTGTTATGACTGTTGAAGATGGCTCTGTTGACGTTGATGACCTTGCAACCGATGGGCTTTCACCTGGTAAAGTTTTAGTTTACAGGCAAGGTTCTAAAGCTCCTGAAATGATGAATGAAATCACAATGCCATCCGATTTTAACGAAGAAGAAGAAAAGTTGATAAACGAATTCGTTATAGTAAGTGGGGTAAGTGACGTTTCTTCAAGTGCAAGAAACGCATCGTTAACAAGTGGTACTGCTTTAGAAATTTTGATTGACCAAGATAACTCTAGACTATTAGTTTCTGCTGAAGAAATTAGGCGTTGTTACATAGCCATTGCAAAGCACGTTATAAGATTATTTGCACAGTTTATGGCAAACGTAAAAATGGTTAAATATCAAGATGATTTTGATAAAACTCGCATATATTACGCTGATAAAAATGCCATTACTTCAGACGATGCGTTCTTGGAAAACGAAAACGAGTTATTGCACTCGGATAGTCAAAGAAAGGAAGTAATATTAAAGTTATATAATAGTGGGTTATTGTGTGACGAAGATGGTAAGCTTCGCCCTGCTACAAAGGAAAAAGTTTTATCACTATTAGGCTACAAAGACCTTGATTATAGAAAAGGACTTTCAAGATTACAAGAAGAAAAAGCACAAGAAGAAAACGAAATAGTGCGCAAAAACGCTATGAGCATTGAGATTATAGATGATGATAGTATACATATAGACGAGCATATTCGTTATATTTTAAGCGAGTACAATACGCTTACAGAACAAGAAAAACAAAGGCTATACGCTCACGTAGAAGAGCATAAAAAAAGAATAGAAATTAAGGAGAAAAATAATGGATAATCTTAAAAATGAACAAACGGAAGCTGTTTTAGAAATTCAACCCGAACAGGCAGTAGAAGAAAAAGAAGCGCCCGTCTCATTTGGAAAGTTCAAAGATGCAAACGCATTGCTGAACGCATACAACTCTTTACAAGCTGAATTTACCAAACGCTGTCAGCGAATTAAAGAGCTTGAAAGCCAAATGCTTATCGTCGATAAAGATACTCCGACGGAAAGGCAAAGTGTTACTGACACGGAAAGAAAAGAAGATACAACCCCTGAATATAAGGACCAAGTAATTAGGGAATATCTTAAAGATCTTTTAGGCAAAAAACGTACGGCAATCGTTATGGACGGTGTTGGCGCAGGTGTGAGAACGCCAGTGCGTCGCCCTAAAACCGTTCGCGCCGCAGGGGAGCTTGCAAAAGAGCTTCTAGGCAAAAATTAAAAAAAAATTATTATTTAGGAGAAACAAAAAATTATGGCAGTAAATTTAACTAATGCAGACAGCGCGTTAAAAACATATTACTTAGACGCTGTTGCTGAACAACTCAATTTTAATACTAACCCTTTCTTGTCAGTTATTAAGCAAACGGCAGAAGACGTATGGGGCAAGGAAGTAAGAAAACTCGCTATTCACGGTGTAAACGGTGGTATAGGTGCAGGCACTGAAGAAGGTGCTTTACCAGAAGCTGGTGGTAATAATTATGCACAATTCGTTACCACGCTTAAAAACCTTTATGGTACTGTAGAGATTAGCGATAAGGCAGTAAGAGCATCTGAAAACAATGCAGGTGCGTTCGTTAACCTATTAAATGCAGAAATGGAAGGTCTTGTTAAATCAAGTTCTTATAATCTTGGCAGAATGCTCTTTGGTGATGGTAGTGGTAAGATTGCTACCGTTAAATCAATTACTTCTGGCAAAATCGAAATCGATAGCGTTAAAAACGTTACCGAAGGTATGATTGTTGATTTCCGTGATGCAAGTGGCAACGCAATCGAAAGCGTAGGCGCAAGAAAGATTTTAAGCGTTGATAGAGCAGGTAAAATTATTATAGTTTCTGGTGCTACGGTAACTACTAGTGCAGTTCCTGCAGGTTCAATCGTAACCGTTCAAGGCTCATATAATAACGAAATTACCGGACTTGGCGCAATCTTCAATAAGCAAAAAACCAGCCTTTATGGTTTAAACAAAGCTGATAACGCTTGGCTTAACCCTTACGTTCAAGAAAACGTTGGTGAAATTGACGAGCTAAAATTACAAACAGCTATCGATACTATCGAAGAAAACAGTGGTAGCAAAGTAAACTTTATTATGTGTTCTTGGGGTGTGCGTCGTGCTATTCAGAAGTTGCTTTCTGTAAACAAGCACATAGATACTACCGAACTTGCAGGTGGTTATAAGGCAATAACTTATAACGGCATTCCTATCGTAGTAGATAGATTTTGCCCAGCAGGTACTATGTATCTTTTGAACACTGATGATTTCGCATTGCATCAACTTTGCGATTGGCAGTGGCTTGAAGGGGATGATGGTAAAGTGTTAAAGCAGTTACCCGGTAAACCCGTTTACTCGGCAACTCTTGTAAAGTACGCTGACCTTATTTGTTCCCGTCCGGCAGGACAAGGTATGCTTTCAGGTATTACCGAAGAATAAAAAAACCTAAACTTGCCGAGTCCATAATTGGACTCGGCAATTGTTTAAAAAAGGAGAAAAAATGACTGTAAAAGATATAATAAAACAAGCTTCTACCTTGTCTGGTAGAGAAGACGTGGTTAATTATCTTGATTCTAAAAGTACGGCTAGCGAAGACACATTATTGGCTGTAGACGTTATGGTAAGGCTTATAAACATGGTTATAGCAGAACTTTCTGCCTCGTTTGTTCCGTTAATTACCGAAGAAAAGATAAACGCAACGGAAATTGTGCGCTATTCAGATTTAAAGAAAAATGCAATAGAAATTCTTAACGTATACGACATTAAAGGCGAAGAAATACCATTTACAGTGTACTATGATAGCGTTAAATTTTCTAGACCTTGTAGTAGCGTTAAATACAAATTTACACATAGTACGTACGGGCTTAACGATAAACTTGATTATGCTGAAAATGATATTCCAGGTGCTGTACTTTCTTACGGATTAGCTGCTGAATTTGCGCTTTCGGAAGGAGATTTTGAGCGCGCTTGCAGTATGCACGAAAGATACGTTGAAGGCGTTTACGCTATTTGTAAACCAAAAAATTACAAAACTAAGGCAAGGATTTGGCAATGAAAATACCTTACGTAAAAAAAATAAAAAACAAGCTAAAGACCTTTGAAATAAAGAACTTTTTTCAGTTGACAGACGGAAATTCAAACGCCTTAATTGATGAGAATGGACAATTAAAAGCTTTTGGATTTGTACAAGGAGTTTATCTAGGCCCACCTAATGAAATTTCTAGTATACAGGTAGTAGGTGATAAAAAAGTTTTTTATACACAGTCAAAGCAAGTTTATTTCTCTAAAAGCCCAGCTATAACGCATGTAAAAAATCTAAAGGTAAACTCTTTAGCTTCTTTTGTGGAAATCGTTCACGAAGGAGAAAGAAAGCTTTTAGTGGTTGCTCAAAACGGAAAAGCACATTTAGTTGAAAATGACGGCAGTACGTATACTGATTTCGTTGTGCCTAGAGCAACCTTTGCTTGTGTATATAATCGTATGCTTTTTTTAGCATATAAAAACAAGTTGTATTTTAGCGCAGTAGATAATTATACCGACTTTACCAATGATTTAAACCGTGGAGGAGTTGTTGAACTAGATAGTCGCGATGGGAATATAATCGAATTTGCAGTTAACGACGGCAAACTTATTATTTTTACAACAAAAGCAATATACGAATTTATTGCAGATGGAGAGCGTGTTGATTATCAACTTAAAAAAGTGTTAAGTCATAATATCAATGGTATAGACAAAGGTTCTGTAAGAATTTGCTGTGGAAAGGTGGTTTTTCTGTCTGATAGCAAGATATGTGTTTATGACAAAGGAGAAATAACAGTAATAAATCTTAATTTAAACATGGATGATTATATGCTAACAAATACAATAGCTGTTTATAAAGATACTTATTTTACGATAGCAGTCTGTTATTCTTCAGGCTTTTTAATGATTGGATATGATTTTAAAACAAATCAACAATATAGTGTAACTTGTCCAGTACCGTATATTTGTGATGGGCTGTATTCAATAGAGCCTTACGGACTTATATGGGAGATGGTTGAAGACAATTCCATAATTTCAGAATTTGGTTTTAACAGTGTAAAATTTGATATGGCAACCACTGATGAAAAGGTTTTGCATAAAATTTCACTTTTTAGCCAAACCGAATGTAAAATGAGTATTCAAACAGATAAAGAAACCCGTGTTTTTGGCATAAAAAAAGGCCCAAACAAATTGCGTGTGAATATTCCTGCTTTAAATTTCAAGATGGGATTTATGGGTGAAGAACCTTTGTTAATTGAAAGAATAAAAATAGAATATAGATTAAAGGAGAGCTAATATGACCTTTGAAATACCTACTACAAAAGAAAATATGTATGAAACGTTAAAAGAAATTTTTCACTATTATCGAATAGAGCGTGACGACTACGTTGGGGCAGAGCTTGAAGAGTTAGTGTTAGAAAGGCAAGAATTTTTAGAACTTACCGATGCAGAAATTTTAGTTAAAGCTGAAAAGCTTTTAATGGGCAAGCATGAAAGAGAGATAGTAGAATATCAAAGCAAAATTACTGAAGAAATTGCTGGGCTTAACGCTAAAATAGCAACGCTAAATGCCGATAAAGAAGCGGCAGTATCTCAAATAATTGCATCATATGCAGAAAGTGAGAAAAAAATTCAAGAACATGCAGCTAAAAACGGGATTGGGACAAGCAGTATCGTTACTGATAAGATAGCGCAAATAGAAGCACAAAAAAACGATAAAATTGCTTTAAGTAATGAAAATTATTCTAGGCTAATTGCCGATTGCAATTTGTTAATTGCAGAATTAGAGCAAAAGAAAAACGGTGCGCAGGAACATTTTATAACAATTCATCAAAAGGAAATATCAGCTAAAGCAGTTGAGTTAAAAGACGAGCAAGAAGAACAAAAATTGTTAGCGTTTAAGTACAATAATTCACTTGATGAAAAAGAAGTAAAATATCGCAACGTCGTAACAAAAGCAAAACTAGAACTAAAACTAAAGCACATGGAAATTCAGGCAGGGGAAATAACTAAAGACCAGCTAATTGACGTTGGTTATTACGAAGACGTTTTAACTTGCGTTGAAGGGTATTTTAATGCTTTATCCCCATTAGATGCTTACAACGAAATTTTACAAGAAAGTAGACTTATGATTTTTATGGACGAGTATTACGAGCACATCGTATACCTATACAAGTTGCGCGCAGGACAATAAGCATTTAATTATTTTCTTTACAAACACGCTATTTTGTGCTAAAATAAAGTTATGGCTAAAAAAGTAAAAGTTGGCAACCTGTTTTTAGGTGGTGGCGAAAACGTTAAAATTCAATCAATGTCCACGTTTAAGATATCAAACGTTAAAAGGGCAATAGAAGAGTGTGAACGGTTAAAGTTAGCAGGATGTGATATCCTGCGCTTTTCCGTGTGCGATGAAAAAGATGCTTTGGCGTTTAATGAAGTTAAAAAGTATACCGATATACCTTTAGTAGCAGATATTCATTTTGACTATCAGCTTGCCATAAAAGCCATTGATGGTGGCGCTGATAAGATTAGAATTAACCCCGGCAATATCGGTGGAGAAAACAACGTAAGAGAAGTTGCTAGCGCCCTAAAGGCAAACGGCATACCTGTTCGCGTGGGTTCAAACACGGGTAGTATTGATAAAGAGTTTTTAGCTAAATATGGCAAAAACGAAATATCATTAGGCGAAAGCGCCCTTAAAAACGCTTCTATTTTAGAAAAATATGGTGTTAACGATATAGTAATCTCGGTTAAAGCTTCAGACGTGCCGTTGTCTATCAAGGCTTACGAATATGTTTCTAGCCGTTGCGATTATCCCTTGCATTTAGGGGTTACGGAAGCAGGCACGGAATATAACGGAGTTATTAAAAACGCTATAGGAATAGGCTTTTTGCTAGCTCGTGGAATAGGCGACACTTTGAGAGTAAGCTTATCAGCAGACCCAGTTAGAGAAGTGGTTGCTGGCAAGGCTATTTTGTCTGCCCTTAATCTCAAGAACGATTGTGTAAAGGTAATTGCTTGCCCTACTTGTGGAAGATGCGAGTGGGACTGTATGGGCTTTGCAAAAAAGGTGGAAGACTATACGGCAAGCATAAACAAACCACTTAAAATTGCCGTTATGGGTTGTGCTGTAAACGGCCCTGGGGAAGCGAGTGATGCTGACCTAGGAATTGCAGGCGCAAAAGAAAGTTGCGTTATATTCGTAAAAGGCAAAATTGTAAAAAAAGTATCTAAACAAGACGCAGAAAAAGAGTTTTTTGGAGAGATAGATAAGTGTATACAGTAAAGAGCAACGCAGAGTTTTTAGCAGATATTCGTGCATTAGACGAAAAGTTAAAAAACATACGTTTGAGCTCTATTGAAATAGAGCGCCAGCAATCAAAAATAAGTTATAATTTTATTTGCGACACGGCTGTAGAAGAAACGTTACAAAAAAAGATTTTAGAGCAGGCAGAAAAAATTACTTCGCCTGCCTTTAAGGCTGTAGACGTGTCAATTAAAAAAATAGTTAGCAACGATGAACTTGTAAATGCTGAAATTTTTAAGTGCTTAAACGAAAGCTACCCATCTATTTCTATTTTTCTAAAGCAAACGGATATTATATCAACTAACGTAGGCGACGTAGTAAAGTACGTTTTAAGGCTTACTGAAGATGGCGCAGAGTATATCAAACGCAACGGTGCGTTAGTAAAATTAAACGAACATTTAGGCAAAAAATTCTGCTCTGATTTTGTTGGTAGTATAGAAGTTAAAGAAGCCCAAGAAAACGTTAGCCTGCTTTCTGAAGAAGTGTTTGTTGGCGAGCTCAAAAAGATAGAGCATCGCACGATAAAAGTTCTTGACATTGTGGTTATAGACGACCATACCATAGGGGATACTGCGCTATATATTGAAGATGCAAACGCTGGTGAAGTTACCGTGTGTGGTACTGTAACAGATATAGTGGAAAGGCAAACTAAAAACGGCAAACCCTATTTAATAATTCACTTAGATGATACTACCGGTAGAACTAGTGGCGTTTATTTTTCTAAAAAAACTACCTATCATAAAATTAAGGAAATTTCCGTTGGTGAAGCTATAATTGCACGTGGAAACATAAGTGATTATAACGGAAGAAAGTCCTTTACTTTTGACAAGATAAATAGATGCACCTTCCCAAAGAATTTCGTGAAAAAAGATAGGTTCAAAAAAGACCCACCTAGAGAATATAAAAATATTTTTCCAACGCCAGCAACCACGGTTAAAGTCGCAAGTGTGTTTGATGCGCAAACAGTGTTACCGTTAGAGCTTACTGAAACAGAATACGTTGTGTTTGATATTGAAACTACTGGGCTAGAAGTTATGAGTCAGGGTATAACTGAAATAGGCGCTGTAAAGCTTAAGAACGGAAAGATTAGCGAGCAATTTACTACTCTAATTAAACCTGATTATAGGATAAGTGAAGAGATAGTAAAATTAACGGGTATTACCGAAGAAATGGTAAAGGACGCACCTAAAATTAGCACGGTAATGCCAGATTTTATGAAATTTATTCAAGGCGCAGTACTCGTTGCGCATAACGCTGATTTTGACGTTAAGTTTATAAAGCGATTTGCAAACGCTGAAGATTACGAGGTAAAGAATAAAATAATTGACACGGTAGAACTTGCAAGAGCGACCTTGCCATTTTTGAAAAAGCACGATTTACATACTGTAGCAGACCATTTTGGCATAGCATTCCGTCATCACAGGGCGCTATCTGATGCTTATGCAACGGCAGAAGCGTTTATAGAAATGATGAAAATTAAGCACAAATAATTATAAAATAATTATAAATAAAGGAAAATTAGCAAAAACGCTTGCAAAACCAACAAAAATATGGTAATATGATTATGCTTATAAAGTATACTTGACTTATGAGAACGGCATTTAGCCGTTCTCATTCGTTTATAAAGGTGTTAAATGAAAGTAAAACCCATTACCGAAATACAAGAATTTTTAAGTGAAATTGCAAACCCGTTAGGCATAGAAGTGGTTGAAGTGGAATTTAAGCAAGGTAAAAACCCAGCAATGACCATTTTTATTAACAAAGATGGTGGTGTAGATTTAGATACTTGTGAACTTTTCCATAGGGCAATAGACCTTCCACTTGATGAGTTTGACCCAACTTTTGGCGAGGCTTATACGCTAAACGTCTCAAGTCTTGGAATTGACCGTCCGTTTAAGACGGAAAAAGACTTTTTAAGTCATATAGGTCAAAGGGTTGAAGTAAAACTTTATTCTTCTATACGAGGTAAAAAGTTTTACGATGGTATTTTAACGGCTTATGATAAGCAAACCATCACCTTAAAGGTAGATGAAAAAACCACCTTTACGATAGAGATGAAAAACATTGTAAAGGTAAATGAATATATTGATTTTTAATAAGGGATAAAATTATCCTACAAGGAGATAAAAATGATAAATCAGGATTTCTTTTTAGCACTTGAAGAACTTGAAAGACAAAAAGGCATTTCTCAAGAAGAGTTTATTTCAGCACTTGAAAACGCGCTTGCTATTGCTTATAAGAAGCATTCAGGCTCGGCTAGTGGCGTTGAAGTAAAACTTAACCAAGAGAAAAAGTCTATTAAAATCTACAGCGTGAAAACCATTGTAGAAGAAGTAGTTGATTCCGAAAAGGAAATCAGCCTTGAAGAAGCACGCGAAATAAAGAAAAGCTACAAAGTTGGCGATGTTGTTACTAACGAAATCGCTTCTAAAAACTTTGGTAGAATTGCAGCTCAAACGGCAAGACAAGTTCTTATGCAAAAACTTCGTGAAATTGAACGTGAAAACACGGTAAACGAGTTTGAAGACAGAGAAGGTGAGCTTATGGCTGCAACCGTTAGAAGAATTGAAGACGGGAACGTTTACGTAGAACTCGGTGGCAACCAAATCGAAGGCGTACTTATGCCAAACGACCAAGTTCCTGGTGAAAAATATGAATTAAACCAAAGACTTAACGTTTACGTTAAGAGGGTTAAAACTACTGGCAAGTTTGCGCAAATAGTAGTTTCAAGAACGGCTAACGGGCTAGTTAAGCGCTTGTTTGAAAATGAAGTTCCAGAAATTAAACAAGGCGTTGTAACCGTTAAATCTGTTGCTCGTGACCCTGGTCAAAGAACAAAGATTGCAATTTATAGTGAAGACCCAATGGTAGATGCTATCGGTGCTTGCGTAGGTAATAAGGGCGCAAGAGTTAACGCAATCGTTGCAGAGCTATGTGGCGAAAAAATCGATATTATTCAATGGAGCGAAAACCCACTTGAATACATTTCTAGGGCATTGTCTCCAGCACGCGTAATCAAAGTTGTTCAAACGGGCGAAGATAGTGCTGTTGCCGTAGTTCCTGACGATAAGTTGTCTTTAGCTATTGGTAGAAGTGGTCAAAATGCAAGATTAGCCGTAAGACTTACCGGCTGGAAGATAGACGTTAAAAGTGAAAGCGTTGCACTAGGTGAATTCAGTGCAAGCGAAAGCGTTGTAGAAGAATAGTTATGGAAAAAAAGAGGATACCGATGCGCACGTGCATAGCGTGCAGGCAGGAAAAACCCAAGAAAGAGCTTATACGCATTGTTAAATACGGTGAAGAAATTTCACTAGATTTAACGGGCAAGGCTAACGGCAGGGGCGCTTACGTTTGTAACGATATAGAATGCATTAACAAACTAAAAAAGCAAAAACTTATAAACCGTGTATTTTCCTGCCCGGTGCCAGATGAAACTTACGATAGAATAACGGAGACGTACCTTGGAAATAAAGAGTAAAGCAGAAACGTTTATAGGGTTTGCAATGCGAACGGGAAAATTCCGTATAGGAGCAAACGCAGTGGGAACGCTAAAAAAAGCGTCGCTTATGATAGTTTGTAACACTGCAAGCGAGAATACCGTTAAAGATGCTAGTAAACTTGCAAAACGGTTCGGTTGCCCATTATTGAGCCCAAAGGAAAAAACGTTAGAACAAATTACACATAGAGAAAACGCCAAGGTAATGGCGATTGCCGACGTAGAATTGTCAAAGGCTATTATAGACAATTCTAAAAATGATTTTATTGCGAGAATTTAGGAGTAGTTAAATGGCTGAAAAGAAAGAAACGCGTTATGAATATATAAAGAAAGCGAGTGAACTTTTGCTAAAAGACGGAAAAGCAGAAGAATTTTTTAAAATTTCTGCAAACAGTCAAAAGAGCGTTAAGGGTTTAAAAGTCGCATTGGAAGAAAAACTTAAGGCTTTTGAAAAAGCGCGCGTAGAAAAAGAAGCGCAGGCAGTTCAACCTGAAAAGGAAGAAAAGAAGCAAGAAGTTATAGAAAAACCCGTTGAAAAAGAGATAGAAAAAGTAGAAATTCCTGCAGAGCCAAAGGTAGAGCCTCAAAAAGCAAACGAAGAACAACCTGCAAAGCGTAACGAATTCGTTGCACCAGAAAGACCTTCGTTCATTGTTCGCCACGAAAGTCCGGAAAAGAAGCCAGAAAGACCATCGTTTATAGTGAGACGCGAAGGCCCTGATAAGAGAAATGAACGCCCTAATGGTGAAAAATTCCAAAGAACTGATAGACCACAGGGAAGGGAAGGCTTTAACAAGGGAGCTAAACCCGAATTTAATCGCCAAGGCGATAGACCTATGGGTAAAAAGCCTGCTCCTACTACCTACGTCGCTCCACCAGTACTACCTACTGTAAACGACAAGCGTTCGTTCGCAAAGAAAAAGCAAGGTGGCAACGATAAGCAGTATGAAGAAAAGCGCGTAATCAACAAGCGTTCGCTAATAAAAAATCAAGTAGATATCGACGATTTTGATGAAAATAAGAGTGGATATAGAAAGTTCCGTCCTGCAAAAAAGGAAAAGAAAGCTTCTGAAGTTAACGTTATTAAGATTGAGAAGGCAGTAATTACAACCGAAATGATACCTTTAAAAGTGCTCAGTGAAAAAATTGGTATCACGGCTGCAGAAATTACAAAGCGTTTGTTCAAAGAAGGTATAATGAAAACTATAAACGACTCTATCGACTTTGATACGGCAGCGTTTATAGCAGACGATTTGGGTATAGAATTAGAATTAAAGCTCGATAAGACGGCAGAAGACGTTCTTATTGACTTTGATAGTGCTGATGATGCCGAAAAACTAGTTAAACGCCCACCTGTTGTTACAGTTATGGGTCACGTTGACCACGGTAAAACTTCTATACTCGATAGAATTCGTAAGTCAAACGTTACGGCAGGCGAAGCAGGTGGTATTACACAGCATATAGGTGCATATCAAGTTACGGCTGGTGGGGAAGTTATTACTTTCCTAGATACGCCTGGTCACGCAGCGTTTACTGCAATGCGTGCACGTGGTGCGCAGGCGACCGATATTGCAATCTTGGTTGTTGCTGCAGACGACGGTATTATGCCACAAACGGTAGAAGCAATTAACCATGCAAAAGCAGCAGACGTTCCTATTATAGTTGCGGTTAATAAGATTGATAAGCCAGAATCTAATATAGAAAGGGTTAAAACCCAGCTTACCGAACACGGTCTTCTTCCTGAAGAATGGGGTGGTGATACCATACTTTGTCCAGTATCAGCTAAGACAGGTGAAGGATTTGATAATCTTTTAGAAAACGTTAACCTTGTTGCAGAGCTTAAGGAATTAAAAGCAAATCCTGATAGAAAGGCAAAAGGTGTTGTTATAGAAGCAAAACTAGACCAAAGCAAAGGTCCGATTGCAACCATACTAGTTCAAAACGGTACGCTTAAGGTAGCTGATAGCATTATCGTTGGTACGGTAACTGGTAAGATTAGGGCAATGGTAGACGATAAGGGTAGGCGCGTTACAAGTGCTGGCCCATCAACTCCAGTATCCATTATGGGTTTAGATGAAGTTCCAAACGCAGGCGATATTCTCTATGCAGTTGAACAGGAAAAACTCATTAAGATGGTTGCCGAAGAAAGAAAGAATAGAGAAAGAGAAAACATGATTAAAGCGTCACAAAAGGTAACGCTTGATGACGTGTTTAATAAGATTGCCGAAGGTGGCATGAAGACTTTAAATATCGTAGTAAAAGCAGACGTTCAAGGCTCTGTAGAAGCAGTGAAATCTAGCTTAGAAAAGCTATCTAACGAAGAAGTTAGGGTAAGTGTTATCCACGCACAAGCAGGCGCTATTAAAGAATCGGATATTATGCTTGCTGAATCTTCTAACGCCGTTATAATAGGCTTTAACGTTCGCCCAGACTCTAATGCAAAACAAATTGCAGAAAAGAGTGGTGTAGATATTAAGTTGTATAGAGTTATCTACGAAGCGATTGAAGACGTTGAAAAGGCGCTTAAAGGTATGCTTGCGCCCAAGTTTACCGAAGTATATCTCGGCAAAGCTGAAGTTAGAGAAGTATTTAAGATTTCAGGCGTTGGTCAGGTTGCAGGTTCATACGTAGTTGAAGGTAAGATTTCAAGGAACTGTAAGTTGCGTATCTATCGTGATGACGTTATGATTACCGAAGGTAACGTATTGCAGTTAAAGAGATTTAAAGATGACGTTAAGGAAGTTGCGCAAGGCTTTGAATGTGGTATTTCTATTGAAAGATTTAACGATATCAAAGTTGGCGACTTTATTGAATGTTATCAAGTAGAAGTGAGTAAAGAGTAATGCAGAAAAGGGTTAATAGAAGCGATAGGTTTAACGCTGAACTCCAAAAGGAAATTTACGAAATAATTTCAAGAAAGCTTAAAAATCCACTAGTTACCGAAATGTTTTCTATCGTTTCGGTTGACGTTAGTCGTGACCTTTCGCACGCAAAAGTTTTCGTTAGCGTTTACTCGAAAGACCAAGACAAGAAGAACCAAACCTTTGAAGCAATTAAAGCAGATGCTAAAAAAATTCGCTTTGAACTTGCAAGGGTTGTTCGTGCTAGAACTGTTCCTGAACTTCATTTCTTTATGGATACATCTATGGAATACGGCGATAAAATGGAAAGGCTATTTAAGGCTATAAACCAAGGTGAACAAAAGTGATAAACTTACAGCAACTTGCAGATAAACTTAAAAAAGAGCGCTCGGTTGCGCTTTTATGTCACGCCCGTCCTGATGGCGATTGTCTAGGTGGCGCGTGCGCTTTAAAGCTTGCTTTTGAAAAGCTGGGGATTAGGGCAATAGTATGTTCAAATGACCCCGTTCCCGAAAGGCTTTTGTTTTTGCCTGAAATGAAAAAGGTAGTTACAGCGCTAGAAGAAAACAAAGAGTTTTCTGCAATGTTAGCAATAGATTGTGCTGACCTTACTAGGCTTAGCGAAGCACAAAGTTTTATAAAGCACAAAAACACTTATAATATAGACCACCACGTTTCCAATCAAAAATTTGGCAATACAAATTACGTTTTTGATAGTGCTGCTAATTGTGAAAACGTTTTTGCATTAATAAATGCTATGAAGGTGGAAATTGATTGTGAAATAGCTAATCTGTTAGCACTTGGTATCGTTACTGATACAGGATTTTTTAGGCACAAAAACGTTACAGAAGACTGCCTTAAAACAGCTAGTAGCCTTGTAAATAAAGGCGCAGACCTAAACGCCATAGGGTATAACACTTTTACCAAACAAACCAAAGAAAGAGCAAAGCTTTTTGGCATGGTAATGGATAAAATTAGGTACTTTTTAGACGATAGATTTGCAGTTGCAACTGTTAATGCTCGCGATATAGAGCTTTCAGGTGCTAAAGCTGACGAAACGGAAGGATTTATCGATTTCATTATGGGAATAGATACTGTTGAAGTTGGCGCGTGTGTTATGGAAGTTGGTGCTAATAAGTATAAAATTAGTTTTCGTAGTAAAGGAACCGACGTTAACGCCGTTGCATCTAGATTTGGTGGTGGTGGGCACGTTTTGGCAAGTGGTTGCCAAATAGCAGGCGAATATGAAGAAGTGATAGATAACATCACTTTTGCAGTTAGCCGTGAAATAAGAGATTAAACGGTAATTTAATGAAAGGATTTATAAACCTAATAAAACCTGAAGGTATGAGTTCGGCTTATGCAGTAGGCTCGGTTAAGCGTAAGCTTAACGCTAATTGTGGGCATATGGGAACTCTTGACCCTATGGCGAGTGGCGTTTTACCCGTAGGATTAGAAAAAACCAGCAGGCTTTTTCAATATTTATTAGATAAAAACAAAACTTATATAGCTAGGTTTAAATTTGGCTTTACCACCGATACTTTAGATGTTACGGGTGTGGTTACAGAAAAGACAAACTTAATACCTACGGAAAAAGAGATAAAGAGTGTTTTATCGAACTTTATTGGCGAGATAGACCAAATTCCCCCAAAATACTCTGCAAAGTGCATTGATGGAAAAAGGGGATACCAACTCGCAAGAAAGGGTGTGGATTTTACGCTAGAACCTAAAAAAGTTACTGTTCTAGGCGTGGAACTTTTATCGCAAACTGATGAAGACGAGTTTGAGTTTAAGATAGATTGTAAAGGTGGAACGTATATTCGTTCGCTTGCAAGGGATATAGCGCTATCACTAAATACGCTTGGCACAATGAGTAAACTAACTCGCACGGCATCGGGCGTGTTTTGTATGGAAAACGGCGTAACCGTGCAAGAGTTTATGGATAGTGAAGTACCTGAAAAGTATATTTTGCCACCCGATATTGCTGTAGAATTTCCTAAAATCCGTTTAACGAAAGGTCAAGCGCAAAAGATTTTAGATGGGGTTTATGAAGAGTACGGTTACGCTGACGGAACGTATAGAGTTTATAATGAAGATGAGTTTTGGGGCGTTGGAGTGGCAAACGATAAAAAGTTGAGAATAAAAGCGTATGTTAGATAAGAAAAACCAACCCACAGTGCTAGCGTTAGGATATTTTGATAGCGTGCATTTGGGGCACCGAAAAGTTATAGAGCAAGCAAAGAGTTATGCAAGTGAGCATAACGCAACGCTTACCGTTATAACCTTTGGTGGTAATTTAAGGGCAGTTCTAAATAACAATGATGAAAAGGCAGTTTATCTTACCAGCGAAAGAGAAGAGCTCTTAAAACAAGCAGGTGCTGACGAGATATTTTTTGCGCCATTAGACGTTGATTTTTTATCAATGGATAAGTTTGATTTTATTAAATTTCTTAATGAAAAGTATAACGTTATATGTTACGTTTGTGGCGAAGATTATCGCTTTGGTAAGTTTGGCAGTGGCAACGTAGATGATATAAAACGTTACGCTAAAGAAAAAGAACAAGACTGTATAGTTTCTAAAATAGAGTTGTATGACGGGATAAAGATTTCTACTTCGCGCATAAAGCAATTGCTGGCAAATGGAACTATTGAAAAAGCAAACTTATTGTTAGCGTTACCATATTTTATAGAAGGCACGGTTTTTTCAGATAGAAAAGTTGGGCGCAACTTAGGGTTTCCCACTATAAACGTTAAAATAGACCAAGCAAAGCACCACTTAAAAGATGCCGTTTACACAGGGCACATATGCGTTGATAACGTTAAGTATAAAACAATTATTAACTACGGCGCTCGCCCAACCTTTGATTTAAACGAAAAGCTTATAGAAGCGCACATTGTTGATTTTAGTGGCGACTTATACGGGAAAAAAGTAAGGCTGTACTTTGATAATTTTTTAAGGGATATACAAAAATTTACTAGCCGAGATGATTTAGTGGCACAGCTTAAAAAGGATTTAATAGCAGTAAAGGGATAAATATGATTAAATTTGGACCTAGTGGTAATTCAATAGCGTTTGCGAATGCAGGATTAACCAAAAGCGAGCAGTCTGCCAAGTGGGTGAAAGATTTAGGACTTAACTGCTTTGAATATTCCTTTGGGCGTGGTGTTAATATGGGCGATGAGCGAGCTGTGGAAATAGGCACTGCGTTTAAGGAGCAAGGCGTGGAAATAAGCGTTCACGCACCATACTATATTAACTTTGCTAACCCTGAAGAAGAAAATGCCATAAAATCATATAATTATATTCTGCAATCGGCAGAAAAATTAAAGTTACTTGGTGGCAAGCGAGTGGTTTTTCATCCTGCAAGTCAGGGCAAAATGAAAAGGGAGCAAGCTGTTGCGTTAACTATCGAGCGCCTTAAAAAGCTAAGAGATATAATTTATGATAATGGGCTAGATGACCTTATATATTGCCCTGAAACTATGGGGAAATTAGGGCAAATAGGCACCATTGAAGAAGTAGTTGAGTTTTGCAAGATAGATAAAATTTATATTCCGGCAGTAGATTTTGGGCATATAAATGCAAGGGAATTCGGTAGTTTAAAAACTGAGAGTGATTACCTATCTAGACTAGAATATATGGTTAGTGAATTAGGTTATGAAAAGATGAAAAATTTTCATATCCATTTTTCCAAGATAGAATACTCTGCCAAGGGTGAAGTTAGGCACTTAACTTTTGAAGATAATCACTACGGGCCTGAATTTGAGCCGTTAGCAGTAGTGCTAAAAAAACTTTCGTTAGAGCCGTTTATTATTTGCGAATCGGCAGGAACTCAAGATATAGATGCCGTTAAAATGCAAAAAACATATTACGGTAATTGACTTAAAAAGATTTTTTTGATAAAATAATTAAAAGATGATAAATATTCCCATTTGCACTATGAGTGCATTGCTTATAACGGATAGAAATACTCGTAAATATTTCGCAGGGGTAGATGTTGCCGAAGGGTTTGCCGTTGTAACGAAAAAGCAAACGGTTTTATTTGCTGATGCAAGGTATTTTTCAGTAGTAAAGAAAAATTGCCAGAAAAAAGGAATAAGCGCTATTCTTTACACAGGACTTGAAAGTATTAAAGAGTATTTACTAAATCAAGGCATAAAAAAATTATATGTAGACTTTACTAAAGAGACTGTTGCAGATTACAATAAATACCGTGGGTTTGGCTTTGAGTTGCTAGATGCGTTTGAAATAATTAAAAACTTACGCAAGATAAAGTCAAAAGAAGAATTAGATAATATAAAAAAGGCGTGCGAGATAGCTGAAAAAGCTTATTACACTGCCATACAAGATATTAAAACGGGAATAACAGAAAGCCAGCTTAAAGATAGGCTTGAAGAGCTGATGATTTTGTTTGGTGCAGAAGGTACTTCGTTTGAAACGATAGTAGCGTTTGGCAGTAATTCGGCAGTTCCACATCATCAAACGGGCAACACTGCTCTTGTCCAAAACAGCGTGGTCTTAGTAGATATGGGCTGTAAAGTTAACGGCTACTGCTCTGATTTAACTAGAACGGCATTTTTTGGAACGCCAAGCAAAAAATTTTTAGAGTGTTATCAAGCGGTTTTAGGAGCTAACTTAAAAGCTGAAAGCGACATTTATTCTGGTATAAGTGGAAAGGTAGCTGATGACTATGCTAGAGAGTATTTAAAAGGAAATGGTCTTGCGCAATACTTTACTCACTCGTTAGGGCACGGAATAGGGCTAGATATTCACGAATATATAGCCATTTCTCCAAAGAGTGAAGATATTCTTAAAGATGAAATGGTGTTTTCAATAGAGCCGGGCGTTTATTTTGACGGAGAGTTTGGTATAAGAATAGAAGATACCGTGTGCTTAAAAAACGGCAGAGTGCAAAGGCTTTTTAACGACGATAAAAATTTAATTTTATTAAAATAAAAAATATAAACATTGATACAAAACAAGGAGAAAAACTTATGTTAGCAGGCGATTTTAGAAAAGGTTCAACTTTTGAGTACGAAGGTTCAGTATGGACTATCGTTGATTTCCAACACGTAAAACCCGGTAAGGGCGCTGCCTTCGTTAGAACCAAAATGAAGAATGTAATTGACGGAAAGGTTTTAGAAAGAACTTGGAACCCAACCGAAAAATTACAAGATGCAACCATTGAAACCAAGAATATGACTTATTCATATACCGATGGTGAGCTTTACTACTTTATGGACCAAGAATTTAACTTAACCCCACTTAACTATGACCAAGTTGAAGATGCTCTTAAATGGATTAAGGAAAATGACCCAGTTATCGTAAGGTCTTACAAGGGCGTTGCGTTCAGCGTTGAATGCGAAAACTTTGTAACCTTATTAGTAACCCAAGCAGACCCTTCTGTAAAGGGCAACACTGCTACTAACGCTACCAAGGAAGCTATTTTAGAAACTGGCGTTAGCATTCAAGTTCCAATGTTCGTAGAACAAGGTGAATATATTAGAGTAGACACCAGAACTGGCGAATACATGGAACGTGTAAAGGGTTAATATATAGTTTTTCAACTATAACGATTGGGATTGGTTGCAGTCTACTACTGCGCTATAAACTATATATAGCTTGAAAACTATAAGAGAGAAAAATTAGAATCATATCGAATAGCCACAAACTGATTTGTGGCTATTCTATGTTAAAGGAGTGTGCTTTGAAGATAGCGTTTATAAGTGGCGCAAGTGGTGGAATAGGCAAGACTACAGTTAAAAAGTTTATTGAAAACGGTTTTTTCGTGCTTGGTCAGTATAATAATGACCAAGATAGCGTTAATGAACTTAAAAATCTATATCCAGAAAACTTTTTTGCCGTTCAATGCGATTTGGCAGATGCGCAATCGGTAAAACAAATGCTGGATGGCATAGAAAAAAGCTTTAAGCATATAGACGTTGTTGTTAACAATGCAGGAACGGCTTTGTATAAGTTGATTACAGAAACTACTGAAAATGATTGGGATACGCTTTTTTCTGTAAACATGAAAAGCGCATATTTAATAAATAATCACGCTCTTAAAAGTATGATATGCAACGGCAAGGGTAAAATTATAAACGTTTCATCAATTTGGGGGCTTTCGGGCGCAAGTATGGAGGTGGCGTATTCAGCAAGTAAGTCTGCTATTATAGGCTACACCAAAGCACTTGCAAAGGAAGTTGCGCCAAGTGGAATTAACGTGAACTGTGTTTGCCCTGGTGTTATAAATACTAAAATGAACGCAAGGCTAACTGAAAGCGATATTGATGATATAAAATCGCAAACGCCGTTAGGAAGGCTTGGTAAAGCTGAAGAAATTGCTGAACTTATTTGGTTTTTATCTAGCGATAAGTCGGACTTTATCACAGGGCAAGTAATAACTGTGGATGGTGGATTTATTCTATAATTTAAGGAAAAAAATGAAAAGAAAAAGTGGTGTTTTATGCCCGATATTTTCCTTGCCTAGTAAATACGGCATAGGTGGTTTTGGCAAAGAATGTTATAAATTTATCGATTTTTTATGCGCGTCTGGTCAAAGTATTTGGCAAATACTTCCGTTAGTTCAAACGGGCTACGGCAATTCGCCTTACTCTTCGGTATCGTCAAGGTCGTTTAACCCTTATTTTATTAGTATAGAAGAACTAAAAAAGGATAAACTGTTAACTAATGCAGAGGCTTGCTTTGCTATCGTTGAAGATAAAAAGTATATTGATTACGGTGAGTTGTATTCGGTTAGGTATCCATTGCTTAGAAAAGCATTTTCTCGCTTTAACGTGGAAAGTAAAGATTTCAAGCGTTACCTAAAAAGCAAAGAAAGTTTTGATTACGCTATGTTTATGGCAATCAAATACGCTTCCGGTCAGAAACACTTTTACGAGTGGGAAGACCCATTAAAGCGCAGGAATAAAAAGGCGCTTGAAAAGTTCTATAAAACCTATCGAGAAGAAGTGTTGTTTTGGCAATTCGTTCAGTTTAAGGCAAAAGAGCAGTGGCAAAAGGTTAAAGAATACGCTAATGAAAAAGGCGTAAGCATTATGGGCGATATTCCCATCTATGTTGCACTTGATAGCGTAGACGTTTGGGTAAACCCTGAATTATTTAAGCTAGATGATGATTTTAAGCCTATAAAAGTTGCAGGCGTTCCACCCGATTATTTTTGCCAAGACGGTCAGCTTTGGGGTAACCCCGTTTACGATTATGCCGAGCATAGCAAAAACGATTATTCTTGGTGGATAGATAGAATTAAGAACGTTTTATCTATTTACGACTATGTGAGAATAGACCATTTTAGAGCGTTTGATAGATATTACGAAGTGCCGTTTGGCGCAGAGAACGCAAGAAATGGCGAGTGGATAAAAGTGCCTAGTGAAGAGCTTTTTTCTATACTCCATCAAAACATAGATAAGGAACGAATAGTTGCTGAAGATTTAGGTATTATTGATGACGGGGTGCGAGAACTATTAAAAAAAGTAGGCTACCCAGGTATGAAAATACTGTCCTTTGCTTTTGACGGGCAACCTGATAATTTATATTTGCCCCAAAACATAGAAGAGAATTATATTTGCTACACTGGTACTCACGATAACGATACGCTATTAGGCTTAATACAAAACTCTAGCGAGTGGGATAAAAACAACCTCAAAAACGGCGTTAAAAACAGCCTTGATTTATTTGAAATGCAAGGTTCGGTTGAAACGGATGAAGAGTTAATCGGCGCAATAATAAACCTAGGTTATGCATCAAAAGCGCGTTGGTTTATAATGCCTATGCACGACGTGGTTGGGTTAGGTACAGATTATAGAATAAACGTTCCAGCAGTTGTTAGGGAGCAAAACTGGGCTGTAAAAATACCTGAAGAAGCTTTTAATAAAGAAGTTAAAAATTTTCTTAAAGCGCTAACAAAAAAATATAAAAGATAAAAGAAGTTTACCGTGCAAAACGGTAAACTTCTTTTATTTAGGTATTAAAATTTTTTCAATAGTGAATAATCTCATAAAACAAAAAAAGGAGATTATTATGAACCCATTTAAAGAATTACCTAAAGACAGTAAAATTACTTACGCAAGCTGGAACGCATTGGCAGTTAAACCGTACGATAAAAACTCAACGGACCCTTATACCAAAACTCGAGTTATACTCATGAACGGCACAGAGTTTGAGTCTAATATGTTTTTGCACCAACTAAATAGGCATTGCTTAAATAACGACGTTAGAAGAGTGGCTGCAGAAGTAAGAAGACAAGAACAGCAACAACAAAAACGCATATCTGCGCTAAAACCACTTGATGAAACTATTTTAGAGCACACTATTGGCTATGAGCAGTTAGCAGTAGACTTAACGGCAGAAATGGCACAAAAAGAGCCAAATCCGTTTGTAAAAGCCCAGTTAGACTTTGCGCTTTTAGAAGATTTTGACCACTTGTATAGATATGCAGATTTGTTAGATATGGAAGAAGGCGTTCACGCTGAAAGATTGGTTGGAGCATACACGGAAATTACCCCTGGTAGACCTACTATTTGCGAACATCGCCATCCACACGATGATATTCGCCGTTATATAAACTGCTGGCAGGATGCATTGATTACAAGATTGCATACGGGAATAATCACGGCTGCAGAACAGCAAACAATGAATTATTATATGAATATAAGTGGATTTTATCACAGCGATTTAGGTAGAAAATTATATACGGAAATTGCAATGATAGAAGAACAGCACGTTTCAGGCTACGGCTCGCTTATGGACCCATCTTCAACCTGGCTAGAAAGTTGGGTAATGCACGAATATACAGAGTGCTATTTGTATTATTCTTGTTATCAAGATGAAACACACCCACAAATCAAAAAGATTTGGCTAATGCATTTTGAAGAAGAGCTAAAGCACTTAAAAATAGCTTCTGATATGCTCTATAAATATGAAGGTAGGGAATGGGAGCAATTGTTCGTAGGTGGTGCAGAATTCCCATCGTTATTAAAGTTAAAATCCAATAAAGAATATATTAGAGAAGTGTTAAAGACGATTAGGCTAACAGGTTATAAGGAAATTACTATTCCTGTAAACGAAGTGCCTGATACAGAAAATTTCTTTAAGTATCAACGCCAAGTTAACCCCTCAAATAATCAAGTAGCAAGCCACGTGGTTATCGATAAATATATTTCAAAACACGGGCAAGATTATCGTTACGAAGATAAACAACACGTAGATAAGCTTTTGAGAAATAGAAAGGAAGATAATACTGAGCTTGGTAGAAAGAAAGGACTATAATAGAAATATATACTGCTTCTAACAACTATTAGGCAATTATGCGCGCGTGTGCATGTACACACGTGCGCATATATTATTCAAAACAATTTTAAATAGGCGCGTGGAAATTCTTGACAAACTTTTCTTTAAATGTTATCCTATTAAACGATAAATCTTTAATTCGGTACGAGAGACCGACAAGGTGTAATAGTATAGCGGGGTAAGCCCGATTTTTTAGTGCCATTAAACCTTGCTGTCGCAAGGTTTTTCTTTTATAGTAGGGAGTGGTTATGGATTGCATAATTAAAAACGCACAAGTGTATATAGATAGTAAATTCATTAGTACCTCTCTTGCGATTTTAAATGGCACAATATCATTTTCTGCTAATGAAGACAATTTGTCTTTAAAGGTTTTAGATTTTTCAAATAAGGTAATTATTCCCGGTCTTGTTGACGTGCACACGCACTTACGAGAGCCGGGTTTTTCTTATAAGGAGACGGTAAAGACGGGTACGCAAGCTGGGTTAAAGGCTGGCTATAACGCTATTTTTACTATGCCCAACCTAAACCCTGTGCCAGATAGCCAAACAAACTTAAAAGTTCAACAGGATATAATCGATAAAGATGCCGTTATAAAAGTTTATCCTTTCGGTGCGATTACCGTGGGCGAAAAGGGAGAAGAACTTGCCGACCTAGACGGAATGAGCGATAAAGTGAAAGGGTTTTCTGATGATGGTAGAGGCGTTCAAACGGAAGGTCTTATGAAACTTGCCATGAAAAAGGCAAAAGCCCTTAACCAAATCATAGTGGCGCATTGTGAAGATAACTCACTCCTTAACGGTGGATATATTCACGATGGCGAATATGCAAAATTAAACGGACACGTGGGTATTCCATCTATAAGCGAATCAAAGCCTATTGAAAGGGATTGTCACTTGGCAAAAGAAGTGGGCGTTAAATATCACGTTTGCCACGTTTCAGCAAAAGAAAGCGTTGAAGCTATAAGAAAAGCAAAGGCACAAGGCGTTGACGTAACGGCTGAAACAGCGCCACATTACTTGGTGCTTGATGATAGCCAGTTAAAAGATAGTGGAAATTTTAAGATGAACCCACCTATCCGTGCCAAAGAAGATAAATTTGCACTTATTAACGGCATAATTGACGGTACTATTGATATGATAGCAACAGACCATGCGCCACACTCTATTGAAGAAAAGAGTAAGGGGTTAAAGGGTAGCTTAAACGGTATAGTTGGTTTAGAAACTGCTTTCCCAATCTTATATACTCATCTAGTTAAAACGAATATTATTACGCTAGAAAAACTTGTTGAAATAATGAGTGTAAACCCTGCGAAAAGGTTTGGCGTGGAAAACGAGATTAAAGATGGAAAAAAGGCAAACTTTGCAGTATTTGATTTAGATAACGAATACGTAATTGAAGCTGATAAATTTATTTCAAAAGGCAAAAGCAGTCCGTTCATAGGCTACAAAGTTAATGGCAAATGCGTTATGAACGTAATAGACGGACAAATCAAATACTTAGAAAAATAACAAGATACATACTTACGGTAAAAGGAGAATAATATGCCGAAAAGAAAAGATATAAAGAAAGTTCTAGTAATAGGTAGTGGACCTATCGTAATAGGTCAGGCGGCGGAATTTGACTATGCAGGCACACAAGCATGCTTGGCATTAAAGGAAGAAGGTTACGAAGTAATACTCGTTAACTCTAACCCTGCAACTATTATGACGGACACCACTATTGCAGACAAAGTGTATATGGAACCGTTAACGCTTGAATATGTTGCAAGAATACTTCGTTACGAACGTCCTGATGCGATTATCCCTGGTCTTGGTGGGCAAACGGGTTTAAATCTAGCAATGCAACTTGCTAAAAAAGGCGTTTTAGCTGAGTGCCAAGTAGAACTATTGGGCACTAACGCAAACAGTATTGAAAGGGCTGAAGATAGAGAGCTGTTCAAAGAACTTTGCGAAAGTCTTGACCTACCCGTAATTAAATCAGAAATCACTTATAGCATTGAGCAAGCGATTGAAGCTGCTGAAAGAATAGGTTATCCAGTAGTACTTCGTCCAGCATTTACACTTGGTGGTACAGGTGGTGGTTTTGCTGATAATGAAGAAGAATTAAGAGTAATAATGAAAAACGCGCTCAAGCTTTCGCCAGTGCATCAAGTGCTAGTAGAAAAGAGCGTAAAAGGATATAAAGAGATTGAATTTGAAGTAATGCGCGACTCTAAGGATACTGCGATTACCATTTGTGGTATGGAAAACATGGACCCTGTAGGCGTGCATACTGGCGATAGCATTGTAGTTGCGCCCATTTTATCCTTAAACAACCACGATTTGAAAATGCTTAACGATGCGGCTATTAAAATAATTCGCGAACTACAAATCCACGGTGGTTGTAACGTTCAGTTCGCGTTAAATCCTAACTCTAGTGAATACTATCTAATAGAAGTTAACCCAAGAGTATCGCGTTCTTCAGCGCTTGCAAGTAAAGCAAGTGGTTATCCAATCGCAAGGGTAACGGCAAAAGTTGCAGTAGGTATGACTCTTGATGAAATTCAAGTTTCGGGCACTACTGCAGATAAAGAGCCACGTCTAGACTACATAGTAGCAAAATTCCCACGTTTTCCGTTTGATAAATTTACTAGCGCAGAAAACACGCTCGGCACTCAAATGAAAGCCACTGGCGAAGTTATGGGAATAGGCGCAAACCTTTCAGAATGTATGTTAAAGTCTATTCGCTCGCTAGAAGTTGGTGTAAATCATATCTATCACCATAAATTCGATACAATGACTAATGATGACTTGTTTGAATATATCAAAGAATTCAAGTCTGATAATATTTTTGCGATAGCAGAACTTTTAAGCCGTGTTGGAGATGTTAAAAAAGTACACGAAATAACCAAGATAACACCACTTTTCCTAAACTGCATTTTAGATATCGTGGAAATGGAAAAGAAGCTTGCAGGAGCAGTGAAAGACTTAAAAGTATTAAAAGAAGCAAAGCAAATGGGCTTTTCAGATGCATATATTGCAAAGCTTTGGAAAATGACCGAGCTTGAAGTAAATGCATATAGAAAGCAAAATGGCATTAAGCCGGTATATAAGATGGTAGACACCTTGCACAGTGGCGCTTATATACCATATTTCTATTCAACCTATACAGGTGAAGGCGATTCTATCGTAACCGATAGAAAGAAGACGGTAGTTTTAGGTAGTGGACCTATCCGTATTGGGCAAGGCGTTGAATTTGATTACTCTACCGTTCACGCAGTGAAGACCATAAAGGAAAGTGGAATAGAAGCAATCATCATCAACAACAATCCGGAAACTGTTTCAACCGACTACACGGTAAGCGATAAACTTTATTTTGAGCCACTTACACCTGAAGACGTTATGAACGTTATCGAGTTTGAAAAACCAGAAGGTGTTGTTGCTTCGCTTGGTGGACAAACTGCAATAAACCTTGCCGAACCTATAAGAGCGCGTGGCGCAAAAATTATCGGTACTGATTGTGAAGCAATCAATAACGCAGAAGATAGAGACGCGTTTGAAAAGATTATGACAAGGCTCGGAATTCCCCAGCCAAAAGGACAAGCAGTATTCAGTGTTGAAGACGGTGTAAAAGTGGCAGAAGAAATCGGTTATCCCGTGCTCGTTCGTCCATCATACGTTCTAGGTGGTAGAGCAATGCAGATAGTAGGCAATGAAAAAGGCTTACGCGCTTACTTAAAAACAGCCGTTGATATCAGTGAAGACCATCCAATCCTAGTAGATAAATATATCGTGGGTAAGGAACTTGAAATAGACGCTGTTTGCGACGGAAAAGACGTATTTATTCCTGGCATTATGGAACTTTTAGAGCGTACTGGCGTGCATTCTGGCGACTCTATCAGTGTATATCCAACCTTCTCTGTAGGCGAAAAGGCTAAACAAAAGATAATTGAATATGGCAAGCAATTAGGTCTTGGCATAGGCATCGTAGGACTATATAACATTCAGTTTATAGTAGATAAGAACGAAGACGTTTACGTTATTGAAGTAAACCCACGTTCATCTAGAACTGTTCCGTTCCTTTCAAAATCAACGGGCTATTCACTAGCAGATATTGGCACAAAAGTAATGCTAGGCAAGAGCTTAAAAGAGCAGGGGCTAGATATGCTTTATCCTGAAGAGAAAAAGCGTTGGTACGTTAAAGCTCCGGCATTCTCGTTCAGTAAACTTCGTGGGCTAGATGCATATCTTTCGCCAGAAATGAAATCTACTGGCGAAGCAATCGGTTACGACGATAAGTTTACCCGTGCATTGTATAAAGCCTTGCAAGCTTCAGGAATGAACGTTATGAATTACGGAACGCTACTCGTTTCGGTTGCAGATTGCGACAAGGAAGAAGCTTTGCCACTCGTTAGAAGATTCTATAACTTAGGGTTTAATATTGAAGCGACAAAAGGCACGGCAAACTTCCTAAAAAAGAATGGCATAAGAACAAGAATCAAAGCAAAAATCAGCGAAGGCAGTGAAGAAATTTTAGATTCTATAAGAAAGGGTTACGTAACGTACGTGATAAGCACTAGAGACGTAAACTCACTTGGCGAACAAAGCGACGGTTACAAGATTAGGCGTGCTGCTGTAGAAAACAACGTTACAATGTTTACTGCACTAGATACTGTAAAGGGACTATTAGACGTATTAGAAGAAACTACCCTTTGTATATCTACAATTGATGCTTAAATTTTAAGGAGAAATAAATTGAAACAGGTATATTTGACCGTTTTAACTAATGAAAAAATAGCAAACAGCGTTTTCAAAATGACGCTAAAGGGCGATACGAGCGCAATAGAACGCCCAGGTCAGTTTGTGAATATCCAAATTGACGGATTATTTCTTCGTCGTCCTATATCTGTATCAGACGTCGAAGGCGACGTGCTTACCATAATCTATAAAGTGGTAGGCAAAGGCACGGAAAGACTGTCTGCTATGGATAGTGGAATGGTGCTAGACGTTTTAACGGGGCTAGGCAACGGCTATTTTACCGACTATTCAGGGGATAAACCTTTGTTAATCGGTGGTGGCGTAGGCGTGCCACCTTTATATAAACTTTGCAAAGAGCTTATAAAAGAAGGTAAAGAGCCCACAGTAATACTAGGCTTTAACACGGAAAACGAAGTTTTTTATAAAGACGAGTTTGAAAAGCTTGGCGTTTACACAATAGTTGCAACGGCAGATGGTAGCGTGGGCGTAAAAGGTTTCGTAACTGATGCGCTTAAAATGGTTGATGAATATTCACACGTATTCACTTGTGGGCCAGAACCAATGCTTAAAGCTGTATACAACAAAACGGCGACGGACGGACAATATTCTTTTGAAGAGAGAATGGGTTGTGGGTTTGGTGCGTGCATGGGTTGTTCGTGCAAGACCAAATATGGTAACAAGCGCATTTGCAAAGATGGTCCAGTTCTAATGAAGGAGGAAATTATATGGTAGATACAAAGGTTTCACTATGTGGAGTAAACTTAACTAACCCTGTAATTCCTGCAAGTGGAACGTTCGGGTTCGGTTATGAATTTAGCGAAATATATGATATAAATATACTCGGCGCAATATCCATTAAAGGTACAACTAAAGATGCTAGGTTCGGCAATCCCACGCCTAGAATTGCAGAATGTACTAGTGGCTTAATAAACTCGGTAGGCTTGCAAAACCCAGGTATTGACGCAGTGATTGAAAAGGAAATCCCAAGGCTAAGAGAAGTATACTACAAACCTATCGTAGCAAATATTAGTGGGTTTTCGGTAGAAGAATACGTTCATTGCTGTGAAAAAATGGATAAGGTTAAGGGCGTTGACATATTAGAAGTTAACATCAGTTGTCCAAACGTTCATAACGGTGGAATGAGTTTTGGCACTCTTCCAGACAACGCAGAGATGATAACTAAAGCTGTAAAAAAGGTTACTACAAAGCCTGTGTTTGTAAAGCTAACGCCAAACGTTACGGACATTGTAGAGATAGCCAAAGCGTGTGAACAAGGTGGCGCAGACGGTATTAGCTTAATCAATACCGTGCAAGGCATGAGAATAGACCTTAAAAAACGCCGTCCTGTAATCGCTAACAAAATTGGTGGATTTTCAGGCAGGGCAGTGTTCCCAATGGCGCTTAGAATGGTTTATCAAGTGTATCAAGCCGTTAAACTTCCAATAATGGGTATAGGTGGCGTAGCAACTGCTGAAGACGTTGTTGAAATGATGCTTGCAGGTGCAACGGCAGTGCAAGTTGGTGCAGAAAACTTGGTAAATCCTTATGCTTGCAGGGATATAATCAATAATTTACCACAGGTTATGAAGAGATATAACATAGAAAAATTATCAGATATAATAGGGGAGGCACACAAATGAATAAAGACGTAATAATCGCTTGTGATTTTAATGGAAAAGAACAGTTGTTTGCTTTTTTAGACCACTTTAAAGATGAAAAACTTTACCTAAAAGTAGGTATGGAATTGTTCTATGCTGGTGGAAATGAGATTGTAAAGGAAATCAAAGCACGTGGGCACAAAATCTTTTTAGACCTTAAGCTTCACGATATCCCAAACACAGTAAAAAAGGCAATGTCAGTACTTTCTGCGCTTGATGTGGATATGGTAAACTTACACGCTGGTGGTGGTTCTGTAATGATGAAATATGCCCTTGAGGGTTTAACTAGAGCAGATGGAACGCGTCCTTTACTCATAGCAGTAACCCAACTCACTTCTACTAACCAAGAGCTTATGACGAGCGAGCTTTTGATTGATAAGCCACTTGACGAAGTAGTTATGAGTTATGCGCTTAACACTAAAAATGCAGGGCTTGACGGAGTAGTTTGCTCACCGTTAGAAGCTGGCAAGGTACACAAAGTTTGTGGTAAATCTTTCCTAACTATAACCCCAGGCATTCGCCTTGCAGGTGATAGCGTAGGTGACCAAAAGCGTGTTACCACACCAAAGATGGCAAGAGAACTAGGTTCTGACTATATTGTGGTAGGTCGCTCAATCACGGGTGCAGAAGACCCTGTTAAAGCATATAGACAGTGCGTAGAAGAATTTATAGGATAAAGGAGAAAAATAATGGAAATTTCTAAAAAGGTTGCAGAGCAGTTGCTTAAAATTAAAGCTGTATTTTTGCGTCCAGATGAACCGTTTACTTGGGCTAGTGGAATCAAAAGTCCGATTTATTGCGACAATAGACTAATTTTAACTTCACCTGAAGCGCGTGACATTGTTGAAAACGCCATTGCTGAAACTGTAAAGAAAGAATATCCAGAAGTTGAAGCGCTATTTGGAACAAGTACGGCAGGTATTGCGCACGCAGCAATTGCAGGGCATATTTTAGGGATGCCTATGGGTTATGTTCGTGGAAGCAGTAAAGACCACGGCAGAAATAACAAGATAGAAGGCAAACTCGATAAAGGCGCAAAGGTAGTAGTTATAGAAGACTTAATTTCTACTGGTGGTAGTTGCATAGACGTAGTTGATGCATTAAGAGAAGCAGGTGCAGAAGTGCTAGGTATTGTCAGCATATACACCTATGGTATGAAAAAAGGATTAGAACGCTTAAAAGAAGCAAACGTTAAAAACGTAAGTCTCACCGACTTTGATACGGTGGTAAGCGTTGCTTCTCAAACGGGATATATAAAGGCAAGCGACGTGGAAAGGCTTAAAGCTTTTAGAGACAATCCGTCTGATGAGAGCTGGATTAAGGGGTAATAACAACTTCTATTTAGTAGCCTAATTAAAATAAAAAACTAAAGGAGAAACAAATGCAAAATCTTCTTTCAATAACAGATTTTACAGTACAAGAAATAGACGAACTAATTAAGGTTGCCGAAGATATAAAGGCAAACCCTGAAAAGTATCAAGAAAAGTGCAAACACAAAAAACTTGCAACGCTTTTTTTTGAGCCGTCAACAAGAACGCGTTTAAGCTTTGAATCGGCAATGCTGTCATTAGGTGGTAGCGTTTTAGGATTTTCCGATTCAAATAGCAGTTCGTCAAGCAAAGGCGAAAGCGTAGCAGATACAATTACGGTAGTTAGTTGCTATTCGGATATAATCGCAATGCGCCACCCCAAAGAAGGTGCACCACTAGTTGCATCTAAAAAGTCTTCAGTGCCTATAATCAACGCTGGGGACGGTGGGCATAATCACCCCACCCAAACGCTAACAGACCTTTTGACTATAAAGGCTGAAAAGGGCAGATTGGATAATCTTACGGTAGGTTTTTGTGGGGACTTGAAATTTGGTAGAACGGTACACTCGTTAATTAGTGCGCTTTCAAGATATAAAGGAATTAAACTTGTATTAATATCACCAGACGAACTTACTATTCCAGATTACGTAAAGCACGACGTTATGGATAAAAACGGCATGGACTACGTTGAAACAAGAAGTTTAGAACAGGTGATGCCAAGTCTTGATATCTTGTATATGACCAGAGTTCAACAAGAAAGATTTTTTAACGAAGACGATTACCTAAGACTTCGTGATAGCTATATCTTAACGCTAGATAAACTTAACACGGCAAAGAAAGACCTATCCATCTTGCACCCACTACCAAGAGTAAACGAGATATCCGTTGACGTGGACGCTGACCCTAGAGCTTGTTACTTTAAGCAGGTTGCAAACGGCAGGTTTATTAGAATGGCGCTTATATTAAAGCTTTTAGGAATAAAGTAAGAAGGTGAAATTATGAAGATAGACCCAATAAAAAACGGCATCGTAATAGACCATATTGAAGCAGGAAAGGGAATGGAAGTTTATAACTTTCTAAAGTTAGATGAACTTGATTGCTCGGTTGCGCTTATAAAAAACGTTTTCAGTAAAAAGACTGGGAAAAAGGATATAATTAAAATCGATTCTGCAATAGACGTAAAATTAGAAGTTTTAGGTTATATTGCCCCTGAAGTTACCGTTAATATTATAAAAGACGGAAAAACGGTAGATAAACTAAAGTTAACCTTACCTAAAACTGTAAAGAACGTAATTAAATGTAAAAATCCACGCTGTATAACAAGCGTAGAGCAGGGCATTGAACACGAATTTAAGCTAGTAGATGAAGAAAAGCGAATTTATCGCTGTGTCTACTGCGAATCAAAAGCAAAATAATAACAAATAAAAAAGCGTGTATTTACACGCTTTTTGTTTTTTATAGCATAGTCTTTTTATGCAAAAAATAAAGTATTTAATTTAAATAAAAGTGTTGAAAAATAGGCTGGTTTATGTTAATATAATTATTGATAAGATAACAAAATGTTTAACTTTTAAGGAGATATCGTTATGAAAAAGTTGAAATGTGCTGTTTTAGGTTATGGTGGCAGGGGTGAAGCGTATTGCGAATATGCACTTACTCGTCCTGAGGAATTAGAAGTTATTGCCGCAATAGACTTAAATCCATATAAATTACAATTAGTAAAAGAAAAATACGGCGTTAAAGACGAAAATTTGTTTTTAAGCCTTGATGATTTTATTGCAAAAAAGGTTGAATGTGATTTTGTAATCAATGCAACAATGGACCAAGTGCATTATGAAACCAGCATGAAGTTATTAAACGCTGGCTATAACATGCTATTAGAAAAACCTGTTACTGCAAACCCACAAGAACTTTTAGATATTAGAAATCTCGCTAAAGAAAAGGGGCTTACAGTATTGGTATGCCACGTTTTAAGGTACACGCCGTTCTATAGAAAGATAAAAGAAATTATAGATAGTGGCGAAATTGGTAAAATTATGACCATGGAACTAAACGAACACATTTGGCATGGTCATTTCGTAAACGCGTTTGTTCGTGGTAAATGGAACAACGAAAAAGAATGTACTTCCGGCTTGCTTTTGGCAAAATGCTGTCATGATACGGATTTGTTCTGCTGGCTAAATAATGCAACGAAACCTGTGGAAGTAGCAAGCTTTGGTAACCGTTCTTTCTTCTGCGAGGCAAATGCACCCAAAGGCTCAAGCAATTACTGTTATAACTGTCCGGTAAAAGACCAATGTATATTTGATGCATATAAGTTTGAACTTAAACTTGATTGCATACCTGCATACAGTTGGGCAAGCTTTAATAAGCCTTTTGATGAAATTACAGAAGAAGAAAAGATAGAGTTCTTAAAGACGGATAAGTTTGGCCAGTGCGTTTATAAAACGGATATGGATATAGTTGACAAGCAGAGCGTAACAGTAAACTTTGCAAACGGATCTGTTGCAACGCACATGATGACCGGTGGCGCAACCAAGGCTGGTAGAAAAATCAATATTGTATGCGAATTTGGTGAAATCGAAGGCGATTTAGAAGCAAGTAAAATTGTATATCGCAAATTTAATAAAGACGCAGTAAATTACAAGTATATTGATGATGAACATATGTACACTGATACGATAATCTACACTAATGCTGAAGTTCAAGTAGAAAATACTGCAGACAAAGGACACTATGGTGGAGACTATTATATAATGAAAGACCTTGTAAGATTAATTGCAGGCGAGCAGGCATCTTCATCAAGTACTACTATTGAAGATTCTATTGACGGACATTTCGTAGTATACGCGGCAGAAAAATCAAGAAAAGAGAAAAAGGTTGTTGCCTTAACAGAAATTAAATAAAACACAAGCTAAAAAAGTCATTCCGTTTGGAATGACTTTTATGATTTAAAGGTTTTATAAGCGTGTTTATACGTTCGATAATAGGTTGTTTATTTGCAGCGTATTTAAAAAAGTTTACTGTAATTTTTTGATTTTAATATTAAAAATTAATTTTAACAATAAATAGAAAAAACAGAGCAACTTTTGAAAAATATACAGTTGACTAATTGGTTTTTTTATGTCAAAATAAATTTGAAATTTGAGACAAGGAGAAATTTCATGAAAAAACTAACCTGTGCAATTTTAGGGTACGGTTTAAGGGGGCAAGCGTACGCTGAATATGCGCTTATTAGAAGCGAAGAGTTGGAAGTTGTTGCAGTAATAGACTTTAGTCCCGTAGGTCTAAGCAAGGCGCAAAAAGCATTTAATTTGAGCGAAGATAAGTTGTTTAATAGCCTTGATGATTTTTTAGAAAAAAAGCTTGAATGTGATTTTGTTATAAACGCTACTATGGATACTTACCACTATTCTACGAGTGTTAAGCTATTAAAAGCAGGTTATAATATGCTATTAGAAAAACCTATTTCAAACAAAGCAGAAGAAGTTAAGGATATAGCAAGGCTTGCAAAAGAAAATAATTGCACCGTGCTAGTATGCCACGTTTTAAGATATACGCCTTTTTATCAAAAAATAAAAGAGATAGTGGATAGTGGCGAAATAGGTAAGATAATTAGTATCCAAGCCAATGAACACGTTTGGCACGGACTATTTGTTGATGCTTTCGTGCGTGGTAAATGGAACAATGAAAAAGAATGTGGTTCAGGGTTATTGCTTTCAAAGAGTTGTCACGACACAGACCTTTTGTGTTGGCTTAATAACGCAACTAGGCCGATGTCAGTGTCAAGTTTTGGTAGCCGTTCTTTTTATTGCCCTGAAAACGCCCCGAAAAATTCAACACAGTATTGTTTTGATTGTCCAGCAAAAGATGAGTGTATTTTTGATGCGTATAAATTCCAATTAAAACTTAATTGCGTTCCCAATTACGTTTTTGGCGCAATGGGTAAAGCTGTTGATAAAATTACTGATGAAGAAAAAATAGAATACATGAAAAATCATAAAGCAGGGGAATGCGTATTCAAAATAGATGCAGACCTTGTTGATAGGCAATGTGTAAATATTCAGTTTGAAAATGGTTCTATTGCTACACTTAATATGATAGGCGCTGCAACTCGGGCAGGCAGAAACATTCATATCGTTTGCGAATATGGTGAACTTTTAGGCGATTTAGAAACAAATAATTTAATATTCCGTAAATTTAATAAAGAAGCTGTAAATTATAAATTTGTTTGTGATGAAAATATGTATACCGAAGAAGTTTTACACCCTGAGCTTGATTCAAAAGGTGATAATCCTGTAAATAGAGCGCACCATGGTGGCGACTACTTTATTATGAAAGACATTGTAGAATTACTAAACGGCGAATTGCCAGAAAGTTCAAGTAATGCGATGACAACCATTGATGATTCAATAGACGGGCATTTGGTAGTGTTCGCTGCAGAAAAATCAAGGAAAGAAAAGAAGATTGTAGCATTAACGGAAGTTTAATAAAAAGAAAAACAAAAAGCACGGTATTCCGTGCTTTTTTTGTTTTGAGTGCTTTTATTTTAAAAAGTCCTTACAAAAATCTTCTATTATTGAACTTAAACAAGGGTCAAGGTAATCTTTCAATTTTAGTTTTATATCGCTAGGTATACCATAGTATGCTTCTGCAACAGAACCTGTAATGCAAGCAAGAGTATCGCTGTCGCCACCAATAGAGATTGCGTTTCTAATAGCATCTTCAAAACTGTTAGATTCAAAAAACGCTTGAAGTGCAGGTGGAACGGTGCCTTGACAAGAAACGTCAAACTTATAAACGGGGCGAATTTCTTCTAGCGTAAACGACATAGCATAGTAGTTCTTTTCAATATATTTTTTTATTTCAGCGATAGGCAATTTTTTTCGTGCAAGAAAAATTGCAACAGCCGTTGCCTCTGCGCCTTTAACACCTTCTTCGTGATTATGTGTTACTTGTGCAGTTGCTTTTGCTAATAGTTTTACTTCTTCAATATCTTTTGCAACGTATGCAACGGGCGAAACTCTCATTGCCGAACCGTTGCCGTAACTGTTATAGGGTAGGCGTTCATGTTTACGTAGCCAAACGCTAAATCTGCTACCGTATCCACTATTAGGGTAAGCATTTCCAAACACGTGCATAGAATCTATTAGGGTTTGTTTTAATTGCTCAATACCCCCTTTTTTATCAGAAAAATACCACTTTCTAAGCGCCGTTGCAACGGCAACGGTCATAACTGTATCGTCAGTATAAAAACAGTAGTCCTTAAAAAACTCGAAATCTTTGGTCTTAATATTATTCCGCTCGTAAATAGACCCAACAATGTCACCAATAATTGCTCCTAACATATTTTCTCCTTGATAATCTTTTTGTAATATATATTCCATTTATATTATAACATACTAAAATAGACAAAACTATAGCAAAGTGAAAATTTATTGATAAAAGTCCAAAAATAAAACAAAAAGCACGGATAATTCCGTGCTTTTTTTGTTTGTTAAAATAATAATTTTATGCTAATTCGTTTGCAAGCGCTTCAATTTGAGCGATATTTTCTTCCTTTACACTAGATAAAATTTTAACGGTATTTTCGGTAAAAGTTATATTTTTAAGGCTTTCGAGTTTGCCTTTCATGATTTTTGTTGCAACTGGTGCCCAAGTGCCGTTTTCAATAAATCCTATGGTGCGATTTTGGTAGTTGTGTTCAACCAAAGTTTCAATAAAGGTATTCATAAAGGGGAATATGCTACCATTATAGGTGGTAGTAGCGAGCACTAATTTGCTGTACTTAAAACTGTCTTCAACAGCTTCTGCCATATCATCACGGGCTAAGTCAAACATTGCCACTTTTACACCCTTTTCAGTTAACTTACCTTTTAAAATTTCAACTGCCTTTTTAGTATTTCCGTAAACCGAAGTATAGCAAAGGGTAACGCCCTCTTTTTCAGGCGTGTATGATGACCACTTGTTGTAAAGGTCTATATAATAACCTAAATTTTTAGTTAAAACAGGGCCGTGTAATGGGCAAATGGTTTTAATTTCAATGGCGCTTGCCTTTTTCAAAACTGCTTGAACTTGCGCTCCGTATTTTCCAACAATACCAAAGTAATATCTTCTAGCTTCACACGCCCAGTCTTCTTCAATATCTAGCGCGCCAAACTTACCAAATCCGTCAGCAGAAAATAATACTTTTTCAGTAGCTTCGTAAGTCATAATTACTTCCGGCCAATGCACCATAGGTGCAGTGATGAAAACTAGCTGGTGATTGCCAAGATTAAGTGTATCGCCTTCGGCAACTGCAAGATTTCTGCCAGAAAAGTCCGTGCCAAAAAAGTTTTTCATCATAACGAAAGATTTAGCGTTTGAAACTACTATTGCATTAGGATAAATTTCCATAAATTTTTTTATGCCTGCCGAATGGTCTGGTTCCATATGTTGAACGATAAGAAAGTCTGGTGTTTTTCCGTTAAGGGTAGCATTAAGGTTGTTAAGCCATTCATCTACAAAGTTTTTATCAACCGTGTCAATTACGGCGATTTTATCATCTAAAATAACGTAAGAGTTATAAGCCATTCCGTTAGGTACAACGTATTGACCTTCAAAAAGGTCTATTTGGTGGTCGTTTACGCCCACGTATTTAATTTGGGGAGAGAAGTTCATAAATAATCCTTTTTAGCTTGCATATTTTATTTAGTATTATATTATTCTAAACAATAATTGTCAAATTAAACGCTAATTATAGATAAAAAATTTTTATTATAAACTTGTAAAAAAACACAATATATGGTACAATATATTAAGTATACAACTACAATATAGTGGTATTTGGGAGATTAACCAATGGCAAAAACAAGTTATAAGGCAGAAGATATTAAAATACTAGAAGGGCTTGATGCAGTAAGAATGCGCCCTGGTATGTATATTGGTACTACCAGTGTAAAAGGGCTTCATCACATACTTTGGGAAATAGTAGATAACGCCGTTGACGAAGCTGCTAACGGCTTTGCTAATAGAATAGAGATAAAACTTTATAAAGACGGCAGTGCGTCTGTTGAAGATAACGGGCGTGGTATACCAACTGATATACACTCAAAGGCAGGTGTTTCGGGTGTACAGGTCGTATTCACTCAGTTGCACGCTGGTGGTAAGTTTGGCTCTGACAACTATAATTATTCTGGTGGACTTCACGGTGTAGGAGCATCGGTTACTAACGCGCTTTCAGAGTGGCTTATGGTAGAAGTATATAAAGATTACGTGTACCGTATGCAATTCCATAGCTATTTCGATAAGGAAACTGGTAAAATCAAGTCTGGTGTACCAGTTGCGCCATTGGAAAAAACTAAGGAAAAAACCAAAAAGAAAGGTTCGTTTATTAGATTTATGCCCGATAAACGCGTTTTTGAAACCACCGTTTTTTCAGTTGAAACTATACTAAAGCGTTTAAAAGAACTAGCATTTTTGAACAAGGGTTTAGAGATAGTATTTTATGATGAAAACACTGATTTTAAGCGCACTTATAAGTATGATGGTGGCGTTGTAGACTTTGTTAAATATCTTAACGAAGGCAAATCTACGTTGTATAGCGAGCCACTTTACGCTGTTGCTGAAAAGGACGGCATTTACGTTGAGCTTGCTATTCAGCATACTGATGCATACGTAGATAGCGTTTATTCTTACGTAAACAATATTCCCACAGCAGAAGGTGGTATGCACGAAACGGGTTTTCGCTCAGGGCTTACCCGTACCCTTAACGATTATGCAAGAGAAAGAAATATATTAAAAGACAAAGACGATAATCTTTTGGGCGACGATTTTAAGGAAGGCTTAACAGCTATCGTTTCTATAAAAATGCAAAACGTTCAGTTTGAAGGGCAAACCAAAACAAAGCTAGGCAACCCCGAAGCAAGACCAGCCGTTGAATCGGTTACTGTAACAGAACTTTCAGCGCTTGCAAAAAACAAAAAACTCGGCAAGGTGTTTGATGCTATAATCGGCAAGGCAATGAACGCTGCAAAAGCAAGGCTTGCCGCAAAAAAGGCAAAGGAAGTTGCAAGAGCTGCGCGTAGCATAGAATCTCAAAATTTAGTAGGCAAACTTGCAGCATGTTCAGGCAGAAAGCCAGAACTTAACGAACTATTTATCGTAGAAGGTGATTCTGCAGGTGGTAGTGCAAAACAGGCGAGAGTAAGGCAGTATCAAGCAATTTTACCACTTCGTGGTAAACCCTTAAACGTAGAAAAGAAAAAACTAGAACAAATTTTGCAAAACGAAGAAATAAGAACTATAATATCTGCGCTTGGCACGGGTATCGGTTCGGATTTTGATTTAGAAAGCTTAAAGTACCATAAAGTTATAATTTTATCTGATGCCGACCAAGACGGTGCGCATATTAGGGCAATATTATTAACTTTCTTCTTTAGGTATATGAAAGAGCTGGTTAACGCAGGGCACGTATATATCGGTATGCCACCACTATACAAAGTGTCTAAGGGAAATGTTGAAGAATATGCCTATGACGACAAAGAGCTTTCTGAAAAGATAGCAAAGGTTGGCAGGGGCTACACCTTACAACGCTATAAAGGTCTTGGCGAAATGAACCCATCACAACTTTGGGATACCACGCTTAATCCTGAAACGCGTTCGCTCATGCAGGTTACCATTGAAGACGCTGCAGAAGCAGACAAGCTTATAACTGTGCTTATGGGTGACGAAGTAGGGGAAAGAAAGAAATACATTTTTGAAAATGCAAACTTTAATAAGGAAGACAAGTTTGCAAAGATGAAACGCTAATAACGGTAGGTAAAAGCAATGGAAAAGGAAAAAGGCATAATATTTTCTTCACTTGACGAAGTGTTAAAAAATTCAATGATACCGTATGCAGAAAGCGTAATTTTAGACCGTGCTCTTCCACGCGTGGAAGACGGTTTAAAGCCCGTTCAAAGAAGAATACTTTACGCTATGTATGAAATGGGATTAACACACGATAAGCCACACAAAAAGTGTGCAAAAATCGTAGGTGAAGTGTTAGGTAAGTTTCACCCACACGGCGATAGCTCGGTTTACGGTGCGTTAGTTCACTTGGCGCAAGATTTTAATATGCGCATGCCATTAATTGACGGGCAAGGTAACTTTGGTACGGTAGACGGCGACTCTGCCGCAGCGTATAGATATACCGAAGCTAGATTGGAGCCACTCGCATTAGAACTTTTAAGAGATATTGATAAAGATACGGTTAATTTTAGCCTTAACTTTTCAGACGAATTAGAAGAGCCTGATACTTTGCCGGGAAGATACCCTAACCTTTTAGTAAACGGCGCAATGGGCATAGCAGTAGGTCTTGCTACCAATATTCCACCACACAACCTAGCAGAAGTTATAAATGGTACTGTAGCTTATATAGATAACCCCAAAATTTCCTTAAAGGAAATGATGAAGTACATTAAGGCGCCAGATTTCCCAACGGGTGGATATATTATTGCTGGCGAAGAACTCGAAGAAGCATATAAAACCGGCAGGGGCAAAATTAAAATAAGAGCAAGAGTAAATATTGAAAAGGAAACAGGCGATAAGGAAAACCTAATTATTTCCGAGCTTCCGTATCAAGTAAATAAAGCTTCGCTATTAAAGAAGATTGCCGACCTAAAGGAAGAAAAGAAAGACCTGTTGGGTGGAATTCACGACGTAGTGGATGAATCTGATAGAAACGGTATGCGTGCCGTTATTAAGCTTAAAAAAGATGCCGACGCAAAGGCTATACTTAGTTACTTGTATAAGAATACAGACCTTGAAACTTCGTTCGGTATCAATATGGTAGCAATCGCTAACGGCAAGCCCTGCCAGTTAGGGCTTTTAGATATTATAGGTTACTACGTAAACTATCAGCGTGAAGTAGTGCTTCGCCGTAGTAAATACGATTTAGAAAAGGCAAAAGAGCGCGCTCATATTTTAGAAGGATTAATTGTTGCTGTTAAAAATATAGATGAAGTAGTGCAAATTATCAAGAAAGCAGAAAACACGGCAGATGCGCGTGCAAAACTCCGTGCAAGGTTTGAACTATCCGAAGTTCAAGCTACTGCAATACTTGATTTAAGGCTTGCTCGCCTTACTAAACTAGAAGTTAACAAGCTACAAGACGAACTTAATGAGCTTAAAAAGCTAATAAAAGAACTTACCGAAATCGTAGCTAGTAAAGCTCGCCAAATGGAAGTGGTTAAGAACGAACTTCTATCCATTAAGAAAAGAAATGCAGATGATAGGCGCAGTAATATCATAATTGGTGGGAAGGAATTAGATATTCAAAGCGTGGAAAAAGAACTAAAGCAGATTGACGATTTTGTTGTAGCGTTTACTCACGGCAAAGCGTTTAAGAAAATGACCGAAAAGAACTATAAAATGAGCGATAAAAAGGTCAAAGACAATGCTTTAGCTAGCGATTTTATAGTAGTTCAAACTAAGGCAAAGAGCAATCAAACGCTAATAGCGTTTACCAACTTAGGTAACTGCTGTAAGATAGATATGGAAGTTGCGCCTGAGTGTAGATTCCGTGATAAGGGGCATAAGTTTACTGAAGTGTGCAGAGAAGCACAAAGAAACGAATATCCAGTTGCCTTTTTTGCCGTTGATGAAGATAAACTTCCAGAAGGGCATCTCTTGTTCTTTACTAAAGACGGTTTGATTAAGAAAACCGAGTGGAAAGAATACAACCTAATTAAGCCGTATTACCAAGCAATTAAGCTTAAAGACGGCGATGAACTGATTGGCGTTGAGCAAGATTTAGCTGATACGACCATAGCGTTTGTAACTGAAAAAGGTCAAGCGTTAAATGCATTGAAAGACGACATACCCGTACAAGGAAGGGTAGCTGGTGGCGTTAAGGGAGTAAGCTTAAACAAGGGAGATAAACTTGTATTCGTATCGCAAGTAGATGAAGAAGGTGAGTTTATTATCGTTTCGGATGGTGGTTGCTATAAGAGAGTGATAACTAGCGAAATAGAGCCTATGGCAAGGTATAGAAAGGGCGTTAAAATCGTAGAACTTGGTAGAAACGGCAAGATAGTGTTTGCATCGTACGTTAAACAACCTTACGATATAGCTGTTATAGATACCTTTGGCGTTGCCTTTACCGTAAGCACTGAAGACCTTTCTATTGAAGGAAGAACCACCAAGGGAAAGACCTTAAAGAACGAGAACAAAAAACGCTTACCTGAAACGGTGTTTAAGCTATTTGACGCCGAAGAATAATTATAAACCAACTAAAAACCCGACTTTTTATCGGGTTTTTTGTTTTTACAGCTAAAGTTTATTTTGAGTTTATATTTAAATGATATTATTTATAGCGTAATATGAGAAAATTTGCGATTTTTACGCAAGGGAGTATTGAATTGAAAAACAACACTAATGAGAAGATTATAGACGGCGAATTATTTGAAAGAATAGTTGTTGCTGGCGCATATAACTTAAAAGCGCATATAGACACGGTTAACGACCTTAACGTTTTCCCGATACCTGATGGGGATACGGGCGACAATATGTTTATGACCATAAAGGGTGGTCTTTCAGGCTTAAAAAACGTTGTTGAAAACTCAGTTGGATTAAAAGCAAGGGCGCTAGCAGATGGTATGCTATTAAACGCAAGGGGAAATTCCGGCGTTATTTTATCACAGCTTTTTGCAGGGCTTGCAAACGGCGTGGCAGGGTTAGATACTGCAACAGTTCACGAGTTTGGTAGTGCATTAAAAGTTGGCGTTAAACAAGCTTATGCTTCAGTAGTTAAGCCAGTAGAAGGAACAATGCTTACCGTTGCTAGAGAAGCTGCCGAATATGGCGAAACGCATAGTGATTCAAGTGTAACGCTCGGTGCGTTTTTTGATGGGTTTGTTAAGGAAATGAAAGTTTCATTGGATAACACCCCCAACCTACTTGCAGTGCTAAAAGAAGCAGGTGTTATAGATAGTGGTGGTGCAGGTTTATTATATATTGGCGAAGGTATGAAAAGTGCTGTTGAAGGTAAAGAAGTTGCCGTTACCGAAGATAAGGGCAGTGCCGACGATGAAATAGATTTTTCTAAGTTTACTGAAGATAGCGAGATGATTTTTGGGTATTGCACGGAATTCTTGCTTCAACTACAAAACAGTAAAGTAAACGCAAAAGAATTTGATATTCAACCAATAGTGGATTATCTAAACACTATAGGCGACTCAATTGTTGCTTTTAAGACGGGCACTGTTGTCAAAGTACACGTACATACCTTAACACCTTATAAGGCACTAGAGTTTTGTCAACAGTTTGGTGAGTTCTTAAAAATTAAGATTGAGAACATGACTTTACAGCACAATGAAACAGAGAAAAAGGAAGAGCCAGCTAAACCAAAGAAGATAAAGGTAAATCGCACTAAATTCGGTTTGGTTACCGTAGCGACAGGTAAAGGTTTAATAGATACGTTCTTAGAGTGTGGGGCAGACGTTGTTATTGATGGTGGACAAGGCAAAAACCCGTCTATAGAAAGGTTTATTGAAGCGTTTGATGATGCTAATGCTGATAATATTTTTGTTCTTCCAAACAACAGTAATATTATAATGGCAGCAAAGCAGGCGCGCGATTTGTACAAAAAATCTAACGTTTATATCATAGAAACCAGAAACTTTGGTCAAGCATATTCAATTTTATCTATGCTAGATTATAGTGCAGATGATGCTGAAGAGATTGCAAGCAATATGGCAATTGATATGGCAAACGTTGTTACGGGTATGATAACAGGCTCGATTAGAGATGCTAATATTGATGGCGTTGAAATTGAAAAAGGTCAATACATAGGCTTTACGGACAAGGTAATGCGCGTTGCTAAAGACGATAAGATACAAACTTTTATGGCGCTTGCTGATAATCTTGAAGCTGGCAATAAGGAGTTTATGATTGCCGTTTATGGTGCAACTGCCACTGAGCAAGAAAAACAAGCAGTTAGAGAGCTTGTTACTGAAAAGTATACTAACCTAGAATTCTATGAGATTAACGGTGGACAGGAAGTTTACGACTTTATAATGATACTAGAATAATTAAGGTGTGTGATGAGCGAACAAAAAATACTAATAGATGCGTTTGGGTGCGATAATCCAGATGCTGTTATAGATGGTATTGCTAAAGCATTAAACCAGCTAAACACGATAAAATTAGCCGTAGTAGGCGATAGTGAATATATACAAAATCGCCTTAAAGCTAGTGTGTATGATGCAAGTAGATTGGAAATAATAAATGCAAGCGAGATAATATCTAACGACGACGTGCCCGTTGCAGCCGTAAGACAAAAAAAACAATCGTCACTAGTAGTTGGCTACACTGCCCTAAAAAATAGAGAAGATTTATCGGTAATGATAACGGCAGGTAGCACGGGTGCTGTAATTGCAGGCGCGATATTAATACTCGGTAGGGAAACTAGAGAAGACCGTCCCTTTCTAGCAACGTTTTTGCCAAACGATAAAGGTGGTTTCACTTGTTTAGCCGATTGTGGTGCAAACGTCGATTGCAGACCTGAACACTTGTTCACGTTTGCTAGAATTTCTTCAGAATATACTACAAAAATGTACGGCATAGAAAAACCCAAAGTAATGCTATTGTCGGTGGGTACTGAAGATAAGAAAGGCAACGTCGTTACCAAAGAAGCGTTTGAACTTTTAAAAAACAGCGAGTTGAATTTTTGTGGGAATATTGAAGCAAAAACCGTGCTTTCTGGCGAGGCAGACGTGGTTGTTGCCGATGGGTTTAACGGCAACGTTTTATTGAAATCAATAGAAGGAACAACTAAGTCGGTTTGCCAAAGAATATCAGCGTTACTTATAAAAAACGCAAATGCAGATACCGATTTAGCATTTGTAAAAAAGTCGTTTGGAGAGCTTATGCAAATGTTAGATTTTAATTCTATGGGTGGGGCGCTACTATTAGGGGTTAAAAAGCCGATAATAAAAGCTCACGGCTCGGCAAATGCAGATACCGTTGTAAATACGGTTAAACAAGCAATAAAAATTATTGATAGCAAAAAATGCAATTTACAATAAGGAGAAAATATGAAAAAATTTGTAATTATTACTGATTCGTGTAGTGATTTAGACAAGCCCTTGCGTGAAAAGTTTGATATCGATTATATTCCTATGCACATTAACTTTGATGGCAAGGAATACGATGCTGATCTTGATTATAGGGAAATTTCTTTAGAAGAATACTATAACCTTATGAAACAAGGCGTTAGAATTAAAACGGCACAAATCAATGCTAACGAATATTTGCCGTTCTTTGAAAAATACCTTAAAGACGGGTTTGACGTTTTATACGTTGCGTGCTCTTCAGCACTTTCTCACTCGGTTGAAGAAAGCCGTAAAGCTAGTGAAGAATTAAAAGTAAAGTACCCTGAATCAAAGATTATTTGCGTTGATAGTTTAACTGCTTGTTTTGCGCTTGGTATGCTTTGTATAAGGGCATCAGAACTTCGTGCAGAGGGCAAGACAATAGAAGAAACTGCTGAGTGGATAAACGAAAACAAACTTACCGTTAACCAAGAATGCACTGTTGAAACACTTAAATACTTAAAGCAAGCTGGTAGAGTATCAGCTGCAAGCGCCTTTTTTGGTGGACTACTTAGCGTTAAGCCGATAATCATTTCAGATGCAAGTGGTATTAACGCTGCAGTGGAAAAAGTTAAGGGTAGGATGACTTCTATCAATAGACTAGTAGAAAGATTTAAAGAAGAATACGTATCCGTACCTTATCAAAGAGTACGAGTAGTGCACGGTGATGGCGAAAGCGATGGTAAAATTTTACTTGAAAAGATTAAAGAAGCCATTCCCGATAAAGACGTGGAAGTTACTTTTGGCAACATTGGACCAATAGTTGGCGCAACCACCGGTCCTGGAACGCTTGCCGTTTATTTCTTTGGAAAAGAAGTAACTTTTAATTCAAAATTACAGTAAACTTGCTTTTTTATGGTAATTGTATTATAATTTATAAATAAAAAACAAGACAATGGAGAAAATATGAGAAAATTTGCAATAATAACAGATTCAAGTAGTGATTTAGTTAAAGCTTATAGAGAGAAATACGATATTGATTGTATTAACACAAGGTTCTTTTACAAAGATACCGAATATGATGCAGACCCCGATTGGTCTGCACTGCCCATTAAAGAGTTCTATGATTATTTAAGGGCAGGTAATCGTATCACCACTTCTCAAATTTCCGTTTCAGCATGTACGGAAACGTTTGAAAAATATCTAAAGGAAGGGTATGATATTCTTTCAATATCCTGTACGTCTGCTCTTTCAAGCACGGTAAACGTATGTTATCACGTAAGAGATGAACTGCAAAAAAAATATCCTGAACAAAAGATTGTTTGTATTGATTCTACTATTTCTAGTGCAGGGCTTGGTATTCTTTGTATAAAGGCTTCTCTACTTCGCGCTGAAGGAAAGACGCTAGAAGAAACTGCTGACTGGGTGGAAAAAAATAAATTATTCATCAACCAAGAAGGTACGGTTGAAGACCTAAATTATCTAAAGAAAGCAGGAAGGGTATCTGCTGCTAGTGCATTCTTTGGTGGATTATTTAATATTAAACCACTTATTATTTCTGATATAAATGGATGTAACGTTGCTATCGAAAAGGTAAAGGGTAGAAAGGCTTCTTTAATAAGAACAGTAGAAAGAATAGTTGAAAATTACACGGGTAAAGAATATCCAGATATCTTTATACACAACACCGATTGTGAAGATGCGGCATTGTTTATTAAAGATGAAACTATGAAAAGGCTTGGGTTAAATGAAGAAAATTTCCATATCGGCAACATTAACGCTGCAATAGGCGCATCAGTTGGCCCAGGCATGATAGGTGTGTATTTTTACGGCAAAGAAGTTACTTACGATTCAAAGGCAAAATAAGGTGATAAAATGAAAGAAAAAGAAATAAAATGGAAATTACCCAAAAAGCGTCAACCAATATGGCGCGTGTTCAAGTTTTTAACAAGACCGTTTTTCTATGTAAAAAAAGTTGAGTTCTTAGGCGAGAAATTTCCTGATAAATGTATTATAGTTTCAAACCACAACAACAAGAAAGGCCCAATGGTATTTGAACACAGCCTTCCTATTCGCCACGCAACGTGGGGCGCGTACCAAATGCTAGGCTCATATAAAATGCGCTTTAGATATTTAAGAGACGTTTTATATATTCAAAAGAACGGCTTAAAGAAAGGTAAGGCAACTTTTAAGGCAATGATAGAAGCAATTTTTTCAATTTATACCTATAAGGGTATGAAAGTGTTGCCATCTTTTCCAGATGCACGTTTTCGTAGAACTTTGCAGTATAGTATTCAATGTTTAGATAATAATCTTGCCGTTTCTTTGTATCCCGAAGATTCAAACCAAGGCTATTTTGATGAAATGACACATTTCTTCTCAGGCTTTGTTATGCTTTCTCAACAGTATTATAAAAAGACGGGTGAAGATTTGCCTATTTTCCCAATGTATTATGGTAGAAAGAAAAAGAAAATAGTAGTTGGCAAGCCTCTTTACGTTCAAGACTTTGTTAAGCAAGGCTTAGACAGAGAAGAAATTGCAGAAAAATTCCGTTTAGAAGTAAATCAATTATACTACGACCACTTTAAGGAATAATTACTTAAAAATAAGCTAAAAGCCATCGTTTTCGATGGCTTTTTCATTTAACAACTTCAACCTGTTCAATGTTGTAATATTTTAGTAAATCGATTATTTGGTTGTCTATGATTTCTCCACTTACAATAATGGGAACGGCAGGTGGACAACTAACTGAAACTGATGCAAGTACTCTATTAACTGCCTTTTCAGTAGGTAATTTTTCGCTAGCACTTAAAACAGCATCTCTTATGCGCATAGCCTTTTTAGGTTTAACTGCCTGTGGTGGCAAGAGTAAACTATTACTTTTTTCTATAGATAAAAGCGTGCTCTCTAAAATTTGAAGTTGGCTTTTATCCGTTTCAGGTGTAAGCATAAAAACAACAAAATCGTTATCAAAAAACTCGCAAACTATGCCATTTTTACTTAACAACTTATTAAACTCAAAGCCGTTATACCCAAACGCGCTAGTTTGAATACATATTTTTAACGGTTCGTCGCCTATAAGTTTGTAGCCGTGTTTTTTAAGGCTAGATTTTAGCTCGTTAACCGAATTTACAAAGTTAGCAAGATGATGCTTGTATCCTTTGGCTAGATATAGATTTAATAGGTCAAGCGATTGCAAGATTAGGTAAGATGGGCTAGTAGAAGCAAATAGCGACATTGCGCTTTTTGCGTTGTTCTTAAAAAAGGACGGTGCGTTTTTGTTGATATGTAAATATCCTGCGCCTGTTAGCGCTGGCAAGGTCTTATGTGCCGAATCACAGCACATATCTGCGCCAAAGTCTATAGGGTGAAGAGAGTTTTCTAAAAACTTTAAGTAAGCGCCGTGAGCATTATCTACAATCAATAAAATGTTAAAGTCTTTGCAAACTTCTTTTATTCCTTTAATATCAACGGTGTTGCCTAAATAATCGGGGCTTGTAAGGTATAGGGCAAAAGGCAAACGCTCGCTTTTTAGTAAATATTCTTTTAAATCGCTTGCAATTATATTACAAGAAAGATACGAACTGTCTTTAGCGTGCCACCACTCTACGTCAACATCTAATAGCGCCACTGCGCTTATAAAACTTTTGTGCGCGTTCCTGCCTGCTAATATGAGTGGTTTTATGCCATTAAGGGTTGCATATTTGCACAAAAGATATAGCATTGTGCGAATACATAGCGAAGAGCCTTCTGTAGAATAAAAGGTATCTGCACTAAAGATTTCGCTTGCGTTTTGCTCGCTTTTTTGTATTATGCCGTTAGGGTTAAACAAGTCGTCTGCCCCGTCAAATTCGGTAACGTCAAGTTCTTCAACGCCAAGAAAGGTTTTCCCTTTATGTCCAGGCATATGCAGTCTTAACGGCTTGCTATCGGCATATTTTTTAACAAAATTAAAAATAGGTGTATCCATTATTTATTGTCCGATAATCTTTTGGAGACGGCAAGCATAATTGCACATTCCATTCTTTTTTTAAACAAATCGCAACCGTATTTATAAACGCCTTTAACAGAACCTGTTGCATGGAAAGCGTTGGCGGCACAACCACCAGAGCAGTATAGCTTTGCCCAACAATCTCTACATTCTTTGCGAGAGTATAAGTTGCAGTTTAAAAATTCGTTTTGCTTTTCTTTATTAGTTACGCCATTATAAATGTCGCCAAGCTTAAAGTTTTCGTCGCCAACAAATTGGTGGCAAGGATATAAGTCCCCCCAAGGTGTAACAGCCATATATTCGGTGCCAGAGCCACAGCCTGATATACGCTTATAAATACACGGACCACCCGTTAAGTCTATCATGTAATGATAAAAGGTAAAGGGCTTGCCTTCTTTGTCTTTTTCAAGCATAAGCTCTGCAAGTTTTTCATACTGCTCAAAAACAATGGCTTTATCTTTTTCAGTGAGCTCGTTTTTATCGCCTTTAGCGCAAACTACAGGTTCCATACTTAGCTCGTTAAAGCCTAAATCAAGCATAGTCTTAATATCTTCTAAGAAGTCTGGGTTTTGATGAGTGAAAGTTCCACGCATATAATAGCCTTTTCCACCACGTGCCTTAACTAGCTTTTGGAATTTTGGCACAATTTTTTCCCAGCTTCCGTTTCCAGCGTAGTCAACGCGATATCTATCGTGAACTTCCTTTCTTCCATCAAGGCTTAAAACAACGTTACTCATTTCTTTATTGGCAAAATCAATCACGTCGTCGTCAATTAACACGCCGTTAGTGGTTAGTGTAAAACGAAAATTCTTGTTCTTTTGCTTTTCTATGCTCCTAGCATAAGCTACTAATTGCTTAACCACGTCAAAATTCATAAGTGGCTCGCCACCGAAGAAATCCACCTCCAAGTTGCGCCTACTACCCGAATTTTCCACCAAAAAGTCTAGTGCGCGTTTGCCTACTTCAAAGCTCATAACAGCGCGTTCGCCCTGGTATTTGCCTTGGCTAGCAAAACAGTATTCGCAGTTAAGGTTGCAGGTGTGTGCAACGTGCATACAAAGTGCCTTTATTACACCAGAAGTTTTTTGTTTTAGTTTTCCAGCCATAACTTCAAAGGTGTCAGGGGAGAAAAGCTTGCCTTTTTCTTTTAAGTAGGTAACCTGTTCGTAGCAATCTGCAACTTCATTAAGCGTTACTTCGGGATTTGTTTTATGTTTAGTATAAGTCTCATCTATAACTTGTTGTCTATCTCCGTTTTGGTATAAGGAAATAAGGTCATAAGCAACCTCGTCCACAACGTGTATTGCACCCGAACAAACGTCTAAAACAATATTCTTTCCACCCAACTTAAACTGATGTATCATAAGCAACTCCAAAAATCTAAATACAAATAATATTATAGCAAACTTTACGCTAAAATGCTATTATTTAATAAACTATACCTACAAAATTTTTTCTCAAAGTATTGACTTTTAAATTTAACTTGCATATAATAATAAATAGACAAGGCTTATTAATTAAGTTTAATAGTTAATGTCAACTTAACCATCTACGGATGGTCTATATTTAAGAACCAGCCTACGAACCATTTACGAATGGTGCTGGTTCTTTTTTTTACGCTTTTTAGCCAGCCTTTTATTTTTTAGATGTTCTTTAATATAAAAAAAGGGTGTCTTAGTACCGATTGTCGGTCTAAAACACCCTGCAAAGTGGGCAAAACCACTTTTTTGGTGTGAAGGATGGGACTTGAACCCTTTAAAATGCACTAAATGTGGGGATTTTGGCTAAAAAACGGCTAAAATCCCCCTTTTTTGCTATGTTTTTATTAAATAAAAGTGTCAATTTTAGTGTCAAAACTATGAAAATTTAGTGTCAAATTACTGCCAAGCGTCTAATTTTTTACCTTCATTTATCAAGTATTCATCTGACAAATCGGTGTATGTGTTTCCGAGTTCTCCAAGAGAATGTCCGACAAACTCATCTCTTGCGACGTCTGAAACGCCGTATTCTTTGCACCTAGTATAAAAAGTAGTTCGTAAATCATATAGGATATGATTTGGCAAAATTTCTTTGACTGTTGCTCTCATTTTGTCAATCGCTCTTTCGCTATACTTTGGAATAACCCTATTCTCAACAAAGGGCACAAGCGCTTTAATAATCGGTATCTTCTTAAACTCTATTTTTTTATTCTTTCTTTTAGAGTTTTGCGCTATGATAAAACAGTCTTTTACTTGCGCCGTTTTTAACTCGTTAGGGCGTAGTCCTGTATATAGGACAAGCAAACACCCAAGCACTACCTTTTCATCTTCACAAAGCTGTATTTTGTCCTTAAATAGCCTTTCTTCTTCAATGGTTAAAGCGCTACCGTGTTTGCGTTCGTGCTTAACGTGGAAAACAATGTCTAAGGGGTTGCGATTGATTATTCCGTGTTTTATTGCGCCCTTAAAGATTATTGATAGTAAAGAGTGTAGTTCATCGGTTGTCTTGCCTTTGCCGGTTGCAGAAATCTTATCCAGTAAGTCTTGGCACTCTTTAGGTGTAATTTTTTTAAGTGGCTTTTCCTTAAAATAGGGGAAAAGGTAGGACTCATACCTGCGAGTGTCGGTATAAAAAGTTAGTTCTGCAACTTTCTTTTTTCGGAAGTTTTCAAAATAATATTGTGCGAAAGCATTAAATGTAGTCGGTACTTCGTTTGAAGTATCGGCTTTTTTCTTTTTAGGCAGTCCGTTTTTAAGGTACTCTTTAAGTTTGACAGCAACGTCTTCTCTCGTTTTTCCGTAAACGTATACCTTGCGTTCATCTTGAATTATATAGCCTTGATACCTTCCGTCTTTTCGTGGTTTGGCATTTATTGATACGCCTTTTATATTTATTAACATTTGACTAATATCCTTTGGGATAGTCAAAACGCCGTCATTGATAAGTGCATTTTCTAATAAAGTTTGCACGTCTTTTTCATCTATTATAGGTCTTTTTTTATTTATCATTTCTTAAAAATTGATTCTAATACTAACTACTTTTCCAAAAATAATAAAATTATCTTTTTCGGTAATCGGGATAGGCTCATACTTTGAGTTTTCAGGCATTAAAAATACGTTATTTCCGAAAGTCTTGTACCGCTTGACCGTACTTTCTCCGTTTATACTCGCAACGATTATATCGCCATTTTCGGCGTAATTTTGCATGTGAACAATTAGTATGTCTTTTGGATAAATTCTTGCACCTATCATAGAATCACCGTTTACCCTTAAACCGAAGTATTCTTCGGGGTGTGGATAATCTACCGTTATATAACTTTCTAAATACTCGCTCGTTTCAACAGGAACGCCAGCCACAACTTGTCCGACAACAGGAATAAGTTTATTTCCTATGCCGAACGCTCCTTGTGGTAATATGATAGGTTGGTTTATGCCTAAGGCTTTTTC
>JAZOMU010000004.1:0-52366 GCA_045654125.1 Christensenellaceae bacterium
TAAATTATCCAGCAAGCTATCTTCCCCAAGACTAATATACCTTAAACCTTAAACATACGGGAAGATTAGTTAAAAAAAGTCGCACAATTCACAGTGCGACTTTTTTATTTGTTTTATTTTTATTCTATTAAACTTTTTGCAGTTGATAAAACTTTTTCTTTTAAGCTATCTAGGTCGCCGTCGTTAACTATCACTGCAAAAGGGGAAAGGTCAAAGCTATCGTAATCAGTTTGCGCGTTCATTCTAGCAACAATCTCTTCTTCGGTTAGGTTGGAGCGAGTTTTAACGCTTTCTACCCTTGTGCTTTTTTCGCGCATTATAACCATAACGGCATCAAACTCGGTTTGATATCCACATTCAAAAAGCAAAGGAACTTCTACAAACACAGGCTCGGTTAAACTTTTTGTGCGCTCGTTTATTTTTTGTAAAACTAACGGTGTGATTAGGTCGGTTAACTCTTGGTGTATAACCTTGTCGGAGAAAACTATTTTTGATATTTGTTTTCTGTCTATTTTAAGGTTAAAAAACCCTGTAACGGCATTAGGGAATAGCTTTTTTAATAGTTTTTTTACCTTTCTTTTTTCATATAATTTGCTTACGATTTCATCGCTTGACAAAGTTTTATACCCTGCGTCTTGTAAAATTTTAAGCGCCGTGCTTTTGCCACTACCAATACCACCGGTAAGCGCAATCTTTAAATTTTTCATAATCTATTTCGCATCAAACCAAGTTCTTCCACTGCCAAGGCTTACGGTGAGTGGAACGGCAAGGTTTACTGCTCCTTCCATTTCTTCAATTAGTAATTTTTCTACCTGTTTACGTTCGGAAATCAACGTATCGATAATAAGTTCATCGTGAACTTGCAAAATCAGTTTTGATTTTAGATTTTCTTTTTTAAGTCTATTATAAACGCCGAGCATTGCAAGTTTTATTATGTCGGCAGCGCTACCTTGCAATGGCATGTTCATTGCAACGCGTTCGCCAAACTGTCTGGTCATAAAGTTTGATGACAATAGTTCAGGGATAACGCGTTTTCTGCCTAGCAAGGTTATCGAATAACCGTTCTCTTTTGCAAAAGCCACGTTTTTATCCATGTATTCTTTTACTTCGGGATATTGCTTAAAATAAGAATCTATATAAGCGCGCGCTTCTTGGTTAGATATCTTTAATTGCTTAGCCAAACCGTACTCGCTCATGCCGTAAATAATGCCAAAGTTAACAGCCTTTGCGCTTGAACGCTGGCTAGGGGTAACCTTATCTAAAGGCGTGCCAAACACTTTAGATGCTGTTGCAGAGTGAACGTCTTTTCCACTCTTAAATGCAGAAATTAAGCTTTGGCATCCAGAAAAACTAGCTAATAGTCTTAACTCAATCTGCGAATAATCAGCGCCTACAAGAAGGTGGTTTTCATCTCTAGGAATAAAGAACTTGCGTAATTCCTTGCCCTCGTCGTCACGAACGGGTATGTTTTGCAAATTAGGTTCTTTGCTTGAAAGCCTGCCCGTAGAAGTTAAGGTTTGATTAAAGGTCGTGTGGATAAGTCCTGTGTTTTTTTCAATAAGTGGTCTAAACCCATCTATATAGGTAGATAACAATTTTTGAATTTGCCTAAATCTCAAAATTAAAGGCACGATAGGGTGAAGGGGCTCTAATTTTTCTAAAACTTCGGCAGTGGTAGAGTAGCCGGTTTTGGTTTTCTTGCCTTTTGCAAGCGTTAATTTTTCAAAAAGCACTTCGCCAAGCTGTTTGGGTGAATTTACGTTTAAAGTAGGCTCGCCAGCTAGCTCGCGTATCTGGTTTTCTAATTCGCTTATCAGTTTGCGATATTTTTCACCTGTTTCCGATAGCGCGCTAGTATCAATCTTAAACCCAGAATCTTCCATATCAAACAAAACGTCGGCTAGTGGAAGCTCCACGTCTTGATACAGCGAAAGCATATTTTCATTAGCAAGTTTGTCGTTTAAGACGTTGTAAATGGTGTATAGCGAAAAAGCTGGTGTGTTTAAGGATAGCCCGTATTCTTGTATAACTTCATCCACCCTTTCGTCTTTGCCTGAAAAATCAGCTAGGTATTTCATTATAGAAATATCTTGCATGGGGGCACTAATTTTGCCAAAACCAGAATTGTTTAAAAGATGGCGCAGTTCTTTTTTGCTAAAAACAACTAAACTAGAGTTGCCGTTAAATATTGGCATTAGTGAAGTAAAGGCGTCGGATAAGTTAACCCCTTCTTCAAAAAGGTTGGTGCGAATTTTCACGATAATTTCGTTAGTTCCGTCAAAAAGGCAAGCCTTGTCCGTACCTATATATAGCGATTTGGAATTGCTAAAGTCGATATTTTTTAGCGAGCTTGTGTCGGCAATAGTTAGGATTTTTACTTCCGTTGGTATTGGTGCAGACTCGTTAGAATCTTTAACAAAAAGCTCGTCTTTTCGATATAAAGACTTAAACTCTAGTTCAATAAATTTATTTTTAACTTCTGTGGGTAATGGAAGGGAAAATTTCATTTTAGAAACGTCGGTATCAACACCACAATCGGCATCAATGGTAGCTAGCGCTTTTGATAGATAAGCACTTTCCTTACCTTGAACGATTTTTTCTTTCAGCTTGCCTTTAAGCTCATCTACATTTTTATAAAGCTCGTCCACACTGCCGTAAGTTTGCACTAGTGAAAGTGCAGTTTTTTCGCCCACGCCACTAATGCCGGGAATATTATCAGAAGCATCGCCCATAAGCGCTTTCAAGTCTATAACCTGCTGTGGTAAAATCCCAGTTTTTTCTTGGAAGTTTTTGTTATTTAAAACGTCCACGTCGGTAATGCCACGCCTAGTAAAATGCACTTCGGTCTCGTCGTCCACCAGCTGAAAAGAGTCTTTATCGCCAGTGATAATAACCGTTTGGATTTTAGTGTGTTTAGCAATCGTTCCAATAATATCGTCGGCTTCAGAGCCTTCTTTTTCAATAACGGTAACGCCCATAAGCTTTAGCGTTTCTTTTAAAAGTGGAATTTGTGGACGCAACTCTTCAGGCATAGGTTTTCTAGTGCCTTTGTATTCGGAATACATTTTGTGTCTAAAAGTGGGCGCTTTTAAGTCAAAAGCAACGGCAACGTAGGTAGGCTTAATATCGCCCATCATTTTGAAAAACATATTCATAAAACCATAAACGGCATTAGTAAACACTCCGTTTTTTGTAGACAGAACGGGCATTGCGTAAAAAGCGCGATTTATAAGGCTGTTGCCATCGATAAGCACTAACTTTTCCATAAAAATTCCTTAAATACGCTTGCTATTTGATAAAATTTATGCTATTATCTTATAGCAAGTTGCGAAAAGAGTTTTGTTTATAACATATTATACCATAAATTTTACCAAAAAAACATATTAAAAGCAACAAATATTAATAAAATATGCCGCTGTGGTGAAATTGGCAGACGCGCTGGACTCAAAATCCAGTGGTAGTGATACCGTATCGGTTCAAGTCCGATCAGCGGCACCACGTCGGAGCAAGGCAAATTGTCTTGCTCTTTTGTTTTTCACAAAAGAGCAATGACCTAAATGCCGGCTCCTCCTTTTTTTGCAAAAATTCTTTTGTTTTACAAAATTATTTTTGCAAGTAATTGTGTTTTAGCTCGAAGCGAACCGATAGGTTAGATGCAAATTAAGTTAATAGCTTGTTGGTTTTACTTTTTCACTTTTAACTACTCACTTTTCACTATTTTGGCGTGAGTAATAAAAATATAAAATTACAGGCGAGATAAAACTATATACTGCTTGACTTAAATAGTTAGTGGTGGTATACTTTTAATGTGTAAAAAGCAAACCAATTAGGAGCTTATGAAAATGGAAAACGATTTATTGAAATTTAAAAGTGGCAGTGATATTCGTGGCACTGCTGCAGAAGGTGTTGAAGGTCAGCCTATTGAACTTACCAACGAACGCGTTGATAAAATGGCAAAAGGCTTTTATTTATGGCTAAAGAAGAGAAATCCCGATAAAGAAAAACTAGTTGTTTCTTTGGGGCACGATTCAAGAATATCTGCGCCAAGGCTATCGGCTTGCGTTAAGAACGCGTTGATAGAAAGTGGTGCTGAAGTCATATTCACAGGTCTTTCATCAACGCCTGCAATGTTTATGACCACACAGCTACTCGGCTGTGACGGTGCAATTCAGCTTACCGCATCACACCACCCGTTCAATAAAAACGGATTAAAATTTTTTGCTAAAAACGGTGGCTTAGAAGGTAGCGATATCGCTGAAATTCTAACCTATGCATTCGAAAACAAGTTTGAAACTGCTTTAGGTTCTTATAAAGAAGTTGATTTTATGACCACTTACAGCAAAGTGCTAGTTGACTTTGTTAAAAAGGAAGCTGGTAGTGAAAAACCACTTGAAGGCTTTAAGATTGTTGTAGACGCTGGTAACGGTGCAGGTGGATTTTACGTAGACAACGTACTTAAACCACTTGGCGCTAATACTGAAGGCAGTCAGTTTTTAGAGCCAGACGGATACTTTCCAAATCATATTCCTAACCCAGAAAACCCAACGGCAATGAAGTTTATTTGCGATAAGGTAAAGGCAGTTAATGCTGACTTTGGTATAATCTTTGATACCGACGTTGATAGAGCTGGCGCAGTTGATGACCTTGGTGAAGAAATCAATAGAAACAAGCTAATCGCGTTAATTTCAGCAATACTTTTAGAAGAAAAGTCTGGTGCATATATCGTAACCGACTCAATCACTAGCGACGGGTTAAAAGAATTTATCGAAGCGAAAGGTGGTGTTCACCATCGTTTCAAACGTGGTTATAAAAACGTTATCAACGAAGCAATTCGCTTAAACAAGGAAGGGAAGTACTGCCCACTTGCAATAGAAACTAGTGGCCACGCAGCACTCCAAGAAAACTATTTCTTAGACGACGGCGCATATTTAGTAACTAGGTTGCTAGTAAAAATGGCAAAGCTCAAAAAAGAAAACAAAAAACTACGCGATTTAATTGCAGACCTAAAGCTTCCTGCTGAATCTAAGGAAATTCGCATGGGCTTTAAGGCAGAAGTAGACTTTAAGGTTTATGGCAAAACCGTTCTTGATGAACTTAAAGATTACGCTGAAAAGAACGGCTGGTCAATCGCTCCTTCTAACTACGAAGGAATCCGTATTTCCTTTGGTGAAGGTAACGGCAACGGTTGGTTCTTGCTTCGTATGAGTTTGCATGACCCGATTATGCCATTAAACATTGAAAGCGACGTTCTTGGTGGAAATAAAGTAATAGCTAAAAAATTACACGATTTCTTAGCTAGTTATGAGGGATTGGTTATTGATAACCTTACCGAATTCGTTAACGCATAACTAACACGCTATAAACGGAATATATTGGAGATAGACTATGAGAAAAGACATTATTTTAGGCAAACTACCAGACCCTTTCTTGTTTGAAAACGGAAAAAGAGTTAAAAACTTAGAAGATTGGCAGGAACGCAGAAAAGAAATAATGGACAAGACAATCCAGTTGGAATTTGACGGTATGCCACCTAAACCCGATAAGGTTTACGTAGAGCAACTATCGTATAGTGGTTGGGGAAAGGCAGACTGCTATAGAGTGCATTGTATAGTTGGAGATAGAGATTTAACCTTTTGTCTTACCGTGTATTTACCAAAGCAAGCAGGAAAATATCCAATAGTTTTAACTGGCGACCAAGTGTGGTATCAAAATTGTAGCGATGAAGTTATTGAAGAAGCGCATCGCCGTAATTTTATAGTGGTAAAATTCAATCGCAACGAGTTTGCTCCCGACATTTATAACGACGATAGGAATACCGGTGCATACTGGCTATTTGAGGGCAAGAGATTTAGCGCAGTATCGGCTTGGGCGTGGGGATATCATAGAGCAATAGACGCTTTAATTGAACTAGGTTACGACTATTTCGATTACGACAATATTGCCATCACTGGTCATTCTCGTGGTGGTAAAGCCGTGCTTTTAGCAGGTGCAACTGATGAACGTGCAAAGTTCGTTAACCCTAACGGCAGTGGTGCACACGGCTGTGGGTGCTACCATTTTATGCAGGTGGAAGATAGCGAAGAAATTAAAGATAAGACTAGTGAACCACTTTCGTATTTGTTCAAAAACGTTCCGTATTGGATGGGCGATGGTATGCGCCAATATATTGATAACGAAGGCGCTATTCCACACGATATGCATTTTATAAAAGCGCTTGTTGCGCCTAGGTATTTCTTAGAAACTAACGGACACGCAGACCTTTGGGCAAACCCAAGAGGTTCGTATATAACGCACTTGGGTGCAAAAGAAGTGTTTAAGCTTTACGGCAAGGAAGAAAACTGCAAAACTTGGTATCGCCAAGGTGGGCATAGGCACGCAATGCCAGATTTCTGCGCTCTCTTTGATTTTATGGAAAGCGTGATTTATGGAAAAGAATTCAATCCTGAAATCCCGTATACTGATTTACCTAATTTGTTTGACTGGGCTTGCCCTGAAGAAAAATAATAACAACACCAAAGGGCAGGCAATCGCCTACCCTTTTATAAATGGTTTTTAGTTAAGCTTTTATTTTTACATGAGAAAAAATAGGTAAAAAAATGATTTTAAGTTTTAGCATAATAGGCGCTTTACTAGTTCTATTTTTTATTATAGAACTTGTAATATATTTAATAGTGTTTTATTCGCCTTATAAAAGACACAACGATATATATAATATACCTAACACTTCGCAGTATAACGAGCATAGAACGGTAATGGAAAAAAATATTGCCGAGATAGAAAAAATCCCCTATGAAACGGTGCAAATTAAATCGTACGATGGGCTTACTCTTTATGCAAAGTACTATCACCTTAAAGACGGCGCTCCCATAGATATTTGTATGCACGGATATCGTGGCACGGCAGAACGAGATATGAACGGTGGTTTTAATTTAAGTCGAGAGTATGGAAGAAATCTTTTGCTTTGCGACCAGCGTGCGCACGGAAAAAGCCAAGGTCATACTTTAACCTTTGGCATAAAGGAAAGGTTTGACGTATTAAGCTGGGCGAACTATCTTACCGAACGGTTTGGAAAGGACTGTAGAATTTTACTCGTGGGCGTATCAATGGGCGCAACAACCGTGCTTATGGCATCGGGCGAAAAACTACCAGATACGGTAAAAGGCGTGCTTGCCGATTGTCCGTATTCTAAAGTAGACGAAATAATAAAAAAAGTTTGTGGTTATATTAAGTGCCCACCTAAAATATTTTATCCGTTAATATCGTTATCGGCAAGGTTGTTCGGCAGGTTTTCTTTAACCGAAACAAGCGCTGAAGAACAAGTTAAAAAGTCAACTGTGCCAATTTTAATATTGCACGGCAAGGAAGATAGATTTGTTCCTTGCTATATGAGTGAAAACATTGGCAAGAATAGTCCTTTAGTAGAAAGGCACGAGTTTGAAAATGCTGGGCACGCCCTTTGCTTTTATGCAGACAATGAAAAGTATAGAAAAGTTGTTGATAAGTTTATAGAAAAAGTATTCAGCGATAAATAATTAAATAAAAAACGGTTGGAACGCATTATAAGTATGTGTCCAACCGTTTAATATTTTAAATTATAAGTTTTAAGCGAAAACCACTAGAGCAATTGCGCAGTAAATAATTAAGGCAAGCGCATCGACAATAGTTGTCATTAGTGGGCTTGCAACAACTGCAGGGTCAAGCCTAATCTTTTTAGCGAGCAATGGAAGTATGCAACCAACAAGTTTTGCCATTATCAAGCTTATAACGCACACAACTGAAACGATAAAAGCTTCCATAAGTTGTATATCATTATAAAGTCTATCAATGAGCATAATCTTGCCAAAACAAATTACGCCTATGGTTATGCCAAGTAAGAGCGAAGCGAGTAGTTCTTTTAGTATTACCCTAAAAATATCCCTAAATTCCACGTCGCCAACGGCAATGGCACGGATAATGGTAACCGAAGTTTGCCCACCTGCATTACCAGCAGTACCCATTAGCATTGGCACGAATGCGTATAGTACAGGGTTTAAGCTACTTTCATAGTTTGCTAATATCATGCTTGTAAACGTAGAAGTAATCAAAAGGAGAGCAAGCCATGGAATACGTGCTTTCCAAATGCTCCAAATAGATTGTCTAAGGTAAGGTTTTTCGTTAGGCAACACTGCCGCTAACATTTGAATATCTTCGGTCGCTTCTTCTTGAATAACGTCCACAGCGTCGTCGACGGTAACGATACCAACTAAACAGCCTTCTTTATCGATAACGGGTAACGCCAAAAGGTCGTAGTCTGAAAAGCGTGTTGCTACTATTTCCTTATCATCTAGCGTGGTTGCTGTAATTACGCTAGTTTCCATAATATTTTCAATAATTTCGTTTTTTTGGGCGAGTAGCATATCCCTAACGGTTACAACACCTATAAGCTTCTTTTTATTGTTTGTAACGTAACAGGTGTAAATTGTTTCTTTATTAACGCCAATTCTTCTAATTTTATCAAAGGCTTCTTCCACCGTCATACTAGAAGATAGCGAAACGTATTCGGTGGTCATAATAGAGCCAGCCGAATCATCAGGGTATTCTAGTAAGTGGTTAATCTGCTTTCTATCTTCCGGCGTAGAGTTTTTCAAAATTCTAAGCACAACGTTAGCAGGCATTTCTTCGATAATATCAACGGTGTCGTCTAAGAACATATTGTCAACGACTTCTTTTAATTCTTTATCGGTAAACTTCTTTATAAGGTCTTCTTGCGTATCAGTATCAATTTCTACGAAAACGTCAGAAGCAAGTTCTTTGGGTAGCAACCTAAAAAAGACTATTTGTTCTTTATCGTCAAGGTTTTCTTCCATAAAATTTGCTATATCAAACGGCTCCATATCAATCAAAGTCATGCGTAAGTCAGCAAACCTACGATTATGGAACGCATCTTCAAGCGTTTGATAAACAACTTCTAATTCTTCCGTCATAGAAAACCTCCTGTAATCTGAAAAAATAAAAACCTGCCAAATCCAGCAGGTTTAAATAAAAAACACTTTTAATACAGCGCTTCTTTAGTAAACATACTGGCTTTAGCACCGTAGGGCAATGAAACTACGTTAAATCACGCCTTGCTTTCGACGTGGTTTGTTCATACCATCTCATAGTGTCTCCACTACTTTGCGGCAGTAGTCCGTATCCCTATGGTAGCCTTACCCACCACTAAATACAACTTAATATAATAAAAATTATTAAATTAGCCTTTGCAGTTTTAGTTTACTCTTAAATTTTTATCTTGTCAATAATATTATACGAAAAAATTTAATTTTTTGCTATAAAACCACTAATTAGGCGTTTCTTCTCCGTCAATTTTTGTTGAATAAATGATTTTTTGGTTAATTTCTCTTATCGATTTAATAAAATCTTCGTATTCGGTAGGTGAAATAACTATAACTGCAAACTTATTGTTTTCAAAATAAATCACAAGCTTATCGCTCTTCTTAAAATGCGTAATCTCGGTAATTTCACTAATTTTTAGTTTGCTAGATATAAACCCGAACTGAGTATAGAGAAATTCGCCTTTAATCAAGTAATAACCATATAGCATAACGCTTATAGCAAACACCGTTAAAAATGCGGTTATTAAAACGATTAAAGCATACACGGTGATTTTAAATGCGCCGGCCCAGGCGTATTCTTTAATGTTAAAAATATTCCAAAACATACCCGTTGCAGATAAGATTACCACAAGTGAAAGTAGTAGCCACACTGCAGTTGAATACTTAAATCTAAATCTTTTCATTTTCCTCTCCGTATTAAGTGGTTTTTGCTCCACGCATACATTGTATAACAAACCCGATAAAAAATCAAGGGGGAAATAAATCATTTTTTGTCGGCGTTTGGTTTTTAATCTCTTGCAAAACGCGTTTTATTGTGGTACAATATTTGCGACTTAAATTTTTGGAGAAAATTATGATTAAACTCATTAAAAAAGGCGTATATCTTTCGGGTGGTAAACTTATAAGGGCAAAAGCAGTAGACGAGGTGGCTAAAAAAGGCACTATGTCTTATAAAATCCTTTCGGCGCATAACCAGAGTGGAAACGATAAAAAGTTGCAGTTAAAGTTTGATGAGATTACTTCGCACGATATTACTTACGTGGGTATTATTCAAACGGCAAAGGCTTCTGGCTTGGAAAAATTCCCAATCCCATATACTCTTACTAATTGCCACAACTCACTTTGCGCAGTTGGTGGCACAATAAATGAAGATGACCATGTGTTCGGTCTATCTGCTGCCAAAAAATACGGTGGTGCGTTCGTTCCACCACACCTTGCAGTTATTCACCAATATATGCGTGAAATGCGCGCTTACTGTGGCAGTATGATTTTAGGTTCTGATAGTCACACCCGTTACGGTGCGTTAGGCACGCTTGCCGTAGGCGAAGGTGGGCCTGAACTAGTTAAACAGTTACTCGGCAGAACTTATGACGTTGATATGCCTGAAGTAGTTGCAGTATATCTTAAGGGTAGACCAAGAAAGGGTGTTGGCCCACACGACGTTGCGCTAGCGTTAGTAAAAGCAACCTTTAAAGAAGGATTTGTTAAAAATAGAATTTTAGAGTTTATCGGTACGGGCGTTAAAAGTCTTTCTATGGATTATCGTATGGGCGTTGACGTTATGACTACTGAAACCACCTGTCTATCTTCTGTATGGATTACTGATAAAAAGACGCAAGAATATTTTATCGCGCACGATAGGGCAGAAGCTTATAAGGAAATGAACCCTGATGACGGCGCTTATTACGATAGGGCAATCGTTATCGATTTAGGAAAGATTGAGCCGATGATAGCGCTTCCTTTCCACCCATCTAACGCTTACACTATTAAAGATTTCTTATCTCGTCCTTACGAACTATTAGAGCAAGCAGAAAAGGCAGGTCAAAAACTTCTTCCCGAAGGGAAGGGCGAGTTTAAGCTAACTGATAAAATTAAAGATGGTAAAGTATTTGTAGAACAAGGCGTTATCGCAGGCTGTGCAGGTGGTATGTATGAAAATATCGCTATCGCATCGGAAATTTTGGGCGATACGCCTATCAATAACAACGACTTTACTTTAGACGTTTATCCATCAAGCCAACCCGTTTATAAGGGACTTGTAGACGGTGGATATATCGGTAAGCTTATGGTAAACGGTGCAGTTATTAAAACGGCGTTTTGTGGCCCATGTTTCGGCGCTGGTGACGTTCCACAAAATAACGGTCTTTCTATTCGCCATACTACGCGGAACTTTGAATCTAGAGAAGGTAGCAAGCCGGCAAACGGACAGTTATCGGCTGTTGCGCTTATGGATGCAAGAAGTATCGCTGCAACGGCTAAAAACGGTGGAGCAATCACTTCTGCAATGGACGTTGCGTATGCTGAAAAGATTAAAAAGTATAGGTTTGATAACAAGATTTATCGTGCTAGAGTATATAACGCAGTAGGCAATGGCAACAACCAAGAAAACTTAGTTTACGGACCGAATATTGCTGACTGGCCGAAGATGCAAGCGCTTAAAGATAACCTTTTGTTAAAAGTTGTTTCTGTTATTAACGACCCCGTTACCACTACTGACGAGCTTATTCCGTCAGGCGAAACTTCGTCTTATCGTTCAAATCCATTAAAACTCGCAGAGTTTGCACTTTCTAGAAAAGACCCTGCTTACGTTGGTAGAGCAAAAGCTGTTAGAGATGGTGCGTTTCCATCAGAACTTGGATTTAGCGAACAAAACACCACTTATGGTAGCGTGGTATGTTCAATCAAGCCGGGCGATGGCTCTGCTAGAGAACAAGCAGCATCTTGCCAAAGGGTTTTAGGTGGCGTTGCCAATATTGCGTTTGAATATGCTACTAAGCGTTATCGCAGTAACCTTATTAACTGGGGCATGCTTCCATTGCTTGCTGATAAAAACGACTTTAACGTTGGCGATTACGTTTACATAGAAAACGTTAAAACGCTAGTAGAGCAGGGCGCAAAAGAATTCCCTGCAACCGTTATAGGCGACAAAAAGAGAAAAATCACCTTAAAAATGGACGCTCTAACCGATGCAGAAAAGCAAATTATCCTAAAAGGGTGCTTAATCAACTATTATAAAGGTTAAAAATAAAAATTCAAAAGGCGATTGCTTACAGCAGTCGCTTTTTCGTTTGGGCATTAAAACGACAAAATCTGCATAATCTTTATGTATGGGATTTATTGATAATATTATACAATGTTTAGGGGGCGAAAGTTTCCCGATAGAGCCACAGTATAGGGCAGTGGTTTTTGGGGACAATGCCGTGTACGTGGAAAACGTTTTGGGGATAATAAGCTATCAAAAAGATAAGGTTGTTATTGCCGTTAAAAAGGCCACGCTTACCGTTAGTGGAAGCGAGCTTTACATAAAAAAATACTGTTTGGGAGACGTGGTGGTTTGTGGAAAAATTATAAGGCTAGAGAAAACGGACAATCGGTAAAAACCATTTATTCAATTAAAGGGCTTAACCTTGACCGACTTATAAATTACGCTAGTAGAAAGGGAATACCCCTATACAACGTAAAAAAAATCGGTGCAAAACGCATGCGTGTTACGGTAAACTTAGCTGATAGTGAAAAATTTTTTGCAATCGCAAAAGAATTGTGCTATAATATAAAAAAAATACGTGATTACGGCGTAGGTTTCCCTGTTTTTTTTCTGCTTAAAAATTTCGGGCTTGTAATCGGTGCTATTATTTTTATAACCCTTTCCGTGCTGGCAAGTGACGTTATCCTTGAAATTTCACTAAGTGGGACTGGAAGGGCTTATGGCAGAGAAGTAAAAGAATATCTTCAAACGCTAGGCGTTAAGGAATACACTAGGTTTTCAAGCATAGATTTAGATGAGTTGGGTGATAAAATTCTCAAGAGCAACGAACACTTATCTTTTGCAACCTGCAAAAAGAGTGGTAACCGATTGGAAATTGAGCTAGTTTTATCTAAAGATAAAGTGCAGTCCTTAAAAGGCGACGTTTACGAGCTTAGAGCAGACGTAGATGGGGTTATTGAAAAGATAAAGGTTTATCGTGGCACGGCGCTTTTTTCGGTTGGAGATAGAGTAAAGGCAGGAGATTTACTAGTAGGTGGCTACGTAGAAATTAAAGAGCAAACGGTAAACGTTAATCTGCTTGCGTGGGTAACGGTCATAACAGAAAAGAAAGCTGTTTATTACTCAAACAAGCAGGGGCAGGAAAGCGTGGCGCAGGCACTAGCCGAAGAAGAACTTAAAGACAGGGAAATTATCGGCGCAAAAACAACTGTAAAAAAGGTAAATGATACTTACGAATATACAACGGCTATTAGTTATAGGCGAGTGTATTTTTCGGGATAAAAGGATTTATATATGAAAAAAGCAAAATCACAAAAGGTATTGTCTTGGGGGACGAAAGACTACGTTAAGAACGTGGCAGTGTACGTTATAAACGCAATTGTTATCGCTCTATTATTTATGGCGGCAGTATGGTTTAATATTACTGATTTTGTAGAGTATTTTAGCAACATTACTTCATTTATACACTTTGTAGCGTTGCTATTATTAGTGCTTGGTGTAATGGCGCTATACTTTGCTTTTGAAGAGCGTGATTTTATGAAGAACGCCGTTAATACCGAAATGCTTTTCTTAATATTAGAACTTTCACTAATCGTATGCTACGTTGCAGGTAGATATATCAATATTTATATTCGCCCATTAGCGCTAGTTACTGTATTAACGCTGTTTTTAACCAATCGTAGAACGGCAATGTTTATGAACGTAATTTTCTGCGTAATAATCTTCTTGTTTGATTCGTTTGCAGGCACGCCTTTTAGTGTGGACAACTACCCTGCTTTAATCATGGGCTTTACTTCGGGTATGATTGCGGCGTTTTGTTTGGACAAGGTTAACGCAAGATTAAAATCTTTGATAATGAGCTTGCTGGTTTCTTTGCCAACACTGGTTTGCGTGATTATGTTAGTAATCGAAAATGGTGACGATGATATTTTAGCAACGCTAATTTGTGGTGCATGCTCTGGCCCGTTAACAGTTGGTGCGTTCTTGATTTTATTGCCTATTTTTGAAGCGTTGTTTAATAAGGTTTCCTACTTTAAGTATGCAGAACTTACCGACCATAGAGCAAAGCTTATAAAGAAAATGATTCAGCAAGCACCGGGAACGTTTAACCACTCAATAGTAGTTTCAAACATTGCAGAAGCTTGTGCAACAGCCATAAACGAAGATGCGCTACTAGCAAGAACGTGCGCCTATTATCACGACGTTGGTAAGCTTCGTAGACCGGAATTTTTTACTGAAAACCAAGCAGACGGCATAAACCCACACGACGACTTAACGCCAGAACTTTCTGCAAACATCATTAGGTCGCACACTCAAGACGGATACAAACTAATAACTAAAAACAGGCTTCCTAAAGTAATTGCAGACGTAAGTGTTCAGCATCACGGCACTTTGCCTATACTGTACTTTTACAACAAGGCAAAAACGTTTACTGATGGCGAAGTTGATATTGCGCAATACTGTTACATGGGGCCAAAGCCACAAACAAAAATTGCTGCGATAATTATGATTGCCGATAGTTGCGAAGCTGCAACCAGAACGCTAAAAGACCGTTCTAGAGAAAACGTTAAGAGCGTGGTTAGAAAAATCGTTAACGATAGAATGGCTCTTGGTCAATTTGAAGAATGTGAGATTACTTTAAAGGAAATAAACATTATTATGCACACGGTAGTTAACAGTTTAACCGGTGCATACCACAGCAGGATAGAATATCCTAAAGTTGATTTAGACGGATTACACACTAGCGAAGAATAAAGGAAAAACCATGGGAAAATTAATTATAGAAAACCTTGAAAGAAAAAGGGTTAAAACTAGAAAAATAGCAAAAGCAGTATACAAAGTTCTAGGTCAAAAAGCAAAAATAAAGGCAGAGTTAGTGTTTGAAGATTCGCAAGGCATACACGACCTAAATCGCAATACGCGTGGCGTTGATAGCGTAACGGACGTATTATCTTATCCTAGTTTAGATGGTGTTCGTGGTAAGATTTTATTTCCAGAAGACTGTGTTACCGAACTTGAAGGAAAGTATATCTTTTTAGGCTCAATTGTGCTTTGTGAAGAAAAAATCCGTGCACAAGCAATAGAGTATGGCAATACCGAAGCTCAGGAAACAGAATACCTAATTATTCACGGACTTTTGCATTTGTTTGGTTATGACCACATGAACGATGAAGATAAAAAGGAAATGCGCGCACTTGAAAAACAAGTGCTTAGCGTGCTCCATAAAGGTAAAGTTCAATGAAAAGTGGGTTCGTTGCAGTAGTTGGTAGGGCAAACGCAGGCAAAAGCACGTTAATTAACGTGCTTGTTGGCGAAAAGATAGCAATAGTTTCCCCTAAGCCCCAAACCACTAGAGAAAGAATTTTGGGTGTTCTTACAACCGAAGATTATCAAATAGCATTTATAGATACGCCAGGTATTTATAAGGCAGATAATATGCTTAACTCGGTTATGCAAAAAACCACGGCAGATTCTTGCGCAGACGTAGATGCCGTTTTATTTCTTTTAGATGCGCACGAAGGCATAAGCGAAACCGATAGAGCGCTTATTAAAAAGTATTCTTCGTTAAAAGTGCCCACCGTTTTAGCGCTAACTAAAATTGATATTATGCCAGAAAGCCTTTTGATATCCGAACTAAAAGAGCTTGCTAGCGAAAACCTAGAAATTGTGCCCGTATCGGCAAGAAAAGGCAAAAATCTTAAAGAGCTAATTAAAGTTATAACTGCTAAGCTTCCAGAAGGCGAGAGGATTTTTAGTGACGACGTGATTTCCGACCGTTCGGAAAAGTTTATGATTTCCGAAATAATGCGTGAGAAAATTCTGCTTAAGTTTGATAAGGAAATTCCACACGGAATAGCCATAGTAATAAATAAATTTGCCTTAAGGGAAAACGGCAAGACTTACGAAGTTAACCTTGATATAGTGTGCGAAAAGGCAAACCATAAAGCAATACTTATCGGCAAGGGTGGAAAGGCTATAAAGGAAGTATCTTCTTTTGCAAGAACGGATATGGAAAAGTTTTTGGGTAAAAAAGTCTTTCTTACCACTTACGTAAAGGTTAAAGAAGACTGGCGAAACAGCGCTTCGCTTTTAAAAGAACTTGGGTATAGCGAAAACAACTAACGAATAAAAACTAATTTTTTCCCCATACTATCGGTGTGGGGGAAAGTATGGAAAAAAGAAAAACCAAAAAGAAAGCGAGTATATTAGATGTTCCTAAAGACGTGGCGTGGAACTGCTTTAAGGGGACTGGGCTACTGAATTATTATCTTTTATACAAAAAGCTTGATGATGAATAAAGCATGGAAGAAAAATTAAGTGGCATTGTAATCTCTGGTATAAACTACGGGGAAAGCGACAAGATAATAAACGTTTTTACGCCTGATAAGGGCGTAGTTTCTGCAAAACTAAAGAGTGTTAAAAAGGCAGGGGCAAAATTAAAGTTTGCATCCGAGCCTTTTTGTTTTGTAGAGTTTGTTTTTTCTATAGGAAAGGTGGGTAGAACAGTTATCGGCGCAAGTCTAATCGATAGTTTTTATCCTTTAAGGTTAGACCTAAACAAGCTTTATTCAGCAAGCGCAGTGCTTTCTTTTGTCAAAAAATTCTGCAAGGAAAATATTGATTCTTCAGAAGTATTTTTACTTTGTATAGAAACCTTAAAAAATTTAGCTTACGGTCAAGAAGATGCGCCTAAGCATCTATTAGAGTTCTTGGTTAAAGGGTTGTATTTTTCAGGTTACGGGCTAGAGCTAAACGGTTGTTGCGAGTGTAAGCGCGAGCCTTTTGATAAAGTTTATTTTGATTATCGCACTGGTGGATTTTATTGCCAAAATTGTTATACTGGTAGTGGAAGAGAAATATTAAAAGATACCTATTTAGCTATTCAAAGCGTGGTTGGTGGCAAACAAATTGATACTGATAGCGCAGTAAAAGGGCTTAAACTTATCGATTATTATTTAGAAAACCGTATAGATACAAGCGTAGAGCCACTGAAAGAAATAATAAAAATATATTGTAATGAGTAAAAATGTTGCTCTAATGGTTGAAAAAAATTTTTATTTGTAGTAAAATATATAGGTCATAGACAAAAAGACACTAATTTGGAAACATATTTGGAGGATGTATAATGAAATACGTTTATTTATTTAGCGAAGGCGATGCATCGATGCGTGAACTTCTTGGTGGTAAGGGTGCAAACCTTGCAGAAATGACCAAAATTGGTCTTCCTGTTCCCCAAGGATTTACCATTTCAACTGAAGCCTGCACAAGATATTACGACGATGGCAAACGCATTGGCGATGATATCATGGAAGAAATTATGGAAAACATCGTTAAGATGGAAGAAATCACAGGCAAGAAGTTTGGTGACCTAGAAAATCCACTTCTCGTGTCAGTTCGTTCAGGTGCAAGAGCATCAATGGCTGGTATGATGGATACTATTCTTAACCTTGGCTTAAACGAACAAGTAGTTCAAGTTATGGCTGAAAGGAGTGGTAACGCTAGATGGGCTTACGACTGCTACAGAAGATTTATTCAAATGTATTCTGACGTAGTTATGGAAGTTGGTAAGAAATACTTTGAACAACTTATCGACAAAATGAAAGAAGAAAAAGGCGTTAAACTTGACGTTGAACTTTCTGCTGACGACTTAAAAGAACTTGCAAATCAGTTCAAGGCTGAATATAAAGCAAAAATCGGCAAAGACTTCCCGTCTGACCCAAAAGAACAACTTATCGGTGCAGTTAAAGCCCTATTCCGTTCATGGGACAACCCACGTGCAAACGTATATCGTCGTGATACCGATATTCCATACAGCTGGGGTACTGCAGTTAACGTACAAGCAATGGCTTTCGGTAACATGGGTGAAGATTGTGGTACCGGCGTTGCATTTACTCGTGACCCTGCAACCGGCGAAAAGAAACTTATGGGTGAATTCTTAACCAACGCACAAGGTGAAGACGTTGTTGCTGGTGTTCGTACACCAATGCCTATCGCTCAAATGGCTGAAAAATTCCCAGAAGCTTTCGCTCAATTTGAAAAAGTTTGCAAAATCTTAGAAGACCACTATAGAGATATGCAAGATATGGAATTCACCGTTGAACACGGTAAACTCTATATGCTTCAAACCAGAAACGGTAAGAGAACTGCTGCTGCAGCATTAAAGATTGCATGCGACCTTGTTGATGAAGGTATGATTAACGAAAAACAAGCAGTGCTTATGATAGACCCAAGAAACCTTGATACTCTTTTACACCCACAATTTGATGCTAAGGCATTAAAGAGTGCAAAACCTGCTGCAAGAGCTTTAGGCGCTTCTCCAGGTGCTGCTTGTGGTAAAATAGTGTTCACAGCAGAAGATGCTAAAGAATGGAAATCACGTGGCGAAAAAGTTATTCTCGTTCGTTTAGAAACTTCTCCTGAAGATATCGAAGGTATGAAAGCATCACAAGGTATTCTAACTGCACGTGGTGGTATGACCTCTCACGCAGCCGTTGTTGCACGTGGTATGGGTACTTGCTGTGTATCAGGTTGCTCTGCAATCACTGAATTTGATGAAGACAGAAAGACTTTCGTTCTTGCTGGCAGAAGTTATAAAGAAGGCGACGTAATCTCTATTGATGGTTCTACTGGTAACATCTACGATGGTGCTATTGCTACCGTTGATGCAACTATCTCTGGTGACTTTGGTAGAATTATGGCTTGGGCAGACAAGTATAGAGTATTAGGTGTTCGTACTAATGCCGACACTCCTAAGGACGCTGCAAAAGCACGTGAACTCGGTGCAGAAGGTATTGGCCTTTGCCGTACAGAACACATGTTCTTCGGCCCTGGCAGAATTGAAATCTTCCGTGAAATGATTTGTTCTGAAACTAAAGAAGAAAGAGAAGAAGCACTTGAAAAAATTCTTCCAATGCAACAAGGCGACTTTGAAAAACTTTATGAAGCACTTGAAGGTAACCCTGTTACTATCCGTTTCTTAGACCCACCACTTCACGAATTCATTCCTACTCTTGGTGCTGATATTGATGCACTCGCAGCAAAGAAAGGCAAGACTTCTGCTCAAATTAGACAAATTTGCGCATCACTCCACGAATTCAACCCAATGATGGGTCACCGTGGTTGCCGTTTAGCTGTTACTTATCCTGAAATTGCAGTTATGCAAACAAAGGCCATCATCCGTGCAGCAATCAACATTCAAAAGAGACACCCTGACTGGAAAGTAGTTCCTGAAATTATGATTCCGTTAGTTGGTGAACAAAAAGAACTTAAGTGTGTTAAGAACGTTGTAGTTGCTACTGCTGATGAAGAAATCGCAGCTTCAAACGTTAAGATTGCTTACGAAGTTGGTACTATGATTGAAATTCCAAGAGCATGTATCACTGCTGATGAAGTTGCTAAAGAAGCTGAATTCTTCTGCTTCGGTACTAACGACTTAACTCAAATGACTTACGGCTTCTCTCGTGACGATGCTGGTAAGTTCTTAGATGCTTACTATACAGCTAAGATTTTTGAAAACGATCCGTTTGCTAAGATCGACCAAAACGGTGTTGGTAAGTTAATGGATATGGCTGTTACGCTTGGTAGAAAAGTTCGCCCAGAAATGCACTGTGGTATTTGTGGTGAACACGGTGGCGACCCATCTTCTATTGAATTCTGTCATAAGATTGGTCTTTCATACGTATCTTGCTCACCTTTCCGTGTACCGATTGCAAGACTTGCTGCTGCACAAGCTCAACTTAAAAATCCTAGATAGTAAGATTTTAATTGCACAAAAATTAAAGCGCTAACTCATCGTTAGCGCTTTTTGTTTTTAATGCTATAAAACATCACTACAATATGACCAAGCAAAAATTTAGCCATCAATTTTTTAAGGCAAAAAGCATGCGTAAAAATTGCTTGCAAATAATAACGATTAAGGTTATAATAGTATAGAACTCAAGTTATAAGGTGAAAATATGAAAACTTACTTAAAACAGGCGTTCGTGCCTTTGGTATATACTTTTTTGGTTTCAGTAATTGCCTTTGCTATACTTTCTATTGATGACAAATTGGCTTGGTTAAAAGTGCTACTTTGTATATTAAATATCAGCTTATATGCAATCGTTGTAGGTGGAGTAAGTTATAAAGAAGGGCAAATGGCGTTAAAAATTCGCGTTGCAAACGATACCGAACGAAAGCAAATTATCAAAACGGGCGAAGATAGACCTTTAAGATTAGCAGAAGAATACAAGTGGTGGAAAGGCTTTTTGATGGGCGCGATTACTTGTCTTCCAATGCTTGTTCTTATGCTGGTTCATACCGTTCTTATTTTAATCAACCCAGCGCTTAACGGTGCAGGCGTAATATCTTGTACCTTTTATATGGCGTTCTTTTGTTTTATGATTATAAAGACGGGCAATTCAACCGACCTTAAACCATTAGAGCCGGCAAAGTTCTATTTTAACTTTGTATCTTTGCCTATAATTATGCTTATTTGTGGGTTTGGATATTTAGCAGGCGCAAGAAAAATTATGCGCCAACAAGAAGCTATTAGGAAAAGACATAGAGAAATTCACGGAGAAGAGCTTTGAGAATAGTAGGTGGCAAATATAAAAGCCGTGTGCTTTTGGAATTCAAAGGCGATAAAATTAGGCCTACTGCCGACAAAGTAAGGGAAAGTTTATTTAACATACTTCAAAACCGAATTTATGGTGCAGAGTTTTTAGACCTTTTTTGTGGCACGGGCGCAATGGGTATAGAAGCGCTGTCCCGTGGGGCAAGAAGCGTTACCTTTAACGATAACTCTCGTGAAAGCATTACGCTTACTAAAACCAACCTTGAAAAGCTTAAGGTAGATGAAAGTTATAAAACGAGTAATCTTGATGCGGTTACCTATTTAACCACTACTAGCGACAAGTTTGATATTATCTATATAGACCCACCGTATGCGAGCGAGTTTGGTATAAACGCACTAAAAGTATGCGCTAGGGCGTTAAAAGAAAATGGAATAGTGATTTACGAAAACCAAACGCCGTTTGCCCAAGAAATTAGTGGGCTTACAAAAACAGACGAGCGAAAATACGGCAGAGTATACTTAACTTTCTTTAAGGAGGAAAAGTAAAAAAATGAAAAAATGTGTATTTGCAGGTACGTTTGACCCAATTACCACTGGGCATGCGTTCGTTATAGATAAGTGTTTAGAAATGTTTGAACAAGTAGTGATTGCTATCGGCGTTAACGTTGATAAAGAACCAACGTTTAACTTGGAAGAAAGAATTGATTTGATAAAATCAGTTTACGGCGCCAACCCAAAAGTTGAAATTAAAGCTTTTTCTGGTATGTTAGTAGACTTTATGAAAGAGAACGATATTTTAATAAACGTTCGTGGTGTTCGTGACCAAGACGATTATAAATACGAAACAACTATGGCAAGGTATAATAAAGATGCTTACCCTGAAATAATTACCGTGTTCATACCCACGCCCGTAGAGTTAACTTACGTTAGTTCATCTGCCGTTAGAAACATTTTAGACTTAAAATCGGATTTTTCTTCATACGTGCCAACGCCCGTTTATGAAAAGATAAATGAAATGCTTAAAGGAAAATAACCGAAAAAAGAAGTGCAACAATAAACCCAACAACCGCCGAGATTATCTTTGAAAGGATAAACGGAGCGGTTTTTATTTTTGCTTTTTTCAGGTAAGCGAGTGACTGCGCAATTACCGAAATCCCACCAAACGAACATAGCGCGCAGGCAATTGGCAAGGTGAAAAGCCCGTTTTGAGCAAGTGAAAGGGTGGATAAACCTTTAGTACACTCAAATATACCAAGCACGGCACTTTTTGCAATGTTTTCATCGCCCACGAATATGGTTAACAATTTTATTATAGGGGATAAAAGGTTAAGGTTTAACAAAATTTCCGTTAACAGATAAAAAACCGTGATAAGAGCGCCAACCACAAGCACGGAAATTACCGAATCAAAAGCCGTTTCATATAAAATATTATCAATCTTGTTAGGTGCAAGTGTTTTTTTAGTTATTATAGGCCTATCTTCCCTTTTATAGAAAGAAAAAACAAAGCCCACAATCAGCACTGTAGTTATATGCGATAAAAGTAAAAGCGTGCCGAATAGACTATTTTTAAACATAATATTTCCCACGCACCCAATCAAAAACACGGGGGAAGAGGTTGAACATAGTATAGCGCCCCTAACACTTTCATTTTCCCCAATAAGCCCGTTTTCCTTTAGGTCGGCAATAGTTTTTGCGCCTACGGGATAGCCGGAAAGTATGCTCATAAAAAACGCGTAACCAACGCTACCGCTAACGTTGAAAAGTTTAGTAGTTGCAGGGGATAAAATGCTAGAAAGTTTTCCAGTTATTTTAAGTGAACAAAGAATAGTAGTAATAAAAAAATATGGTAAAAGGGTAGGTAAAATTGCGCCTATCCAAAGTTTAATACCATCAAGCGTAGCAAGTGAGTATCGCTCGTCAAAAATAAAAAGAGATGCACAAAATAAAAGGGCAATAAAAATAGTTAATTCTAGTACGCTTAAAAGTTTTTTCGTCATAATATTCACCAATAATATTTGTATGAATACTTGAAAAAAAATATGGTATATGTTAAAATATTTCTATGGATTTATTTGATTTAGCGATAAAAGAAAGTGGAAAAACAAACGTTCCACTTGCAGAGAGAATGAGAGCGAGAACTCTATCGGAATTTTTAGGGCAAGAACATATCGTTTCAGAAACGGGCTTGCTTCGCCGTGCAATAAAATTAGATAGGCTAGGTAGCTGTATTTTTTGGGGGCCACCAGGCTGTGGAAAGACAACGCTTGCAAACGTTATTGCAAACGGAACGGACAACAATTTCGTTAAACTAAATGCTGTAAATAGTGGTGTTTCAGACGTTAAAAGGGTGGTTGAAGAAGCGCAAACTAACGCCAAGCTTTACGGTAAAAAAACTTACCTTTTACTTGACGAGTGCCATAGGTTCAACAAAACACAAAGCGATAGTTTGTTGCCAGCCATAGAGAACGGCGATATTATTTTTATCGGTTCTACTACGGAAAATCCATATGCCTCTATGACCCCTGCTATCGTTTCAAGATGTAGGGTGTTTGAACTAAAGCGACTTTCCGAAGAGAACATAAAAACAGCGCTTAAAAAAGCCATTACTGATAAAGAGCGTGGCTTAGGCAATTACGACCTTTTGGTAGATGAAGATGCGTTTGACCACATTGCAAGAATTTCTGCAGGCGACCTAAGGGTTGCGTTTAACGCGTTAGAGCTTGCTTGTCTTACAACTAATCCCGATAGTAACGGCAAAATACACGTAACGCTAAAAGATGCAGAAGAATCTATTCAACAAAAAGCATTATCGTATGATGAAAATCTTTACTACGATATGCTTTCGGCATTTTGTAAATCGCTTCGTGGAAGTGATGCTAACGGTGCGCTTTACTATATGCAACGTTTAATTAAGGGGGGGTGCGACCCGTTGCTTATCGCAAGGCGATTAGTGGTTCACTCTGCTGAAGACGTTGGTATGGCAGACCCCAATGCATTAGTTGTTGCAACAAGTGCGTTAACGGCATTTCAAAACTTAGGCTTGCCAGAAGGGTTAATTCCCTTATCTGAAGCAATAATCTACGTTGCAGAAGCAGAAAAATCCAACAGCGTGGTACAAGCTATGTATTCTGCTGGCGAAGATGCCGAAAACGTTAAGGACGACAACGTGCCTGCACATCTAAAAAATTACGAGTTTGCTTCAAAGGAAGATAAACAAAACAAGGCAAACTATAAATACCCACACGATTTTGGTGGATACGTAGAACAACAGTATTTACCTGATTCGTTAAAAGATAAGGTTTACTACCAGCCTAAAGACAACGGTTATGAAAAAACTGTTAAAGAAATAAGAAGAAGAAAAGGCAAAAAAGACTAATGCAAAGGACTTAAATCACAAATATTTAGAAACTGCCCGTGGTGGCATAGCTAAAAACTATAAATTTTAATCAAAAAGGACTAGAATATGGATTATTCAATTAAACTAGCAAAAGAATTTAACTTAAGGCAAGACCACGCCTTAAACATTATCAAACTTATAGATGAAGGTAATACTATACCTTTTATAGCTAGATACCGTAAGGAAATGACGGGGTCTTGTGATGACCAAGTTTTGCGTGAAGTTAACGATAGGCTTAAATACTTAAGAAATTTAGATAAGCGCAAAGAAGAAATTGTTTCTTCTATCACAGAGCAAGGCAAAATGACCGATGAAATCATGATTGCGCTAGCAAAGTCAGAAACGTTAACCGAAGCAGAAGATATATATCGCCCGTATAAGCAAAAGAGAAAAACGCGTGCAAGCGTTGCTACCGAAAAGGGATTAGCGCCACTTGCCGAACTTATTCTAGAACAAAACTCAGCGTTTAACGTTGGCGAAAAAGCAAAAGAATTTATCAATGCCGATAAGGGCGTAGAAACGGTAGAGCAAGCTATTCAAGGCGCATCCGATATTATAGCAGAACGCGTTTCCGACGATGCAGAGCTTCGCAAAGCACTTCGTAAAAAAATAACAGAAGTGGGCGAAATTGCTTGTAAGTTATTAGAAAATGAAAATGCAAAAACGTACGATATGTACGCTGAATACAGCGAAAAGATTGCAAAAATGCCCTCGCATAGAATACTTGCAATCAATCGTGGCGAAAAGGAAGAGTGTTTAAAGGTATCAGTAGTTGTGGATACCGAAGCGTTTGTAAGCGCAGTTCAAGCAGCATACGTAAAAGGTGAGAGCGAAAGCGCAAAAATCGTTGCTAGTGCGTGTGCCGATGCATATTCAAGGCTAATTTCCCCATCGTTAGAGCGTGAAGTTAGAAGTGATTTAACTGAAAAAGCAAGCGAACAAGCGATAAAGATGTTTGAAGTAAATCTTCGCCCATTACTTTTACAGCCACCACTTAAAGATAAGACGATTTTAGGGCTAGACCCAGCGTATAGGACGGGGTGCAAGATTGCAGTTATTGACGAAAAGGGCAACGTTTTAGATACGGCTGTGGTATTCCCAACCCCACCACAAAACAGGGTGGAAGAAGCTAGCAAAGTTTTGCTTAACCTTGTGGAAAAGCACAAAGTTAACGTTATATCTATCGGTAACGGCACGGCAAGTAAAGAAAGTGAAATTTTCGTTGCCAACATGATAAAAGAAAGCGCTAAACCCCTTTCTTATGCAGTAGTAAACGAAGCAGGTGCATCGGTTTATAGCGCAAGCAAGCTTGGTGCAACCGAATTCCCTGATTTTGAGCCTGCGCAAAGAAGTGCCGTGTCCATTGCAAGAAGACTTCAAGACCCACTTGCAGAACTCATTAAAATAGACGTTAAGTCTATCGGTGTAGGGCAGTATCAACACGATATGCCAGAAGCAAGGCTAGAAGAAGTTTTGGGTGGCGTTGTTGAAGACTGCGTTAACAGTGTAGGCGTTGACCTTAACACAGCATCACAAAGCTTGCTCTCTTACGTAGCAGGGCTTAATAGTGGTATTGCTAAAAACATAGTTGAATATAGAAAAGAAAAGCGTTTTGAAAAGAGAGAAGACCTACTAAATGTTAAAAAATTAGGCGCAAAAGCGTTTGAGCAATGCGCAGGGTTCTTGAGAATTGTGGGTGGCAACGTTTTAGATAATACGGGCGTTCACCCAGAGTCTTATTCTGCAGTTGAAAAGTTGTTAGAGTACGTAGGCTACACGCTTGACGACGTTGCTAATGGTAAAATTGGCGACATTAAAGCAAAAATAGAACAAAAAGGCTGGGATAAAACGGCAGAAAACTGTGGCGTAGGCGTTCCTACTCTAAACGATATAGTAGCAGAACTATTAAAGCCAGGCAGAGATATTCGTGATAGCTTGCCGAAGCCTATTCTTCGTTCAGATTTAATGGACTTATCCGACCTAAAAGAAGGTATGGAAATTAACGGCACTGTAAGAAACGTTATAGACTTTGGCGTGTTCGTCGATATTGGCGTGCATCAAGATGGGCTAGTCCATATATCTCAAATTTCCGATAACTACATTAAGCACCCGTCAGACGTTCTTAAGGTTGGCGACTTAGTTAAGGTTAAGGTTTTGGGCGTTGATACGGTTAAGAAAAAGATTTCGCTTACAATGAAAACAGCAGATTTGCCACACGGTATAGCTGTGGAAAACCAAAAGACTGATAGAGAAAGAAAACAAGGTCGCAAAGACGCAGAGAAGAAACGCGAAAACGCTAGAAAAGAGCTTTCTAACGATGAATTAAAAGAATTATTGCTAAAGAAGTTTGGTAGATAAAGCTTTATATACTTCGCAATAGTTCGTTAAACGTCGCAACTAAAAAACAACACAAAATTACTTAAAAAAACACCCTGCTTGCTAGCAGGGTGTTAAATTTTTTATATAATTATTTAATAATTTCTTGTCCACCCATGAACGGTCTTAATACTTCTGGAACTGTAATAGAGCCATCTGCATTTTGGTATTGTTCAATAAGCGCTGGGAACACTCTTGAAGTAGCTAAACCACTGCCGTTTAATGTATGCAAGAACGCAGGCTTACCAGTTTTGCTATCACGGTATTTGGTGTTGTTTCTTCTTGCTTGATAATCGTTGGCATTAGAAACAGAAGATACTTCCTTGTAAATACCCATGCTTGGTATCCAAACTTCAATATCGTAAGTTCTTGCCATTGATGCTGAGCAGTCGCCTGCAGCGAGCTTGCTTACACGGAAGTGTAATCCTAATTTTTCAATTAAGCTTGCAGCTTTATCAACTAATTCGTTGAATGCTTGCATAGATTTTTCAGGGTGAGCGTATTGCACCATTTCAACCTTATTAAATTGATGTCCCCTAATCATACCACGCTCTTCTGCACGGTAAGAGCCTGCTTCTTTGCGATAGCAAGGGGTATATGCGAAGAACTTCATAGGAAGCTTAGCTTCGTCTATAATTTCGCCTGCATACATATTGACCAGTGCAGTTTCTGCCGTTGGCAACATAAAACGATTTTTCATACGGTCTTCATCACAGTCAAGCCAATAAACTTCATCACTAAACTTGGGGAATTGACCTGCGCCAAAACCACAGTTGTAACCAAGCTGATGTGGGGGAAGAATAAATTCATAACCATCTTTTAAGTGTTCGCTGATAAAGAAATTTAGTAGCGCCCATTCAAGCCTAGCACCGTCTCCACGATAAAGCCAGTATCCACCACCTGAAAGCTTAGTGCCACGCGCATAGTCAATTATGCCTAGCTTTGTGCAAAGGTCAACGTGGTTTTGCATTGGAAAGTCAAACTTAGGAACTTCACCGACAACTTTAATAACTTCGTTAGCTTCTTTTTCGCCTGCAACTAAGTCTTCATCAGGGATATTCGGCATGCGAGAAAGCGCATCGAAAACCCTGTCTTCATATTCTTTAGCGACTTTATCAAGCTTTGTAATCTTTTCTCCAATTTTTCTCATTTCTTCAAAGATGTGGTCAACAGGCTGGCCTGCTTTTTTAAGCTTAGGAATTTCAGCTGAAACCTTATTTCTTTCAGCTTTTAATTTTTCAGCTTCACCTATAACTTCTCTTCTCTTTTTATCGTCTTCGATAATCGGGTCAAAGTCGGCAATAAAGCCTTTTCTAGATAAAAGCTCTTTTACCTGTTCTTTGTTTTCTAAAATTCTTCTTAAATCAAGCATTACTTATCTCCGTAAAAGTGTTTTACCTTTACATTATAGCCCTAATTTTACTTAAAATCAATGATTTTAACGCACTTTAATAATTTTTTGTAACTTTTTAACTTTGCTGAAAAAATATAACAAAAAATTTGTTAAGAATTAACGCTATCGTTTGCCAAATCTAACTTAAAGTGGTACAATATACTATAAGCATAAGGGGAGAAGGATAAACTATGAAAGATAGACTTTTTCATCTAAAAGAATTTATTGATAAAAACGGAAAGGTAACTTTGCACGAACTAGAGTGCGCGTTCCCAAACGTGTCGTCCATGACTTTAAGGAGAGACCTTAATCGTTTAGAAGAGAATAATCAAGTTTTAAAAGTTCCTGGTGGCGCAATTTCAGTTGACACCGTTCTTCGCGCAAAGGAAGCTGATTTTTCCGAGCGTATAAATTATAACTCACAAGAAAAGTTGGAGATTGCTGATAAAGCAGTGGACTTGGTTGAAAGGCAAAGCTGTGTGTTTATAGACGGTGGCTCTACCACTACTTATTTTGCAAGGGCGTTGCCTGACGATAGTTTTTATATCTTAACCAATGCTTTAGTTATCGCCGAAACTATTTTGAGAAAGGAAAAGCCCACCGTAACCTTGCTTGGTGGGGATTTAAAGAAGAATAATTTTATCACGGTAGGCAAAACCTGTTCAGAATTTATTGAAAAAATCAACATACAAACGGCAGTAATGACGGCTACTGGGTTTATTAAGGACTCGGGCTCGTTTACTTGTGGAAATCAGTCGGAAGCAGAAGTGAAGCAGGCTGTAATTAAGAAAGCAGATTTTGTTATAATGCTACTTGATAGTTCTAAGGTGAACAAAAAAACGCCGTATACTTTTGCAACGCTATCCGACATAAACTGTATGGTAGTTGATAAAAACTTCTCTAAAGAACTAAAGAACAACATAGAGAGTTTGGGCGTAAAAATTATTTAATTTTTAGATTGCAAAACGCTAGTTAAGCGTTTTAAGGAGTAGTATGTTTAAAAGACTTCGCGCAGATATACGCGCTGCAAAGAGAAACGACCCTGCGGCGCGCAGTAAGTTTGAAATTTGGCTTACTTACTCTGGCGTGCATGCACTTTCGTGGCATCGCTGGGCGCATTTTCTATATAAAATCAAGTTAAAACTGCTTGCTAGAATGACTAGCCAGTTCGCAAAGTGGCTTACGGGTATTGAAATTCACCCTGCGGCAAAGATTGCAGGTGGTGTATTTATCGACCACGGCACAGGCGTTGTTATCGGCGAAACGGCAGAGATTGAAGAGGGCGTAGTAATTTATCAAGGCGTTACGCTTGGTGGTACGGGTAAGCAGACTGGCAAACGTCACCCAACAATTAAAAAGGGTGCAATGATAAGCGCAGGTGCAAAGGTGCTTGGTGGCTTTACCGTTGGCGAATACGCAAAAATTGGTGCTGGTGCAGTAGTGCTAAAGGAAGTACCTGCCTATGCAACCGTGGTTGGTGTTCCAGGCATAGTAGTTCGTATTAACGGCGAAAAAACGCCAGACTTAGAACAGGAAAAAAGAGACCCTTTGCAAGAAGAAATTTGCCATCTCCGTGAAAAGCTATTTAAGTTAGAGCAGGAGATAAACAAGTTAAAAGAAAAGGAATAATGGTGAAAATATGAAAATTTACAACACGCTTACGGGCAAAAAACAAGATTTTATTCCAATTGAACAAGGAAAGGTAAAAATGTACGCCTGTGGTATAACCGTTTCGGGCGAAGCGCATATTGGGCACGCATACCAAGCGCTGATTTACGATATCATTAGAAAATACCTTGAAAAAAAAGGTTATGACGTTACCTATGCTAGAAACTATACCGACGTTGACGATAAAATTATTGCAAAGTCTAACGAAACGGGTATTCCTGCAGACGAGTACGCAAAAATGATGATTGACAATATTGATGAGCAAATGCGCCGTCTTAAAGTAGACGACCCTTCTGTTTGGCTTAAAGCTACCGAAAGTATTGAAGATATCATTGCGTTCGTTAATACGCTTATTGAAAAAGGGCACGCATATCCTACTGAAAAGGGTGACGTTTATTTTTCAGTTGAGAGTTTCCCTGGTTACGGCAAGCTTTCACATAGAAATTTAGAAGACGCCATGAACGGCGTTCGCGTAGACAACGACGAAATGAAGAAAAACCCACTTGACTTTGCGCTTTGGAAATCGGCAAAGGCTGGCGAGCCTAGCTGGGCTTCGCCTTGGGGTGAAGGCAGACCGGGTTGGCATATAGAGTGTTCTACTATGAATAAAAAAGCGTTTGGCGAAGAAATAGATATTCACGGTGGTGGAAGAGACCTGATTTTCCCACACCATGAAAACGAAATTGCCCAGACCGAAGCGCTTACTGGTAAGCAGTTCGCCAAATATTGGATACACAATGGTCTTATAAAGGTTAACGGTCAAAAAATGAGCAAATCGCTCGGAAATAGCCTGTTCTTGAAAGATTTACTTGATAAATATTCGCCAGAAGTTATTAAGTTTGCACTGCTTCAAACTAACTATCGTGGAGATATCAACGTTACCGATAGTCTTTTCCCTGATGCAGAAAAACATTTATGCGAGTTCTATAAGGTTATCAAAAACGCTATTGATAAATTTGGTGAGCTTAAAGGTGAAAACGCTGAGATAGACGGCGAATTTAATCAAGCGATGGATGATGATTTCAATACGGCTCTTGCAATTAGTAATCTCTACGCCTACTTTAAGAGCGCTAAATCCAAAATCAATTCGGGGGACGCAAGCGTTCTTGCAGACTTAAATCAAATATTAAAAACTTATTCGTTAATAGGCTTGTTCACAAGCGATGCAAACGAGTTTGTTGCTAATTGTCAAAGCAAGGAGAATACCGATATTCCTGCCGAAGTTAAAGCCATTGCAGACGAGAGATTTTTGGCAAGGCAAAATAAAGACTGGGCTAAGTCCGATGAGCTTCGCAACCGATTAGCCGAATTAGGCTTTGAAGTTAAAGACGCAAAAGATGGATATACACTAATTAAAAAGTAATATCGATATAGATTAGTACGGAGAAAGATATGATTACTTCTAAAGAATTAAGAGATAAATGGATAAAATTTTACGAAGAACGTGGGCACGTTAACATCGGTGCAGTTTCGCTAATCGGTGATGGAACTACCGGCGTTATGTTTAACGTTGCAGGTATGCAACCATTAATGCCTTATCTTCTCGGCAAAAAGCACCCAATGGGAACTAGACTTTGCAACGTTCAAGGTTGTGTTAGAACGGTTGATATTGATTCTGTTGGCGATGCAACGCACTTTACTTTCTTTGAAATGATGGGCAACTGGTCGCTTGGCGATTACTTTAAAAAGGAAAAAACCAAGTGGTCGTTCGAGCTGTTAACCGAAGTGTTCGGGTTTGATAAAGACAAGATTTGCTCTACTGTTTTTGAAGGTAATGAAAGCGTTCCTAGAGATGAACAAACGGCAGGCTACTTAAAAGAATTAGGCATTAAGCCTGAAAACATTTTTTACCTTGATAAATCAAACAACTGGTGGGAGCTTGAGGGTACTGTAGGTACGCCGTGTGGCCCTGATAACGAGTGGTTTTATCCACGCCACGACAACCCTTGTTGCGATAAGTGTGACGTGAACTGTGATTGTGGCAGATACGTAGAAATCGGCAATGACGTGTATATGCAGTACAAAAAGTTAGAGGGTGGTAAATACGAAGAATTAGAAAATAAAAACGTTGATACTGGCTTTGGCTTAGATAGGTTATTATTGTTCTTAAACGGACTAGACGACGGTTATAAAACAGACCTTTTTGCAGGTGCAATCGAGTACTTAGAAAAGGTTTCTGGCAAAACTTACGGCGCTGACGAAAAGGATACAAAGGCCATGCGTATAGTAGCTGACCATACTAGAACGGCAGTAATGCTTATTGGCGATAAGAACGGTATTTTGCCGTCTAATACTGGCGCAGGATATATCTTAAGAAGGCTTCTTCGTCGCGCAATTAGATATTGCAAGAACTTAGGCATTGATGCAACCGAGATGTGTGGCGTTGCAAAGATTTTCATTGAAAAAGTTTATGATGAAGCATATCCCTTGCTCGTTGAAAAAGAAAACTATATTTTAGACGAAATCACTAAGGAAATTAAGAAGTTTGAAGCAACGCTTCTTGCTGGTATGAAAGAGTTTGATAAGGCTATAATCAGCATGGAAAGAAAAAATGCGTTTATGAGCCAAAAAGACCCGTCTTATGTTCCCGAAACGGAAATTTCCGGCAAGCAAGCGTTTAGACTTTACGATACTTATGGTTACCCACTAGAGCTAACTAAAGAACTTGCTGAAGAAAGGGGGTTGACTGTAGACGAACAGGGCTTTAACGAAGCGTTTAAGGCGCATCAAGAACTTTCCAAAGCGCAGGCGCAGTCTGCAAAGGGTGGACTTGCCGAGCAAACGGAAAAAACTACTGCTTACCATACGGCTACCCACGTTATGCTTGCAGGACTTCGTAAAATGTTTGGCAACCAAACCGAACAAAAAGGTTCAAACATTACAGAAGAAAGATTGCGTTTTGACTTTAACTGCGATCACAAGATGACTGATGAAGAATTAAAAGAGTTAGAAGATTTCGTTAACGACGTTATCGCTAGAAAGATTGATGTTGTTAGAACGGAAGTGCCTTATAAGACAGCTGTTTCTGACGGTGCTTACGGCGTGTTTAACGCTGATTCTGACGACCAAATCGTTTCAGTTTATACCATAGACGGAGTAGACAAGCAAATTTGTGGTGGACCACACGTTAAGAATACGGGCGACCTTGGTCAATTTATCATTAAGAAAGAAGAAAGTTCTTCAAGCGGTGTAAGAAGAATTAAGGCGGTATTAAAATAATATGAAATTAGCGTTTTTAGGCGATAGCATTACCGAAGGTGCTGGTGCAAGTAGTTTAGAAACAAATTACGTAAGTCAAGTTGGCAAAATGCTTGGCTGTGAAGTGTTAAACTACGGCATTGGTGGCACTAGAATTGCAAGAAAAAAGGAAAGTTCTTTATTCCATAGACACGATATAGATTTTAACTTGCGTACTGTTTTATTGGATAAAACGGCAGATAAGATATTCGTGTTTGGTGGGACAAACGATATGGGGCACGGTGATGCAGTTATGGGGGAAATAGGAGATAATGACCCTTATACCTTCCATGGCGCTGTAAATATGCTTTTTTCAACCCTTATCGATATATACGGTAAAGAAAAAGTTGTAATTATATTGCCGTTAAAAAGATTTAACGAAAACGTTAGCTTTAACCCCGTTACAGGCAAGTACTTAAAAGACTACGTTGAAGTGATTAAGTACTACGTAGACTTATACGGCTTAAAGTATATAGATGGGTTTAACCAATGTTTTGATGAGCCACCGGAAGGTGAAAGTGAATTTTTTGTTGATGGGCTTCACCCAAACGACAATGGTTATAAAGTTCTTGCTGAAAAAATTTGCGAGTTTATAAAAAACGACAAATAAAAGTTTGACAAATAAAAAAAATTATCTTATAATGTTAAGGCTGTCGAAAAAGGCAGTCTTAACAAAATAGATAATAATTTTAAGCGCCGCTAGCTCAGCTGGAAACTGAAAGCACGGTCAAAGAAAGTCCGTCATCGTATTTCCTACGCTAACGCTTCGGGCACAGAGAGTCTGCTCTGCTCCATCCATCTGGGCAGAAAGCAACTGAATAAAAAATAAGCGCCGCTAGCTCAGCTGGATAGAGCGTCGGTCTACGGAACCGAAGGCCAGGAGTTCGAATCTCTTGCGGCGCGCCAGCAAAACGCCCGATAGGTAAATCCTGTCGGGTGTATTGTTAAAACTATTCTCAAACAATTTTGCGCTGTAATAGTTAAAAGGAGAATTATATGGAATTTGAAAAGATTGAATGGAATGGATTTCAAGGTGTAAGGTTTACTTTTGAAGGTAATCCAGCAGAAGTAATAAAACCCAAATGCAAACCAAACGGAAAATGGGCGTTAAAAACCGAATATCACGGTGCTTTTCCAGAAGCAGAGATTGAGCTATTAAATCGTGGCTGGCATATAGCGTTTAATAAGAACGATAACCGTTGGGCAGAGACTAAAGACATAGAAAGAAAATGTGCTTTTATCAAGTTTGTCTCTAAAGAGTTTGGGTTAGATAGAAGATGCGCGCTAGTAGGTATGAGTTGTGGTGGGCTTATTGCAGTAAAAACAGCAGTCATGTGCCCAGAATTAATTAGCGTATTATATTTAGACGCACCTGTGCTTAATCTCTTAAGCTGTCCGTGTGCGCTGGGCAACTCAAAGGAAAGCTTATATGAAGAATATTTTAGGGTTACAGGAAGAACTATAAGCCAAATGCTTTCCTATCGTGATAATCCTATTGACAAAATGGATGTTTTGCTTAAAAACGACCTGCCAATTCTACTTGTTTGTGGGGATAGCGACGAGACCGTTCCTTATGAAGAAAATGGGCTTATATTGAAAGAATATTACGAGCAGAATGGTGGGGAAATTGAGTTTTTCTTAAAAAATGGCTGTGGGCACCACCCCCACGGACTAGAAAATTGCAATATTATTTGTGATATTTTGGAAAAATTTTCCAAATAATACAAAAAAATAAAAAATTTTTTATTTAGGTTTTTGGCTATAAAAATTTTAATTTAACGTAAGAAAAGGCTTTGGTAAGTTACTATAAATTTTACCCAAGTCTTTCTTTTTTTTATAAAAAAGGCATTGCTAATTCTTTAGTTCATGGCGATAAAAGAGAAATTTGTTTGTTTAGTAGAGTTAGTTGTTGAAAAAGTTTAACACTAAAAAACATACACGTAGATGGATTTTTAGTACAATTTGAAAAAAACTTAATCCTTAAAAGGCAAAAAGCGCAAGTCGACCAATCCATACAGTTAAAAAATTAAAGCTGATTTATGCTTGCAAAAAATAATGGTGCTATAGCAGAGCTCGTTACTGTGTTTAGTGGGTGAATTCATCTAAATTTCAAACAAAAATCATGCCAAACTAACTACTAGTAACAGTTGTTGCGTTAAATATTTTTATCACTTGTCTTGACACAAATAAGCTTTTATGTTATTCTAGTATATATTATTATAATATATAAGCATACTGCAGCTCAATGTGAGTGCTAAATTGGGCTTGAAGTGGGGGAAATAATGAATGTTCCGTTTTCACCTCCGGACATTTCGGAGTCAGAAATAAATTACGTCATAGAAGTTTTAAGGTCGGGCTGGATTACAACTGGTCCAAAGACAAAAGAATTAGAAAAAAGAATTGCTAAATATTGTGGAGCTGATAGGGCAGTTTGTTTGAATTCTCAAACGGCATGTTCGGAGATGGCGTTAAGGCTACTTGGCGTTGGAAAGGGGGACGAAGTAATTACTTCGGCTTATACTTATACTGCATCTGCTTCCGTTATTGACCACGTGGGTGCTAAAGTTGTTTTAGTGGACACGGCTAAAAATGGGCTAGAGATGGACTACCAAGCTTTAGCCAATGCTATTACTGAGAAAACTAAAGTTATCATACCCGTAGACATTGCAGGTATTCCTTGTGATTACGATAAGATTTTTGAAATAGTTAATTCTAAGAAAAATATGTTCGTTGCTAATAACGATATGCAACGTGCTTTTGGGCGCATAATCGTATTAGCAGATACTGCACATTCTTTTGGTGCGGATTACAAAAGCAGAAAAGTAGGTAGTGTTGCAGACTTTTCGGCTTTTTCTTTTCATGCAGTTAAAAACTTAACCACGGCAGAAGGTGGCGCGCTTACATGGAAAAAGATTGACGGTGTGGATTCTGATGAGGTTTATAAAAAACTACAGTTTTTGTCGCTACACGGGCAGTCTAAAGATGCACTTGCGAAAACGCAAATAGGCTCTTGGGAATACGACATTATTGGTACGTGGTATAAGTGCAATATGACCGACGTTGCAGCCGGCATAGGGCTTGGTCAGTTGGATAGATATCAGGGTATTTTGAGTAGAAGAAGACAAATCATTGAGAAGTACGACCAAGCGTTTGTGCCGTTGGGTATTAGAACACTCAATCATTACGCTAAGGAGCATACGTCTTCTGGGCATCTGTACATAACGCGAATTCCCAACGCAACAGATGGACAAAGAAGAGAAATAATCATTAAGATGGCAGAAGTAGGGATATCGTGCAACGTTCATTATAAGCCACTACCAATGCATACGGCGTATAAAAATCTAGGGTTTGATATTAAAAATTATCCAAACGCCTATGCAAACTATGAAAATGAAATTACCTTGCCGTTGCACACTTGTCTTTCCGACGAGCAGGTTGATTACGTTATCGAAAACTACAAGAAAATTGTGAGCGAGTACTTATAACAGAGGAAGAGTGATATGTATTCTATTAAGAGGTTGAGAGTTTGGAATATTGGTGGATTGTTAAAAGTAGCCGATATATTGTACAAGTGTGGGAAAGATATGTGCAATAGATTTAAGCTAAATCATTGGAATAATTCACATTTTAAGAACTGGATAATAGTACTTTTGTGTGTGCTAAAAAACAAAATTTACTTGGTGTATAAAGAAAATATTCCAGTTGCAACATTTCAAACTAGAAAAGTAAATAGCTCTTTTCTTTTTCAAAAACTAGCAACTTTACCCAATTATTCGGGAGAAGGGATTGGAGGATTTTGTCTTAATATAATTGAGAAAAAGGCAAAAGAAAAAAATTGTACGGAAGTTGTTTGTGAGGTTTATGACAAAAGCGAACAGGCAATAAAGTTTTATCAACACAAAGGATATCAAATTTACGGCACTACAGATACGTTGAAATATAAAGAATTAAAGCTCAAAAAGATTATTGATAAAAAAGAAAAGAAAATATTGATAATTGGCGCAGGGTTCTTGCAAAATTTTGTTATTCAAAAAGCCAATGATATGGGATATAAAACTTTAACGGTAGATGCAAATCCTGATGCCATAGGATTTAAGAACGCAGACCAATATAAAGTTGTAAATATCATTGATGAAAAAGCGTGTTTGGAGTATGCAAAAGCTGAAAGCATAGATGGTGTTTTAACAGTAGCAACAGATTACGGCGTATTAACGGCTTCGTATATAGCGAAAGAGATGAATTTGCCGGGCTTAAATTATGAAGTTGCAAAGTTAATAAAGAACAAGTATGAAGTTCGAAAACGTTTATACGAACATCATATAGACGATACTGAACAAGTGTATGAAGTAGATGAAAACTACGATTTAGACGAACTTTCTAAAAAAGTAACCTTTCCTGTAATGGTGAAGCCTTGTGACGGTTCAGGAAGTCGAGGGGCAAGCAGGGTTGATGATGCGAGCAGTTTTGAAAAAGCTTGTCAAGTTGCAATGGATTCGTCTATAACGCATCGCGCAGAAATAGAGACTTTTATTATAGGCAAAGAATATGGCGCAGAAAGCCTTGTTGTTAATGGGGAGATTTATGTTCTTGGTATCATGCGCAAGTGGATGACTGCACATCCATACTATGCAGAATTGGGGCACGCTATACCAACCGACTTGCCTGTTGAAGTTGAAGAAAAAGCAAGGCAGTGCGTAAAAAATGCGATAAAGGCGTTAGGTGTAAATTTTGGTTCAGTAAACATGGATATGCTTATAACCAAAGAAGGCAAAGTACACATTATAGACGTTGGTGCCAGAATGGGTGGGAATATGATAGGGCCCTGCATTATTCCATATGGAACGGGCGTTGACTATATCGCGAATATGATTAAAAATGCTGTAGGCGAAAAGGTGGAGCTTGTTGAAGGGAAGCACGGTGCGGTAGCAACTAGAATTTTAGCCTTTAGCAAGGGGACGGTTAAGACATTACCCGATTTTAAGGATATAGAAAGAAAGTATAACGTGGAAATTTATCATCATCTAGAAGTGGGCCAGGAAGTTAATGAATATCATACTAACCTTGATGGCTGTGGTTATATAATTGCTAAATCAGAAAACATAGAAGACGCTATAAAAAATGTTGAACAAGCATTAGAACATATAAAAAAATCTATATTCTAATAACTGAGGTTTGTAAATGGCGAAAATTAAAGAGGAAAAGAAAGGGCTGAATGTTGAACAACTCTACGAGAAGAGCAAACACAAACGCAACTATAAAGGTTTTTATCAGCTTGTTATAAAAAGAGTGATAGATATTCTTTTGTGTTTAATAGTACTTCCCATAATTTTGTTGGTTACCCTAATTATAGGTATCGCTATAAAAATAGAAGATGGGGGGCCCATATTTTATAAATCCCGTAGGATAGGCAAGGGGTTTAAAGAGTTTAGCATGTTAAAATTTCGTTCTATGAAGGTAGATGCACCAGATATAAGAAACGAGGACGGGAGCACTTTTAATTCTAAAGACGACAATCGCGTTACCAAGGTAGGAAAGTTTATAAGAGAAACGAGTTTAGACGAACTACCACAATTTTTAAACGTTCTAGTTGGGCATATGAGTTTAGTTGGGCCAAGGGCGGGTGATGTTGAGTCTAAGGATACGTACGAAACTGATGAAAAAGATAAATTGCTTATTCGCCCTGGAATAACAGGGTATACGCAAGCGTACTATAGAAACAATTTGGGTGTAAGAGAAAAAAGGTTGTATGATGCATGGTATGCGCACAACGTGTCAATGTGGTTAGATATAAAGGTGATATTTAAAACTATTGCTACCGTATTAAAGCGTGAAAACGTTTATACTAACGACGTAACTAAACCTGAAGATGACAAGGTAGAAACAATTAAAGAGGAAATGTAAATGGCAGTAAGTAAGAAGTTAAAAGGATTATATTTTAGTTTTTTTGAAAAACCTGAGATATTTGTCGCAAATATGATTTCCAAATATCAAGAAAGAAAGAACTTAAAAATAAATATTAACAAAAAACGAAAACTTACAAAAGCTCAAAAAAGGCAAATAAAAGAATTTTGGTCGCCTTACAAAAAAATATCTTATAAATGGGCGCAGTATTATTATGCGATGAACGACCATTTTGATTGTAGATATATACCAAACGACTTGTACTACACAATAATAGACCAACATTTTAACAGCAGAAAGTTAGGTTATGGCTTTAATGATAAAAACTATTATTCAAAAATTTTTGCAGGTATTAAACAGGCAGAGATAGTGGTAAGGAAAATTAACGGTTTAATTTTTGATGAAAATTATAATCAACTATCTATACAAGAAGCAAAGCAAAAAATTCTTAATTTAGATGAAGTGATTTGCAAACCATCACAAGAAACTGGTTCGGGCAGAGGAATTGAATTTTTTACTGCTAATGAAGAAGAAAGAGTACAAGCATTTTTATCAAACTCTGCTTATGATGATTACGTTGTTCAAAAGTTAATAAGACAACACAAAGAGCTTGACCTAGTGCATAAAGGCTCTATCAATTGTATAAGAATCTGTTCGTTGTTATTAGAAGATGGTGTGCACGTTCTATCTTCGGTATTAAGAATGGGTTTTGGCAATAGTAAAGTAGATAATGCAACGGCAATAGATAATAAAAAATACGACGGAATGTCATGTGGTATTGATGAAAACGGGTGTCTTAAAAAATATGCACACGGATACACAACGGGGGTTGCTTGCGACAAGCATCCGGACGGGCTTGTTTTTGAGGGATTTAAAGTTCCTTTTTATGATAAAGCAATAGAACTAGTTAAAAAGGCACATTTATTACTTGGGCATTTCCGTTTGGTTTCTTGGGATATAGCAATAGATGAGATTGGCGAGCCGGTGTTGATTGAGGCAAATATGAGAAAAGGTGGTATTAATTTTCATCAATTTAATAACGGACCGCTTTTTGGCGATTTAACCAATCAAGTTTTAGATGAGGTTTTTAAGAAAGAGAGGAGACGCAAGTGATAACCTTTTTAGGTGATGTGGCATTACTTATTGATGGTATGAAAAGTTTGTATCAACCGGAATTGCCTTACGCATTTAATCTTGAATACGTGACATGTCGCAGCAATGATAACTTAATTCCTACTAAGGATAAAATTAATTTATTTTCTACTATCGACAATTTCGAAAATATTTTTGGCGCAAACCCAATTGCTGTAAACATGGTAAATAATCATATACACGATTACGGCGATTTGGGTTATCGTAAAAGTTTATCTGCTGTAAGCAAAAAGGGTATTATACCTATTATAGACAAGCCTGTTTTTATAAATGAAAACTTATGCATCGTTTCATATATGCACTTGGCTAATAATAATTATTTTAAGTTTGATTACGATAAAGCTGAACAAACTTTACTATCTATAAAGCATAAAAACGCAAATGCAAGGGTTGTGGTCCAATTGCATTGGGGGGTGGAGAACAATCCTAACGAAACGAAAGAACAAAAAGAAATAGCACATTGGCTAATAGATAGAGGTGTTGATTTAATTATAGGGCATCATCCTCATTGTTTGCAACCAGCTGAAGAATATAAAGGAAAAATGATTTTTTACAGTTTAGGCAATGCCTTGTTTAGCAATATAAACGTTCAGAGTCATTTTGATGAAAATAATGTTTCGCATCGAAAATATCGTTTTAAGTGGCAGAAATGGAATAGGAAATCTATTGCTGTTGTTTATGATGAACAACAAAATAAAATTGTAAAAGTTGATCAATTGTATCAAAAAGGAAATACTTTATTCTGTAAAAAAAGCAATATTCCTCTAAAAAAATTAGTTTATAAGAGCAACAAATTTAGACAAATGGTATATAAATTTAGAAAATACTGGTTGTTTTTTGCAAGTAATTGCTTTGTGGAAGGAAAAATTTTTGACTTAAAGGCTTTTAAGCATGAATTGCGGAGGAAGTGATGGGCAAAATATTATATATTACTAACTTTGGTGGTAAAAGAATGTCGTATGCATTTTCGGGTACGGCAATAGAAGCTTCTCGTGAATTAAATTTAGATTTCTATAGTGTTGCCAATCGTAGCAAATCTACTTTGCAAGATATGAAAGAGGATGAGGAAAAATATGGAGTAAAACTTTTCCACATTGATTTAGTTAGGTCTCCGTTCTCATTAAAAAACATTAAAGCGTACAAGCAACTTGTAAAAATCATTAAGGAAAACGATATTGATTATATACATTGCAACACCCCTGTTGGTGGATTACTTGGTAGGCTTGCTGGGAAAAAGTGCAAGGTTAAGAAGATAATATATCAGGTGCATGGTTTTCATTTCTATAAAGGCGCACCAAAGAAAAATTGGCTTTTATATTACCCCATTGAAAAATGGCTTGCGCGTTATACTGACGCGTTAATTACTATAAATAAAGAAGATTTTGAGTTTGCTTCTGAAAAGATAAAATTCAAGAATAACGGAAAAGTGTATTACGTTCCTGGTGTGGGCATAGATTCACAAAGTTTTAATGTTGACCAAAGCGTTAGGGAAACAAAACGTCAAGAACTTAATATTCCTAGCGATGCTTTTACGATTATTTCTGTTGGAGAATTAAATGCAAATAAAAATAACGGCGTTATAATTTCTGCATTAGAAAAACTTAAAAATGATAACATACATTATTTGGTTTGTGGCGTAGGTGAATTAGAGAGGGCGCTTATTAAACAAGCAGAAAAAGCAGGGTTGACTAACAACATACATTTTCTCGGATATAGAAGCGACGTTAAAGAGCTTTATAAGGCTGCAGATTGCTTTGTTATGCCTTCGTTTAGAGAGGGACTATCAAGGTCTATCATGGAGGCTATGTCTAGTGGACTTCCTTGCGTTGTAAGTAAGATTCGTGGCAACGTTGATTTAGTTATAGAAGATAAAGGCGGCTATTTGTTTTCGCCGACCAACGTTGATGAAATTGCCGATAAACTAAAAGAATTAGCAAATAATAGTGATTTGCAAAAATCAATGAGCGAATACAATTTAAGCGCTATAAAAAACTTTGACGTATCCGTGGTAGAAGAAGAAATAGTGAAAGTTTATAAAGAGGTTTTTGAGATTAAAGGTTAGCGGGGATTATTTTAGTGAAAATAACGTTTTTTCTTGGAAGTATGCGTCGCGGTGGTGCAGAAAGGGTAATTTCCATACTTGCAAACCATTATTGCAGTAAAGGGTGGGACGTGGAAATAGCCTTGCTTTTAGACACCGACGTTCAATACGAATTAAACGAAAATATAAAAATAGTAGATTTAACTGCTGGTAAGGGCGGTTACTTTAAGCGTCTACCTAAGTGGCTTGGTAAAATTAGAAAGCACGTAAAAGCATCTAAACCGGACAAAATCCTATCATTTATTGGTAGAATAAACGTTTTAGTCATAAATGCGTGTAGGGGGCTTAAAGTTCCTATCGTCGTTTCAGAGCGTAACGACCCGCACCGAGACGGAAGAAGTAAATTTATGTTATGGCTTTGTAACAAGAGCTACAAAAAAGCAAGTAAAATTGTTTTTCAAACCAAGTACCAACAAGGTTGTTTTTCAAAAAAACTACGAGCAAAAAGTTGCATTATACAAAATCCGGTGAGTGTAAAGTTTTTGCCCACAAAGGAATGTGACGAGCTATTTGTAACGGCAGGCAGGTTGATTGCGCAAAAGAATCAATCCATGTTGATAAATGCGTTTAGCTTGGTTATAGAGAAATATCCTAATGTAAAACTTAAAATTTACGGAGATGGAGAACTTAAAGACAAACTTCAAGCCCAAATAAATTCATTAAATTTACAAAATAGTGTTACGTTAGAAGGTGCGGTTTCTGATTTGCACGAAAGAATAGTTACTGCTAAGGCGTTTGTTATGACGTCTGAATTTGAAGGTGCTTCGAACGCTTTAATAGAAGCTATGATGTTAGGACTGCCTTGTATTACCACCGATTATCCAGGCGCAGACGAAGTGATAACTAACGGTAAAGATGGACTAATTATTGAAAGGCAAAACGTTCAATCACTGGTTGACGCAATGATTAAGATTTTAAACGACGAAAACTTAAGGCGTAGCTTAAAAGAGCAAGCAATTCTTACATCTAACGCTTACAAAACTGAAAAAGTGTTAAGAATGTGGGAAGATGCAATAGAATAAAGGGGAAAATATGAAAAATTTTATTAAAAAGCTACTTGCAATAATTCCTGATAAATGGTTTTTAAGGCTACGTTACAAAATTTATACAGGCAAGCGCTTAAACCTGAAAAACCCTAAAAGATTTAATGAAAAAATGGGATAAAATTATTGAGGAGTGATTGAATGAATAAGTTATTTAGAGAATTATCAAAGTTAATCCCTGACAAAACTTACCTAACCATAAAATACAGGATAAAATTTAGAAGGAAACTTAATTTAAAAGTGCCAAAAACATTTACTGAAAAAATCCAATGGTTAAAGTTGTACGACAGAAAAAAAGAATATTCAAAACTCGTGGATAAGTGTGAAGTAAAAAAACATGTTGCAGAAAAAATAGGAGAAGAGCATGTTATAAAAACAATTGGAGTTTGGGAAAGGTTTGAAGATATAGATTTTAAAAAACTTCCAGAACAGTTTGTTTTGAAGTGTACTCATGATTGCGGTAGTGTAATAATATGCGATGACAAATCAAAGTTTAATATAGAAGTTGCAAAGAAAAAGATTAAAAAGTCGTTAAAAACAAATTATTATTGGGGAGAAAGGGAGTGGCCTTATAAGCAAGTAAAACCACGCATTATTGCTGAAGAATATATTAAAGATTTTTCAGGTAAAGGCTTAAAAGACTACAAGTTTTTCTGTTTTAATGGAAGTGTAAAAGCTCTTTTTGTTGCAACAGATAGAAACGTAGAAGGGAAAGAAGTTAAATTTGATTTTTTTGATGAAAATTTCATACATTTAAACATCAGGAATGGACATGATAACGCAACTGTTGAAATATCAAGACCAGAAAATTTTGAGAAAATGAAAGAATTGGCAGAAAGGCTTTCTCAGGGCTTTTCTCATGCAAGAATTGATTTTTACGATGTCAATGGGAAAATTCTATTTGGGGAAATTACATTATATCATTTCGGTGGATTTGTAAAATTTGAACCAGAAGAATGGGATTATAAATTTGGCGAACTAATAAAATTGCCAAACAAAAAGAAAAGAACAGGGCAATAAGATGAATAAAATAAAAAGGTTTTTATTAGATAAAAGATTTAGGTTTAATGTTTTAGTTGCTAGAAATTTGTTGTTTTGGAAATCGGATAGTAGCATTGTTAAAAAGCAATATTATAATGCATTTGGAAAGAGAATTAATTTAGATAATCCACAAACGTTTAACGAGAAATTAAATTGGCTAAAAATTTACGATAGAAAACCTATATATACTCAGATGGTTGATAAGTTTGAGGCTAAAAAATATTTTGCAGATACAATAGGTGAACAATATATAATAAAGACTATTGGGGTGTGGAGCAGGTTTGAGGATATAGATTTTAACAAGCTCCCTAATCAATTTGTGCTTAAAACCACACACGATAGCGGAGGCGTTGTAATTTGTAGGAACAAAGCTACGTTTGACATTAAATTTGCAAAGAAAAAGATAAAAAGGTCTCTAAAAAGAAATTATTATTACTTATCTAGAGAGTGGCCGTACAAAAATGTAAAACCAAGAATAATTGCAGAAGAATACATGCAAGACAGAAATCAAAAAGTTTTACCGGTATACAAAATATTTAATTTCAACAATGGTTCGTGTATATTACAAGCTATTCAAAATGATAAAACAAAAGAAGAGCGAATTGATTATTTTGATGAAAAATGGGAGCTGCTTAATATAAGGCAAAATTATAAAACAAGCGATAAACCATTAGAAAAACCAAAGACTTTTGACAAAATGTTAAAGGCAGCTAAATTGTTAAGCGCAGGTTTTGCTTTTTTAAGAACAGACTTTTATGAAATAAATGGAAAGATGTTTTTTTCGGAATTTACCTTTTATTCAGATGCTGGGATGGCAAAATTTGAACCAGAAGAATGGGATTATAAACTTGGCGAGAGGATTAACTTGCCAAAAAAGGATGAGAAATGAAAAATGTTTTAATAACAATTACGACCATGTTTGGTGGTGGGGCAGAAAGAGTGGTGTCTGTTTGGTCGGATAAATTAATTTCTAAAGGATATGATGTTTCTTTATTATTATACGGAAGAGAAGAAAACGAATATCCTATAAATGATAAGGTTAAAGTTTATAGCGTTGCTAAAACTTATGTAGAGTATAAGAAGTTAGGCTATTTTACACGTCTAAAAAAAATGCGTAAACTTGTCAAAAAAATATCTCCAGATGTTATAATTAATTTTTTGCCAAGAATGCAAATATGGATGATGATGGCGACTTTTGGAACGATGGTGCCAAAAATTGAAACAGTTAGGGTAAGTCCGTGGCAAGTTTGCAAAAATAGAAAGTCTGAAAAATATTTGTGGAAAAGATGTTTTAGAAAAAGTAAAGCAATAATTGTTCAAACGGCAGAACAGGCGGAATATTTTAATAAAAAGCAAAAGAAAAAATGTATTGTCATTTCTAATCCAATTGATGAAAAATATCATATGTGTTTTAAAACAGAGTATCCAAGTAAAATAAAGAATTTTGTTGCGGCGGGAAGAATTACTCAACAAAAAAATTATCCATTGATGATAAAGGCTTTTGCTAAAGCTTGTGAAAATAATGAATATATAAATCTTTCAATATACGGTGTTGGTGATGAGGTGTACACTAAAAATATACAAGATTTAATTGACGAATATAAAATGACGGATAGAATCAAACTTATGGGCAGAACAAATAATATGTCAGCTGTTTTAAGACATGCTGATGCCTTTATAATGACATCTGATTATGAGGGAATGCCCAATGCCCTTTTAGAAGCAATGGCAACAGGGCTTGTGTGTATTTCAACGGATTGTCGAACAGGCCCTAAAGATATGATTGATAATGAAAAAAATGGTTTCCTTGCAAAAGTTGGAGATGTTGAAGACGTTGCAGAGAAAATAAGCAAAACATTAAAACTTGATTGCAACGATGCTGCTACGATGGGAAAAGCGGCGAGAGAAAAAATATTTGTTACGTGTAGCGAACAACAATCTTTGCAAAAACTCATCGATACTATTGAAAAAGTAGGAAAGAAAAGGAAATAAAAGGACTACAATACATGATAGTATTAAAGAGCTTTTGTTCAAACGTGCATGAAGCAATAAATTCAGCCAGTATGTTTGTAATGTCTTCGGACTTTGAAGGAATGCCTAATGCATTGATTGAAGCGTTAGCATTGGGGATTCCTTGCATATCTACCGATTGCCCATGTGGCGGGCCAAGAATGTTAATAGATAATTTCCAAAATGGTATATTAGTTCCGATTAAAAGCCCTTCTGATATGCTTTCTGCAATGAAGTATATAGCTGATAATCCGGAAAAAGCTAAACAAATGGGGCAAAACGCTTCAAAGATTATAGATAGAGTAGATAATAAAGTCATTTGTGGCGAATGGTTAGAGTTTATAAACAAATGCTGTGGAGAATAAAATGATTTCAACCTTAAAGCAAGACAATAAAACAAAAATAAACATCATTGGTATTTTAGCAATAGTTTTGTATATAGTAAGCGCGATTGCATTTGAATGTACGCCAGAAACGGCAAGGATAGCTACGCTTGGTATATACTTTGTTTTTGCTGTCGGCGTTATTTATATTTTGTTGATCAATAAAGTTATAGTTAACATTTATGATGCTAGTTTATTATTAATGGTTTTATGTGTTATTATCATGAACTTGCCAATGGGCTTGAGCGAAAACTCACTAGACACAATGTACTGGGTTTTAACTTGTAGCGCTTTATGTTTTATAGTAAAATTTATGGTCTGCAAAAATAATGGCGTTGTAAAGTGGATATTATTTGCAAGTATTATAGGTTCTATAATTTTAGTAGTTAGGATAATAAATGCATACGGTGGTATTGGGCAGATGTTGAATTATGCCACCAGTGGAGGAGAGAAGCGTGTTGGAGAGTTGGCAAACGAAAACACTATTGGTATATTTATGGCAAATGCAGTGCTTTGTTGTTTTAGTTTTATATTTTATAGCAAAGGGTTGTTTAAAAAGATAGCATTATCTATATTAATGGTTGTATTTATTACAATGCTTTTGCTTACTGGCTCTAAAAAGGCTATAATTTTTATAGTTGTTGGTAGCTTAATATATTTGTTTTGTTTTACTAGAAAACAAAATGTCAGCAAGAAAATCTTTATAGTAATGCTAATTTTAATACTAGTGCTAGCTATAATCTATGCTGTAAGTAATTTAGCGGCGTTTGGCACCATAAAAAGTAGACTTGAGCAATTAGTTGAGTTTTTAACAGGAGAGGGGGAAGCATCTCAGACAGACCAAAATCGTATAAACATGATAAGTGGTGGAATGTCTGCTTTTTTAGAGAGTCCAATATTTGGGAATGGCACAGGTTACTCTTATGTGCTGTTTGGCACATATTCGCATAATAATTTTGTTGAAATTTTGATGAATTACGGTATTGTGGGTTTTTCAATTTATTATCTACATTATTTGTTTTTAATTCCCAAGTTGTGGAAAATGGCAAAAAACAAAGATATTTATGCTATCTATTTTTTAACGTATATTATTTTGCAAATTTTGCTTAGCATAGGTTGGGTTAATTATTATGATAGGATGGCTCAATTGGTAACGGCTGCCGCATGGGGTTACGTAAGCATAAACTCGACGAAAGGAGAACAAAATGAAACTAATCAGCATATTTAGGCCAAGAAAGTGGTTAATGCTATATTCCAATTCTAAAAGGGCCAAAAAATTAAGCGACGAAAGGTGCTTAAAGTTAAAGTTCTATGCATACATGGGGAAAAAACTTAATTTGAAAAACCCACAGACTTTTAGTGAGAAGTTGCAATGGCTAAAATTATATAATAGGAAACCAGAGTATACTAAAATGGTGGACAAGTATGCGGTTAAAGAGTATGTTGCCGAAAAAATCGGAGAAGAATATGTGATTAAAACTCTTGGTGTTTGGGATAGATTTGATGATATAGATTTTAATGCATTACCCCATAAATTTGTCCTAAAAACCACACACGATAGCGGTGGTGTTGTTATTTGTAAGGACAAGAATAGTTTTGACATAAAGAATGCGAAAGCAAAACTTGAAAAATCCTTAAATAGAGACTATTTTATTACCGCTAGAGAATGGCCCTACAAAGATGTAAAACCAAGAATTATTGCAGAGCAATACATGGAACAGAAAGGTTGCGACGAACTAACAGATTACAAATTCTATTGTTTTAACGGTGAACCTAAATTTTTATACATATCACAAGGACTTTCTAATCATGAAACTGCACGTATACAGTACGTTTCATTGGATTGGGAAAAAATGGAAATAAAAAGAGCTGACTATCCAAATATTGATGAATTGCCACCAAAACCTATCACTTATGATAAAATGATAGAATTTTCAAAAATATTTTCAAAGAATATTCCGTTTTTGCGTGTAGATTTTTATGAAATTAATGGAAAGTTGTATTTTAGTGAATTAACATTTTCGCCAGGGGCTGGGCTTACAAAGTTTGAACCTGAATCATGGGATTACAAATTTGGAGAATGGATTAAATTACCGAAATAATTTAGTGAGTTTAGTTAAGTTTTGAACTTAAATAAATGTAGGTTGTTATATGGCTTTTAGTAAAATTAGAAAAATTAAAGAAGAATTTTAAAAAAGCTTGATAAAATAGATTATATAAAAACCTGTTTTATTGAAAATCGGTTTTGAGGGGAATGATGAAAATTGGCATAGTTACCTTATATGGCTCATTTAATTGTGGAAGCTTTTTACAGGCTTATGCAATGAGTGAATATTTAAAAAGAGAAGGGCATAACGTTGTTTTTTTGAAAAACAAGAAATTAAAAAGTAGCTCCTTGTTTTTAAGATTGTGTCGTTCAGTTAAGTATGGGTTACAAGGAAAAAAAGATAAAGTAAAACACTTATTTGCTGTTCATAATAGTTTTACAAAAGCTTATAGTAAACTAAGTTGTGTAAAAATCACTAAAAATTTAGATTTGATAATATACGGTAGCGATACCATATGGAATTATTATCAATCACCATATCTAATGAGCAATTGGAAAAGGTTTTGGGGGGCAGATTTTAACGGAAAGAAAATTTCCTATGCTGTATCGATTGGTTCTTCTAAAATAGAAAACCTTTTGGGAAAGGAATTTTTAGTTAATCAAGTAAACGAATTTAGCAGTTTAGGGGTTAGAGACGATAATTCTTTTGATTTCGTACGTATGGCGTTAAAAAAAGAAAAAACAATAGAAAAAGTAATTGACCCAACAATGCTTTTAGAAAAAAGTTTTTATGAGAATTTAGCACAAGACATAGAACTTAGAGGATATGTTTTATTTTACTATTTCGGTGGAATTAGTGAAAACATAAAAAAGCAGGTTAAGGAATTTGCGCAAAAAAACAATAAAAAAATAGTTGTTTTTGGTGAAAAATTAGGCTGGGCTGATAAATACGTATCGTTTGACCCATTTTTAATGCTTAGTTATTTTAAAAATGCTGATTTTGTTATTACAAATACTTTCCATGGGAATATTTTTTCCCTAATTTTTAATAAACAATATATAAGCTTTGGGAAGGAGAAGGAAAAGATAGTTTCATTACTATCTCAATTCGGGGCAAATGATAGATTGGTTGGCACGGATGAAACTTTTTTACAATTATTTGCGCAAGAAATAGATTATAAAAAAATAAACGATAAAATTTTTATAGAACGAGAAAAGGCAAAAGACTTTATTGTGTCGGCGTTAACTGATTAGGAGATATAATGGCTGTATGAAATCAAGGTCTAAATCATTAAAATACAATGCAGTTACAAGCTTATTAAGCGAATTAGTCACCTTAATTATTGGGTTAATCTTACCAAGATTAATACTTTTGAACTATGGGTCGACAACGAACGGACTTGTGAGTTCTATATCACAGTTTTTGAGTTTTTCAGTGATTCTACGAGCTGGTGTTGGTGCTGTAACTAGAGTAGCGTTGTTCAAACCACTTGCTGAAAAAAACGATAAAGGCATAAGTGAAATAATGGCTGCTACGGGTAGTTACATGCGAAAAATTGCTTTAATTTTAGGATTTGCAATTTTAATATTTTCGTTTATATATCCACTAATAGTATTGGACGAGTATGCTTGGTGGTATGCGTTTTTAATGGTTTTAATTTTGGGAATCCACGTTTTTACTGAAAACTTTTTTGGCATCAAATATATGATTTTATTGCAGGCCGACCAAAAATGGTATATACAAACGTTTTCTTACGTCATATCCCAGGTGTTAAGTTTCGTTGTTGCCGTCGTTTTAATCAAGTTTAAATCAGATATGTTGTTGGTTAAACTTGGTTGTGCAATAGCATTTTTGTCTAGAATAATATTTTTACATCTATATGTTAAAAAGCATTACAATTTAGACAATAAAGTTAAGCCAAATCACTCGGCAATTAAACAACGTTGGTCTGCCTTTTTTCATCAAGTAGCTGCGATAATTAATAACAATATTGATATCGTGCTGATAACGATATTTGCAGTGCTTTCCGAAGTCTCAGTTTATACCGTGCATTTTATGGTTGCTAACAACATTGGGAAAATAGTACAAGCCCCTGTTAGTGGACTCAGTTCTACTTTTGGCGATATGATAGCAAGAAATGAAAAGGATAATTTAAGAAGCTCTTTTTCGTTTATGCAATGGGCAATGTTTGCTTTTAGTACTGCTTTATTTGCTATTACCGCCATTCTTATAACACCGTTCGTGGACATTTATACGCATTCTATAATTGACGTTAATTATCACCAGCCGTTATTCGGATTCATGCTTGTGCTTGCGTGTTGGTTTAACTGTTTAAGAATTCCGTATCAATCGGTTGTTGAGGCTAAAGGGCATTTTAGACAAACTAGAAATGGCGCTTTTTTAGAAGCAATTTTAAACATAATAATATCAGTAACGCTGCTCATATACTTGGGACTTATTGGTGTTGTTATAGGCACACTAGTTGCGTGTGTTATAAGAACTGTTCAATATTCTTGGTATGCTATGAAGAAAATTTTGGGGGTATCAATTTTACATGTAATAAAAAATTACATTGTCTACGTAATAGCGTTTTTACTTTGTCTAATTGTGTATAACTTGTTGCCATTTACTACACCGATAAATTATTCGCATTGGATAGTTGTGGCATTGATAGTGGCTGTTATTTGTATCTTTATAGTAAGTGTATTTAGTATGATATTTAATAGAAAGGATGTTGCTTATTTAATAAATAGAGTAAAAGGTAAAATTAAAAGAAAAGTATAGTATTAGGGGGTTTTATGAAGAAATTTTTATACTTATTGCATGGCTTTTATAATCAAATTAAACGTGATAAAGACATACAAAAAAATATAAAATATCAAAAAAACAGATTGGAGGCAGAAATTATAAGGAACGTACATTCTATCGAAAAGGGTTTGTCTATACAAAATCCACGTCCAGGTTTTGGGCTTAAAAAGATTAGAGAAATGTTCACTTTGGTTGAAAAATATTTAAAATGTTTTGGTGATGAGGAAATAATTTATTTTGTCATCGACGCAGTTAAAGAATATCTAAAAAAACAGCAATCTATGAATTTTGAAAACGAAGATATTCTATTTATCAAACAAAAGCTATTAGAAATACAATCAATTGTAGGTGAGCACGAAGGGGTGTATGGTGGAACTTTAATTTATAAAAAATCTGACGTTAATTTTAAAATTGATGATATAGAAAACTTCTTCAAGACTAGGCACAGCATTAGAGATTTTAGCACAGCGCCCATTGATGAAGAAAATCTAATTAAGGCCATAAAGCTGGCTCAAAGTTCCCCGTCAGCCTGCAACAGACAAGCAGTAAGAGTGTATAGTATAAAGCCGAATTCATATATGAATATAATAGGAAACCTAGATGGCATAGGTGGGTTTGCTGAAAGTGTTGAACGTTTCTTATTAATTACGGGTGTTCAATCTGCATATCGTGCGGGGGAAAAGAATCAGTTTGTAGTAAGTGCCGCAATGTTTGCGAGTTATTTATCTTTATCGTTACACGCTTATGGAATTGGGGCGTGTGTCATACAACGCTCTTTAATTGAAAATAAATTATTTAAGAAATTTAAAGAGGTTTACAATATTAGCGAAGATGAACAAGTGGTTGTGATGTTAGGTGTAGGAAAGATAAAAGAAGAAACCACGGTGCCTGTTTCAAGAAGATTTGATGTGTGTAAAATATATCGAGATTTGGAGAAAAATAACAAGCATTGAATTAGCACAGGGTGGATTTATGAAATGTCAAGAAAAGTTTTTTGAAATTTATAAAAGAGAACCAGATAACGTGGCGTTTTGTTCTTATAGGGTTTGTCCTATAGGTGCGCACGTTGACCATCAGTATGGCAAAATAACAGGACTTGCAATTGATAAGGGTATTCATATCGCATATAAACCAAAGCAAAACGGCGTTATTGAGCTTTGCTCGTTGCAGTTTGAT
>JAZOMU010000005.1:0-60729 GCA_045654125.1 Christensenellaceae bacterium
GACTTACGAAACCCAGTAGAAAAAGTAGTGCTTTCACACTATAAAGTTAAAAAGGGTAGGGCGTTTACAAAAGATGAAGAGCATCAAATCATTGAATATTGTAAAAAGAACCCTTACCTTGCCGGTGTATCTGCCGTGCTAACCTTAATTTATACGGGTATGAGAGTTGGAGAACTTCCGTCAATAAAAGTTTACAGCAATTATCTAACTTGTATTACTGAAAAAACTCGTCGTGGTCACGATGAAGTTGTAAGAAAAATTCCGTTTACGCCTATGCTTAAAAAAGTTATTGATTTAATTGACTTTGAAAAGGCAAGAACGGTAAGTCCTTATAGTGTCCGTGATTTATTAAAGAGAATTTTTCCAGATAGGCACGTTCACGAATTTCGTTATACATTTATAACGAGAGCAAAAGAGTGCGGAGTTAATCCGGAAGTGGTTATGATATGGTCTGGACACGAATTTGATAACGACGTTAAAACGAGTAGAGTTGATAGGGGTTATACGACTTATTCAGACGAATATCTGTTTAGAGAGGCTTCTAAAGTAAGATATGAGCTTTGAAAATGCCTAAATCATTAGTAAATTCCTAACGAAAAATGCGTTTGGGAACCAACGAGTTTTTCCCCCAATTGTTTCCCAAATGGCATTTTTTAGGGAAAAAACGGGCGTTTTTAACCCCAAAAACACATAAAAATACATGGTTTTAGCCAAATTTGGCTATTTCCCAAAAAAATTTATAACTCAAAAAGCCTTTATAAAAAACTAGTGGTAAAAAGAAAATCGCTAGGTAAAACCTAACGATTTTCGTGGTGCCGCTGGCCGGACTTGAACCGGCACGGATGTTACTCCGAGGGATTTTAAGTCCCTTGCGTCTGCCTATTCCGCCACAGCGGCGACGCGTATTGAATTTGAATAAATAAACGAGGTAGTAGTAATGCCACCTCGTTTTTTTATGGAGGCGCCACCCAGATTCGAACTGGGGGTAAGGGTTTTGCAGACCCGGGCCTTACCACTTGGCGATGGCGCCGTACAATATAGGAAAAACCCTATATAAAAAAATGGAGCGGGAAACGAGATTCGAACTCGCGACATTCGCCTTGGCAAGGCGACGCTCTACCACTGAGCCATTCCCGCATCAAAAATTTAATTTACAATGGCGAGCAATTTGGTGGGAACAATAGGGCTCGAACCTATGACCCTCTGCTTGTAAGGCAGATGCTCTCCCAGCTGAGCTATGCTCCCATGCGCTCGCCATTGCTGATATAATATAACAAATTTAAAAATAAAAATCAAGTAATTTTAAGGGGTTTTTTAATTTTTTTTAAAAATTTTTTTCTTGTCGCTTTATCTCTCTTTTTATTATATTAAAATCAAGCTAAAATTGTTATTAATAAAGCAAGTAGAGGCTTGACTAATGACGATATTTATAATAAAATATTAATTGATAAACTTTTTAGGAGCTTGAAATGTACAGTATTGGAATTGATATAGGTGGAATGAGTATAAAGACAGGTCTTGTTAAAAATGGCGCAATAATAGAGCAAAACAGGATTAAAACGACAAGGAACGTTGATGAGTGTGTAAACGGCATGATTGGGCAAATTGATACACTATTAAAAAACAATAATGTTTCCGTTAACGAACTAAAGGGGATAGGAATAGGTTGTCCTGGTGCAGTTTCAAGTAAAACAGGCGTTGTTGAGTTTTTGCCAAATTTAGGTTGGGAAAAAGTTAATCTTGCAGAAATGCTTAAGAAAGTTTATAACGTAAACGTTGTTTTAAGTAATGATGCTAACGTTGCGGCTCTTGGTGAGGTCTTGTATGGCTGTGCAAAAAAATATGAAACAGCTATTATGTTTACGCTTGGTACAGGCGTAGGTGGTGGCATTGTAATTAATAATAAGCTTTTTGAAGGTGGATGGTCAAGGGGTGCAGAACTTGGCCACGCAACCTTGTATTTAGACGGGGAACAATGCACCTGTGGCAGAACAGGGTGTATTGAGTGTTATACCTCGGCAACAGCACTTATAAAACAAACAAAACAAGCAATGCTGGAAGATAAAAATTCACAAATGTGGGAGTTTGTTGGAGGCGATATAAATAAGGTTGATGGAAGAACAGCTTTTGAGTGTGAAAAAACGGGAGATAAAACAGCGAAAACAGTAGTTGATAAATACATAATGTATTTAAGTGAAAGTGTTTTAAATATGCTAAATATTTTTAGACCAGAAGTATTTATCATAGGTGGTGGAATCAGCGCTCAGGGTAAAAATTTAACGGATAGGATTAAGGAATATTGCGAAAAATTTGATTATGGATATAAAGATGCACCAAGAACAGAAATACTTACTGCAACACTTGGAAATGATGCAGGCATAATCGGTGCGGCAGCACTATTAGACTAATAAAAAACCCACCTAACAGGTGGGTTTTATTGTTGTGTAAGTGTGGTTTTTTTAATATTATTACAGTACGTTATCAGCCTTTATAGAATTGATGTACTCAGATGGTGACATGTCTGTATGTGCCTTAAATTGACGACTAAAATAAAACACTGAACTAAAACCTAGCAAATCAGATATTTCACTAATAGTATTTTTTTGTTGGCTTAAAAGTTTTTTAGCTTTATCAATTTTCATATCAATGTAATACTGAATTACCGAAGTGCCGGTTTTCTTTTTAAACTGTGACTTAATGTAACTTTTACTAAAACCAAGTTTGTATGAAATTTCATTAAGGCTGATTTTAGTAGAACTGTTAAGTTTTTCCTTTAGTATAGCGCACACGCTTTCAACAATCTTTCCAGCACCACAAGTAACGCCAAGCTGAATTGATGTAGAAGGGACAGTATCAAAATTTCTTAGCAAACTTATAAACAAGAGTTCAATGCAGTTTTTAATAATTTGCTCCGTTGCAAACTGCGCGTTTGCTTTTTTGGTCATTTTTGTTAGATATATATCGTTTAGTTTATCAGCGTAGTTTGTCTTAGCTTCGTTAATAATGATATTAAGAAGCGATTTTTCATATTCTCCAAACGCTAAAACTCTTCCACAAAGTGAGAATAAACACTCGCTATTACTATCAAAAGTGATAATAACCGAGTTTGCAAAATCATCATCAGTGTTGATGCTGTGATATTCGTTTGGGGCGTGCAAAAAGGCTTGGCCTTGCTTTAGCTGTATGCCGTTATTGTCAGCAACGATTGAGGCTGTGCCACTATCTAAGTATACTAATTCCCAAAAATTGTGCTGCTCCCCTTGATACTTAAAATTTTTACCATATTTGAAGTAGTGTATGGTATATATACTTGAAATATTAACCTCAATATTTAGTTTGTTTTTATAAAATTTTACACTATCTTTTTTCATTATATTTATAATATAATATTTTGCATTAAAAATCAAGTAAAAAAATAAAAAGTGTCTTATTGTGCAAATTGTTGTATTGATTTTATAAAGCCAAAATTAAATTTTTTTGATATAATTATGCTATAAAGATTGATGCAAGAATAAGGAGAATTTTATGAAGTTTATACCAATGTTGGATAGTTCTTTTGCGCCGATTAGTCTTGTGCTTAAAGAGTATAGGGAAAATGTTAAAAAAGCTGAAAGCAAAAAGCTAAAGATTTGCGTTGAAAGAAATAATGGATTTAACTTTATCTATACTATGGATATATTTGCTGATGAAGCTAAAAAAGATGAAAATCTTGTTTTGGTGGAAAGAATTATCAAGTCTATTTTATGGGTTACTGGTGGATATAAAATCTATCTCTGTGGAGATGATTATATTTATTCGAGAATAAAGGAGATTTATTCAAAGACTGGTAAAAGAGCGTTTGACGTTGATTTTATGGAAACGGTGTATGAAAGGCCGTTTGAAGTAATCTTGGCTGATGAAAGTTCTTTCCCAAAACAAAACGAGTGCAACGTAAAAATTGGTGGACACCTTGATGGATGCAGAATTGGGTTTGATGCAGGTGGCAGTGATAGAAAGGTTAGCGCTGTTGTTGATGGCAAAGTTGTATATAGTGAAGAAGTCGTTTGGTTTCCTAAGATAAACTCTGACTATAAATATCATTATGATGGAATAATGCAGGCAATGAAAACGGCTGCTTCTAAAATGCCAAGAGTTGATGCTATTGGTGTTTCTAGCGCAGGTGTTTACGTTGATAATAAAATAATGGTTGCATCACTTTTCTTAAAAGTTCCTAAAGATGATTTTGATGCTCACGTAAAGACGATGTACATTGATATAGCAAAGGAAATTGGTGCACCAATAGAAGTTGCTAACGATGGTGACGTAACGGCACTAGCTGGCGCCATTGACCTTGAAGACAATGCAGTGCTTGGCATTGCTATGGGCACTAGTGAAGCAGGTGGCTATATAAACGAAAATGGCCAACTAAACGGATGGTTGTCGGAACTTGCTTTTGTGCCTGTTGACCTGAATGAATATGCAATGGTTGATGAGTGGAGTGGTGATTACGGCTGTGGTGTAAAGTATTTTTCTCAAGACGCTGTAATTAAGCTAGCAGAAATGGGTGGATTTAAGTTTGAAGAAAAGGCTTCTCCTGCTGAAAGGTTGAAAGTTATACAAGGACTTATGCTTGAAAATAACGACCTTGCTCGCAAAATTTATACCGACATTGGTACTTATTTAGGATATGCAATACCTTACTATGCTGAATTTTATAAGATTAAGAACCTTTTAATCTTAGGTAGAGTAACTAGTGGTGAAGGTGGTAGTATAATAGTTAACAGGGCAAAAGAAATTTTACAAAGTGAATTTCCAGAACTAGCAGAGGTAAACATTACTATGCCAGATGAATCAAATAAGAGGGTAGGGCAGAGTATTGCGGCGGCTTCGCTTGCAGAGATTAAAAAATAGACCTTGACAGAGTTCATGTTAGGTGTTAGAATATTTATAGGGGGTGCTTATGAAATATTCCGATACATTAATGTGGAAAGAAATAAACGAAACGCCTAGAATTTTTGGCGAAATTCAGGCTGTAAACAAGTCTATAATGACGGAACTTGTTAACGAAATAAAAAGTGGCACGGCAACAAACTTTGTCGCTGCTGCTCGTGGTACTAGCGATCATGCGCTAATTTTTCTTAAATACGTATTAGAGGTTAACTCAAAGTATACCGTAGGATTGTCTGCGCCTAGTGTTGTTACAATGTATAAAGGTAAAATCAACTATACGAACAGCATAGTTATAGGTTGCAGTCAGAGTGGTAAAGCTGCAGACGTTTTAGAGATTATAAAAAAAGGTAATGAGCAAGGTGCCATAACCATTGGTGTAACCAATGACCAAGAAAGTCCAATAGCAAAAGAAGCTAAATATCATTTGTATTGTAATGCTGGGCTTGAAAGTAGCGTTGCTGCCACAAAAACGTTTAGTGCACAGTTGTATCTAATGCTATGGCTTGCTTCAGAGCTTGCTGATGATAAAGAAAAACTCGCTATGCTTAACGGCTTAAAGCGTGAAATTGAGCACGTTATACCACAAATAGATTTTTTAACTACTAAATACGCTGATAAATTTAAGAATATGCAAAGTGGATTCGTATTGTCACGTGGCATAACTTACCCAATTGCGCTTGAAGCAACCTTAAAACTGCAAGAAACTTGTTATATTCAAATGAAAGGATATGCCGGTAGTGATTTTTATCACGGACCGATGGCAATGGTAAATGAAAATACGCCAGTGATAATCTATTGTGCGCAAAATGAGGGTGATGCTGAAATTCAAAACATCATTAGGGCAGACCAAATCAAGTGCGTTGAAAAAATGCTAAGTCTAAACGCTCCTGTTTTGTTGGTTACAAACGATTGCTTGCTTACGGGTAGGTTTGCTAAATGCAACGATGCGCTCATCAACTTTGGTGTTTCTGAAGATTTTATGATGTTCGCTTTCGCGATATTCGCTCAAATGTTTGCTTGTAAAATATCTTGTGCAATAGGTAACAATCCAGATAGCCCTAGAGCGTTAAATAAAGTAACTATAACTAAATAAACATAATTTAAAAATAATAAACCCAACGCATTGCGTTGGGTTTTACTTTATTTAATTCTATTGATAAGATAAGGCAGGGCAGTTTCAAAGTCTACACCATACCAGTTTCGGTTTTTATTGTTTAAGGTGTTTTTGATGCTTTCAACGGTATAGTCAACTGCAATTTCTAAAGCTTGCTGTGGGGTTTTACCGATAGTTAAACCACCTAGCAAAGTGCTTGCAAAAACATCGCCCGTGCCGTGAAAACTTTCGGGTAATCTTTCCCTTGAGTAAGAAAAAAACTTATTGTTTAGCTTGTCATAACCATATACGCCTAAATCCTTACCATTAAAGCTAACGCCCGTTAGAACGGAAATTTTGGCACCTAAATCGCCTAGTTTTTTAAGCGTATCTTTGATATAATCTTCGTCGTAACCTTCTGGGATATACGGCTGATGTAACATAAATGATGCCTCTGTTAAGTTTGGAACGATTATATCTGCCTTTGCGCACAGCTTTGCCATATGGTCTGCAAAATTTTGGTCAAATCCGTGATACAGTTTGCCGTTATCAGCCATAACGGGGTCAATAAGAATAAAATTATCTTCAGTATTAAAATTATCAAAAATTTTTGATACAATTTCAATTTGTTCTAATGAGCCAAGATATCCCGTATAAATGGCGTTAAAGCCTAACTTTTGGGTTTTCCAATGTTTGGCAATATCAAGCATATCGTTTGTTAGGTCTCTAAAAGTAAAGCCACTAAACGCTGTGTGGGTAGATAAAACTGCAGTAGGTAATACTGATGCTTCTATTCCAAAAGCCGAAATAATCGGTAGTGCAACGGTTAGCGAACATTTGCCTACGCAAGATATGTCTTGAATAGTTAAAATTCTTTTCATGCTTTTTCTTCCTTTTTGTAATCGAAAACGTCTTCAAATAGTTCTAGTTTAGAGCTTTTTAATACTGTTCTGATTAAAGACGGGGTGAAGTTAGGGAATAATCTTCCAAAAATATTCATAGAGCACCCGTCAAAACCTAAAACTATTCTCTTTTTTCGTTTGGCAATTCGTTTTACAATTTTTTTAGATGCCTTTTCAACAGGCATCATAAGCTTATTTATTAGTTTATTATTCCTTGTTTCCGTACTTTGTCTATTAAGAATATCAGTTTTAATAAAACCGGGGTAAATGCCACAGGTGTAAATTTCGCCTTTATAATCTTGTTGCAGGGCTTCGGTAAACCCTTTAACAGCAAACTTTGTTGCGCAATACATGCTTTGTCCTACAACGGCACATAACCCTGCTGCACTAGAAACGTTTATAATCGCCGGGGTCTTGGATTTTTTTAAGGTTGGTAAAAGTATTTTAGTTGAATAGAGTATAGACTTAAAGTTGGTCTCGATAATTTCTTCAATCTCGCTGTAGCTATATCTATCATATTTTGAAAAATTAAGCATAAAACCAGCGTTGTTAATTAAAAGGTCTGGCTGAATATCGTTTGCTAGTAAATATTCGTTAAATGAAAGCCAGTTTTCTTTTTTTGAAACGTCCATAACGTAATAAGAAAAATTATCACTTTTATCACCGAAGGATTCTTTTGCTGAGATAAGTTTAAGTTTGTTTCTAGCAATGCCAATAACAGTGCAGTTGTACTTGGTTATTAGTATTTTACAAATTGCTAAGCCTAAACCACCACTTGCACCAGATATTACCACTTTCTTATTATATAACCATGAGTTTTTCATATTTATCACCTTGTATTATCTTATCACAATCTTTAATATAATGCAAGAAAAATAAATTTTTAGTTTGCTTTTATATTGAAAAAAAGAGCTTTTTGTGGTATAATTATAGTACTATGGAAAATATCAACCAATTATTGTCAAAACTTAATGCAGAGCAAATAAAACCCGTTTTAGATACTGAAGGCGCAGTGCTTGTAATTGCTGGCGCTGGTAGTGGGAAAACTAGGGTTTTAACTAGTAGAATAGCTTACTTAATTGCCGAAAAAAACGTGCGCCCTGAAAACGTAATGGCAATAACTTTTACAAATAAAGCAGCTGGGGAAATGAAAGAAAGAATTCAATCTTTAGTTGGCGATATAAGTGATATGTGGGTTTCAACCATACATAGTATGTGCGTAAAAATTTTACGCCAAGAAATCTATAGGCTTGGTTATGACACTAATTTTAGTATTTATGACGAAACGGACAAGGACAAGGTTCTTAAACGCGTTTTTACTGATTTGAATTATGACCAAGATAAGTTGTTAAAAACTATTAAAAATCATATTTCCATAGCGAAAAATGAAGGGTTAAGTCCTTTAGGATATCAAAACTCACACCAAGAGATTAGGTTTATTGATGAAATTACGGAAGTCTACCAAGCATACGACGAACAGTTGAAACTTTCTAACGCTTTGGATTTTGATGACCTTTTGTTTAGAACGTATGAGTTGTTTAATGCGTTCCCAGAGGTTGCTAAAGCTTATTCAAGTAGGTTTCATTACATACACATTGATGAGTTTCAAGATACCAATACTGTTCAGTTTGCCATTGCAAAAAGTTTGGCAGGGGTGCACGGCAATATTTTTGTAGTGGGCGATGATGACCAAAGTATTTATGGCTGGAGAGGTGCAAAATTAGATAATATCTTAACTTTTGATGAGATATTTAGAGGGGCTAAAATTTACAAATTGGAGCAAAATTATAGGTCCACAAAAAAAATACTTCAGCTTGCTAACTGTATCATAGCGAACAACACTTCAAGAAGAGAAAAAGAGCTATGGACGGATAACAATGAAGGTGTAAAGATTGAAACTTACGTTGGAAACGAAGAAAATGACGAAGCTACGTACACTGCCCTTCAAATTAAAAATTTAATGGCGAGGAACTCAGAACTTGGCTATAAAGATTTTGCCGTGTTTATGCGTGTTAACGCTTTGTCGCGTGCTTATGAACAAGAATTTATGAAATACGGTATACCTTATAAGTTATACGGTGGTTTTCGCTTTTTTGAAAGAAAAGAAATCAAGGATTTGCTTGCTTATTTAAGAGTTATAAATAACTCACGAGATGACGAAGCGTTTTTGAGAAGCATACAATGCCCAAAGCGTGGAATAGGTGATAAAACGCTTAGAGAATTGAGAGAGTTTTCCGTTTCTCTAGGTCTTTCGCTTTGTGAAGCTATGGATAGATTAGAACAAACTACCATCACGGGTGCTACTAAGAAAAAACTGCTTAATTTTAAGGCCATGTTAGATAGTTTCGTTGGATATTCAAAAGTTAATAAAGTTGTTGATTTGCTCGATTATATTATTGATACAACTGCTTTTTTAGACCAGTTTGAAGAAAATTCTGAAGAAAATACTTCAAAATTACACAATATAAGTGAGTTAAAAAACTCTGCCGAACAATTCCAAAAAGATAATCCTGTTTCAACGTTAGCTGATTACTTAAATTCGGTAACGTTAAGTTCTGATACCGATGATATCAATTCTGATGATGCAGTAACCATTGCAACTATTCACGCTGCTAAGGGGTTGGAATATAACGTTGTTTTTGTTGCAGGGCTTGATGAAAAGATTTTGCCTATTGGTAGATCTATTCCCAATATCGACGAGCTGGAAGAAGAAAGGCGATTGATGTACGTTGCCGTAACTCGTGCAAAAGAAAGGCTTTATTTAACGCGAGCAATGAGCAGGTATTTGTATGGAAACAGGGAGCATATGATTCAATCTAGGTTCTTAAGAGAAGCTCAACCGGTTTTAAGACCTGTTATAAAAGAAGAGAAAGATTACGTTAGAAAAGAATGCCATTATAATGGTGGATATTCTGATGTTGACGACGAAAAGACTTTGAGTGGAGCAGGTTATTCATCAAGCTATGCAAAAACCTTTTTACAAGGTAATAAACCCAAGGTTAATGCTGCTGTAGATTATTCTAAATACAAACGTGGTGCTATTGTAAAGCACGCAAAATTTGGAGAAGGGACTATTATAGACGTTAAAGGTGAAGGGGACAACCTTTTAGTGCACGTGGCATTTAAAGGCGTGGGAATTAAAATACTGGCAGCAAAATATGCACCAATGGAGATAATATGAAAAATAAAATGAGGGAGCTCGTAGACCTATTAAATAAGTATGCTCACGAGTACTATGTGTTGGATAACCCAACTGTTTCCGACAAGGAATATGATGCACTTTACGACCAGTTGCGCCGATTAGAAAGCGACCTTGGTGAAGTGTTTTTCGACTCTCCTACAAAAAGGGTTGGTGGAGAGCCAATTAGCGCGTTTAAAAAACATAAGCATATAGAAAGATTATATAGTTTAGATAAAGCAGTTAGCGAAGAAGAACTGCTTGCCTTTGATAAGCGAATTAGAAAAGATGGCGCTGATTTTAAATATACTGTTGAATATAAATTCGATGGGTTAACGATATGCTTAACCTATAAAGATGGTAAATTTGTAAGAGCAACAACTCGTGGCAACGGTGTGGAAGGGGAAGATGTAACTGCCCAAGTTTTAACTATCAAAAGTTACCCCTTAACGATTGATTATAAAGGAGTTTTAGAAGTGCAGGGCGAAGCAATCATGCGCTTATCTGTTTTAGACGAATATAATAAAACAGCAATCGAGCCGTTGAAAAACGCTAGAAATGCCGTTGCTGGCGCTATAAGGAATTTAGACCCTAAAATTACGGAAAAACGCAAGGTTGAAATTATGTTCTATAACGTTAACTATGCTTCAGATAAAAGATTTTTATCGCAAGTAGAGTGCGTTCAGTTTTTAAGAGAAAATGGCTTTAAGGTCCATCCGTTTTTAAGTGTTTGCAATAATATAGGCGATGTTATGTCTGCTATAAAAGAAATAGAAAATACTAGAAAAACACTGGATATTTTAACTGATGGTGCAGTTGTAAAGGTAAATGATATAAGTATTAGAGAGAAACTTGGTTATACTGATAAATTTCCACGCTGGGCAATTGCGTTTAAGTTTGAGGCTGAAGAAGTTACAACTATACTTTATGATATAAAGTGGCAAGTGGGTAGAACGGGTAAACTTACCCCACTTGGGCTTTTAGAACCAGCTGAACTAGCAGGTGCAACGGTTAGAAAAGCCACCTTAAATAACTATGGTGATATCGAAAGAAAAAAAGTTATGATAGGAGCACGTGTGTTGGTTAGGAGGAGTAACGAGGTTATTCCTGAAATTCTAGGTACGACCGAAATTTTTGACTATTGTAAGAAGGTAGAAAAACCTGAGGTTTGCCCATATTGTGGTAGTAAAATTATAGAAGTTGGTGCTAATTTGTTTTGCCCAAATGAAAGTTGTAAGCCAAGAGTAATTGCAAAAATAACTAATTTTGCTTGTAAAAACGGCTTAAATATAGAAGGCTTTAGTGAAATGACAGCAGGACTTTTATATGATAAGTTAGGCGTTGTAGAATTTAGCGATTTATATAGATTGAAAAAAGAAGACCTTTTAGCGCTTGAAGGATATAAAGACGCTAAAACGGACAACTTGATAAAAGCAATTGACCAATCTAAAAAAGTTTCGCTTTCAAACTTTATTTACGCATTAGGGATTGAAAACGTTGGCAAGAAAACTGCAAAAGATTTAGCGAGAATTTTTGAGAGCATAGACAACTTAATCAGTGCAGACAAACAAACTTTAACAAGTATTAACGACGTTGGCGAAATTGTTGCTGATAGCATTAAAAAGTACTTTGAAAATCAGCACAATTTACAGCAAATTCAAGAGTTAAAAGATTTAGGTATTGAGATTAAAGCTGAAGAAAGTTTGGCAAACGGAGTGTTTAGTGGCGAGAAAGTTGTGCTGACGGGAACGCTAGTGGATTTTAAGCGAGATGACGCCATAAAAATTATAGAAAACCTTGGTGGAGAAATAATGTCTTCAGTTTCAAAAAACACCACGCTTTTAATTGCTGGAGAGAACGCTGGAAGCAAGCTGGATAAAGCTAAAAAATTAGCAATTAAAATTATTGATGAAGAAATATTTAAATCGCTAATAAAAGCTTGATAAATAATAGAATTTGTGATAAAATATATTAAATATTTTATTGGAGATACTTTTATGCGTAGCATGACCGGGTATGGAAGGGCAGAATATTCTGAAAACGGTTTGAACTTAACCGTAGAGTTAAAAACGGTAAACAATAGAAATTTTGATTTGAATTGTAAGATGCCAAGGGCGTTTATTGCTCTTGAAGACGTTATCCGTAAAACTGTTCAAAAGCACGTAAAGCGCGGCAGAATAGATTTGTTTGTTAATTTTTCCGACTTAAGAGAAAAAGAGTCTACCTTAGAAGTAAATTTAGATAAAGTTGCAGGATACATTAGTGCAGGTAAGCTTATCGCTGAAAAGTTTGGCGTTCAAAACGATTTAACGGTTAACACATTAATTAAATCGCCAGACGTTTTGGTTGATAACTGTTCAAACGACCCAACTGAGTTTGAAAAAATCTTGAGAGAAACGGTAGAAACTGCTTGTGAAAACCTTAATGCAATGCGTAGCGTAGAAGGTGAAAAGCTTGTTGTAGATATGTTAAGCCGTATGCAAACTATTAAGGACTTAGCAGATAACATAAAAACTCGTGCACCGTTGGTTGCCTTAGAGTACAAAGAAAAGTTAAAAGCTCGTATAGAAGAAGCATTGCAAGGCGTTAAGTATGATGAAACTAGGCTACTAAATGAAGTTGCTTTCTATACGGATAGAGTAAATATTGACGAAGAGCTAACTAGACTTAATTCTCACATAAACCAATTCAAAGATATCGTAAAAAATAATGGTGAAGGTAAAAAGTTAGACTTCTTGATGCAAGAATTTAATAGAGAAACCAATACAATTTGTTCAAAATCTAACGATATAGAAGTTACCAATTTTGCTTTAAGTTTAAAAAACGAAATAGAAAAAGTAAGGGAACAGGTTCAAAATTTAGAGTAATATGAGAAACGTTTTAGTGGTTTTGTCAGGTCCGTCCGGTGTTGGTAAGGGGACTATTGCAAAACAATTAGTTAAAAAAAACAAAGACATAAAATTAAGTATTTCTTGCACAACGAGATTGCCGCGCGAGGGAGAAGTTGATGGTAGAGAATATTTTTTTATCACAAAAGACCAGTTTGATAAAAAGATAAAAGATAACGGTTTTTTAGAATACTCTAATCATTTTGAAAACTTTTACGGCACGCCAAAAGATTTTGTTACCGAATCGCTAAAAGCTAACGATGTACTGCTAGAAATAGACGTTAACGGGGGATTGGAAGTGAAAAAAAGCTTTAATGACGCCGTGCTAATAATGGTAGCTCCACCCACGTTAGATGAGTTGAAAAAAAGATTGATTTCTCGTGGCTCGGAAAGTGAAGAAAAAATCAATATGCGCATGCAAAGAATTACTTATGAACTTGATAAGAGCAAAATGTATGATTATATCGTTGTTAACGATGATTTAGAAGATGCAATTAGTAAAGTTGAAAAAATTATAGAAAAAGAAAAAAATAAAATTTGAATATAAAAGTTATAGGAGATAAAAAATGATACATAAACCACCTATTGATGAATTAGCACAAACCATAGGTTCTAAATACGAACTATGCGTAGTAACTAGTAAACGTGCTAGACAGCTTATGGAGCAAGCACAAAACCAAGGATACACAGAGCTTCCAAGCAAAGAAAAGCCACTTTCAGTTGCCGCTCAAGAAATCTATGACGGCAAGCTTGTTTCTACAAAAGACTAGTAATCAAAAATGTGTTCATCCTTTATGGTGAACATATTTTGTTTTATTTGAAGGTAAGATTCATGTTTGCAGACGTAATTGTCGACATCACTAACGATGAAGTTGATAAGCTTTTTGAATACTCATTTTCTAACTGCCAAGTTCAAATAGGCAGTCGTGTGGTCGTGCCATTTGGAAAAAAGTTTTTAGAAGGGATTGTGCTCGGCATTAAAGAAAAATCGATATTTTCGCCTGAAAAAATCAAACCGATCGTTAGAGTTTTAGACGATAAGCCCGTGCTAACTAACGAAACCCTTAAACTAATGGAACACGTTCGCAAAACTTGTTACGTTACAAGGGCGTTGGCGCTTCGCTTATTTTTGCCATCGGAAATGCGAAAGGGCAAAGTGAAAGAACAGGTTGTAAAAACCGTTTCGTTAAAAAGCCAAATAGACGTTGGGAAAGTTTTATTAACATTAAAAAGCATTGCAAAAAAACAAAAAGAATTTTTAACGTTCCTTGAAAACAATGGAAAAGTTAAACTTACAGAAATGAACGTAAAGTTCGGTGCGTCTGCTGTAAAGTCAGTTATTGAAAAGGGGTTTGTTGAAGTTTTTGAAGAAAAACAGTTTAGGTCGCCATATAAAGAGTTAGCTACTCCGTCAAAAAAAGTAACTTTAACAGAAAAACAGGCTGGCGCAGTTGAAAGTGTATTAAAAACTGATAAAACCGTAAGTTTAATCCACGGAGTAACAGGAAGTGGTAAAACGGAAGTTTACCTTTCACTTATTAACGAAGCTGTTAGCAAAGGTAAATCTGCTATAATGCTTGTGCCCGAAATAGCGCTAACCCCACAAATGTTAAAGCAGTTAAGGGCGCGTTTTGGTGATAATGCAGCAATTTTACATAGTGGCTTATCTTCAGGCGAGCGATTTGACGAGTGGTGGAGATTGAGAAACGGGGAAGCAAACATAGCTATCGGTGCGAGAAGCGCTATATTTGCGCCTTTAGAAAATTTAGGTTTAATAATAATTGATGAAGAGCATGATGGTAGTTATTTAAGCGAATCGTCGCCACGATACAACACTTTAGAAGTTGCAAAGTTTAGAGCTGAATTTAGTGGGGCTAAACTACTTCTTGGCAGCGCAACACCATCTGTAGATACCTATAAAAAGGCTGTTGATGGCGTTTATAATCTAATAAAATTGCCTGATAGAATCAACAAAAAACCACTGCCTATAATTGAAATTGTTGATATGAAAAAAGAAGTAAGAAGGGGCAATAATACACCTTTTTCTTCGGCATTGAGAACGGAACTAGAAAGTTGCCTTAGAAACGGCAATCAATCAATAATTTTTCTAAACCAGCGTGGGTATTCTAAAACGGTAATTTGTACTGAGTGTGGGCACGTGCAAAAATGTGAATCGTGCGACGTTTCTTTGACCTATCATAAGGAAGAAGAATCGCTCTTATGCCATTATTGTGGCGCAAAATATAAGATGATAACAGCTTGTACCGAGTGTGGCAGTCCATTTATTAGGCACGGTGGGTTTGGTACGGAGAGAGTTGTTGCTGAGCTTAAAAAACTTTATCCAAACGTAAGAATATTGCGAATGGATAGAGACACAACACAAAATAAAGAAGGGCATTTCAAGATATTAAACGAGTTTTCTGAAAGACGTGCTGATATTTTAGTTGGCACGCAAATGATAGCAAAAGGGCACGATTTTCCTGCTGTTACGCTAGTTGGTATACTCGATGCTGATATGAGCTTGCATTTTTCAGATTTTAGAAGTGGAGAGCGAACCTTTCAGCTATTAACCCAAGTAGCAGGTAGAAGTGGCAGGGCAGATGATGCTGGAAAAGTAATTTTGCAAACCTATTCTCCAGAGCACCCTGTATTGCAAAAAGCTATAAAATACGACTATGATAATTTCTTTAATCACGAAATTTCCGTTAGAAAAGCAACGGGTTTTCCACCTTTTACCGACGTAGTTAGGGTTCTAATTAGTAGTGAAGATGATGAGAAAGCGCTTACTGCTACAAAATCAATATACAGTGAGCTTAATAACGTTTATTTGGAGAATAAAAACGATTTTAGGTTTTTTGGGTGTATGAAAGCACCACTTAAGCGTTTGCAAAACAAGTTTAGATATCAAGTTTTGATGAGAATTACTGCAGAAAATAGAGAACTATTAGATAAAATTTTCTATACAGTTGACAAATATAAACAAAGAGCAATATTTATTTCAGTGGAAATAAATTCAAATAATTTAACCTAGAGAGTAAAGTATGGCAATTAGAAATATTGTACAAATTGGAGATTTAACGTTAAGGAAAAAGAGTTTCCCTGTTACAGATTTTGGTGCTAAAACAGCATCGCTTCTTGACGATATGTGGCAAACGCTTGCGGTGGCGCAAGGTGTGGGACTTGCTGCGCCACAAGTCGGCGTGCTTAGAAGAGTTTTTATTATTGACGTTGATGGGGAAAGATATGAATGCATTAACCCAACCATTATTTCGCAAAGTGGTCAACAGGTTGGCGATGAAGGTTGTTTATCCGTTCGTGGTAAATACGGCAAAGTTGAAAGACCTAACAAAGTTACTGTTAGAGCATTTGATAGAAATGGAAAGCCGTTCACTGTTAAGGCTGAAGGGTTTTTGGCGCGTGCGTTTTGCCATGAATACGACCATTTAGATGGGATTTTATATATTGATAAAGCTTTTGACGTTCAGGAGGATTAAGTTTGAATATAGTATATCTTGGTACTCCTGATTTTGCAGTGTTGCCGTTAATAAAATTAGTAGAAAACAATTATAACGTGATAGCTGTTGTTACGAATAAGGATAAGCCAGTCGGTAGAAAAAATATAATCACACCACCACCTGTTAAAGTTGTTGCAAGCAAATTTAATATTCCAGTGTATCAATATGATAAAATTCGTATAGAAGGTGTTGACGATATTAAAAAGTTAAATCCAGACCTTTTAATTACCTGCGCTTTTGGTCAAATTTTATCTAAGGAAATTTTAGATATACCAAAGTTTGGGGTAATAAATATACACGCATCATTGCTTCCAAAATATAGGGGTGCATCTCCTATTCATCACGCCATATTAAACGGTGAAAAGCAAACAGGTGTCACTATAATGAAAACTGAACTAGGTATTGATACTGGCGATATTATTGCTACCGAAACCGTTTCAATAGCAAATGATGAAACTTGTGGGGAACTATTTGAAAAACTTTCTAAAGTAGGTGCAGATTTAATTGTTAAAGTTTTGCCTGATATTTTTAGTGGCAATGCGAAATTTATAAAACAAGACGATGCAAAGGCTACTTACACTAAAATTTTCAATAAAAAAAATGCCCTAATTGATTGGAAGGATACAGCTGAAAACGTTTATAATAAAATTAGAGCGTTTAATCCAGCGCCAATTGCATACTGTTTGTTAAGGAACGAGCCATTTAAGATTTATAAAGCAGAGATTGTTGAACAGAATGATGAGCCTGGTAAAATTATAAGCGCTGACAATGAGCTTATTATTGCTTGTGGACATGGCGCGCTTGCTCTTAAAACGGTGCAAAAAGCTGGTGGAAAAGCAATGGGTATTAAAGACTTTTTACGTGGAAACAAATTTACTAAGGGTGATTATTTTATCTAATGCTAAACTATTTTTACGATTGTTATAACATATTAAATAAAGTTTACAGCGACAAAACCTACGTAAAGCAAGCTATAAATTCCACCTTTATTGAAGAGAAAAATAGGTCTATAATTGTTAAAACCTGTTATGGTGTGCTCGATAAAGATATAGAGCTTAGTTATTACATATCACAGCTTACAGATAGAACGCCCAAACTAGTTATTCGCACCATACTAAAGATTGCAATGTACGTAATCAAATATCTAGAAAAAAAGGAATATGCCGTAACCAAGAACGCCGTAGAACTAACAAAAAAGCTAGGTAAGGGTGGTGCGAGTGGTTTTGTAAACGCTTTTTTAAGAAAATTTGTTAAAACCGACATAAAACTACCTAACGACGAGTTGGAAAGGTTGTCAATAAAATATTCATATCCTCTTTTTGCGATAAGTCAATTAGTGGATTATTATGGTTTTGATAGAACGCAAAGTATAATTTCTGCAAGCAATGAAAACACCTGTTTAAGCTTTTTCGATATTAACGGGGAAAACTATTTAAAAGAAAAAGGTTATGATTATCAAATTACGCCTTTTGACAATGTGTATATTGTAAAAAATTTCATCCGTAACGAAGATTACGATAAAGGCTTGTATACATATCAAGCATTAGGTTCAGTTGCAATTTGTGATATAGTAGAGCCAGCAGATACTTTATTGGATTGTTGTTCTGCGCCGGGTGGTAAAAGTGTTAGGCTTTCTTATAAATTCAAAAGCGTTACTTCATTAGATATTCACGCGCATAGGGTAGACTTAATTGATGAATATGCAACGCGTATGAATAGGACCAATATAAGCGCACGCGTTCAGGATGCAAAAATATTGTGTCAGGAATTTGTGGGCAAGTTTGACGCTGTGTTATGTGATGTGCCTTGCAGTGGGTTAGGCGTTGTTAACGATAACCCTGATATAAAGTTAAACAAAAGTTTTGAAAGTGTTAAAGGCTTAAACATAGAACAGTTATCAATCTTAAAAACTGCTTCAAAATACGTAAAAATAGGTGGTTATTTATATTATTCTACTTGTTCTGTATTGCCAAGTGAAAATATTGATATAGTCAAAGCGTTTATGTCTGACACAATGGCGTTTGAATTGTGCGAAATAGATAGTAAATTGTCGCATGAAACGGTAATGGGTACTAATTCATTTTTACCGGATGTTTCGGGTGGGTTAGGTTTTTATATTGCAAAGTTTAAGAGAGTAAAGTAAATTGAAAAACTGTTTATTGAACGAAAACTTTAATGAACTTAAGACAAAAATTCTTGATTTAGGCGAGAAAAGTTTTCGCGCGTCTCAAATTTTTAAGGCATTGCATTTGGGTTTAGATTTTTCAGAAATGACCGAGCTTTCTAAAGATTTTAGAGAAAGACTTGCTAACGATTTTTATGCGCAGTCGGTAACAATAATAAAAGCATTACAATCGGTTGATGGCACTGAAAAGTTTCTATTTAAGCTAAACGATGATAACGTTATTGAAGGTGTGCTTATGAAATATCAGCATGGGTATACTTTATGCGTTTCCACGCAAGTAGGCTGCAGAATGCATTGCGCTTTTTGCGCTTCTGGACTAAATGGATTAGTCAGGAATTTACAGCCTGCTGAGATTTTAGGTCAGGTAATAACCGTTAACAGATATTTAGGTGGTGGCGTTGCTGATAAGAGAAAAGTTACGAACGTTGTTTTGATGGGTAGTGGCGAGCCACTTGACAATTACGATAACACTGTTAAGTTCTTAAAGCTAGTATCAGAAAAGGGTGGTATCAACATTAGCACTAGAAATATCAGTTTGTCTACTTGTGGCGTTGTTCCAAAAATGTATGAATTAGCTAATGAAGGCGTTTCGGTTAACTTAACCGTATCTTTACACTCGCCGTTTGATAGTGAGAGAAAACAAATAATGCCTATAGCAAAAGCCTATTCCATTTCTCAAATTCTTGATGCTTGCGCAAATTATTTTGAAAAAACGGGCAGAAGATATATTTTCGAATATGTTTTAATTAAGGGCGAAAACGATTCAGTTAGGCACGCAGACGAGTTGATTAGGCTGTTAAAGGGAAAGCCTTGCCACGTTAATCTCATTAGATTAAACGAAGTGAAAGAAAATCAGTTGAAAGGCGCAACAGATAAAGAAGCTTATAGGTTTTTGGGATTATTAGAAAAGGGTGGGTTATCTGCAACTTTGCGTAGAAGAATGGGTGAAGATATTGATGGTGCGTGTGGTCAGCTTCGCCAAAGATATATTGAAGAGAGTATAAATGGTTAAAATTGGTCAAGTATACAAAGCGTCATCAGATAAATTTCTAGTGAGAATTGGCGCAGAAACAGTTAAATGTGCGGCAAGGGGCGTGCTTAAATTAAAAGGCGATGGCATTTCCGTAGGCGATTTCGTTAAAATTAGCGATAACGCTATTGATGAAGTGTTGCCAAGAAATAATAAGTTTATTCGCCCAAACGTTGCAAACGTAGATTTAATAGTAATAGTGGTAGCACCTGAGCCGAAACCGGACTTATTACTTTTAGATAAGTTAGTATTAAACGCTGTAAAGGAAAAAACGCCAACTCTATTCGTTGCTAACAAGTTAGATATAAACAGTAACCTTATTGAGCAGTTAAAACAAGAATATTCTTCGCTTGACGTGGAGTTTATTCAAACAAACACGAGAACTGGCGAAGGTGTTGATTTGTTAAAGGGTAAGCTCAAAAATAAATTGTCCGTTTTGGCAGGTCAAAGCGCCGTGGGTAAAACTTCGCTAGTTAACGCTATGTTTGGCTTGAATTTATTAACAGGCGAACTTAGTGAAAAGATATTAAGGGGGAAGCATACTACAACTAGGTCTGAAATATTTGAATATGAACAAATAAAACTAGTAGATACCCCTGGTTTTGCCGTGTTAGATGCACAGGTGGAATTAAGTGAGTTAAATGAGTGTTATGGTGAGTATTTAGAAGTTTCGAACCAGTGTAGATTTAGAGGCTGTCGCCATATTAACGAGCCCGATTGTGCTGTAAAAGAAAGAGTAGAAAGTGGCCAGTTTTCTAAAGGTCGTTATGAAAGATACATAGAAATATACAAAGAGATTTCAAATAGGAGAAAAGAATATGAATAACATTAAGATTGCACCCTCAATTTTATCTGCAGATTTTTCAAGGGTTGGCGAAGAAATTAAAGAAATAACTACTGCTGGTGCAGACGTAATGCATTTAGACGTTATGGATGGAAGTTTTGTTAAAAACATAACGTTTGGTCCAAAATTTATCAAAGATTGTAGAAAATATAGCAATGCTATTTTTGATGCGCATTTGATGATTGTTAATCCGTGGAATTATATAGACCGATTTGCCGATGCAGGTGCCGATATCATTACAGTGCATTATGAAGCTTGTGGGAATAGATTAAAAGATACGCTAAAAGCTATAAAATCATTAGGTGTTAAATGTGGCGCTGTTATTAACCCTGATACGCCTGTAGATGCTATTAAAGACGTTATAGAAGAATGCGATATGTTGCTTTTAATGAGTGTTTTTCCTGGTTTTGGGGGGCAGAAATTTATTCCCGAAGTAGTGCCTAAACTTTCTCAAGCATACAAACTTATTAAAAGCACGGGGAAGAATATTGATTTAGAAATAGATGGTGGGATAAATAAAGAAAACGTTAGATTGGTGAAAGATGCTGGTGCTAACGTTATAGTTGCTGGTAGTACGATTTTTAATGAAACTGACAGGGTAAAAATTATCAAAGATTTAAGAGAGATTTAATTTTATTGTCAAAATTCTCTTGCGCGTGCATATAAATAGTTATGTGAGGTAAAGTATGAGAATTTTTTGCATAAAACCACCAGCGATAATTAGAAAGCTTTTGAGAATACTTTTTATAAAAAAAGACAAAGAAGAGAAATAAACATGCAATAAAAATGGCTTGAAACGTTTTGTTTCAAGCCATTATGTTTTTATTACAAGTTATATGTTTTAGAATGATATTTAAACTAGGTCAACCACGGTTTCGTAGATTTTACCGTTCTCTTCTAAAGATTCGTTCATCTTTTTTAGTGTATCAGGAACTAAGTCATATGAAGTACTATCAAGTTTAAGATGAGATAGGCTAATTGCTTTATTTGCTATAAGATTGATACTCGTTGCAGTATTGCCAAATCCATTATTAATGCATAAAATATTTAACTGCTTTTTAATTGCCTGTGCAAATGAAAAGGAATTGTTTTTATAAGAGATACCAGTGTAAGCCACGCTAGCGTTGTGCGAAGCAAGGGCAAAAGCTTTATTGGTGGGAATGTTACAATCTGATATATAAACAACGCTTTTGGTCATTCTGCCACTGGTAATGCTAGCAACTTCTTTTTGCCAGTTATCATCTTGACCTAATACGTAGTAAATGCCTGAATTTTTTGCAATCTTATAGTCTTCATCATTAGAAGTAACAACGATAGGAACTGCTTGATAGTAGATTAAAAGTTGTGCTAAAATGTTGCCAAAGTTATTTGCGCCAACTATTGCAACGTAATCACCTTTTTGAATGCCAAGCTTATCAACAACGGCAATGGCTAGAGAGATATGCTCTATAAATAGTGCTTCAAAATCCGGAACGCTATCTGGCAAGACAAAAAGTTTATTATTATCGGTGGCTATAAAGTCGCACAAAAACCCATCGTAATCTTCGCCTGCAACCTGAAGGTTAGAGCATTTTGAAGGGTTGCCACTTTTACAGTTATAACACTCATTACACTCATGGTTTGGCTCAATGTAAACGTGTTTACCTTTTTCAATTCCAAACAAGTTTGCTTCCGTTTCGCTTATTATTCCTATGCCTGAGCTACCTAAAACCACGTTTTCGTTATCAAGTTCTCCGTTGTATCTTAACACGTCAGAAAGACCGATAAGCGCCTTAGTTATCTTTACTTTAGATAAAGATGCTTGTTCAGGGCTTTCGGTAATTTCACGTTCTTCAATATTAAATGGGGCAACAATTTTCCAGCCTTTCATGATTTCTCCGTGTTAAAATGAAAATTATAATTATTATATTACAATTTCAAAATAAATGCAACTAAATCATAGGGGGTTAAATATAAATAAAAGTTTTGCATTTTTTTGAAAATTTATGTATTTATAGTTGACTAACAGTAAAAAATATAATATAATTACTGGGTAAATCAATAAAAGAGGTGTGTTATGAAAGAATCTATACATCCGGATTATCATGAAGTAACGGTTGTTTGCGCTTGTGGCGAAACTTTTAAGACCGGTTCTACTAAAAAAGGAGACGTGATTAAGGTTGATATCTGCAGTAAGTGTCATCCTTTCTTCACTGGAAAGCAAAAACTTGTTGATACCGGTGGCCGTGTTGATAAATTCAACAAGAGATATGGCAAAGCAAAATAGTACGCTATATTGTGCGGCTTTAAGAGTATTTTCCTATTCTTAAAGCCTTTTTTATTATGTATTGGGTATGGCTGAAACGAATAAACGATGCCGTAGTAAAGCGCGCACCTCAATTGGTGGGCAAGCCGTTTTAGAAGGCGTTATGATGCGTGGCTCAACAGCAATGGTAACTGCTGTTAGAGACCAAGATAACATCATTAGAACAGAATCAAAACGAATAAAGCAGAATAAAAAATGCAAGGTGTTATTAAAAATACCTATCGTTAGAGGCATTATTTCTTTCGTGCAGTCACTTGTTGCCGGTACGAAAGTTTTGTTGCGTTCTGCTGAAGTTTACGGTGAAAGTGAGCCGACAAGGTTTGAAAAATGGTTGTCAGAAAAGCTTAAACTTAACGTTATGAGCGTAATCACAACTATGTCTGTGCTTATAGCTTTTGCACTATCCGTAGGTTTATTTATTTGGTTGCCACAATTTATTCGTGAAAGGTTAGAGATTTGGTTTTCAATTAATTTTAGTGTTTGGGCTAAAAATTTTATTGAAGGTGGTTTTAAACTTACCATTTTTATTTCATACATAGTGTTATGTGCGTTGCTTAAGGACGTGAAAAGAACGTTTATGTATCACGGTGCAGAGCATAAAACAATTACGTGTTATGAAAATGGGTTAGACTTAACCGTAGAGAACGCAAAACAATGTAGTAGAGTGCACGATAGATGTGGTACTACTTTTTTGGTTTTCGTAATGCTTATTAGCATCTTGACAGCGTGTGTTGCAGAATCGCTAATAGGTACGAGTGTAGAAAAGCTTTGGCGTGTTTTATTAAAACTAGCATTGCTACCTGTTGTAGCAGGACTTTCTTACGAACTATTAAAAGCATTATCTAAAACAGACTGTTTTTTGGTTTTTCCATTAAAATTACCGGGAATGTTGTTGCAGCGTATAACCACGCGTGAGCCTGATGATAAAATGCTAGAAGTAGCTATAACAGCATTTAAAAAGGTGTTAGAAATGGATAGCGATTCAAGTATTCCTGAAACTGAATTTGTAGTGGCAAAAAAACGTGCAGAACTTGTTAAACAGGTAAAAGAAGAGCTATCTAAAAACGGAATTACAGAACAATCGGAAAGCGAGTGGATTGTTTCAATTATGCTTGGTGTTAAGAGAAATGAGCTTTATACCGACACTATAGTTTCACCTAAGAAAATTGATGAAATAAATCAAATCGTTAAGCAGAGAATAACTGGTCGCCCATTGTGGTATTGCATAGGCGATACGGAATTTTACGGATATAAGATAAACGTTGACGAAAGAGTGCTAATTCCAAGACCAGAAACAGAATTGCTAGTTTATAACGCACTAAACGTTATAAATGAAAATTCGTCAGTTTTGGATATGTGCACTGGTAGTGGCGCTATAGCTATTGCTGTAAAAAAAGAAAAAAATGCAATGGTTACAGCCGTTGATAAAAGTGTTAGCGCAATATCTCTTGCTAAAGAAAACGCAAAATTAAACGGCGCAGAGATAGAGTTTGTTGAAAGCGATATGTTCTCAGCGCTTGAAAATAAAAAGTATGACGTTATTATATCTAATCCACCTTATATAAAGTCCCTGGATATAAACTCGCTACAAAGGGAAGTAAAGGACTTTGAACCGTTAATTGCGCTAGATGGTGGGGAAGATGGATACGATTTTTATAAGATTATCGCTAATGACGCAAAAAAGCATTTAGTTAGTGGTGGGTCTTTATTCCTAGAATGTGGAGAAAACCAAGCAAAAACTATTTCCGAGTTGCTTATTGGTTTTCACTCGGTAGAAATTATAAAAGACTACGAAAATATAGATAGAATTATTAAGGCGGTGCTTTAATGTTTAAAAAACTTGATAAGATGCTAGAAAGATTTGATAAGTTAAACCAATTGGTTGGCGATAATGAAGTGATTTCTCGCATTGATGAATGGAGAGCGTATACAAAAGAACTTTCTGAAATAACGGAAACTGTTGAAAAGTATACCGAATATAAAAAAGTTGCTAAGGAACAGCAGGAATTAAAAGAACTTATTCCACTAGAAAAAGATGCTGAAATGAAAGCAATGATGGAAGAAGAATTCTTATCGTGTAAAGAAAAAATTGATAAAATTTCCGAAGAGTTAAGAATTTTATTGCTACCTAAAGACCCAAATGACGATAAAAGTGTTATAATGGAAATCAGGGCAGGCGCTGGTGGTGAAGAAGCAAGTTTGTTTGCTTATGAATTATATAGGTTATACGTAAAATTTGCAGAAAAAAATCGCTGGAAAACTGAAGAGATTGAAAACAGTTCTACCGAGCTAGGTGGAATAAAAGAAGTTGTGTTCTCAATTTCAGGTAAATCTGTTTATAGTAAGTTAAAGTTTGAAAGTGGCGTTCACAGAGTTCAGCGTGTTCCAGAAACAGAATCACAAGGTAGAGTTCATACGTCAACGGCAACAGTTGCCGTGCTTCCAGAAGTTGAAGACGTGGAAGTTCATATTGACGAAAAGGACTTAAAAGTTGATACGTTGCGTTCTTCTGGTGCAGGTGGCCAGCACGTAAATAAAACCGAATCTTGTATTAGATTAACGCATATTCCAACGGGTATAGTCGTTCTTTGTCAGGACGAGCGTTCTCAAACCAAAAATAGAGAAAAAGCTATGCGCGTGTTAAAGAGTAGGCTTTACGACTTTTATCAGTCGCAATACGAAAAAGAATATGCAGATAATAGAAGAAGCCAAGTTGGTACGGGAGACCGTTCGGAACGAATTAGAACTTATAACTTTCCTCAAGGTAGAGTAACCGACCATAGAATAGGACTTACCTTACATTCTATCGATAACTTTATGATGGGAGATATCGACCAAATGGTAGAGGCACTTGCCATAGCCGATAGAGAAACAAAATTAAGTGCTGGTTTTGATGAAGAAGAATAAGGAGAAAACATATGTCAGTAGCAAAAAAAGTTAAAGAAATAGCTCCGTCGTTAACATTAGAGATTACGGCAAAGGCAAAGAAAATGAAATCTGAAGGTATTTCAGTTATTGGTTTTGGCGCAGGCGAGCCAGATTTCAATACGCCTGATTACATAATTGATTCTGCAAAAAAAGCTCTTGATATAGGTTTTACAAAATATACTCCTGCATCGGGGACCGTTGAACTTAAAAAAGCTATTTGCGAAAAGTTTATGGCTGATAATGGATTGAGTTACGAACAAAACCAAATCGTAGTATCTACGGGTGCTAAAAGTTCACTTTATCACGCAATTTGCGCTATAATTAACGATGGTGATGAAGTTGTGCTTCCTTCTCCGTATTGGTTGACTTACCCCGAGCTTATTAAGCTTGCTGGTGGTAAATGCGTTTACGTTAAATGTGAGAAAGAGAGTGGGTATAAGATGACTGCAGAGCAGTTTAAGGGAGTTATAACGAATAAGACAAAGTGTCTTATATTAAATAGTCCCAACAACCCTACGGGCGCAGTTTACTCTGAAGAAGAAATTAGAGAAATTGCTAAGGTTTGTGAAGAAAATGGTATATTCGTAATTTCCGATGAAATATATGAAAAATTAGTTTATGGTGGTGAAAAGCATTTTTCAATTGCGCAAGTTAGTGATTGGATGAAGGGACACACTATAATTATAAACGGTGTATCAAAGTCTTATGCAATGACCGGTTGGAGAATAGGATACCTTGCAGCGCCACTTGATATTGCAAAGGCAATTTCTAGTATGCAAAGCCATACCACTAGTAATGCGTGTTCTATTTCACAATATGCTTCTACAACTGCATTATCGGATAAGGCTGGTGAAGAATTTATTGCAAAAATGCAAAAAATCTTTGATGCGCGCCGTACTTATATGGTTGAAAGGTTAAAGAAAATGCAAGGCATAGTTTGTATTGAACCAAAAGGCGCGTTCTACGTTTTTGTTGACGTATCAGGTTTTTACGGCAAAAAGTTTGGTGATAAGGTTATTAACGGTTCACTATCTTTTGCAGACGTAGCATTAACTAAAGGCGTTGCACTTATTCCGGGCGTTGCGTTTGGTGATGATAACTGTATTAGGCTTTCTTACGCAATTTCACTTGAAGATATTACTGAAGGGCTTAATAGATTTGAAGAGTTTATAGAGGAAATACGATAAGATGATAGAGATTAACAAAAAAACAAATTTACTTGAAGAAAAACTTTACAACTACGAACTTCAAAACGTTGAAGAACCACATTTGTTTAGAGACGTTTTTGATTATGAAAACGTTCCAAAAATAATATTTAACTCTCGCAACGTGCCAATGGCAATGCCTGAAAATATTTGGATAACCGACACAACCTTTAGAGATGGGCAACAATCCACTTCGCCTTACACAGTAAAACAAATTGTAGATATTTTTAAATTGATGTCGCGTTTGGGTGGCGAAAAAGGTATTATAAGGCAGTCTGAATTTTTCTTGTATTCTGAAAAAGACAGGAAGGCTGCTGAAGAGTGTATGAGTTTGGGCTTAAAATTCCCTGAAGTTACTAGCTGGATTAGGGCTAATCAAAAAGATTTTGAGCTGGTTAAGCAGATGGGTATAAAAGAAACGGGTATTTTGGTAAGCTGTTCAGATTATCATATCTTTAAGAAAATGAATTTAAATAGAGCACAAGCTCTAGATAAATATCTCGGTTCGGTTAAAGATGCATTAGCTGCCGGCGTTAAACCAAGATGTCACTTTGAAGATATTACTCGTGCAGACTTTTACGGATTTGTAGTTCCCTTTGCAAATGAACTTATGAAGCTTTCAAGAGAAAGTGGCATACCAATTAAGATAAGAGCGTGTGACACAATGGGGTTTGGTGTTAACTTTGTTGGCGCTGCACTTCCAAGAAGCGTTCCCGGCATTATTTATGGATTGAGGCACTATGCAGAAGTTCCAAGCGAAATGCTTGAATGGCACGGACATAATGACTTCTATAAAGTTGTTTCCAACGCGTCTACTGCTTGGCTTTACGGCTGTTCAGCTGTAAACTGTTCGTTGCTAGGCATTGGTGAAAGAACTGGTAACTGCCCACTTGAAGCTATGGCTATTGAATACGCATCGTTTAAGGGCACAGCTGACGGTATGGATTATACTGCAATTACCGAAATAGCTGAATACTTTGAAAAGGAAATAGGTTACGTTGTTCCACCTAGAACCCCATTTGTTGGTAGAGCATTTAACTCTACACGTGCAGGTATCCACGCAGACGGTATGTTAAAGGATGAGGAAATTTACAATATTTTTGACACCAAAAAATTACTTAATCGTCCTATGCACGTTTCAATCAACAATACTAGTGGTCTTGCAGGAATTGCGTACTGGATGAACGAGTTCTACAACTTGCCTAAGGATCAAAAAATTGAAAAGAGCCACCCAATTGTAAGCAAGATTAAAGAATTAATCGATAAAGAATATGCTGATGGTAGATGCAGTGTAATGGGTGATGACGAGCTCGATAATATGATTTTATTATTAGATAAAGAGTTCCGTAAAAAATTATTGATTTTCGCTAAATAATTTTTAAAAACCTATTGAAATTTTCCAAAAAGTATTATACAATATAGATAGGTAAGATTTTCAAGGAGGAAAATTATATATGAAAATTATTTACGGACCTAAAGGAACGGGCAAAACTAAAACGATTATAGCTGATGCAAACTCAACGATGGAAACTGCTAAAGGGCACGTTATCTTCGTTACGGATACATCTAGATATACATACGACCTAACAAATCAAATTAGATATATAGACGTTAAATCGTTCGATATTAAATGCGCTGGTGGGCTACGTGGTTTTATAAAAGGAATAGTAGCTGCAAACGGTGACAATGAATATATATTCCTCGATGGTATTGCAAGAATTACTGGTAAGGAATTGGGCGAGCTTGAAAGCGTTTTCGTTGCAATGGATAAACTTGAAAAAGATTTTGGCGTTAAATTTATAGTAACTTGCAGTGCTGCTAAAGAAGATTTGCCTGAGTTTGTATTAAAGTACGTTGATTAGTTTGATTTTATCATTAAAATGTAGTAAAATAAAAGTCGGAAAGCTTCCGACTTTTATTTGTTTACGGAGAGATTTATGAAATTTATTAGCACTAGAGGAAAGTCAACTGCATCATGCGCTGCACAAGCTATTGCAAAAGGGCTTGCAGAGGACGGGGGATTGTTTGTTCCTGAAACTTTTCCTTTAATTACATCTGAAGATATAGAGCAAATGTTATTGATGGATTACGCTGAAAGAGCAACTTTTGTTTTGCATAAATATCTTGATGAGTATGATTATCAAGAACTTTTAGCTGCTTGCAAATTTGCTTATTCAAAGTTTGAAGATGATGACCCTGCACCCGTAGTAAAATTAGACGATAAGTTTTTTATTATGGAGCTTTTTCACGGCCCAACTCTTGCGTTTAAGGACGTTGCTTTAACTCTTTTACCGTATCTTTTAAGAAAAGGGTGTGATATAAGTGGTATTAAGGAAGAAGTGCTTATTCTCGTTGCAACCAGTGGTGATACCGGCAAGGCTGCTCTTGAAGGATTTAAGGATGCAAACGGCATAAAAATTATGGTTTTCTATCCTAGTGAAGGCGTTAGTGATATGCAAAAAGCGCAAATGTGCACGCAGGAAGGAAACAACGTTAATGTTGTAGCTGTTGAAGGAAATTTTGATGATTGCCAAACGGCTGTTAAAAAGATTTTTACCGATGCGAAAATAAACGCTGAATTAAAGACTAAAAACGTGTTATTATCAAGCGCAAACTCTATGAACTTCGGTAGACTAGCGCCTCAGATAACCTATTATTTTTCAGCATACTGCGATTTAATAAACAGTAATGAGATTAAGATGGGGGAAGAAGTGGATTTTGTAGTTCCTACTGGTAACTTTGGTAATATTCTAGCTGGTTATTATGCTAAAAAAATGGGACTACCCGTTGGCAAGTTGGTGTGTGCATCTAACTCCAACAACGTTTTAACTGAATTTTTCGCAAACGGAACTTACGATGCAAATAGAGAATTTTTCAAAACTATTTCGCCATCTATGGATATATTAATTTCAAGCAATCTTGAAAGACTTATTTTTGAGCTATACAATAGAGATGCAGTTGCAACTGCAGCAAAAATGGCAGAGCTTAAGACTAAAGGTAAGTATGAAATTTCAAAACCTGAGTTTGAAAAGTTAACAAAAGAATTTTTTGCAGGCTATACGGATGAAGATGATTGTCGTTTTGAAATTGGTGAGATTTTTGAAGAATACGGATACGTAGCAGACCCACACACATCTGTTGCGATTAGTGTTGCAAACCAATATAAAAACCAAACAAACAGCGTTAATAACGTAGTTGTGCTTTCTACTGCAAGCCCCTATAAGTTTGCTTGCGACGTGTATGGTGTTGTAGGTGGAAAGCGCGTAGCAGATGCTTTTAAGGCTAGTGAAATGCTTAGCCAAATATCTGCAATGCCAGTACCTGCTCAAATTACCGAATTAAAAACCAAAGAAAAGCGTTTTAATAAGGTAATTGATAAAAAAGATGCAGTTAATGCTGTTTTTGGATTTGTAGATAAAAACTAATTGATTATAATAGGGAAGGAATAATGGAAGAAAAAAAGATATTATTTAGCGCAATACAACCCAGTGGCATATTAACGATCGGGAATTATTTAGGTGCGCTTAGAAACTTCAAAAAGCTTCAAGACGACTATAATGGCGTTTTTGCAATTGCCGATTTACACACTTTAACTGTAAAGCAAGACCCAGCTGTGTTAAGAAAAAACACCTATGAACTTTTGGCGCTCTATTTGGCTTGTGGTATAGACCCTGAAAAGTCGGTTTTATTCGCTCAATCGCACGTTTCGGCACATACTGAACTTGCTTGGGTTTTAAACACCATTTGTTATCCTGGTGAACTTTCAAGAATGACGCAGTTTAAGGATAAGAGCAAAAAACATGAAGATAATATAAATATGGGTCTTATGGATTATCCCGTATTGATGGCTGCAGATATTTTGCTTTATCAAACGGAATTAGTGCCGATTGGCGCAGACCAAAAGCAACACTTAGAGCTTGCTAGGGACTTAGCAATTAGATTCAATAATCGTTTTGGTGAAACATTTAAAATTCCAGAAGGGTATATAGGTAAATCAGCGGCTAGGGTTATGAGCCTTGCTGAACCTGATAGAAAAATGAGCAAGTCTGATGCAAACGTTAATGCTTTTATTTCTATGGATGATGACCCTGCTACTATACTTAGAAAGTTTAAGCGTGCTGTAACCGATAGCGATGACAAGATTATTTATTCGCCTGAAAAACCTGGTATAAGCAATCTTTTATCAATTTACTGTGCGTTTACAGATAAAACCTTTGAGCAGGCAGAAGAAGAGTTTGCTGGCAAAGGTTACGGAGACTTTAAACTTGCAGTAGGTCAAGTTGTTGCAGATAAAATTGAACCTATAAGGCAGGAAAAGAACAAGTTGTTATTGGACAAAGCTTATCTGGACGAAGTTCTTAAGAATGGTGCAGAAAGGGCAGAACGCCTTGCATACAGAACGCTTAATAAAGTTTATAAAAAAGTTGGGTTAGTATTAAGAAAAAGAGGTTAAAATGTTTGGATACGTAAAAACTGATACACCAAATATGTACGTTAAAGATACCGTACTTTACAAAGCTATGTATTGTGGGCTTTGTAAGGGAATAGGCAAGGTGTCTGGGCAAAGAGGTAGGCTTGTGTTAAATTACGATTTAACTTTTCTATCGGTATTGCTCCATAATATTTTAGGAGTTGACGTTAAGGTTGAAAAACAACATTGTATTATTCATCCGATTAGGAAACGACCCGTAGCTGTCCCAGATGAACTTACCGAGCGCATTGGTGCGTTAAACGTTATTTTAGCTTATTATAAAGTTTGTGATGACGTTATAGATAGTAAAAAAGGTAAAATCAAACGTGCTTTTTTAAATAAAGCTTTTAAGAGAGCAAAAATAAGAGAGCCTGAATTAAATCGTATAGTAAAAGAAAAATACGATGAGCTTTTAAGGTATGAGAAAGTTAAAGGGGATAGTATTGATTTTGCTTCTGACCCGTTTGGTAAAATGATGCAAGAGTTAGTAGCAGTACTGCTTGGCGAAAAGGTAACTGATGACGTTTTGAGTTTGGCATACGATTTAGGTAAATGGATTTATCTTATAGACGCGCTTGATGATTTTGATAAAGATATAAAGAAAAATAATTTTAACGTGTTTGTTAATTCTTATCCTGAACTTATGAGCAAAAAAGAACTTGTTGAAAGTAAATCTCAGGACTTGGCAGTTGTTTTTGGCTCTGTGCTTAATGACGTTAATGAAAAAGCAAAGAGTTTAGGTTATAGTTTTAATCACGATTTAATCGATAATATATTATTAAGAGGACTGTTTTTGCAAACAAAAACGGTTATGGAGAATAAAAAATGAAAGAATATTACAAAATTTTAAATGTAAGTAAAGATGCAACAGATGAAGAGATAGAAAATTCTTATCGTCAGCTCAAAGAAAAATATTCTAAAGAACGCTTTTTAGAAGGTGAGGCAGGTAATCAGGCTGCAAAAAATTTAACTAAACTAGAAACTGCATATTACGAAATAATAAATGCAAGAAAAAATATCTTAAACGATGGTGAAAATATGAGTTATGATTTTTCAGAAGTTGAAAAAAATATAAGAGAAAATAACATCAATTTAGCTCAAGATTTATTAGATAAATTTAACGATAGAAATGCTGAGTGGCATTATTTGCAGTCGGTTGTTTTCTATAAGAAAAACTGGATAAACGAAAGCAAAAAGCAATTAGAAATCGCTATGAATATGGAGCCACATAATACAAAATATTCTGATTCCTATGCTAAATTAAAACAGAAAATCGAATATAATGATAGGCAGTTCCAATCAGGAAATGCACAATACGGCGCAGGATATCAAGGTCAACCAAGGCAAATGGGTGGCACGGACAACAGCTGTTTAACTTTCTGTGCTACTTGGTGTTGTATGGATATGCTTTGTAGTTGTTGCTGTAGATAATGAAAAGTAAAGTAATAGCACTTTCAGCAATTTCATCAGCTATTATAGCCTTACTCTTAACGCTTGGAGCTTATATCGAATTCATCGACTTAATTACGTTGGTGTTTGCTTCTATATTAGTAATTTTACCATTATATTATAGGTCATATTTAGGCAGTGTTTTATGCTTTTTGTCGGGTGGGCTTCTAGCATTTTTATTTAGTGGATTTAATATATTATCTATAATTTTTCCTGCATATTTTGGTTTTATGGGCATTTATCCTATTGTGAAATTCAGATTGATGCAAAAAAATTTTAATAAAATAGCTACTATAGTTCTAGGTGCGCTTTGGTGTCTTGCTTGCTTTTATGGGGTATATTACTACTATATTTTTGTGGCGAACGGAATATTTGATGGTTTGCCCGAAATCTTGCTTAAATATATAGTGTATTTAGTGGGAATCGTTGGTGTAGTTTTTTATTTTGTATACGATAGGTTTATACTTGTTGCAAAAATTATTTTTGATACATATTTATCTAAAATAATAAGGTAGGGCGCTTAAATATAATGAAAAAAAATGAAGAAAGAGTAGGCGTTGTTGTGTCTTTAGGCTCAAACGGCGAAGGAATAATTAAAGAAGAAGGAACGGTTATATTCGTTCCATTTTCCTTAGTTGGAGAAAAAATACGCTATAAAGTACTTAAAGTTACTTCAAAATGTGTATTTGCTAAACTTGTTGAAGTTATAATTCCAGCCGAAACGCGTGTAAAAGCAGAGTGCCCTGTTTTTGGTAGGTGTGGGGGCTGTCAACTACAGCATATAAAATATCAAAAACAACTTGAGATTAAAGAAGAAAATATTACAAACTGCTTTAAGAAAATTGCTAATCTAGATGTAAAAGTATCACCTACGGTTAAAGGTGATGATGAGTTTAGATATAGAAACAAATTGCAATTACCCGTTGCTTTTAACGGTAAAGAAACTGTAATTGGATTTTATGCCGAAGGGTCGCATAGGGTTGTGCCTATTGAAGATTGCTTAATCAACCCAAAGTGGACTAAAAATATAATATTAGCATTTAAGCAGTACATAAATGAATTTAATATTATAGGTTACAACGAGATTGACGGTAGTGGGGAATTAAGGGAAATTACCGTTAAAGATGTCAAGGGCAATCTAATTATAACGTTAGTTGCCTTGAATAAAAACTTGCGTGGTGTTAATCGCCTTATAGAAATTATTAAAGAAGTGGTTGGTTACCCATTTTCATTATACGTAAACGAAAACTCTAAAAATACAAACGTAATTTACGGTAAAGACTTTTATTTAATGCACGGCGATAGCGATTACTCAAGCGAAATGCTTGGCATTAATTATACGATTGGCGTGCAAAGTTTTATGCAGGTGAACGATAGCGTTTGTGCTAAGCTTTACTCTTTAGTTAGAGAAACAGTGTGTGCTGACCAAGATACTACTGTTATTGATGCATATAGTGGTGCAGGGCTTATGACTGCAATTCTTGCTAAAACTGCTAAAAAAGCAATTGGAGTAGAAATAGTAAAAGAAGCAGTGGAACTTGCCGATAAACTTAAGGATAAAAATGGTTTAACAGATAAAATTACAAACTATTTAGGCAAGTGTGAAGATGTGTTGCCAAGCTTGATTGCAAAAGAAAAGCGAGCTAATACTAACGTTTGCGTTGTTCTAGACCCCCCAAGAAAAGGTTGTGATGTCAAAGTGATACAGAGCCTTTTAACGAGCGAAATTGATAAAATAGTATACGTTTCTTGTCTGCCATCAACGTTGGCTAGAGACGTTGGGTTGCTTGTAGGTTCATTAGAAGTTGTCGGTGGGGAAATTAAACGAGTTGAGAACCCGAATTATAGGTATGAAATTGAGTTTGTAAAGCCGTTTGATATGTTCTCACAGACCAAACACGTTGAGACGGTTGTATGTTTAAAGCGCAAAGGAATTTAGTAAAAATATGGAAAATAAAACTTTTTTATTTGATTTTGATGGTACGTTAGTTGATTCAATGCCTAGTTTTATAAGTGCAATGCTAAGAATTCTTGATGAAAATAACGTAAAATATGGGGAAGATATTATTAAAATAATCACTCCATTAGGATATATTGGTGGGGCTAAATACTTTCAGACTATAGGCTTAAATAAAACGGTAGATGAAATAATTGAAAAAATCTCTGCATACGCAAGGATTGAGTATGAAAATAATATTCAGGCAAAAGACACAGTTGTGGAAACTCTTAAAAAGATGAAAGAGTTAGGTTATAGCCTGAATGTTCTAACTGCCAGTCCACACACGATGTTAGATCCTTGCTTAAAGAGAATAGGAATATACCATTTATTTGATAACGTTTGGTCTTGCGATGATTTTAATACGACTAAAGCAAACCCAAAAATTTATATTAAAAGCGCAGAAAAAATGGGTAAACCAGTTAATAAAATTATATTTATTGACGACAATATTAACGCTATTGCTACTGCAAAGAAGGCTGGTATGATTGCTTATGGCATTTATGATGATTCTTCAAAAGATTACGTTGATGAGATGAAGAACGTGGCTGATAAATACGTGTTTAAGTTTAGCGAACTCATATAATTTCTAAAACAAACAATAAAATATATAATACTAAATTGGTGCTTTTCAATAAGCACCTTTTATTTTTTATCATAATACAGCTAAAAATCAAGTATAATATATAAAAGTTATCAACAGCAATTTGTGTCGAAAATATTAAAATTGTTGATAACTAGGTTAATTTTTTAGGGTTATCAACAATTTCGGTGGTATATATGATTGTATTAAAGCGTAGAAGCATACTTATAATAAGCGTTCTTATAGCAACATTTTTAACCTTTGTTCTATGTATTGGTGCGTTGTATGAAAAGCCTATTGGGAACGCTTCCGTTAACAAGGTGCGAATTGTTTTAGATGCTGGGCACGGAGGCATTGATGCTGGTGTTACAGGTGTTCTAACAAAGGTAAAAGAAAGCGAATTAAATTTGAAAGTTGTTAAAAAAATTGAAAAATATTTAATTGGTGCAGGGATGAACGTTGTTTTAACTAGAAGCACCGATGCAGGATTATATGGAATAGCTAATAAGAATTTAAAACGCAAAGATATGGAAAAGCGTAAGCAAATTATAGAAGATGCTAAGCCACACTTAGTTGTTAGCATACATATGAATAAGTTTAGTTTAAGCGAACGCAGGGGTGCACAAGTATTTTATAAAGAAGGCGATGAAAATGCTAAAATTTTAGCAAAAAGTGTGCAAAATTGTTTTAACGAAATGGAAGAAGCTGTTAGAGAGTGTTCTGCACTTACAGGTGATTATTACATATTAAATTGTTCAAATTATCCATCTATAATAGCTGAGTGTGGTTTTTTATCTAACCCACAAGACGAAGCGCTACTAATTACTGAAGAGTACCAAGATGCTTTAGCTTATACTATATTTAAGGGAATAGTTGGGTATTTTGCGCAAACTTCAATAAAAATTACAGATTAAAATATAAATGTTAACGCAGGCAAAATTGCTTGCGTTTTTTATTGTTTTTTATAAAAAAATATAGTATAATATTATTGGAAAAATGGGGTATAATTTATGTTTACGTTAGGCGATAAAATGGATAAAGCAAAAGCAAACAACCTTAATCCCGTTGTGTTAGCTTTCGTTGGCGATGCAGTTTATTCGCTTTTTGTTAGAGAACAACTAACTTTTTCTTCTGATTGTAAAACGGGTGAGTTGAATAAACTTGCAACAAAAAAAGTTAACGCAGTTGCTCAAGCAGAGCTTGTTAACAAACTTTTACCTTTTTTATCGGAAGATGAATTAGCTATTTTCAAACGTGCTCGTAATGCTAAAAAACCTACTAAAGCTAAACACGCTTCGATTATGCAATACAATCTATCAACCGGGTTTGAAGCTGTTATTGGTTACCTTTACATACTTGGCGAAATTGAAAGATTAAATTTTTTATTAAATTTAGGAGAAAAAAATGAAGATTGAAGGACGAAATGCCGTTTACGAATTACTTAAAACGGACAAAGAAATAGATAAAATTTTAGTGCAAAAAGACCTTAAGGATGATGCTAGTAAAAGACTTATAAACGTTATACGTTCTCATAAGATAAAAGTTCAACTAGTTGATAAATACGTTATTGAAAAAGAAAGCGAAAGCAAGCGCAACCAAGGATTTATTGCATACGTATCAGATTATAAGTATTTTGATATTGAAGATATAATTGAAGATGCAAAGGATAAAGATGGTCTTGTAGTTATATTAAATGAAGTGCTAGACCCACATAATCTTGGTAGCATTATTAGGGTGTGTGAGTGTGCTGGTGCTGATGGTATTATCATTGGTAAGGACCGTAGTGCCTCAGTAAACGATACTGTTATGCGCATTTCTGCAGGCGCGCTTAATCATATAAAAGTTGCAAAAGTTACGAACATAAATAATGCTATTGATGTATTAAAGGATAATGGATACTGGGTATACGGTGCAGAACTTGGTGGTGGCGATATTTATAAAAGCAATTTAACTGGAAAAATTTGTTTAGTAATTGGTGGCGAAGATAGTGGCGTTAAAAGGTTAACTAAAGAGAAGTGTGATGGTATTATATCTATACCAATGTTTGGCAAGGTTAACTCGTTAAATGCATCAGTAGCGTGTGGCATCGCTGTTTACGAAGTGGTAAGACAACGTTTAAAGTAAGTAACGATAAGGGGAATAGATGGGATTGAATAAACTTTCAAACGAAGAATTGATTGCACTTATTAGAAATGGTGATAATTTTTTAATAAATGAATTGATTGCTCGTTTTGAGCCATTTATTAAGAAAAAATCACAAGCGTTTGGTTTTGAAGAAAGCAACTTTGACGAGGTTATACAGCGTGGCAGAATTGCCATTTCTAAGGCGATTAATAAATTTGATTTAAATCATCAAACTAAATCAAAGTTTATTACATATGCTAGTATGTGTTTGGATAATGAATTCAAATCGATATTAAGTGAACTTTCTAAAAACAACAACGAAAAAGCTGTATCTCATATCGCTGACTTTGATGAAGAAGATAAAAACGCGATAATGACTGATACTAGATATAATCCTGAAGAAATTGCTATAAAAAATGAAAGCGAGCAAGAGTTAAAAAGGGTTTCGGAGGAAATATTATCTAATATTGAGCGAAAAGTGTATGATTTAAGAAATGTTGGATATAAAAACGGGGATATATCCAAAGAGCTTAAAATAAGCACCAAATCAGTAGAAAATGCACTTACTAGAATAAAGCAAAAATTTTCTAAACAACTTAGAGAGAAAGATGCAAAATAGGAGAATTCTATGGCATATTTAGCGCTTTACAGGAAATACCGTCCTAAAACGTTTGACAATTTAATAGGGCAAGAACATATCGTTAAAACATTAACTAATCAAATAGCTAACGATAGGTTTGGTCATGCATATTTGTTTACGGGCACCAGGGGTACGGGTAAAACTTCTGTTGCAAAGATTTTTGCAAAGGCAATAAATTGCTTAAACCCCAAAAATGGCTCTCCTTGTGGTGAGTGTGACGTTTGTAAGGTTTTAGCTGACCCTTCTAATATTGACGTTGTTGAAATTGACGCAGCATCTAATAACGGTGTAAACGAAATACGTGATTTACGCGAAAAAGTGCAATATCCACCTGTATCCTGCAAATATAAAGTTTATATAATAGACGAAGTTCATATGCTGACAGGTCCTGCATTTAATGCGCTGTTAAAAACGCTAGAAGAGCCTCCTAAACACGCAGTTTTTATACTTGCTACAACTGAAGCACATAAAATTCCCGCGACTATTCTTTCAAGATGTATGCGATTTGATTTCCGTTTAATTTCAACGGAAAAAATTGCTGAACTAATAAGCTCTATTTATGATGAAATAGGTAAAAAATACGAAAAGGAAGCTGTTTTTGCAATAGCTAAAGCAGGCGAAGGCAGTATTCGTGATGCTCTTTCTATCGCTGACATTGCCGTTTCATACGGGAAAGACCTTTTAACATATGAACAGGTAATGGAAATTTTGGGTTCATCAAACGCTGAATTGCTTAATAAATTTATTGAAGCGCTATTAAAATCTGATACGGGTATGGTGTTGCAGGTAATTGATGAACTTTCTTCATTAGGTAAAAGCATGGGCGTGTTAGTTAAGGACGTTACTTCTGTTATTAGGGATATCTTAGTTATTAAAACCTGTTCTAATCCAAATACAATATTAGAGCTTCCTAAACACAAATTTGATGAGTTATCAAGCTTAGCAAATATTGTTTCTGAAGAAAGGTTATTAAGAGTTTTAAGCATATTTTCAGATGCAGAAACTGCGCTAAAATACAGCAATCACCCAAGAATAATTTTTGAAACAGCAACCGTTAAGGCTTGTAGACCTGATGCTGATTACAACGTAGATGCATTGCTTACAAGAGTGAAAAAGCTTGAAGATACAATAGCTAGTGGCAGTTTTCTTTTAGAGACTACTGCAAAGCAAACGAGCATAAAAGAAAAGCAAGAAGAAATTAAAGAAGAAAAATTGCTGTCATTTATTTATGATTCTACTGAAGAAGAACTCAAAGGTAAAATACTGTTGTATCTACGCAAAATCAATAGTGAAATGCTTTGGAATATTTTACAATCAGTTAAGTTTAAGATTGATGCAAACGAATTAAAACTAACTGCATCAAGCAAGAATGATTTAGAGTTTTTAGATACTGACGTGAATAAAGCAAAAATATACGATGCCTTAAGTGAATATCAAAAATTCAATTTAGAAATTAAACTTTCAGAATTTGAAAAAAATCTAGAAGAGATTGATAATGAAACTGAAAGAATTAAAAAAATATTCGGAGATAATATAGTTATTATAAAATAAGGAGAATTAATATGGCTTATAAAGGATTTGGTGGATTTGGTGGTGGAAATCAAATGCAAAATTTGATGCGCCAAGCACAAAAAATGCAAGAAGAAATGCAAAAGGCACAAGCTGAACTTGAAGAACTTGAAGTGGAAGGCAGTGCAGGTGGAAATCTAGTTAAAGTTACAATGACGGCAAAAAAAGTTGTAACTTCAATAAATATTGACCCAAATGCCGTAGATATGGATGATTTAACTATGCTTGAGGATTTACTTATTGCAGCTCTTAACGATGGTTATGAAAAGGCTGAAAAGGTTTATGCTGAAAAAATGGGAGCTTTTAGTGGCTTAGGTATTTAGTATGAAAGTTTATATTGAGCCTATAGGAAAGCTTATAAATGAATTTTCTAAGTTGCCGGGCGTGGGCGCAAAAACTGCACAACGTTTTGCTTATAAAATAGTTAATATGGACGTTGAAGAAGCAAAAAACTTTGCCGATGCTATTATGAATGTAAAAACCAACGTACATTATTGCAAGATTTGTGGCAATTTTTCCGAAGGTGATGTTTGTGATATTTGTAAAAATAGGGAAGCGCAAACTATTTGTGTTGTTAAAGAGCCAAAAGACGTTATTGCTATAGAAAAACTTAACGAGTTTAACGGCGTATATCACGTTTTGCACGGCACTATATCGCCGTTAGATGGAATTGGGCCTAACGATATAAATATAAAAGGTTTGCTAGAGCGTATTTCAAACGGGAACGTATTAGAAGTTATTATGGCTACTAATCCAGACGTTGAAGGTGAAGCAACGGCTATGTATATTTCAAATCTGTTAAAACCATTAGGGATAAAAGTGACTAGGCTAGCGCACGGTATACCAATAGGTACCGACCTTGAGTATGCTGATGAAATAAGCCTCGCAAGAGCATTCGTTGACCGTAAAACACTATAAAAGTAGGTATTTAAATGAACGTATCAGTTTTAGGATGTGGTAGATGGGGTTCTTTTATTGGTTGGTATTTAGTAAATCAAGGGCATAATGTTATTCAGTGGGGAACTGAGGGCAATTATTCTTATGATGTGCTAAAAAATACTGGTAAAAATGAATATGTATCTTTAGATAAAAGAATAAATTTAACACCTGACTTAAAGTATGCTATTGAAAATAGCCAAACGATTATTATATCTATAAGCGCACAAGGCTTAAGAGCTTTTATGCAAAAGGTTATCGAGTATGACGTTAAAGATAAGATATTCGTGCTTTGTATGAAAGGTATTGAAGTTGAAAGTGGCAAAAGGTTATCTGAAGTTGTAACAGAGTGTGGAATTGATGGGAATAATATTGCAGTATGGGTAGGACCAGGGCATATTCAAGCGTTTACTAAAAACTTGCCTAACTGTATGCTTATTGATTCGGTAAATCCAAAACTTGTTAAATATCTTGCCGATTCATTTCGTAGTGACTTGATTAGATTTTACTATGGCGATGATTTAATTGGTAGTGAAATAGGCGCCGCTGCAAAAAACGTAATGGGTATAGCCGCAGGTATGCTTGATGGTGGTGGTTATACTACGCTTAAAGGCGCGTTGATGGCACGTGGTGCTAGAGAAGTGGCAAGGCTTATCGGCGCAATGGGTGGTAATGAGCTTTCAGCATACGGCTTGTGTCACCTTGGCGATTATGAAACAACCTTGTTTTCGGAGTATTCTAATAACAGAAAATTTGGTGAATTGTTTGTAAAAAAACAAGAATTTACTAAGCTTGCAGAAGGTGCAAGCACAGCGAAGGCTATGAAAATGCTTGGTGAAAAGTATAACGTTGATTTGCCTATAACTAACGCTGTATATTCTATACTATATGAAAATAAAGAGCCAATGAAAGAGTTTTTAAAGTTATTTTCAAGAAGTACTAGAAAAGAGTTTTAATTAAAACAAATAAAATTATTCACAAAAAAGACGGCTTAAGCCGTCTTTTTTTATTCTATTTATAATTGTCAATAATTTTACTAGCGCATTTTTTGATTTCAGTAATGAGTAATTTTGGCTCTAAAACTTTTATACCATTTCCATAACTCATTATTTTTGAAACTAAACCGTTATCAATAGGTAATTTAACGTTTGCAATATATTTTCCTGAAATCAGCTTAACGTTTTCAATGCCAAGCCACTCTTCAACGTCTGATAAAGAGTTTTGATTTATTTCCATAACGATATCAGTTGTTTGTTCATTTTTGTGCCAAAAATCGAGGGGTAAGTCCATTTTAGAAAGATCTTGCCTAACAAAGCTTTCTTTTGTAACGGTTGCGTGTTCTATTCTTCCCGTTTTGAAAAATCTAAATTCATTTCTAAGATTACAAAACGCAAAAACATACCACAAGCCTTGCTTAAATACAATTACGTGTGGGTCAATATTTCTCTCAGTAACTTCGCCATTTCTATCGTGGTATCTAATAAAAAGTTTTTTGTTTTCGTTTATGCTCTTTTGGATAACGTTAAGCTTGCTTTTGTATCCCACGCTATCGCCCCAAGGACCAGCATCTATTATAAGGTTGCCACTTTGAACATTAAAGCCACTATATTCATTTTTTACGGCTGATTTTAGCTTATTTATGGCGCTGCTAAGTATTTTATCAGGCACACTATCACATATAGCTGTAAGGGCGTTTATAGTGCTTTCAAATTCTTTTACCGTCATAAATGTTGAAGAAAATTTATAAGTATCAACAATGGCAAAGCCACCATGACTACCCCTAATGGTATATATGGGAACACCTGCATATTCAAGTGAAGTTATGTACCTATAAATACTCCTAACGCTTACCTCGTATTTCTCAGCTAAATAAGTTGCTTTTACACATCTTTTTGCTAATAAGTCAAAAAGAATACCAACCATTATTTCAAATTTCATAATAAAATTCACTCCTTACTCATATTTTAAAACATACGAGTAGTAATGTCAAATAAATTTTAAATAAATTTTTAATATGACAGGCGTATGGCACAAACTTTTATTATTATATGCGTGTAAGGGGGATGAAACAATGTTAGATAAAATTATTAAAGCACTATTTATAAAAACAAAAACGGTTAAGGTGCAAAAAATCATTCAGGTTAGAAGAAGTGAGTGCGTATATTTTGATGCTGAAAAAATAAACAAACGTGAAAAAGAAAACGATATAAAAGTAGCCACGTCCTTATCGACTTATTTTAAGAACAATAAAGGACTAAATTTAACAGAACGTGGTTATTGCGTTAATTTAGACCATTTGCATATTCAATAAGAATTTCCGTAATTTTTTCACAGGAACTTTTGATAGGAAAATTAGAAAAAACTTTATCTATTTTTTGTCTATTTAAATAAGTAGTTGTAACTAAAGCTAGTAAAGTATCAGGGGTTAGTTCGTTTTGTTGTAAAACGTTAACTAATCCTTTTTTTTGAAAATAATCAGCATTAAAAATTTGGTCGCCACGAGAATTGCCTTTTGGTAAAGGAATTAAAACGCAAGGTTTTTTTAAGCTTAAAAGCTCAAATAAAGTGTTAGAGCCAGCGCGAGAAACGCAAACGTCTGCAACTGCATATGCCATAGACATATCGGGGATAAACTCTCTTTGAATGTATCCATTGTATATATCTTTAGATAAATTATTTTTTCCACAGGCGTGTAAAACGTCAAAATTAACCAATAATTTAGGCAAAGCGATTCTTGTTGCATCATTTATTGCCTTTGCGCCTAAACTGCCACCAGTAATAAAAAGTACGGGTTTTTTACCACTTAAACCAAAGTGCTTTAACGCTTTATACTTTGATGTGTTGAGATTTTTTAACGGTGGACCTACGTATTGTCCGTTAGGTATGCTATTAGCTGTTTCAGGAAAGGTTGTAAGAATTTTTTTACAGTATTTTGCTGTAAGCCTATTTGCTAAACCAATAGTAAAGTCGCTTTCGTGGGTAATTATGGGAATTTTCCTTTTTTTACCTGCTAATATTGTTGGAACTGATACGTATCCACCTTTTGAAAATATTACGTCGGGTTTTATTTTATCTAAAACTTCCCCAGCAGACTTTATTCCTTTAATCACTTTAAACGGAATAGAAAGATTTTTAAGAGTAAAGCTTCTATTTAGTTTTGCACATTGTATGCCATAGTATTGAATATTCTCTTTTTCTATAATGTTTTTTTCAATACCGTCAATACTACCAATATAATAAATCTCATCAAAATGCTTTTTTAAATAGGGTAAAAGAGCAACGTTAGGTATGCAATGTCCTGCAGTTCCACCACCGGTTAATACAATAGTAGCCATATAATAATTATATGCCTAAAATTCAATTTGGTATACATATAAAAAATTGACCACAAAAATGTGGTCAATTTTTATTTAAGACTTATTATTCATCATCACCGAAATTCTGAACTTCACCGTAAATGTACTCATCAGTTTGTTCTTCATCTCCTGCTTCTGTTTCTTCAATTTCTTCTTCAACAAAATTGTCGTTATTAGTTTCATCATCAACTACATCATCGTTTGAAGTTTGTTCTTCAACTTTTGATTTGTAAATTCTTGATCTGCTAACAATTTTATAGTGTGATTTAGCATCACTTGCGTTGGCCTTGCGTCTGCGTCTAATATTTTTCACAAACAACATAATGATTGCTAATAGAAGAACAACACCTAAAACTATAGAAGAGAAGGACAGCCAGAAGGTTGATGGGTCAGTCTCGGCAGTGCAACCAGCTGAAGCATCTTCGTCATCTTCCGTTTCACTTGAATACGGGTCAACTTCTACTGGGTCAATAGTATTAAATATTGCATAAATATTAGCATTATCTTTAGCCCAAACGTAGGTAGGTTTATATGAAACTAGTTTTTCTGAGTCAGTTTGTTCTTCATTAAATTGCTTTTCCAAATCAGTAAGTTTACGAGTATACGTTATGGCATTAGGCTCAATACCTTTGCCAATATCATACAATGGGTTGCCTGATACGGTAAACGCATCTGCAACGTCAGTAGGTTCGGTAAAGGCACCTGATAAAGAGAAGTCAATATTATTAAAGAATACAAAACCACTAGATTTATTTGCGCCTTCTCTTTCACCGTTCCAAAGTTCTAAACGGAAATTTTTTGCAGTAGCACCAGTTGCGATGTAGAAAGTAACTGTAACCCAATCTTTATCTTGCAACATATCGCTCGTTACTGTAATAGCAAGCTCTTGCGCTTGGGGAAGTGCTAGTTTATCATTATCAAAAGTCATAACTTCTTTAGTTTTGCCGGAAACGTCTACTAAATAGATGTATGCTGTTGCGCCTTCAGAAACACGAACGTCAACTGATATTTTAGCATAAGCGCTAGAAGAAATGGTTTTTTCAGTGCTGATATAACCATAGCTATCAGCAGTGTGGTTATAAATCATCAATGGTTGAATATTAGTATCCCCATTTTTGAAACTTAAGGCATCAGCGATTCCACTTAACGTGTAGTTAGAAATATACTTGGTATTTACTAAACCAGCATAACTACCAGCTTTGCCGTTAACACCACTTCTATCGTTTACCTTAGTTACGTAGCCAGAGTATTCGTTTTCGTTTACAATATATGCGTGGTTGCTTGTTACACCAGTGTAGTTAGCAGGAATTGCTGGTCCATTAATGATGGCGCCGATATCGCTTGCAGCATAATTCATGTCGTACAACTCACTAGTACTGTCTTCAACAAAGTCTTGTTGCATGCCTGCGTATAGGGCAATAGAAGCATTTGAAGTGTTGCTAAATAGCGTATATAATTTGTAGTTTACGTTTTCTTTTTCTTGTTCGTTGAGTTGTTCTGTTAAGCCAGTAGCAAATAGTGGGTTTGTAATGGTAACTTTGCCACTTGCATATTCGGGCGCAGTGTTTGCAGTTGCTACGTCTGTTGGGCCAATTACAACGTCAATATAGAAATAACGCGCGTCAGTTTCAAAATTATTTTTAACTAGTAAGCTAACTTTTGTCCAATCTTTACTTATAGTGCTTATAGACGTAATAGCTGGAGATTTTTGGGTTTTACTACCATTATTGTAAACTTCAAAAATATCAAATGTAATAGCGCTAGAAGCAAATTTACTTAGTTCGTTCTTTACGTAGAACTCAACGTAAACGTAATGCTTAGGTTGTACAGAAAAATAGTTATCAGATGCAAGTTGATAAGATAGGGTGTAGCTGGCATTAGTTAATTGAATAACTTTGCTATCTAATGAGTCAGCAACGTGGTCGCCACCTAAAAGTGCGCCATTAGCTAGGGTAGCAGTTCCAAACTTATCACCTTTTGCACCTGTATGAGAAGTAGTATAACCACCTAAAACAGCAATATTGTTATCAGCTTTTACAAAATTACTAAATGAAGCAGTACGGTCTACGGTTGCATCAGCATCTTCATCATCTTGAACGTACTTGTCTAACGACATATCGTATAAGTAGATGGAGTTGTTACTGTCTCTTATAATGTCGTTAGTAGTGTCGCCGTAAATCAAATATTCGGTGTCTTCAATCACAGAAGCGTCAAAATCGCTCTTGCTAACGTATTCAAATTTAACGTCATCAAAATATGCAGTACCTTCAACGGCGTTGTGCTTGTCAACCCCCAAACCTAAAACTAGGGTAACTGAAGTATCATAAACGTCATCAGCTTTAACGAATAAGGTATATTGTTTCCAGCCGTTGTTTTCGGTAATGCCATCAGTAATTATATTTTCAATTCTATACTTTGCTTGGGCAGTATTGTTAAAACTAGTATTTAGCCCAACGTAGGCACCATAATCATTGTTATTGTCATAATCTCTTAGGTTTTGTGTTTTAACCCAAACGGTGAATTTGCCGTATTTGCCTTTTTCTAAGTTAATAGTTGATGCAGAAGTAACATATTGATTGATACCGTGACCAAGAGAATTCTTGTCATAGTTGTTAAGCATAAAAATCTTATCGTCTGCTTCATCGCTATACTTTTTTGGGTTAGGAACATTTAAGGTTAAATAGGAATCAATAATCTCTTTTTTAATTTCTGATGAGGTAGGCTCTTTGCCTAATTCATCTTTTAACGCTGTTTTAACGTCTGTCTTACTAAATCCAAAAGTAGCTTCTGCATAAGTTAAAAAGTCATTGTCATCATATAGTTTCTCAATTAGTCTTGCCCAACCGTCATCAGTAACGTCAACAACACCAGAAGAAACGCCTGAAGTAGCACCTGATACCGACCAGCCTGTTACATTAGTTTTTGGCAAGGAAGAGATTGTGGTAAAGTCTAAGTTTAACGTTCCGTAATTAAATAAGCCGTTGCTTATAAGCCCGTCATCAGTTTCGGTATAAGAATATGAGGGCTCGTTAATATCAGATTCTGCTTCGTTACAAGCAGTAAAGAAAAAGGCAGTAAACGAAAAAAGAAAAAGAATCGTTAACACCCAAATAATTTTAGAACTAAATTTTTTAAACAAACTATTACTCGTCATGTTTCACCTTATATTGTTTGAATTTTGCCGTCAAAAGAAAATCGACAATGATTAAACTTAATTATCTAGATAATTATATAGTATTTTTCAAATTAAATCAACTTTATACACAATATAAATAGGTAAAAGTGTCTAAAAATTTGTAATTTTTTATTTTTTGAACAAAATAACAGTATGAGTGAACAAAAAAATAATTTTAATATTGAACGTCTAAAAAAAATCTATGCAATCTTGGCAGGTGTGGTAGCTGGGTTTATTAACGGAGTTTTTGGTGGTGGTGGCGGTATGATAATTGTGCCCATTTTAATAATGCTATTAAATTACAAGCCAAACAGGGCGCATGCAACAGCAATACTAATAATTTTACCACTTTCAATAGTAAGTAGTTTGTTTTATGTGGCTTTTGGAAGCCTAGATTTAAGAGTGGCAATACCTGCAGGTTCTGGGGTGATTGTGGGTGGTGTTATTGGTGCATTGCTTTTATCAAAAATATCAAATAAATGGCTTATTATTATCTTTTCTATTGTGATGGCTGCAGCTGGCGTTAAAATGTTGTTTTTTTAATTTTAAGGAGGAACATTATGGAGTTTTTTTGGTATATAGTAGCAGGAGTTTTAGCTGGAATTTTAGGTGGAATGGGAATGGGTGGTGGAACGTTATTAATACCACTTTTGAGCATTTTTTACGCAGTGTCTCAACACGTTGCTCAAGCTGTTAATTTAATTAGTTTTATTCCAATGGCTGTAGTTGCGCTAATAATTCATATTAAAAAGAAAATGGTAAATTTTGACAAAATTTTGTTTTTTATAATTCCTGGGGTTGCAACTTGTATAGCTGGTTGTTTTTTGGCAAAAGCAATGAGTGGAGACCTACTAAAACGTTTTTTTGGTGGGTTTTTATTAGCGTTATCCGTGTTTCAATTTTTCGTTGAAATTCGTAAAAAAAATTAGTTTTCAAGTAAATATAGTATTTAACAGCAAAACAGCAATTTTATATTTGAAAAGTATTTTGTTATAAATTAACATTAGGTTGCTCAAGTTCATCAATGTAAACGTTGTTTAGTTAAAATTAAAAAAATAAGAAAAAAAAGTTGCACAAATTTTTAAAAAGGTATGTACAAATCAAATATCTTGTGTTATAATAATGAAAAAAACTAACACAAACGGTATGGTGAATACATTGGAAAGAATAGCAATTATAGATTTAGGCTCAAATACTGCAAGATTATTACTAGTAGACGTTAAAGAAAACGGTCATTTCCAAATCGTTGACCAATTAAAGGAAGCGCCTAGGCTTGGCGAAGGTATGGAAAGGGACGGGTTCTTAAGACCACAGAGAATTCAAGAAACAATTAAAACCTTGAAAATGTTTAGAAAATTATGCGATGTTAACGGTATAGAAAGAATTATTGCCGTTGCAACTGCAGCCGTTCGTCGTGCTAAAAATCAGCGCAGTTTTTTAGATGAAGTTTCTGCTACGTGTGGAATTAAACTTCGCGTTCTCAGTGCTGAAGAAGAAGCTATGTATGTTTATCGTGGTGTTATTAACACAATGGATATTCCAAAGGGTATAATTTTGGAAATCGGTGGTGGTAGCACTAAAATTGTTTATTATAACAGACGTAATTTATTAAACTACGAGACATTACCTTTTGGGGCAATAACGCTTACTGAGTTGTTTGAAGGCGACAATTTATCGCCTAGTGAACAAGCTGCTAAAGTTGAAGAGTTTTTTACTGAACAGCTAAAACATATTGAATGGTTGAAATTTGTTGACCCTGAAGTTCAGTTGATTGGTGTTGGTGGTTCATTTAGAAATCTTTGTCGTATGACAAAAATTATGAACAAATATCCACTAAAAACCATACATAATTACGTGGTAAACGATACTGATTTTTCACACGTATATGATTTGATTAAGAGCTTAGACTTAGACAGAAAGAAAAAGATAAAGGGTTTATCTACTGAACGTGCAGATATCTTACCAAGTGCGTTAGCTGCGATAAGTGCTTTTAAAAAATACTTAAATCTTGGCAACGTTGTTATTAGTGGTAGTGGCTTACGTACCGGTATGCTATACAATTACGCTGTTCCATCTACCTTAGATAAGCCGATTTCAGACGTGTTGACCTATAGTTTAAACACATTGGTAGATTTTTATGGTTGTGACCAAAAGCACACTGAGCAAGTTGTTAACTTGTCTATTCAATTGTTTAAACAGCTTAGAGTATTGCATAAATTCCCAAGACAATATTTAAAGATATTAAAGGTTGCCGCATATCTATATGATGCAGGTAAGCGTGTCGGCTTTTATAATTATGAAAAGCACAGTGGTTACATTATTTTGAACTCAAATATTTATGGCTTGAGCCATAGAGATATGGTTATGGCATCGTTTGTTGCATCTAACACTGCGATTGAAGACATTAACCCGTTTGACTGGGCTAGATATCGTGGCTTGGTTACAGATGAAGATGTTGATGCTGTTAGAAAGATGGGTATAATTTTACGTATAGCTATATGCCTAGACCGTAGTTTATCATCGGTTGTAAACGGCTTAAACTGTGATATTTTAGGTGATTCTGTTATTATGAAAACGGAAGTTAGTGGCGATGCTAGTCTTGAAATAAACTCTGCGCTTGATATAGGTGCTGATTTTAGAAAAATCTTTAAGAAAAATCTAGAAATATTATAAAAATAAACTGCGCCACTCATAAGTGTGGCGTTTGTTTTAATGTTTTTTAATCTTTAATGTAAGGAGAAAAAATGTCTACTTATAAACTGGCTATCGATTTAGATAGCGCATATACAAATATTTATATGATTGGTGGGGGGCTTGTTTTAAGCGAACCAACGGTTGCCGCTGTGTCGCAAGACGAAAAAAACGACGTAAAGGCTATCGGTGTAGATGCTAAAAGGCTTATTGGTAAGACTGCTAAAAATACTAAGATTGTTTTTCCTGTTTTTGAAGGTGAAATTATCAACGAAAAAGTTACTTCTAGCATGCTTTCATCATTTTTTAGTAAAATAGGTGTAAAAAACAAACTTTTTGGTGTAAAAGCGCTTTTTTCCGTACCGTGTGGTGTTACTGGGGAATTGATAGAAAAATACAAGCTTGTGGCTAAGCGCAGTGGTGTAACAAAAGCTTATTTTGCTGAATCGCCAGTGCTTTCTGCTCTAGGTCAGCGTATTCCACTAAACGATTCATCGCCATGCTTTATAATCGATATGGCTGGTGGAACTACTAATATTGCAGCCGTAACCTTAGATGGCATTATTGCAGGTATTTCTGTTAATTTTGGTGGGAATAAAATTAGTACGGATATTATTGATTACGTAGCTGAAAAATATGGCCTTCAAATTGGTTTGCTAACGGCAGAAAGGTTGAAAAAAGAAGTAGGTAGTTTGTCAATTAGCGACGCATTGGCAACGGTTGTTAATGGTAGAGACCTAAAAACTGGTACGCCTAGAGCGATATCTATTAGAGCGCTAGACTTAATAGAGCCGTTAAAGATTTATTTTGATAAAATTGCAGAGCTTGCTATTAATGTGTTGAAAAAACTTCCTCCAGAAGTATCGGCAGAAATAAGGCATGCAGGGGTTTACGTTTCAGGTGGTGCTTCTTCAATCTATGGGCTTGAGCAATATTATGCAGGAAAATTTGATATGAAAGTTAACATTGCTGAGAATGGGCTTATGTCGGTTGCTTTGGGTGGTGGAATTGCAATGGGCAACAATGACTTATTAAAGAAAATTTCAGTAAAAACTAATTAAATACAAAATGACATAATACCACGCTTTTTGATTATAAAAGTCAAGAAGTGTGGTATTTTTTTATTTAAAATTTTTACAGGAGGTGAAATGGTGGCAAGAAAGATTGTTATTACTTCAGGTAAGGGTGGTGTTGGTAAAACAACTGTTACAGCAAATCTCGGCAGGGCTTTAGCAAGGCTTGGTCAAAGGGTGGTGTTAATTGACGTAGATTTTGGACTTAATAATTTAGACGTTGTTATGGGCTTAGAGAATAAAATAATGTACGATTTAACAGACGTTATATGTGGTAAATGTAGATTAAAACAAGCACTGGTTCAAGATAACGTTTATAACAATTTATTTTTATTGCCTTCTGGTAACTATGAAGCCTATTCAAGTATAAGTGGGCAAAACGTAAAATTGATAATAGAAAGCTTAGCAAGTGTTTTTGATTATGTGCTCATTGATTGCCCGGCAGGGATTGATATAGGTTTTCATAGAGCAGTAGCTTCGGCAACTGAGGGCATAGTTGTCGTAACGCCAAATTTATCTTGCCTAAGAGATGCAGATAAGGTATTAGCAATATTGAAAAGTTATAAATTAAACTCTATAAATTTGGCTATAAATAGGGCAAGGGGAGATTTGATTGTAGACAAAAAAGTACTAGCGCCAAGCGATATCGTGGAATTGTTAAAAACAGATGTGATAAGTATATTGCCTGAAGAAGATGCAGTTTTTTTATCTAGTGGAATATCGTTGCCACAAAAAAGTGAATCATATAAGGCATATAAGATTTTTGCAAACAATCTACATCGTGGCTCAAGAAAACTGTTTGACACAACTAATAAATATTTAGGATTTTTTGGAAGTATAAAAAGAGGGCTAAAAAGGAGTGTATAGTGAAAGATAAAAAAGATATTATAAGATTTCAAAACGTTATCGAAAAAGATAGAATTAAAAATAGTGAAAGCTATAAAGAGATAATAGTATGCGACATTATTAAAATTTTAAAAGATTACTTTGAGTACAATGAAGAGCCTGAGCTTGAAATTGTAAAAGAAAAGGGAAAATATTTAGTAAAATTTATTTTAACAGCTACTAATTTAAGGCCAATAGGATTTTTGCCAAAAAAGTAAATATATTCTTATAAAAATTAATATAATTATGTGTGACATAATAGTTGTAAAATATGTAAAAACCACCTTATAATATTGCGTGGTTTTTTGTTTGTAAAAAAGTTAATAAAAATCTAGCGAATTTGATTGTTAAATTTTAATTATTTGTTGACATGTGTGCGTTTATATAGTATAATGATTAAGAAATAAATACAAGATATAGGTGTTTAAATGAATAACAAGTATTTTTTAGCTATTGACATTGGTGCATCAAGTGGTAGACATATTTTAGGAAATATAGTCGATGGAAAGTTGGTTCTAGAAGAAGTTTTTCGTTTTAAAAATGGACCTGAAGAAAAAAACGGCAAACTTGTGTGGAATCACGAGCATTTATTTAAAAGCATTGTTGACGGTTTGAAAAAGTGCAAAGAGATAAATAAAATTCCTTGCAGTATTGGTATAGATACGTGGGGTGTGGACTATGCGTTGCTTGATGATAACGATAACTTAATAGATGAAATTTTCTCTTATAGAGACGAGCGTACTTTAGCTGTAATAGATGAAGTGTATTCAATTGTAGATGAAAAAGAGTGTTATAGAAGAACGGGTATACAAAAGCAAGTTTACAATACAATTTATCAGCTATTTGCTGATAGGAAATCGGGTAAATTAGCGAGAGCTAAGTCAATGCTTATGACACCGGATTATTTACATTTTATGCTTACTGGTGTTAAGAAAAACGAATATAGTATTGCATCTACTACCGGTTTAATCAACGCAACTACTAGGGATTGGGATTACGAGCTTATTGAAAAGCTTGGTTATAACAAAGATTTGTTTTCTACCCTTTATGCTCCCGGTAGTGTCGTTGGTGGATTAAAAGAAGAAATTAAAGCAGAAGTTGGGTTTGATGCCGTTGTGTGCATGCCGGCATCACACGATACTGCTAGTGCAGTAATGAGCGTTCCAAGTTTAGGTATGCCTTTATATATTTCAAGTGGTACATGGTCATTGTTTGGGGTAGAAATTCCTAAGGAAAATACTTCTGAGGTTGCATTGAGCAATGGTTTCACTAATGAAGGTGGGTACAATAAGAGTATTCGTTTTTTGAAAAACATTATGGGCATGTGGATGATTCAATGCATCAAAAAAGAACTCAATGATGAATATAGCTTTACTGATTTTGTAGTTGAAGCTAAAAGGGCTGAAGGTTTTGCAAGTATAGTTGACGTAAACGATATGTCTTTCTTTGCGCCAAAAAGCATGATAAACGCCGTTAAAGATTACTGTAAAAAAACCAAACAGCAAATACCTGAAACGGTTGGAGAAATAGTGCTTTGCGTATATTCTAGCCTTGCTAAATGTTATGCAAAAGCCACTGCGCAAATTCAAGAAATTACAGGCATAGAATTTGAAAACATCAATATAGTTGGTGGTGGTTGCCAAAACGTGCTTATGAATAGCTTAACGGCAAAGGAAACTGGAAAAACCGTTGTAGCAGGCCCTGTTGAAGCAACGGCAATAGGTAATATTTTAGCGCAAATGGTTGCTTGTAATGAAATTAAGTCGCTAGAAGAAGGCAAGATTTTGGTTAAAAATTCCTTTGAAGTTAAAGAATTTACTGCATAGAGGTTGTTATGAAAAAGAACGTATTTGACGTATTAAAAGAACGTGGGTTTATTAAGCAAACAATATTTGAAGATGAATTATATGAGAAGTTAGGCTCGGAGAGCGTACCTTTCTATATCGGTTTTGACCCGACGGCTGATAGTTTACATATCGGCCATTATATACCAATTATGGCAATGGCTTGGATGCAAAGATATGGGCATAAACCCATTGCTTTATTTGGGGGTGGAACGGGCATGATAGGTGACCCATCAGGTAGAAGCGATATGAGGCAAATGATGACTATTGAAACGATAAATCACAATATTCAATGTTTTAGAAATCAAATGTCAAGATTTATTAGCTTTGAAGGGGAAAACTCTGCAATAATAGCAAACAATGCCGATTGGTTATTAAATTTAAATTATGTTGATTTCTTAAGAGAAATCGGCGTGTATTTTTCTGTTAATAAAATGCTCACGGCAGAGTGCTTTAAGCAAAGAATGGAAAAAGGTTTAACTTTCCTTGAATTTAACTACATGTTAATGCAGGGTTATGATTTTTTGCATTTAAATAGAGAATACGGCTGTATGCTTGAAGTTGGTGGAGACGACCAATGGAGTAATATGCTCGCTGGTGTTGACCTAATTAGAAGAAAGGAAAAAAAGAGCGCGTTTTGTTTGACCTGTACTTTGCTATTAAATAGTGAAGGTAAGAAAATGGGTAAAACACAGAAAGGCGCTTTATGGCTTGATGAGAAAAAATGCTCGGTTTATGATTTCTATCAATATTTTAGAAACGTTGAAGACGTTAAGGTTGAAGAATGTATGCGTTTATTAACCTTTATGGATATGGATGAAATTAAAGAGCTTACAAAATATAACGATGAAAGAATGAACCTTGCTAAAGAAAGGCTTGCGTTTGAAGTTACCAAGCTAGTGCATGGTGAAGAAAAAGCAATGGAAGCACAAAGACAAGCAAAGGCAGCATTTGGTTGTGGCAATGCTTCTGATATGCCTACCATGGAAGTTAATAAGACTATTGATTTTGTTTCTGATTTACTTGTTGCAACGGCACAAGCAAAATCTAAAGGTGAAGCAAAACGCTTGATTGAAGGTGGTGGCGTTTCAATTGAAACGGTAAAAGTTACAGACGCTTTTGCAAAAATACCAGCTGAATTAGTAGAAAAGGGCGAATTTGTTCTTCATAAAGGCAAAAAAGTTCATATTAAAGTTGTTTTGAAATGAGACAAGACTATTTCACCATAAGAGGTGAAACTGAAAACGTAATTATAATTGAGCGTTCTAGATTTATTTGTTCTGTAAAAGGCGTTAATGATGAGAACGAGGCGAAAGCTTTTATTGAGTTGATAAAAAAACGCCACACGCTTGCAACACATTATTGTTATGCATATATTGCAGACGAAAATGGTTTAAATCAAAAATTTTCTGATGCTGGCGAGCCACAAGGCACGGCAGGACTACCTATGCTAGAAGTTTTAAAAAACAAGCGCATGCATAAAACTGTTGCTGTAGTTACAAGATATTTTGGTGGTGTTAAGCTTGGAACTGGTGGTTTAACTAGAGCATACAGTAGTTCGGTTGTTGAGTGCTTAAAGGTAGCTAATGTGCTTAATATGTGCGAGGCAACGTTTGTTAAAATCAATGTAGATTACGAAAAATACTCAAAATTGCTTAAGTTTTTGAGCGATACTGGTGCTTCTTTAATTTCAACGCAATTTGATAACGATGTTTTGGTTGATTTAGCAATAAAATGCATTAAAGTTGACGACTTTATAAAGACAGTAACAGATGCCTTTAGTGGCAGAGTGGAGTGTCATGTTGTAGGAAGCGCTTACTATGCGTTTAAGGAGTGATTATGCCCATAGTTACTTCAATTTCTGTACAAGAAAAAAACAAAAAGCGTTGTAATTTATTTATTGATAATGAATTTTGTTCTGGAATTTCTTTGGAAACTGCCCTAAAATATAGGCTAAAAAATGGTATGGAAATTTCACAAAAAGAATTATCGGAAATAATTTTTGAAAGCAATAAATTAGAAGCATTAAATCTCAGCATAAATTACGTTACAAAGTCATTAAAGACGAAAAAGCAAGTTAAAACCTATCTTTTGGGTAAAGGTTATACCGAAGACGTTGTTTGGCATTGTATTGATAAACTAAAAGAATATAATTATATTGATGATGCTGAATATGCAAAAAGATATATTGAAAGTGTTTGTTCAAATCAAGGAAAACGCCTTATTGAATATAAGTTGATGATGAAAGGTGTTAAAAAAGAAGATATCTTAAGCGCATCTAATGATTGTGAAATTGAGTATAAAGATAAAGCTTTAGAAGTTGCGATAAAACATCTTAAACATAAAGAACGCACGAAAGAAAACCTATCAAAAACGTATAGATACTTAATAGGGCGTGGGTATTCCTATGAAGAAGCGAATTTTGCAATATCTAAATTAAAGGAAGACGAGTAATGGAACGAATTTTGTCTGCTAGGCAAATGCGAGATGCTGATTACTTTACGATAACAAAATTAGGTGTTTCAGAAGATATACTAGTTGAGCGAGCAGGACAAGCTGTTGCCGAAGAAATTATAAAAAAGTTTCTAGGTGGGCGAGTTTTGGTTTGTATAGGTAAGGGTAATAACGGTGCAGATGGCAGAGTAGTTGCTGATATTCTATCTAAAAAGCATGGTTTTTCAGTTACCACGTTTGACCTATCTAATGCCGATTTTACTATTTTTGATAAAGATTACGATATAATCGTTGATTGTATTTTGGGAACAGGATTAAGTAGAAAAGTCGAAGGGGTTTTTGAAAAAACCATTACAAAAATAAACGAGAGTAATGCTTACGTTATATCTTGCGATGTTCCTAGTGGCTTAAATGCTGATAACGGCATGGTTTTAGGCGTGGCAGTAAAATCTAAATTAACCGTTGCAATACAAGAACTTAAAACGGGGCATTTTCTTAACGATGGCCCAGATTATTCGGGTAAAATCATTGCCAAAGATATAGGTATAAGTGTTTGGGAAGATGACTTTATAAAACGCTTAAATGATGAAGACGTTTCAAAATTTTTTCCAAAAAGGGCGCGCAATTCACATAAAGGCAACTTTGGAAAAGTTACTGTTTTTGGGGGAAGTAAAGACTTTCCAGGTAGCGTATATCTATCGTTATTGTCATTGTCAGCGTTAAAATCTGGAGTAGGATATACTAATCTTGCTATTCCAGAAAGCCTTTATCAAGTTTATGCGCTTAAAAATCCAGAGTGTATAATTCAAACTGTTAAAGATAGTGATGGTTCGATACTGTTTGACAAAAATGGTATTGATAAAATGCTAAATTCTAACTCAATTGCTGTTGGCATGGGCTTAGGAGTTAGTTTAGAGATTTATAAAACGATAGAGTATATTCTACGGAATTTTGAAGGCAAGCTTTTAATTGATGCCGATGGGCTTAATACAATTGCAAAATTTGGCTTAGATGTATTAAAAAATAAAAAGTGTGATGTTATTTTAACTCCACATATTGGAGAATTTTGCAGGTTAAGTGGTTTAGATAAGCAAACAATCTTATCTAACCCAATAGAAATAGCTAAGTCTTTTGCAAAAAAACACGGTGTTATATTAGTGTTAAAAAATGCGACCACAATAATTACAGACGGAGAAGAAGTTTTTATAAATACAACCGGCTGTAGTGGTATGGCAAAAGGTGGTAGTGGAGACGTTCTTTCTGGATTTATTGCTGGTGTGATTGCTAGGTCTAGTACTAATGAACTTTTAGAAACTGTTGCATCTGCTTGTTACGTTTTTGGGACAGCTGGTGAAATAGCCGAAAAAAGCAAAAGCGCATATTCGATGAACGCAACGGATACCATAAATTGTTTAGCAGATGCAATAATTAAAATTTCCAAGTAACCTACCAAAAGAAACTAAAACCATTTTTTATAATCATAATTATTATATAAACGTTAACAGCGATAAAAATAGGCATTAATACCATCATAAAAAAACTTTTTAATCGATATTTTAAGATAAACATAAAGGTGTAAATTCCGATTGCGCCACCTAGAATACCAGTAAAAAGCAATTTCGTATCGCTAATACCTATATTTTCTTCGTCACCGTCTTCGCGAGCTTTCTTTTGAAAGTTAAGCATTAAGATGCCGTAAAGATTTATTGCTAAAACGTAAACTATTAAAATTACGTATATAAAAGTTGACATAATAATTTTACCAATCGTATTATGTGCAAATGATAAAGTTTTATAATTTTTCATTAGCAAAAAAATAAATTTAAGAAGGATGTTTAATATGAAATGTATGTATTGTGGCTGTCTTGACAGCAAGGTAATTGACTCACGTTCTGCTGAAGACGGCACTATTATACGTCGTCGCCGTGAATGTATCAATTGTGGAAAAAGGTTTACGACTTATGAAACGGTTGAAAATACACCTATCTTCGTTATAAAAACTAATGGTGTGCGCCAAGCCTTTGACCCAAATAAGATTAAAAATGGTATCATCAAGGCTTGTGAAAAACGTCCCGTTCCTGCTAGTGTTATTGATAAATTGGTTGATGATATTCAAAAGAAAATTTACAATTCACTCGCTCAAGAAATTACTAGTAAAGAATTGGGGGAAATGGTTTGCGAAGGGTTAAAGAGCATTGATGAGATTGCTTACGTTCGCTTTGCTTCGGTTTACCGTTCGTTTACAGATACCACTTCCTTTATTAAAGAGTTGGAAAAAATGGTAAAGAAAGATAAAAAATAATACATAGGGGAAATTTTATGAACAAATGGGATGAAAGATTTATGAATCTTGCTGAAACTGTTGCTAGTTGGTCTAGTTGTTTTCAGGAAAATAGACACGTTGGCGCAGTTGTTGTTAAGGATAAAAGAATTTTAACTACCGGATATAACGGTGCTTCTAGTGGCATTGAGAGTTGCGCAGAGCGTGGGGAATGTTTAAGGCGTGTAAAAAATATTGCTAGTGGAACTATGCAAGAAGTATGTTACGCTGTACACGCAGAGCAAAACGCAATTATACAAGCGGCAAAGCTTGGAGTAAGCTTAGAAGGTGCAACAATGTACGTTACACATCAGCCTTGCGTCATTTGTACTCGTATGATTATTAACTCTGGTGTTAAGACCGTAATCTATAAAAACGGCTATCCGGATGATTTTGCGCTTGAACTTTTTGCTAAATCAGACGTAAAATTAATAAAATATTCAGATTTATAAAAATAGTTCGTAAATTTGCTTGCGTAATTTTAAACAATAATGTAAAATACTATGTGTTTGAACAACATAGTATTTACGGAGAGCTATCGAAGTGGTCATAACGAGGCGGTCTTGAAAACCGTTTGGGTGCAAGCCCACGGGGGTTCGAATCCCTCGCTCTCCGCCAATTGCAACACGTTTAAAATTTTTTAAGCGTGTTGTTTTTTTATAAAAAGGAGAAGGTATGTTAAATTGGTTAAAAAATGCAGTTCTATATCAAATTTATCCTACTTCGTTTTACGATAGTAACGAAGATGGTGTTGGTGACCTCAATGGTATTGCACAAAAAGTTGATTATATTAAAAGTTTAGGGGTAACTGCCGTATGGCTTAACCCAATATTTAAATCTCCATTTAAAGATGGTGGTTATGATATTGCTGACTATTATGAAATTGATAAAAAGTTTGGCAATATGCAGGATTTAGAAAATTTAATTAAAGTCTTTCATGAAAACGGAATAAAAATTATTCTTGATTTAGTTATAGGGCATACATCATATAAGCACAAATGGTTTAAAAAGTCTGCAACTGTAAAGAAAAATCAATATCACGATTACTATGTTTGGACTGATAATTTGTTTCAAGATTATCCCGGTATTATTCGTGGTTTATATAATCGCGATGGAGGATATTTGCCTAATTATTATGCCAGTCAACCATCACTAAACTATGGGTTTGAAAAAGTTGATAAAAATCAACCATGGCAATTGCATTACACAGATGAAAGATTGCGTCCTTTAAGAGAAGAAATTATCAATATGATGAGATTTTATCTTGATAAAGGTATAGACGGATTCCGTGTTGATATGGCAGGTTCATTAGTTAAAGGCGGTGCAACCTTTGGCGATATTTATGACCTTAGTGAAGAAAATTTAGACGGTATAAAATGGTTTTGGAAACAAGTTTTAACAACTTTAAGAAATGAGTATTCAGATAGAGTATACATAGCAGAATGGGTGCTTCCACAACGCTCTATAGGTATGTGTGGATTTGATATGGACTTTCTTACTCATGATGTGCCACCATTTAATTCGCTATATAGATATGAAAAAGGTTGTAACCTAACTAATGACGAGTATTTTGTTAGAGGTGATAACTATTTTAGCGAAAATGGTAAAGGTAGTTTAACCGACTTTTTTAACTATGCTGAATTTATGCATAACTACATACAAGACAAAGGAATGTTCTCTGCGCCCACAACTACACACGATGAAGTTAGAATGCCGACAAATAAGTCCGATGACATGATTAAAACCATTTTTGCATTATTACTTACTTTTAAACACATACCATTTATTTATTATGGCGATGAAATTGGTATCGAACACAACTTTAACATAAGTAAAGATGGTGGTGGAATAAGAACTGGTGCAAGAACGCCAATGCAATGGAACGAAGAAATAGCTAGGGGATTTAGTTCTAAAAAAACCACTTATTTGCCAGTGTCAAGAACTAAAACTAAATCGGTAGAATTTCAAAGTGAAAATAACAATTCTTTGCTAAATACTGTTAAAAAACTAATTAAGTTAAAAAAGAATTACTCATGCTTTGACACAGATGCAAGTCAAACATTGATAGAAAGTGGATATCCAGGAGTTTTTGAGCGTTCAAACGGTAAGCAAACAGTTAGAGTTTATATAAACCCAAGCAATCAATCATACATTAGAGAAT
>JAZOMU010000006.1:0-2101 GCA_045654125.1 Christensenellaceae bacterium
TTCATCATAGTCGCCACCTGTAACTTCAACAGGTACCCAGCCAAGCCCATCAACGTAAATTTCCACCCAAGCATGTGCGTATTTTTCGGTAATGACAGACCAATTACCAGCACTTGAAGTTGCTTTGTAGCCACAAGTATATCTTGCAGGGATACCATATGCACGGAACATCATTGTGCCGGCAGCAGCAAAATGCTGGCATATACCTTCTTTGCCTTCTTCTAAGAAATAGGCAACCATATCAACACCATCTGGGAAAGCTGAAAAGCTTAAATTATACGTTGCTGATTGTACTATGTAATCTCTTATATCATTTACTAGTTGAACGCCTGTGCTAGTAAAGTTGGTTTTTGCCTTAAGCATAGATGCAAGGCTTTCTCCAATGTTTAGATAATTTGCTAAAACGTGCTCGTTGTAGTATAGAGTTTCTTGGCTTGATAACAGCTGTTCCATTGACGGAATTAAGTCGCCTGCAAGGTAATCAAACTCGCTAACAAGTGTAGAAGCATATTTATCGTTTTTCGTTGCAAACTTAACGTCGCTCTTTTCATTAGTTATACCCGTAAGAGAATAATAGGGCAACATAAACATTCCTGACTGGTCTAAAATTTCTACGTAAACCATTTCAGATGAATATTCTTGTGCAAGAGTAAGCCCCGAATAATATAGTGGGCTTACTGCACTTTGGGTATATACCGGTGCTTTTTCCCAACCCGTGCCGTTATAATCGCCAAAGCTTTCGTATCTAAAATAATAATCTCGTTCGGTGTCGCTGTATATTCTAAACACTTCGCGCTCTGGGTTGTCGCCTAGCCCGTTCCCTTCAGTTTTAAGGTTATTATCAAACTCGGCAACTCCACCACCTGCGCCTCCGCCTGAACCCGTACCACCAGAACCATCCATCTCCGGTGGAAGCTCTCCGTTTTCCATAAGCATACCAAGCGCACCAAGCAGTTTCCCTAATGCTTCTTCACTAATTTCGCCATCAAGCTCAGGAACGTCTGATTCGCTTAGCATTTCATCTAGCTCTTCTTTGTCAACGTCTAAACCACTAGCTTCAACGTCTAGCTCGCCAAATTTATCAAGGTATTCGCTGGCATCGTTAATCTTTTCCCAGTCAATCCAGCCTGCCTCGTGAACAAGAAGTATACCAGGCGCGCAAATAACCCTGTACTGATTTTCTACAGAGTTACCTTCTTCATCTACTATCATATAATGGAAATAGTTAAGCCCAGCGCCCACTTCCGTTTGCTCGCCGTAAGGGGTTGCAATCAAAGTGTGCCCATCTTTTAAGTTTCCGTTTTTAACGCCATATAGGTTACTGGTTAGTGGCGTTCCGTCATAAGCCTTTTCGGCAGTACCTGAATATATTATTATTCTTCTAGTATCAACGTATCCTGTTGAAATAACGCAAAAGCATACACAAGTCGAAACGAAAAGTGCTATGATAATACCTAATATGAAATAGTAAAATTTCATCTTTTTCTTCATTGAGCTTTATATCCTTTGCGTGTTTTTAATTTTCTCGTTTTAATTCTACTGTTTTTAATTCTCGTATTTTTAAATTTAATGAACGGTTAGCGTTCCACAAACTTTTATTATTTCGTAAGTGTTGGTTACAATTTTTCCATCCTTATCGCGTATTACTACCGAAAAAAAGTTATCTGAACTTCCAACTTCTGTCTGCGTGCCGTAAGTTATCACTTCTATGTAATGCCCTTCTTTTAATTCGCCATCTAAAATTGTGTATCCGTTAGAAGTGAGCGCCTTGCCATCATACGACTTGGTTGCATCTGAAGAAGATATTTTAAGCACGTCTTTTGGCATAGAGATAACACCGGTTAGAACTAGCGTTAGTGCTATTGCTACTGCTAATACTATTCCGACTATAAACCCTGAAACCATGTATATCTTTCTGCTTTTTTTCTTCATCTTCCTACCTACTTAAATAGTTCTTTCAAGATGTCTTAAATACTCTTTGGTGAGTTCTAATTGGTCTTGCCCGAAAACTTCTTCTATCGTTGCCACTAACCCATCTATCGCATTTCTTACGTATACTGGGTTTTGCGTTTCTAGTTTTCTCATTATCTTTTTCATTATC
>JAZOMU010000007.1:0-5842 GCA_045654125.1 Christensenellaceae bacterium
ACCCATAACCATGTCTTGAGAAGGAGACATAACAGGCTTACCATCAGAAAGCTTTAAGATGTTATTTGATGCAAGCATCAAAAATCTTGCTTCTGCTTGAGCTTCTACTGATAAAGGTACGTGAACTGCCATTTGGTCACCATCGAAGTCGGCGTTAAATGCGCCACAAACTAATGGGTGAAGCTTAATTGCACGACCTTCAATTAAAACCGGTTCAAAAGCTTGGATTGAAAGTCTATGAAGCGTAGGTGCACGGTTGAGCATTACGGGGTGGTCTTTGATTACTTCTTCTAATACGTCCCAAACCACTGGTTTTGCCTTTTCTACCGTACGTTTTGCATTTTTAATATTGTGACAAATTCCACCTTCTACAAGCTTTTTCATTACGAACGGCTTGAAGAGTTCGATTGCCATTTCTTTTGGCAGACCACATTGATAAAGCTTTAGTTCAGGTCCTACAACGATAACTGAACGACCAGAGTAGTCAACACGTTTACCAAGTAAGTTTTGACGGAAACGACCTTGCTTACCACGGAGCATACCAGAAAGTGATTTTAGTTCACGATTGCCTGCACCACTAATAGCTTTGCCACGGCGACCGTTATCGATAAGTGCGTCAACTGCTTCTTGAAGCATACGCTTTTCGTTTCTAATAATGTTTTCAGGTGCACCAAGTTCCATTAACTTCTTTAATCTGTAATTTCTGTTGATAACACGTCTATAAAGGTCGTTAAGGTCACTAGTTATGAATCTATCTTGTCCTATGGGTATCATTGGGCGAAGTTCTGGTGGAATAACGGGTAGAACATCTAAAATCATCCATTCGGGGCGATTGCCACTCTTTCTGAATGCTTCTATAATTTCTATTCTCTTTACTGCACGAATTCTTCTTTGACCAGAAACGTTTTCAGCAATGATTTTCTTGGTTTCTGCACTTTCTTTTTCAAGGTCAATGGCCATTAAAAGTTCTTTAATAGCTTCTGCACCCATACCGGTCTTAAATGAACCGATACCATAATTTAATTCATATTCCCACTTTTCTCTATCGTTAATAACTTGCTTATAGAGAAGTGGGGTTGTACCTGGGTCTAAAACGACGTGGCTTTCAAAATAAAGAACTTGTTCCAAAGATTTAGGGCTCATATCGAGCATAAGACCTATTCTTGATGGAACGCCCTTAAAGTACCAAATGTGAGACACAGGGGCAGCAAGTTCGATGTGACCCATACGGTCACGACGAACTTTTGCCTTAGTGATTTCAACACCACACCTATCGCAAACTACGCCTTTATAACGGATACGTTTATATTTTCCGCAATGACATTCCCAGTCCTTTGTCGGTCCGAAAATTCTTTCGCAAAAAAGTCCACCCATTTCAGGCTTTTGTGTTCTGTAGTTAATGCTTTCAGGCTTAGTAACTTCGCCATAAGACCATTCTCTAATTTTATCGGGAGATGCTACTCCTATTTGTATAGAATCGAAATTGTCAAGTTCAAACATTTTTCCTCTTTTGTAAATATGTTTTTATATGATTTTTTTGCTTTGCAACAAGACAAGCAGTTTTTGATCTTCGGTAGTAAAATGCCCATATTTTATAGCTTCTTTAATATCGATTACAACATTTTTACCATTTTTCATCTTTAATAACATGTTATTATTTTTAATGCCTACAACTTCTACTTTTTCATGGATTAATCGTATTTCTTCATCTCGACTAACACCATGTAAATATCCATACATTTTTGTTTGCATATAGCATCCGCCACCTACAATTTTTACTATTGGCTTCCCATATTGTATAAGATAATCGATATTTCTACCAACAGTTCTTCTCTCGCATTGAACCCCCATTGAATTTAATACTTTGGTTATATTAGTAATTGTTATAGGCTTTTCTTTACTAGATCCTTTTTCAAGCATTTCCAGTATGTATAATATTATCGTTTTTTTCGCTATTTCTTTTGTCATTGTACTTTCCTTTTTACGCCATACTTGAATAGTAGTTTATTGCCTTATCAGCATCTTTTTGTTGTTGTATGTATTTTTTCAATATATATTTAACATTTTTCTCTTTAAAACATTTATCATCTTCTTTTTCTGGCAACCTATTATTAAATATTGTATCGTTTTGCCTTTGTTGCTGAATATTAAAACAATTTAAATACGGATCTTTAATATTGCTTTCTTTTAATTCCATATATTCCAATTCATTTAATTTTACAACGTTTCTTATAGCATCTTTATGGTGATGTTTCACTCTAGGAAAAAATCGTGCTTTTGCAGCTGCTTCTTTTCCACTTTCAGCTACAACAGCAAAATCTTTTAATATATAAAAATTTTTACCTACATGCCCACATTTAGCCGTTACACAATAATACACTTTTCATAATACTCCTTTTATTTCTTCGCTTGTAAATTTCAATTTAATTATTGGATAACTCATCCCTATAGTATTTACTTGCGATTAAAATTGCAATCGCGCTCGCTCATCGCTAAAGCACTGCATATTAAATTTGTTATTCAGATGCTGTGAAAACATCTTTCATATACATTATACCATAAAACAGTTGACAAAACTATGACAATATAAATATTATTTAAAATTATCCTTGTCATATTTTTAGCAATAGAAAAATGTTATAATATAAATGAAAAAATTTTTAGGAGCACAAAGAATATGCAAGGTTTACAAAACTTATCGGATAGCACAAATTTATATTTAACAGAAATCAGCAAAACACCTCTTTTAACACCAGAAGAAGAAATAGATTTGGCTCAACGCGTTCAAAACAAGGATCAACAGGCCAAACAAATTTTAATCAACTCTAATCTTAAACTTGTAGTATCAATTGCTAAAAAATATATTGGGCGAGGGCTATCCTTTCAAGATCTTATTCAAGAGGGTAGCTTGGGATTAATAAAAGCAGTTGAAAAATTTGATTATACAAGAGGGTATAAATTTTCCACATATGCAACGTGGTGGATAAAACAAGCAATAACAAGAGCTATTGCCGATCAATCACGCATAATTCGATTACCCGTTCACATGGTTGAAACATTGAATAAATTTAAAAGGACCATTAGAGAACTAACACAAAAACTAGGTAGAGAACCAACCGTTAACGAACTTGCCAATGCTTGCCGTTTTTCTGAAGAAAAAGTTATAGAACTACAAAAGTTGATAATTGAACCTTGTTCTTTAGAAACGCCTATAAATATGGAAGACGATGCATGCTTGGGAGATTTTATTGCAGATAGTTCTATAAAAACACCAATGGATTTGGCGTTTGAAAAATCTCAAAAAGAGAAAATCATAAAAGTATTGGGAACTCTAACACCCAGGGAACAACAAGTTATTCTTTTAAGATATGGAATTATAGATGGAAAATCTAAAACACTAGAAGAAGTTGGTCAAATTTTTAATGTAACAAGAGAGCGAATTAGACAAATTGAGGCAAAGGCATTAAGAAAGCTTCACCATTTTTCAAGAAGCAAAATGCTATCTGGATTAATATAATAATTTGCTTATTTAAACCTATGTCTATACAAAATTCGAACATCTTCCTCTCCTCTCCGCCAAAAAAGACTATCAAAATGATAGTCTTTTTTAAATTGATTGGAGCATAGAATACGATTAAAATGGAGTTTTACGTTTCACACACTCCACAAAAAACAAAACCAGCGAACTAATTTAGTTCGCTGGTTTTATCTTTTTATTTCTTAATTTCCAACAAGTCTTTAACACTATTTAGAACGAAAGTGGATTTTATCTCGCTTTCTTCGTAATCTTTCATGGTAGCTTCGCCACTTAAAACTAGAAGTGTATCAACGCCTGCATTATAACCAGATGCTATATCAGTGTAAAGCCTATCGCCTATCACTAACGTTTGCTCTTTTGAAAAGCCAAATTTTTCCATTGCAATATTTACCATTGCAGGTTGGGGTTTACCTATATAAATAGGCGTTCTACCTGTTGCTTTTTCATAACCAAAACACATTGAACCACAATCAGGAATATATCCAAAATCCACAGGGCACACCCAGTCAGGATTGGTTGCGTAGTATAATGCATCTTGTTTTACGGTTAGCATTTTACTTGTAGTACGCATTTTTTCAGCAGTTAGTTCTGTATCAAACCCTACTAAAATTATATCTGCACTATCATCATATTCTTCGGTTACGTCTAGCCCCCCATCTTTGAGTTCTTTTATAAAAGATTTTGTACCTTGTGCGTAAATTTTAGTGCCACTATGATTTTTATTAAAATGCAAAACAGTAGCCTGCACAGACGTTAAAAAATTATCTTTATCCACTTCTAAACCCATGTTTTGCAACTTCTCTATATAGTCGTTTACTGATTTAGAAGCGTTGTTAGTTATAAAAATATAATGTCCGTTTTCTTTTTTTATCAGGTCTAACAAATCTTTTACGCCGTCAAATAAAGTTTGGTCAAGATAAATTGTTCCATCCATATCAAATAGAAACAATTTCTTATCTCTTAAAGCATTGCAATTTTTCCCTAAGTAATCTTTAAACATTGTAAATCCTTAAACCACTAAAAATCGTCGTCTTGACGAGCAATAGACATTATAGATGGTGTTTCTTTCATTACTTTTCTAATTTCATCCGCACTAATAATATGGTCTGTACTGATTATTACACTATAGACAACATCATCTCCATCTTTTTTAGCACTTATTTTATTAAAACGTTCAATTTTAAACAAATTTTTAATCTTTTCAGCAACACTGCCATCCTCATCGTTAAAAACTATGTTTATTTTTACAAACTTACGTGAGTGAAAAAAACTAAACGGAAGGTGCATTATGCATTGTATTAAGATAATACAAGCAGTAGCAATTAAAGATATGATATACCAGCCAGCGCCAACAGCCATACCAATAGCAGCAGTTGCCCAAATACCTGCAGCTGTGGTTAAACCACGCACTACTTCTTTATGATAGAAAATAATACCAGCACCGATAAAACCGATACCAGGTACTATTTGCGCTGCTACCCTAGCAGGATCTGTATTCGCGCTAAAGCTCTTAAATGCATATAGCGATATTAACATGTACAGACACGAACCCATACAAACTATTGTATGTGTTCTCATCCCAGCTTCTTTAAAACGCATTTTACGTTCAAAGCCGATTGCAAAACCAAGCGCAAGCGCAAGAAGCAATCTTAAACTAATTGATAGAATTAAATCCCAAGTCATATTTCACCTTTAACAATTTTTATAACCTATTATACAAATTTTCTATATATTATATTACAAACGCTTTATAATTGCAAGAGGTTTTCAAATTTTTTTATAAATTTTGTTATTGTTCTGCTAGTAGGAATTAAACCATTGACTAAATTAAAATTTTAATATATAATTACATTATATATTAACTAGGTGAGCTGTTATGAAAAAGACAAACAAGGAAATTTTATTTTACGAAACAAAAAGATACTTTTTTATGATTTTAGGCTGTTTTTGTTATGCGTTAAGCTTGCAAATGTTTCTAATACCTAACAAAATTGTTGGTGGTGGTGTAAGTGGTGCGGCTTCGCTTATTGAACTTTTAACCTCGTTGCCTGCAGGGTTGTTTATAGTATTACTAAACTTACCCATACTAATTTTCGGATTTAGGTTAATGGGCTTTAAGTTTATAATTCGCTGTTTTATAACTACTGCCTGCCTTGGCCTTATGACGGAAATTTTATCTTGGTTTATACAACCCATTACAGACAATGGTATTTTAGCTGCTGCATATGGTGGCGTTCTACAAGGCATTGGCATTGGATTATTTATTAAGTTTGAAACTAGCAGTGGTGGAACTGAACTTTTAGG
>JAZOMU010000008.1:0-104956 GCA_045654125.1 Christensenellaceae bacterium
ATAATAAGGCACTATCAAAATAGGAACTATTACACAAACGTAACCGAACCATTTAAACTTCTTATTTAATTTCTTAAATGCGCCAATAACACTTTTACCCGTATGTCTGCCAATACCAATTTCAAGCATTAATAGTGAAAACCCAAATAAAACGGCAAGCAATACGTAAGATAAAACGAATATGCCACCACCATATTGAGCTGCTAAGTATGGAAATCTCCACAAATTACCTAACCCAACTGCTGAGCCAGCAGCTGCAAGCACAAAACCCAATTTACCGGTAAAACCACCTCTATTTTTTTCTTGGATTTCGCCTATCGGTGTTATCGAACTTTCCTCAAGTAAAGTTTTATTACTCATATCTTTTTCCCTTTTTATCGTTTTAATAGTTTATCTAAAATTACGCCTAAATTTATATCGTTAAATTTTTCAATTTCTCCAGCATCAGCTAAACTAGCAAACGCTGGATTTATAGGTAACTTTGCCACAGCATCTATTTCGTATTCTTTTGCTATGCTATCAATCTTGCTTTTACCAAAAACTTCAATCTTCTTCTTACAGTCAGGACATTCAAGATAAGACATGTTTTCAACTATGCCTAGCACTGGAATATTCATCATATTAGCCATTTTAACAGCCTTTCCAACAATCATAGAAACCAAGTCCTGTGGAGAAGTTACAACAATAATACCATCTACGGGTAAAGACTGGAAAACTGTCAAAGGAACGTCGCCCGTTCCTGGGGGCATGTCCACAAACATAAAGTCTACGTCTCCCCAAGCAACGTCAGTCCAAAATTGTTTTACAGCGCCTGCAATAACTGGACCACGCCAAACAACTGGGTCTGTATCATTTTCCAAAAGCAAGTTTATGGACATAATTTTTATGCCGTTACAGGTTGTAATGGGCAATAAATATTTACCATCTGGCGATATAGCCTTTTTATTTATGCCAAACATTTTTGGTATAGATGGGCCTGTTATATCAGCATCTAAAATTGCCGTTTTATAACCTTTTTTATTCATCAAAACAGTAAGCGTAGAAGAAATTAAAGACTTGCCTACTCCACCTTTCCCACTTACTATACCTATTACTTTTTTAATATTACTTTTGTCGTTTTGTTTTTCTATTAAACTTTTCTTTTCAGAACAGTCTTTTGAACAACTAGAACAATCGTGGTTACACTCACTCATAATAACTCCTTAAACTATAAAATAATTTTATTTAGCTCTATTTTAATAAAATTACAATTTGTATCCTTGCAACAAGTTGTAATATAATATTTGTTTTCCATATCACACACTAATTTAGAAATAAAATTTCCTTTATTATTAGCCTTATAAAAACTCTCTTTTTCCGTCCATTTTAACGTTAAATATTCTTGCAAATTTTCAACATTTTCAGGCAAAAAAACCTTTTCCTTTAGTTTTAATATTTTACTAGAAATCATCTCTACGTCTACACCGATTTCAGTATCAGAAACACCAACTGCAACAATATTATTTGAATGAGAAAGTGAAAACTTAATTAGCCCATTTCTATCAACCCACTTACCATTTTCAGCGTAAAAATTGGTTTCAACCACGCCGTAAATACTACTTATTGCAAATTCCAGCAACTTCCAAACCAAAAGACTTTGCTTTTTTCTTTTTTCATCTTTAATAGATTTTACATACTCTTTTCTAGCTAAAAATAGGCTATCAAAATCCTTTGAATTTAGCTCATATTTGGATATATCAACATAAAAAATATTTACCATTTACATATTATAACAAACATTTTAAATAATCGCAATTTATAATCTATATTTTAATAAAAAATTATTTTATTTTTAATTTTAATACTAAAGAACTTGCAAAACAAACAATTTAGTGATAAAATAATAAAAAAATTTTGGAGAACATTAATGAATATTTGGCACGATATAGAAAGTAGCAGAATTACCCCAGAAGATTTTATTGCAGTAGTAGAAATTAGTAAAGGTTCAAAACAAAAGTACGAAATGGACAAAAAAACAGGTCTTTTAAGGCTTGATAGAATTCTTTACACATCAACACACTACCCTGCTAACTACGGGTTTATTCCACACACTTTAGCAGAAGACAACGACCCACTAGATGTACTTATTCTTTGTTCTGAAAGTTTAATTCCGTTAAGCTTAGTTAAGTGTTACCCTATCGGTGTAATTATAATGGACGACAATGGTTCGGTTGACGAAAAAATTATCGCTATACCCGACACCGACCCAAACTACAATACATATAAGAGCATTAAAGACCTACCTAAACACATTTTCGATGAAATGCAACATTTCTTCTCAGTATATAAACAGCTTGAAAATAAACATACTTCAGTTGACGTTGTTTCAGATAGAGATTGCGCTATTCAAATCATCAAAAAATCAATGGACAGTTATAAAGCAAACCTTTACGAGTTAACAGCAAAATAACTAAAGCCTCGCAATTTGCGAGGCTTTTATTTTATAATTTATACTCTTTTGCCAACTGTTTGAATTTTGAAAGCGAGTTTTCAATTCGCTTTTTATCTACACAATATGCTATGCGAACGTAACCTTCAACGCCAAAGTCATCACAAGGCACAACTAAAATTTCATATTTTTTTGCCTTTTCAAAAAATGCAGTTGCATTTGCATCTGGCGATTTTACAAATAAATAAAATGCACCATCTGGTTTAACACAAGTAAAACCAAAATTTGTTAGATTATCATATAGTAAATCGCGATTTTCTTTATAGGAATTAATGTTAACTTTTACATCTGCACATTCAGCAATTAGGTGCTGAAACAAACTTGGCGCACAAACGTAACCCAATGAACGACCAGCTCCACAAACTGCAAGGTATAATTTGTCAGCGTATTGCATGTTTGGATTTACTGCAATGTAACCGATACGTTCACCCGGCAAGGACAATGATTTTGAATACGAATAACAAACAAAAGTGTTGTTATAATAATTCATTAGATATGGAACTTTTATTTCGCCATAAACTAACTCACGATACGGCTCATCTGAAATCATATATATTGGGTGATTATATTCTAACTGTTTTTTTGTTAAAATTTGGCACACTGCCTTAATTGTTTCTTCGGTATAAACCACTCCACTTGGATTGTTTGGCGAATTGAGTATTATAGCTCTAGTGTTTGGTGTAATTTTACTTTCAAAATCCTCAACGTCAATTTGAAAAGAACCATCTATAGGTTTTGAAATTACAATCTTTCCACCTGCATTTTCAACAAATACTCTATATTCGGTAAAGAAAGGAGCAAAAACCACGCATTCTTCCCCATAATTTATAACAGCTTTTAAGCAGATAGAAAGCGATGCGGCTGCACCACAGGTCATATATAAGTTATCAGCTGAAATGCCCACGTTAAAATCGTTATTGATTTTTTCAGCAATTATTTTTCTAACGTTTAAGTCCCCTTGTGCAGAAGTGTATCCATGAAGAGACATCGCATTTTTGTTTTGCAATAAGTCTATAAGCGTTTCAGTAACTTTTTTAGGTGGTTCAACACTTGGATTGCCTAAACTAAAGTCAAAAACGTTCTCAGCACCTATTTCCTTTGAACGAGTTTTACTATATTCAAATATTTCTCTAATTATTGAACGTTTACTACCTAACGCAAACGCTTTTTCATTATAATACATTTATTTCTCCTGTATATTTAATAGTTTAAGAGCGTTTTTATATAATATCTTTTGCTCTACTCTTTCCCCTAAATTAAACGACCTTAAAAACGCCAAATCTTCCTTCATGCCACGCCAAGGCGAATCGGTTGCAAATAAAATTTTATCTTCACCGTGCTTTTCAACTATTTTCTTAAAAATTTCTGAGTCAATCTCATTTAATGTGTCAGCAGTATCAAAATACACGTCTTTTCCACAAAGCTTATCCAAAACTTCATTCCAAAGCTTATGAGCGCCAAAATGAGCTAGCACTAGCTTGGAATGCCCAACTTTTTCTATAACTTTTAAAACTCGTTCAGGCGTACATCTAACAGGTAAACCGGTATATCCATCATCAATACCTGAATGCGTAACGACTATTAAGTCATTATCTTTAGCATGCTTTAATATTGTTATATAACGTTCGTCATCAATAAAAGTGCCTTGATAATCAGGATGAATTTTAATACCTAGAAAGCCACTATCTTTTAGAAAAGCTATTTTGCCCTTTATATCTTCACAATCAGGGTGCATTCCTGCAAAAGCTATAAGCTTGGGCATATTATTTTTATTGTTTTCGTTTACCATCATTGAAAATCGAGCAACACTTTCAAACTGCGTTGGCTTTGTTAAAACGGGCAACGTTACGGCAATATCAGCGTTTACACTTTTCAATTCGTTAATAAGCCCGTATTCCGTACCATCGGTAAAAGGAACATTACTTGACCTAGAAGATAATGCATCTAGCGTGCTTTTAGCAATTTTTTCTGGAAAAATGTGCGTGTGAAAATCGATTATCATAATTTATTTTAAATTTGCAACATCTTCAGCAGAAAGCATTTTTACGTTGCGTTCGCTTAAAATAGCTTCTGCTTTGATAATGTCTGATGCTTTAAGAACAACAAATGCATCGTCTCCATCGATAGAAAGCCCGTACATGTATTCAATATTTACGTTGTTTTTAGCTAAGATTTCAAGCAACCCTTGAAGACTGCCAGCTTGGTGACCAATCTTCAAAACCAAAACGTCAGTAAGCATTGTTGAAAAACCATTTTCAGAAAGTTTTTCTTTACCGTTCACAGGGTTGTTAACGATTAAACGCAACAAACCATATTCGGTCGTATCAGCAAGACTTAAAGATAAAATATTAACATTATTTTCTTTTAAAACACTTAAAACTTCACCAAGTCTGCCTTGCCTGTTTTCAATAAAAACTGATAATTGTTTTGCTCTCATATTTTTCTCCTTATATCTTAATATAATTTACGGTTATCAATTACGTGAACTGCTTTGCCTTCACTTCTAACAAGAGTTTGTGGTTCTACAAGTTTTACTTTAGGATTTAAACCTAGCGCCTGCGAAAGAATTACTGTTATCTTCTTTGTTAAGCTTTCATATCCACGTATTTCGTCCGTAATATAGTTGGGGTTAATTTCCACTTGAATTTCTAACGTGTCAATATTGTTTACCCTATCAACTATAATCATATAGTGTGGCGATACTTCTTCAACATCAACCAACGCAGCTTCTACTTGGCTTGGGAAAACGTTTACACCACGAATGATTAGCATATCGTCAACTCTACCCTTAAACCTACTAATTCTAGCACTAGTTCTTCCACAATCACAAGCAGTGTAATCAATACTTGTTAAATCTTTAGTTCTATATCTAATCAATGGTAAACCTTCCTTGGTTAAGGTGGTAAATACCAATTCACCTGTTTCACCTGCTTTTTGTGGTGTCAACGTTGCAGAATTAAGAACTTCTGGATAAAAATGGTCTTCACAAACGTGTAAGCCTTTATGGCATTCACAATCGCAAGCAACACCTGGCCCCATAATCTCACTTAATCCATAAATATCAAACGCTTTTATATTTAGGCGTTTCTCAATTTCGTTACGCATCTTTTCCGTCCAAGGCTCTGCACCACAGATAGCATATTTAAGCTTAATATTCTTAATTAAACCTTCATTTTCTAATACTTCAGCAAGGTGTAATAAATATGATGGTGTGCAAGCAATAGCAGTTGCACCAAAATCAACCATCATAGTTGTCAATTTTTTAGAATTACCCGTACTCATTGGCACTACCATTGAACCTATTTTTTCTACACCGTAATGAGCTCCTAACCCACCCGTAAATAAGCCGTAGCCGTAAGCGATTTGAACTATATCATCTCTAGTTACGCCTGCCATTGAAAAGCATCTTGCAACACATTCCGACCAAATTTCAATGTCGTTTTTAGTATAACCAACCACAGTAGCCTTTCCAGTAGTACCACTTGATGCGTGAACACGGCAAATTTCCGATTGAGGAACTGCAAATAGACCAAAAGGATAATTATCCCTTAAATCATCTTTTGTGGTAAACGGCAATTTACCAATATCGTTGATATCTTTGATATCACCTGGTAGCAAACCAATGGTTTGCATCTTTTTACGATAAAATTCAACGTTGTTGTAAACGTAATCTACTAATTTTACGAGTCTAGAGCTTTGTAGAGCCGTCATTTCATCTCTACTCATACATTCCTTTTTTTCATTCCAAATCATAAGTGCTCCTTACTTAAGACAAATTATACTTCGTACCCTTCTAAAAATGCTTGTTTGTTTATTTCTATCGTTTTTTGAGGAACAGTTTTTTCAATAATTGAAATCCATTCTTCTTTAGTAAAGCCAATATATTTTGCAGCAAGTCCTAACACTACCGAATTAAGCACTTTACTATTACCAAGTTTTTTAGAAATTGCACCACCATCAATAGTATAAACTTTATGCTTTTCTTTTAGAGTTTCAATTATGTTTTCGGGATATTTGCTAGCCCCAATAACAACGGTCATAGGGTCAATTTTACAATCGTTCACAATGATTATACCATCTTTTTTAAGAAAATGCGCATATCTTAAAGCTTCTAATCTTTCAAAAGAAATTAAAATATCAACGTCGCCTTCTTCTACAACAGGTTCGCAAACCTTACTACCAAAGCGAACGAACGTAACAACGCTACCACCACGTTGAGCCATACCATGCACTTCAGAAAGCTTAACATCAAAACCAGCATTTAAAGCTGTTTTGCCAATAATCCTGCTCGTCAACAAGGTGCCTTGTCCACCTACACCAACAACCATAACGTTAAGTTTTTCCATATTATTTTTCCACCTTTTCAATAGCACTGAATTTACAGTATTTAGCGCACAAGCCACAGCCGTTACACATAGTTTCATCAACTTTTACCGTGCCATCTGCCTGCTTTGTTATTGCCGGGCAACCTATTTTTAAGCACATACCACACTTTTTGCATTTATCAGTATCACAAACGCATTTATATGGGAATTTTTGACCTTTAAGTAGCGCACACGGTGCTTTTGCAATAATAACGGTCAGTTCTTCTGCACTTGCTGATTCCTTTAATGCTTTTTCAAGAGTTTCAATATCAAAAGCATCAATAGATAAAACCTTTTTAACCCCCACTGCCTTGCATAGTTCAGCTAAATCAATAGCATTTGTTTCTTCGCCTTTTAAGGTTTTACCTGTTGCAGCATGTTCTTGATGTCCTGTCATACCCGTAGTACGATTATCTAGTATCATAACCGTTCCAGTTGCCTTGTTGTACACAGCGTTAATAAGTGAGTTTATACCAGTATGTAAGAAGGTTGAATCGCCAATAACGGCAACCCAATTTTTAATAAAATCTTTTCCCTTTGCCTTTTCAATTCCGTGTAAACTAGAAATACTTGCGCCCATACATAACGTGGTATCGATAACACCTAAAGGAGCAACAGCGCCGAGTGTATAACAACCAATATCGCCAGCAGCGTGCATTTTTAGTTTATTCAAAACCGAAAATACGCTTCTATGTGGACAACCCGGGCATAAAATTGGTGGACGATTTGGAGCTTCTGTTTTATCAAAAACTTTATCGTCGTTACCATAGATAACTTTCTTTAGCATATTTGCGCTATATTCGCCTTGCTTAGTGAAAAGCTCTTTTCCCTTTACCTTAATCCCCCAAGACTTGATTTGTTCCTCAATTACCGGTTCTAACTCTTCAAAAACGTAAACGATTTTAACCTTGCTACAAAAATCTTCAATAAGCGCTTTAGGTAAAGGATTTACCATACCAAGCTTTAATACGCTTGCATTTGGGCATGCTTCCTTAACGTATTGATATGGAATACCACTAGTAATAAAACCTATTTCCGTATCGTTATATTCAGCATTATTGATTTCAAAATTAGAACTATCTAATTGTAACTGTTTTTCTCTATCTTCAACAACTAAGTGTCTACCAATAGCCGATGCAGGCATCATAACGTATTTTCTAACGTTTCTTTCGTATGTTTTATCTTCAACCTGAACTCTATCTGCAAGTTTAACAACACCTTGCGAGTGTGACAACTTAGTTGTAGTTCTTAAAATTACTGGTGTGTCATATTTTTCACTTATTTCATAAGCAAACTTAACAAAATCTTTTGCTTCTTGGCTATCAGAAGGCTCTAAAACAGGTAAATGCGCAGAGCGAGCAATCATTCTAGTGTCCTGTTCATTTTGAGAGCTTGCTAAACCTGGGTCATCGGCAACAACTACTACACAGCCACCATTAACACCCGTGTATGAAAAAGTGTATATCGGGTCGCTTGCAACGTTAAGACCTACATGCTTCATACAAGCTAGGCTTCTAGCCCCGGCCAGCGAAGCGCCAAATGAAACTTCTAAAGCAACCTTTTCGTTAGGTGCCCACTCGGTATATACTTCGCTAAATTTTGCAAGATATTCACTAATTTCCGTACTTGGCGTACCAGGATATGCGCTTGAAACCTTAACACCTGCTTCGTACGCGCCCCTTGCTATCGCCTCATTACCCAACATTATCATTCTTTCTTCCATCATAAACTCCTTAAATCCTTTATGCGTTTTGCCTTTCCTTCAAATCTTTGAAGTGTGTTTGGCGACTCAAGTTTTACCTTTGCATCAAGCCCTAAAATTACTTTTAGTTTATTTCTTACACCGTTTGATAGCTTTTCTAAAACTGCAAATGAATCGGTAGATTGCGCAAGCTCAACTCTAATTTCCAGCTTATCTGAATAGCCTTCTCTAGTAACGATAATTTCATAATGTGGACCAAGTTCGTTAAAGCTTAAAATAACTTCTTCAATCTGGCTTGGGAAAACGTTTACGCCACGAATTTTAAGCATATCATCGCTTCTACCAGACAAGTTTGCCATACGGCAAAAAGTTCTTCCACATTTACACTTTTCATAGGTTAAACTTGTGATATCTTTAGTTCTATACCTGATTAAAGGCAAACCTTCTTTCTTTATACAAGTTATAACCAGCTCTCCCTTTTGCCCTTCTGGTAATACTTCTTCGGTTACAGGGTCTATAATTTCAGGAATAAAATAGTCTTCGTTTATATGCATACCACAAAGATATTCGCATTCCCCCGATACGCCTGGTCCCATTAACTCACTCATACCATAATTAGAAGTTATAAGCATATCTTCGCCCCAATACTTATGCATTTCATCACGCATAGCATCAGTTAAAAGCTCGCTTCCTACCAAGCCAATTTTTACCCTTAAATCTTTTTTAGGGTCAACGCCAATTTCCCTTGCCACTTCAGCAAGGCGCAATGCGTAAGAAGGTGTTGCAACTAAAAGCGAAGTTTCAAAATCTTTCATATACATTATTTGTTTTTCAGAATTGCCTGTTGAAGATGGAACAATGGTGGCGCCAATATTCTCTAAACCATAATGGAGTCCAAGCGCGCCGGTAAACATACCATAACCAAAGCAAATTTGAGCAACGTCATCAGCCGATGCACCACCCATGCAAGCAATTCTAGATACACAGTCTGTCCAAACGTCTAAATCGTTTTTGGTATAGCCTACAACTGTTGGTTTACCAGTAGTGCCACTTGAAGCGTGTATCCTAACCAAATCTTTCTTTGGCACGGCGAACAATCCGAACGGATAGTTGTCTCTTAAATCTTGTTTTGTAACAAATGGTAATTTAGACAAATCTTTAAGCGATTTCACGTCTTGGGGTTTTATGCCAAGCGAATCCATCTTTTTCCTATATGGCTCAACTTTTTCATAAACCCTATAAACTGTTTCTTTAAGTCTTTCAAGCTGAATCTTTTCAATTTCCTGCCTTGAAAGAGTCTCTTCCTTAGACCAAATCATTTTTTTCCTCTATACGATTAAATTTTCTACTTCTTTTTCAAAAGCATCAATAATAACTTCTTCTTTTAATTTTCCCGTAAAAACACTTACAACCAGTGTAATAATACAAGAAAATGCAATACATATCACACCTGTTATAGGCGAAAGCTGAACACCAGCCTTTAACACGTTACCAAAACCTAGAGCAAAACCACCACACTGTATTAAACCAAATACAACGGTTAAAACAACTGTAAGAACAAGCCCACCTATGATAGATGCCATAGCGCCTGCTTTGGTAATTTTTTTGTTATACAATCCCAATACAAACGGACCAAAAAAACAACCTGATAGTGTTCCCCAGCTTAATGACATTAAATATGCGATAGCTGTAACGTTAAATTTTTTATTTAATATTGCAATAACAACTGAAAGCATTATAAATGCAAAGCACATCAATCGCATAACTAACGTAATTTTTTTATCAGAAGCATTTTTATTTATTGAGCCTTTGTACAAATCAATTGAAAGCACTGAAGCACTTGATAATGAAACTGAAGCTAAAGTCGACATTGATGCCGATAATATAAGCACACCTATTAAGCCAAGTAAACCTTGTGGGATAACTCTAATTAGTATAATTGGTATTATATTATCTGTATTTCCACTAAACTCTTGGGGCGAGCTAAAAAATAAATGCCCTAATCCACCTACAAAATATGCTACTACGCCAATTATTAACGCAAATATCATAGTAATAACCATGCCTTGCTTTATAGCTTTCTTATCACGAACAGAATAATATTTATGCACAGTTTGTGGAAGACCGTATACCCCCAAAGATGTTAGTAGAATTAGCGACAACAACATAATAAGTGGAGAATTTAAGAATCCATTATCGCCATAACTAGTAAAAAAACCAAATCCGTTTGAAGACAATTCTTTTAACCCTTCAATCCCGTTTACATTAGCATGCGCAAAAAAGAAAAGGAACATTATAATAACGCCAACCAACATGATAATGCCTTGAATAAAATCTGAAAGTGCTGTTGCAAAATATCCACCAAAAATTAAATATAAAGCTGTGATACCAGCAAGAACTATTACTACTACAGTTCCATTTATGTTAAATATCATTTCAAAAAGATTTCCTAGCCCATTGTACACCGAAGATGCATAAGGAATAAGAAAAACAAAAACAATAAGTGCCGATATAATTTTTAATGCTTTGCTATCATATCTTTTTTCAAAAAATTCAGGCATAGTGCGCGCACCAAGCCTAATCGTCATATTTTTGGTGCGTTTTGCAAGAATTAACCAAGCTACCAAACCACCTAATACTGCATTACCTATACCAATCCAAACGGCAGATAAACCATACGACCAGCCGAATTTACCAGCGTAACCAATAAAAATTACAGCCGAAAAATACGTTGTTCCGTATGAAAAAGCACTCATCCAACCATTTAAGCCCTTTTTACCGGCAAGAAGAAAATCATTTACAGATTTAGAACGGTTTTTACTATAAATAGCAACGGCAACCATTCCAAGTATAAATAAAAGCAGAACTAAATAATCAAAAAACATGTTATCACCATAAAAAAACCGCTGATACGTTTCAGCGGTTAATTATAAACTAAAATTAAATTACACGCTAAAGAAACTTTTATTAAAACTAAAAGCTAAAGTAATAGTAATAAAAATAATAGCGTGCAAAATTCTTAAGCATTTATATTGCTCCTTTTTATGACAGTGTAATTATAATCCTTTTTAAAAATTATGTCAACTGTTTACAAAGGAAAAGTTTATTTTTATTATATATAATAAACTATAGGGTTACACCCGTCTTATAAAATGCTATTTCTCTAATATGCTCACTCTTGCACTTGTAGTCGCCATTTACCGTATCTAGTAGTAATTTTAGCAACCCTTCTTCATCCATTGAAAATGCATTAAAATCAATCCAATTATTCTTAAAGGATGCAAGTTTATCGTTGGTAGAAATTTTCATTGTTGGAACGAAAGTCGAAAATGGCGTACCCCTACCAGTTGTAAACAAAACGATTTGGCATCCTGCAGAAGCAAGCGCAGTAGCAGCAATTAAGTCGTTGCCAGGTGCATCTAAAACGCTTACACCTTGTTTTTTAACCATATCACCATAATCTAACACGTCTACAATTTTTGTACAGCCTGCTTTTTCTATACAACCCAAAGACTTTTCTTCAAGAGTTGTAATTCCACCTTCCTTATTCCCTGGACTTGGGTTTTCGTATACGGGAAATCCGTTTGCAATATAATAATTCTTAAAATCCTTTATCATTTTGCAATATTTTTCAAAAATTTGAGTGGTTTCACATTTATCCATTAACAGCTGTTCTGCCCCGAACATTTCAGGCACTTCCGTTAAAATTGCGCTACCACCGTAACCAACTATTCTATCGGAGATTTTACCCACCAATGGATTTGCAGTCAATCCAGAATAGCCGTCACTACCACCACACTTTAACCCTATACAAAGCTCAGATAAAGGAATTTCTTCTCTTTTTTGACTTGAATACTTATCGATAAACCCTTTTATAATGTCTACACCATAGCTAACTTCATCTTCAACTTCTTGGCAGTTAAAATATACAATATTATCTCTTGCAAACGGCTCTAAATATTCTTTTATTCCCTTAAGCCCATTATTTTCACAGCCCAAACCAACGAATAAAACAGCTACGGCATTTGGATTTAACGCAATTGCGCACAGCAATTTTTTAATATTTTCATTATCGTTGCCTAGCTGACTACAGCCAAATTGATGAGTCAGTGCGTAAACACCATCTATACTTCCCCTAACGTACTGGCGCGCAGAATCTTCCATCATTTTACAAACATTGTTTACACACCCAACGGTAGGAATTATATAGATATCATTTCTGATTCCAGCTCTACCTTTAGCACGCTTGTAACCATTAAAAAATTTCTCGCTTTTTTCCACGTCAACAGCAGAAAAATTATAGGAATATTCCACACTTTCATCTAGGTGCGACTTAACGTTATGGGTATGCACCCAATCGCCCTTTTTTATATCAACGGTAGCGCGACCAATAATTTGACCATATTTGATTATCGTATCACCTTTTTTAATATCACAAAGTGCAAACTTGTGCCCTGCAGGTATGTTTTCAAATGCCGTTAAACATACGCCAACGTTATCTTTCTTATTAATTACTACCTTGTTTTCTTTCATATTAAATCAAGCTACCACCTTGTAATATTATTTCAACGTTTTTAATTACAGTTTCTTCAAAATCTTTATAATCGCATAAATTTTCACCCCAGACGTTTTTATCTGCCATAAATCCACTAATAGACTTACCCTGCGCAAAATATTCTAGGTATGGCTTATCGTCTAAAATTTCAATTTCGCGAGACGGCAGTTTAACTAAAAATTTTCCATCTCTTTCCTTAATGCTACTATAAATAGCCATAAGATAAGAAAAACCAATTGTCAAAAGCTTTGGAATTTCTCCAACCTTAGCATAGTAATCCTTAAAACTTGGCAAATCTCTAGCTTTCCATTTAGAAATACTGTTTAAACTAATACTCGTTAGTAAGTGGTTGAGATACGGATTTAAAAATCTTTCCTTAATGCTCTTTGCAAACACGGTAGTAGCGTTAATGTCGTTAGAAACGAAAGGATTTATTTCTTCAGTTAACGTATCTTGCAAAAATTGAGATAATTTCTCATCTTTCATGCAGTCATAAACAGTTACGGCACCGTGCCAAAGCCCTATTGGAACGATATTAGTATGGCTTCCATTAAGCACACGAACTTTGCGCTTTTTATAGTAATTTATATCCGTGGTTAATACCACTTCAATATTATGCACCCCTTCAACTACATACTTATCAATGTCTCCTTTTTTCTCAACAGCCCAAAGACCAAACGGTTCACCGATAGACACTAATTTATCCTGCGTTCCAAGTAGTTTTTCAACGTAATTAACATCTTCAGCAGTTTTGGGATAGCCTGATACGATACGGTCAACTAGAGTATTGCAATAAAAGTTTTCAGCATCGTTCCAAACCTTAAATTCACTAGGTAAATTCCAAAGCTCAATATATTTATCAACGCATTTTTTTAATTCATCTGCATTATTTTCAATAAGCTCTACAGGTAAAATATATACTCCTTCTTTTTTTGCGTTAAATCGTTCAAGTAAAAATTTAGTAAGTTTTGCTGGATAAGTTATACCTTCAAAATCATCAAAACTATCATTTGCATTAAAGCAAATACCAGCTTCGGTAGTATTAGAAACTATAATTTTTAACTCATCTTCACGAGCAAGCGAATAATACGCTTCCAAATTTTCAAAAGGCGATAAAACTGACTGCAAAACGTCTACATTGTAAACGTTTTCAACAGTTTTACCATCTTCAACACCACGCAAAATTACGTGATATTTGTTATTTTGCTTAACAAAGTTATCTAATGAACCAAACGTTATCGGTTTTACGATGTTTACCTTGTATTCCTGACCTTCTTTATTAAGGGTATCAAAATAGAAATCAACGAAAGTTCTTAAAAAATTGCCTTCTCCAAACTGTACAACTTTAATCATAAAAACACCTGCCAATCTAAATTGTTTTATTATTATATTACAATTTTACTTGATTTTCAATAGAAAACATTATATAATATAGCCAATATTACATAAATAGTAAAGGTATTTAATGGATTTTTTAGAATTTGAAAAGATTGATTCACCGATAAATTACAAAATGAACGAGCCACACAGCCATGAACATTTTGAACTTTATTTTCTACTTGATGGTTCTAGGCATTTTTTCATGAACGACAAAATGCTTGTTGTTGACAAAGGCACTTTCATTGTTGTTCCACCCTTTTCTCTGCACAAAACAGAAGGTGGGCCCTACGTTCGCATTAACGTTAACGTTTCCACTTCCTTATTAAGCCAAGACCAAATTGATACACTAAATAAAATTGCTTCAAAAACGGCCATTAGGCTTACTGGGAAATACAGTAATTTAATTAAAGAATTATTGATTGAAGGTGCTAATGTTCAATACATGAACGTAAAAAACAAAAACGAATATTTACTGTCTATATTAAAAACCATAATTTTGTTTTTATCCATAGAAAACTCTGCCCCAATTTCAAAAGTTGTTACTGCTGATAATATTAAAAATTCAACGCCTGAAGTTCTTAAAATTATTTATTTTATCAACACACATTACAACAAGCAAATTACGTTAAAAATGCTTTGTGATAAATTCTTTCTATCTAAAGTTTCGCTGTGTAAAAAATTTAAGGACGTAATGAACTGCTCTATAATGGAATACGTTTTAAGGGCAAGATTAAACAAGGCAAAATCACTACTTCGCGCAACAGACAAATCCATTGAAGAAATCTCTATAGAGTGTGGTTTTTCTTCTGCAAATTACTTTGGATTGATATTCAAAAAAGAAGTTGGGCTTTCCCCATTAAATTACAAAAAGACAAGGTAAAACCTTGTCTTTTTAATGTTTTGTTTTTCTATTTATCTTTGAACTCTACCACTAGCATCGCCACCAGCAAGTGTTTCAACTTCTTTTAAACTTACAACGTTATAATCACCTTCGATACTGTGCTTTAAGCAACTTGCGGCAATAGCAAATTCAATAGCTTTTTGCGAATCGTAGCCGTTAATTAAAGAGTAAATTAAGCCACCACCAAATGAATCGCCACCACCTACTCTATCTACGATATGAATTGCATATTTTTTAGAGAAATATGCCTGACCATCAGTATAAAGCATGCCAGACCAGTTGTTATCGTTAGCAGAAATACTCTCTCTAAGTGTAATAGCAACGCCCTTAAATCCAAACCTATCGGTTAATTGCTTTGCAACGGAAATATATCCGTTTCTATCAAGCTTACCACTGTAAATATCAGTATTTTCAGCTTCAATACCAAAAACGTCTTTCGCATCTTCTTCGTTTGCAATACAGTAATCTACGTATTTACAAAGCTCACCCATTACACTGCCTGCTTTTTCTTTGCTCCACAATTTTTTACGGAAATTTAGGTCACAAGAAACGGTAATATTCTTACTCTTTGCTTTTTTCAATGCTTCAAGAGTAATTTTAGCCATACCGTCTGAAAGCGCTGGTGTAATACCGGTAAAGTGGAACCATTCAACACCATCAAATATCTTGTCCCAATCAAAATCAGATTCTGAAGCCATAGCAATTGCGCTATAAGCACGGTCATAGATAACTTTACTTGGTCTTTGACTTGCGCCTTTTTCACAGTAATAAACACCCACTCTTTCGCCACCACGAACAATTTTCGATGTATCAACGCCGTATCTTCTTAAAGAATTTACAACTGCTTGACCAATTTCGTGTTCAGGTAGCTTGGTAACAAACGCAGCGTCAACACCATAACTAGCGAGTGATACTGCAACGTTTGCTTCTGCGCCACCATAGGTAGCTTGGAATTTTTCGCTCTGAACAAATCTTAAATATCCTTCAGGAGCGAGCCTTAACATAAGTTCACCAAAAGTAACAACTTTTTTCATATAATCCTCCGAGTAATCTTATATATGTTAATTTATAGTTTAACACATAAAATAATTATTTACTAACGATTTCGTTAATTTTTTTACAATTTTCTACAATATCGCCTTTCATCATAAAGCTACCACCAACAGCGTATACCTTATCAAATTCCAAAAACTCTGCAAGGTTGGTTAAATCAACTCCACCGGTAGGAATAAACTTGATTTGTGGGAACGGTGCTGAAAGAGCTTTTAACGCCTTTAACCCACCATATACGTTTGCAGGGAAAAACTTAACAATGTTAATACCTAATGCAATGGCTTGCATAATTTCAGTTGGGGTAACACAACCAGGGAAATAATCGACACCGATTTTATTAGTGTATTCAGCAACTTCAACCGATAAACCAGGTGAAACTATAAATTTAGCGCCACTATCAATCGCTTTTTTTGCCTGTTCAGCATTTACAACCGTGCCTGCACCGATATTCATATCAGGGAAGGTTTCCACGCCTAGCTTAATCGCTTCAGCAGCGCAAGCAGTTCTAAAGGTAATTTCAGCACAATTGACTCCACCATCTCTCAATGCCTTTAGTGTAGGGATAGTATCGTTTAAGTCTTTGATTACAACTACGGGAATTACTTTATCCATAAATTCACTCTCCAATTTTAGTTTTATTTAATATATGCGTGACATAATATATGTTAATTTCGTTAGGATTTATAAAACTATTACACCTAGCGACCTAACCTTTAACGGAATAATTGCATTATTATCAAAATGCTTTTTCATTTCAGCAATAAAGGTATCTTTACAATCGTTTTTTACTATGTTTAATATAGTACCAGCAAAGCCACCACCATGCACCCTATTCGCACCACCGAACAGATAATTACCTGCTATTGCTAGCGATTTAGGAATAGGTTGTTCGCTTGAACCTGAAACGTAACAGTTTTGCAATTTCCAAAGAGAACTAATGCCAGAGTCTCTAATGCATTGTAAAAATAAATCATAATCACAATTTTTTAGCGCATCAACTAGTAAGTCCACCCTTTTATTTTCTTCATAAAAATGGATAGCGCGAGTTATCGCACGGTCACTAACAACGTTTTTAAGATTAGTCAAATTGGAATAAAAATTGCTTTCGCTTATATCAATAAGTCTATTTTTACCCATTGCTTTTGCAACAGAAAACATTTCTTTTGGGATTGAAGCGTATTCATCAGTTAAATCAGCATGGCTTCCACCAGTATTGATAAGTATAAGCGTGTAATCTTTTAAATCATTATTAACATTCGTAACGCCTATTTTATTAACTTCTGAAAAATCTAATTTTTTTAACCCACCAAAAGCAATTGCCGTTTGATCTAGCAAACCACACGGCTTTCCAAAATACACGTTTTCAGCAAATTGTGCAAAAATTGCTTTGTTTTCATTACTAATTTCACTGTTATTGTACAAAAAATTTAATATTTCAACAATTAAAACTTCAAAAGATGCAGAACTAGAAATCCCTGCACCACCTAAAACGTTACTAGTTATGCAAGCTTCAAACCCACCAACATTATATCCGTTTTTCTTTAACGCAACTAAAACGCCCCTAACAAGCGATGCTGAAGTGCCTTTCTTTTCCGATTCGCTACCATTTACGTCTATTATTATGTCATCGTAACCATCGCTAACGATTTTAATAACGCCAGCATCGTTTGGCATAAACATGGCAACGGTATCTAGACTTATTGCACAAGAAACAACCTTTCCACCATTATGGTCGGTATGATTACCACACAACTCTACTCTACCACTTGAAGATGCCACGTAAGCGCAATTACAGTTAAAGCGTTTTTTGAAACGTTCAAACAGTGAAGTATATCTATCTTTTTGTTCTTGAGTAGTCTCGCCGTATAGCAAAGAAAAGAAATCAAAAACACTAGATATGTCAAGGTATGGTTTTTTATTGCTTATCATTTTAAAATCCTTATTTTAGCGTTTTATTAAGTATATCATTTTTTTTACTTTTTGTAAATGCAAATCAGCATATTTTACTGTTAAAAAAATAAATTTTTACTTGTCTGATTAAGAAATTATTCTTGACTAATCAAAAGAATTAGTATATAATTATTTTGTTTAATTTTATTTATGTAATAAATAATACGTACTTTTGGAGGACGCTAAAAGTTTTTATGGACATCAAGCAAGTAGAAAAGAAATGGCAAAACATTTGGGAAAAAGAAAAAATTGGTTATTTTAATCACAAGAATTCCGACAAGAAATATTATTGTTTGGAAATGTTTTCATATCCATCTGGCGCAAAGCTTCATTTAGGGCACTGGTATAACTACGGCCCAACCGATAGTTTTGTTCGCTATAAAAAGATGAAAGGCTATGAAGTTTTTCAGCCTATGGGTTTTGACGCATTCGGTCTGCCAGCTGAAAACTACGCAATTAAAACAGGTATTCACCCACAAGATTCAACTAATAAAAATATAGAAAATATGGAACAAACGTTGCGTGAAATGGGCGCAATGTTCGATTGGAATGCTGAAGTAATTACTTGTAGCGAAGATTATTACAAGTGGACACAATGGCTATTCTTAAAGTTATATGAAAACGGACTTGCTTATAGAAAAGAAGCACCTGTTAACTGGTGTCCTGACTGTAAAACCGTTTTGGCAAACGAACAAGTTGTTGACGGTGAATGCGAGCGCTGTGGCTCTATTGTAATTAAAAAGAATTTAACACAATGGTTCTTCAAAATAACAAACTATGCTGAAGAGCTTTTACAAGGCTTAAACGGACTAGATTGGCCGGAAAAAACAAAGCTAATGCAGAAAAACTGGATTGGCAAATCTTCTGGTGGAGAAATCGAATTTACAGCCGAAAGTGGCGATAAGTTTAAGGTATTCACCACTCGAGCTGATACACTATTTGGCGTATCATACGTTGTGCTTGCCCCTGAACACCCGTTGGTAGAAAAACTTACTTCAAAATCACAAAAGAAAGCTGTTGAAGATTATGTTTTTGAAACTTCTAAACAAAATGAAATCGATAGACTTTCAACTAATCGTGAAAAAACTGGTGTTTATATCGGACATAATGCGATTAACCCCATCAACGGCAAAATCGTACCAATTTACGTTGCTGATTACGTTTTATATTCGTATGGCACGGGCGCTGTAATGGGCGTTCCTTCTCACGATGATAGAGACTATGTTTTTGCACAAAAACACGACTTACCTATCGTTAGAGTTGTTAAAGGCGAAACTGGAAACGACGATTTACCCTTTACTGCCGATGGCATTGTTATGAATAGCCCTGGTTTTGACGGTTTAACCAGTGAAGAAGCTAGAAAAGCAATCATTAACAAGCTAGTTTGCGAAGGAAAAGCAGAACACAAAACTAATTATAGATTAAGAGACTGGCTTGTATCTAGACAGCGCTATTGGGGCGCACCTATCCCCGTTATCCATTGCGATAAATGTGGTGTAGTACCCGTTCCTTACAGCGATTTACCAGTTAAGTTGCCTTATGACGTAGAGTTTGCCCCAGACGGTGAATCCCCATTATCAAAGCACGAAGGATTTATGAACGTTACCTGCCCCAAGTGTGGCGCACCAGCGCATAGAGACCCTGATACGCTAGATACCTTTGTTTGCTCAAGCTGGTATTATTTAAGATATCCTGATGCAAACAACTCTAAAGAGCCATTTAACCCTGAAATAATCAATAAAATGCTGCCCGTTGACAAATACGTTGGTGGCGCTGAACACGCTTGCATGCACTTACTATATGCAAGATTTATCACTAAAGCTTTAAGAGATATGGGTTACCTTACATTTGACGAACCGTTCAAGTCGCTTGTTCATCAAGGTATAATTTTAGGACCTGATAGCCAAAAAATGAGCAAATCTAAAGGCAACGTTATTGCGCCTGACCCATATGTTCAGGAATTCGGCTCTGACGTTTTGAGATTATATCTAATGTTTGGTTTCTCTTACACCGAAGGTGGCCCTTGGAACGAAGATGGCATTAAAGCTATAACTAAATTTTTAGATAGAATTGAAAGACTATCTACTAGAATTTGCGCGATGGCGAATAACAAAAACGCTGTTATCGGCAAAAACGAGAAAGATTTATTATATGCAACAAACTTTGCAATTAAAGCTATTGATAGAGATATGGAAGCCTTTTCTTTTAACACTGCAGTTGCAAGACTTATGGAACTACTAAATGCTTTAAGCAAGTACGATATCTTTGAAGAGAAAAATTCTGCAGTATTTAAGAATTGTTTTAAAACCTTAATTCAGTTATTAGCACCGTTTACCCCACATTTCTGTGAAGAAATTTGGGAAATGCTTGGAAATAAGAGTTCTATTTTCTACAGCAAGTATCCTGAATGCGATGAAAAAGCCTTAGTGCTTGACGAAGTAGAAGTTGCTGTTCAAATAAACAGCAAGATAAAAACTAAGTTAATGATTCCAACTTCTGCTGATGAAGAAACTATTAAAGAAATTCTTTTTGCAGATGAAAAGATTTCAGCTGAATTAGAAGGTAAAACCATTAAAAAACTCATAATAATACCCAAACGCCTTATTAACATTATTATTTAATAATTTTGCAGGTCAAAATGAAAAAAACTATTGAAATTACTAATACAACACGCTACAGTCCCGCACCAAATGCGGGACTTAGTTTAGCTCAAATTAATGAACGCCTAGCTAATGGCGTAGTAAACAACACAAAGCCCAAAACCTCTAAATCGTACATAAATATATTGACTAATAATATATGTACTTTTTTTAACTTGCTTGGTCTTATTTGTTTTGTTGCGCTTTTATTAACGGGAGCAAGTCTTTCACAATTTTTCTTTGTGTTCTTTTACGTTGCAAATATTACCATAGGTATAGTTCAGGAAATTAGAGCAAAAAAATGCATTGATAAGCTAACGATAATAACAAGCAAGAACGTTAAAGCTATTAGAGACGGAAAAATAATAGAAATCTTCCCCAGCGAAATTGTTCTTGATGAAGTTATATTGCTTGAAACAGGAAATCAAATTCCTACCGACTGCAAGATACTAGTTGGCGAAATTGAAGTTAACGAATCTTTACTGACAGGTGAATCCGTACCAGTTAAAAAGAAAGTTGGCGACTCAATTCTTGCTGGTAGCTTTGTTGTATCAGGAAACTGCACTGCACAAGCCGAACACGTAGGTGCTGAAAATTACGTTGAAACTTTATCAGCTAAAGCCAAACAATATAAAAAGCCTAATTCGGAGATAATGAATTCTCTAAAGCTTATAATCAAAATCATCGGCTTTATAATCGTTCCACTTGCAACTGCTTTTATGATTAAATCAACGTTAGTTGTTAAAACAGACCTTCCCAGCGCTGTTTTAGGCGCTGCCACCGTTGTAATTGGCATGATTCCTGCTGGAATGTTCTTACTAACAAGTGTAGCACTTGCCGTTGGAATAATTAAACTTGCAAGGCACAAAACTTTAGTTCAAGACTTATATTCTCTTGAAATGCTTGCTAGAGTTGACGTTTTATGTTTTGATAAAACAGGAACGATAACTGATGGGAAAATGACTGTTGATAGCGTTATTCCCTTAAGCGATAGCAATATTGACATGAACGATATTGTTAGCTCTATGTTGGGCGCGCTTAATGACAACAACCAAACAGCTTTGGCGTTAAAAAACTATTTTGGCAACTCTATCAGCTTTGAACCAACTTTTACTTTACCTTTTAATTCTGCGAGAAAACTTTCGGCTGTAACCTTTCAAGATATTGGAACTTACGCATTTGGCGCACCAGAGTTTGTTTTAGATAAAGAGCAATATAATAAGATTAAAGAGCAAATCAACACGTACGCTTCAAAAGGATTGCGAGTTTTGGTTTTAGCCAATAGCAAAACAGAATTAAAAGAGGATTATATTTCAAACGACTTTACCCCTATCGCACTAATAATTATTACAGATAACGTTAGGCCCGATGCTGTAGAAACTATTAAATGGTTTAAGGAAAACGGCGTTGCAGTTAAAGTGATTTCCGGCGATAATCCAATTACTGTTTCAGAAGTTTCAAAACGAGTTGGCATTGAAAACGCAGATAAATACATAAGCCTTGAAGGAATGAGTGATGACGAAGTGTTTAGTGTTGCCACCGAATATACGGTTTTTGGACGTGTATCTCCAGAACAAAAAGCAATTTTAATAAAAGCATTAAAGAAAGCTGGGCACGTAACAGCAATGACTGGCGACGGTGTTAACGATATTTTAGCTCTAAAAGAAGCAGACTGTGCAATATCTGTTGCAACCGGTAGTGATTCTGCTAGAAACGTTTCACACTTGGTTTTGCTTGACAACAACTTTAACTCAATGCCAAGCGTTGTTTACGAAGGTCGCCGAGTTATAAATAACGTACAGTGTTCAGCATCATTGTTTTTAATGAAAACGTTATTTACAATGCTAATGGGTATAATCACACTTTGCTTACCTTATATGGAAACCTACCCGTTTGTAGCATCACAAATGATAATTTTAGAAGTATTCGTTATCGGATTACCAGCTTTTGCCCTATCACTGCAACCAAATAAAGACCAAATTACAGGCAAATTTATTAGTTATGTAATTAAAAAATCTTTACCCGGTGCTTTGCTTATGGTTTTAAGCGTTGTTATAATAGAAATAATCAAGAAAACGCTCGGGGTTTTTGACGATAGCGTTTACACAACAATGCAAGTGTACACAATTTTCTTATCAGGGCTAATAAATCTACTATTTGTTTGCCGTCCTTTTACAAAGTATAGAGCAATTTTATTTATTGCTAGTGCAGTAATTATTATCAGCATAGTACTATTTTCTATATTTGCAGGATTTTCCTTCTTAGGATTTAATGCATTTATACCAATATCAACCTATTGGCATCACTTGTTAATAATTTTAGGAATTACCTTGTTTGACATTCCCCTTGCACTGCTACTTAAAGGGTTGTTTAGTAAAATTTAATATATAGTTTAACAAAAGAAAACACAGCCTTTTTTAGGCTGTGTTTTTTGTAAAAAAAAGCACTTAATAAGTGCCTTTCAAAAATTACTTTTTTGCTTCAATCAATTTAATAATGTCGCCAACAGTTTTAATATTAACTGCATCTTCTTCAGGAACAGTTATATCAAATTCCTCTTCAAGACTCATAAGCATTTCAACAACGTCTAGTGAATCTGCACCAAGGTCTTTAACAACCTCTTTTTCTTCAGTAACCTCATCAATCGGTTTATTTAACTGTTTTGCAATAAGTTCTTTAATCTTATCAGCTAAAGCCATTAAACATACCCTCCATTTCTTTTTTATTAGTATATATATTGTAATATATTTTTAAAAAATAATCAAGCAATAACACGTAAATTTTAAATTAACAGTAAATTTTATTAAAATAAATTTACCAAAACAGCCAACGTATTACAATCCAAACTAAATTGGTCCTTATATGGTTTATTTGATAACAAATCAAACAGTTCGCCATCAAAATCTAACTGATACTGCTTATCGCTTAAATTGATGGCCACTAATACTTCTTGTTCGTTGTTTGCACGCATAAAAATAAGAGTTCCGTTGCTAGAATATATTTCATTAAATTCCCCGTCTGAAAAAACTGAATAATTACTACGCAAGCCACCTAAAACCTTATACCAACTAAGTATATCATTATTTTCATTACCCCAAGGAAAAAATCGCCTGTTTAATGGGTCCATATAACCTTCCATACCTGCTTCTTCGCCATAGTAGATTGATGGAACACCCGGTAAAGTATACTGCAATAATGTTGCAGTTTTTACCTTAAGTAATACTTTAGAAAATTCTCCGTTTGAAATTCTTACACTCGATAGTTCAGTTTTTGTTTTGTCTTTTATATCAAAATCACTTAGTGCAGATAAAAGCCTAAACGTATCATGTGTTGATATAATATTCATAAGCGAGTGTAAAACTATATTTGGATAATGGTCAATTTGCTCTTTAATAGTATATATTAACTTTTTGATATTATTAGTATTAACAAATTCTATAATTGCGTTCTTAAGTGGATAATTCATTACCGAATCTAATTCATAGCCCTGAAAATACTCGCGCCTAACACCATAAGAAATTTTATTTGATGCATCTTCCCACACTTCGCCAATTATTATCGCATCTTTATCTACTTTCTTAACAGCAGAGCGAATTTTTTTAACAAAAAAACCAGGTAATTCATCAACAACGTCAAGTCTCCAACCTGCTATGCCTAGCCGTGTATAATGGCTTAAAACGCCGTTTTCGCCCGTAACAAATTCAATAAAATTATTATCACTTTCATTTATAGCAGGCAAGGTTTTAATACCCCACCAGGCTTCATATTGATTTGGAAAATCATTAAAAGTATACCAATTGTAATATTTGGAATTTTTGCTTTGATAAGCGCCAATGCTATCGTAATTACCAAACTTGTTAAAGTATAAACTATCAGCGCCCGTGTGATTAAAAACGCCATCTAAAACGATTTTAATACCCTTTTCTTTTGCCGATTGAACTAAGTTTATAAAATCCTTAATATCCCCAAGCAACGGGTCAATTTGCATGTAGTCGCCCGTATCATATCTATGGTTAGAATATGCTTTAAATATCGGGTTTAAGTATATTACTGTAACACCAAGACTAGCTAAATAATCTAGCTTTTCCACTATGCCTTGCAAATTCCCACCAAAGAAATCGTTGTTAAGAACTTCTCCATATTGATCTGGAAGAAAATTAGGCACATCTTCTAAATCGCTATGCAAAATTTTCCCATATTCAATTTGTTTTTTTGGATAGCCAATATTAAATCTATCAGGAAAAATCTGATAAATTATACCACCTTTAATCCATTCTGGCACTCTATAATTTTTATCATAAACGGTTAGCTGAAAATGATTTATTTTATCCACAAGCTCACCGTTATAATTAGTGGATAAACTAATATATTTGTTTTGATTATCAATTTGAAAATAGTAAAAATACAGCCCACGCTTAAACGATAACGAACACTCAAAACAATCTTCTTTTTTTGTTAATTCAAGGTAATTTTGCTGATTATCGCCATCTTTAGCGTAAACGAAAACGACAGAGTTAAAACTGCCTTTAACTCTGAACGTTATCACTCGATTTTCTCTTACAGCGCCCACCTGACTTTTATAATAACTGTCAAGTGGATTATAAAATACCATACTATTTTATCCTTTTAAGTTCCCAAATTCTATCAGCGTATTCCCTAATACTTCTATCACTTGCAAATATGCCTGCCGTTGCAATATTATTTAAACTCTTTTTCGCCCAATCAAGTTTGCTAGAATATATCTCATCGGCTTTAGTGTGAATATCGCAGAAAGAACCAAAGTCAGCAAGACACATATATGGGTCTGCAATAGGACTTCCCGTTAACAAATATTGCGCTATTTCGCCAAAGGTTTGTCCGTTAAAGCCTTTATTTAAGGCATTTATAACCTTTTCAAGCTTCTTATTGTTTGAATAATAAACAGAAGAATTATAACCTTGTGCCCATAGCCTATTCACTTCTTCAGTAGTTAAGCCAAAAATAAATATATTGTCTTTCCCACAAGCTTCTTGCATTTCAACGTTTGCACCGTCTAGCGTACCAATAGTAAGCGCACCGTTAATCATAAATTTCATATTACCAGTACCACTTGCCTCTTTGCCTGCTTGAGAAATTTGCTCGCTTATTTCAGTAGCTGGCATAAGCTTTTCTGCCATTGAAACACAATAATCTTCCATATAGACAACGTTAAGCTTTTGGTTTATCTTTGGATTTTTTCTAATATCCTCGCTTAAACAACAAATAAGCTTAATAATTTGCTTTGCAAAATAGTAGCCAGGCGCTGCTTTTGCACCAAAAATAAACGTTTTTGGCGTGATATCCAGGTCCGGGTTTTCCTTTAAGTCGTTATAAAGCGAAATAATATATAATGCGTTCAAAAGCTGACGCTTATATTCGTGCAAACGCTTTGCTTGAACGTCAAACAGCGAATCAGGATTTATTACGTAGCCCTGCGTTCTTTTTGCAAAGTCACAAAACTGCGCTTTCTTAATTTTTTTGATTTCGTTAAGTTTATTTAAAACTACTTTATCGTTTTCAAACTTCTTAAAATCAATCAATTTACTTGCATCATTAACGTATCCATCGCCAATACAATCATTTAGTAGGCTACAAAGTTCTGGATTAGATTGGCAAAGCCATCTTCTATGCGCAATACCGTTTGTAACGTTTGTAAATTTATGTGGATACACGTCGTTAAAATCTTTGAATATACTATCTTTGATTATATCACTATGCAATGCAGAAACGCCATTTACTGTATGCGATGCAACAACACAAAGATTTGCCATTTTAATTTGACTATGAGAAAATATGCTCATCCTGTCAATCTTGTCCCAATCGCCTGGGAATTTATCCCACATTTCAGCACAGAAACGTTCATTGATTTCCTTTAAAATCATATAAATTCTAGGCAATCTTCTAGCAATTAAATCTTCACTCCACTTTTCAAGCGCTTCACTCATAACGGTGTGGTTTGTATACGCAACCGTGCGAGTTACTATGCTCCATGCATTTTCCCAAGATTTGCCGTATTCGTCCATAAGTATTCTCATAAGCTCGGGAATACATAATGCCGGGTGCGTGTCATTGATATGAATTGCAGCTTTTTCGGGCAGTAGTTCAAGCGAGCCATAGCGTTTAACGTGGTCGCTTACGATATCTTGTAATGCAGCAGAAACTAATAAGTATTGCTGTTTTAATCTTAAAGACTTCCCTTCAAAATGATTATCTGATGGATATAAAACTTTTGAAATAAGGTCTGCCTCGTTATCTTCTTGCATACTGCGCATATAATCGCCTTGCGAAAAGGTTTTCATATCAAAATCACGGATATTTTGAGCCTTCCATAGCCTTAAAACAGAAACAGCTTCACTATCTTTACCCGAAATCATCATATCGTAGGCAACAGCTTCAACTTCTTTTGCATCATAGTGAGCAACCTTTAAGCCATTTTCCGTCCAGTATTCTTCAATATGCCCATCAAACTTAACCTTAAAAGTTTTATCATGCCTTTGGGTAAGCCAAACTTCGCCCCCTGGTAACCAAATATCAGGCAACTCAGTTTGCCAACCGTCAACAATTTTTTGTTTAAATAAACCGTATTCGTACCTGATTGAATACCCCATTGCTGGATAATCTTGGCTAGCAAGTGCATCCATAAAGCAAGCCGCAAGTCTCCCAAGACCACCGTTGCCAAGCCCAGCATCAGGTTCCATATCAAACAAATCGCTTAATGAACACTTAAAATCTTTCTTTAACGCACTATCAAACGAATCGCTTATATTTAGGTTGTAAGTGTTGTTTTTTAGCGATTGCCCTAGCAAAAATTCCATGCATAGATAATATACCCTTTTACCACCTTGTGTGCGATATTTTTTATTAAAAGCACTGCGCTTTTCCAAAAGTATATCTCTTACGCACATTACCACTGCTTTATAAATTTGTTCTTTTGTGGCTTCTAGTGGTGTAACGCCAAAATATTTAGACAGCTTACTCTTAATCAACAAGCCTGCATCTTTTTCTGTCATATAATTATTCTCCTAGTCAATATTATTTATCGTAAAGTTTTTCGTATTCTTTAGCTTGGTTTTTCCACGAAAAATCAGTGGTCATAACGCGAGTTTGTAAGTCGCACCACGTTTCTTTATCCTTAAAAGTTCTAATTGCTTCGTTTATAACGTAAAGCATATCGTGCGCGTTATAGTCATGGAAAGTAAACCCATTGCCCTTAACGCCTGTATAAGCCTTAATACTGTCGTTTAACCCACCAGTTTCACGCACGATTGGAACTGTACCGTAACGACTAGCAATCATTTGCGAGAGCCCACATGGTTCCATTTTTGATGGCATTAAGAATATATCTGCGCCAGAATAAATTTTTCTAGATAAATCTTGATTATACGCAATTATTGTTACGCACTTACCCTTGTAACAGTTTGCTGTGTGCGTAAAAAAGTTTTCATAAGAAATTTCGCCTTTTCCAAGTATAACAACTTGAACGTCTTGAGCCAACAAGCTATCAATCACACCACGCACAAGGTCTAAACCTTTATGAGAAACGAGCCTTGAAATAATGGCAATAATAGGCACGTCGTCTCTTACTGGTAAGCCTAACATTTTTTGCAGTTCTGCTTTACACGTTTTTTTACCATCTACGTTTTCTGACGTGTAGTTTTTAAAAATATATTTATCCGTTTCTGGATTATAATATTCAACGTCTATACCGTTAAGAATACCTGAAAGTTTATTTGCATTTCTATTTATAATTTCATCTAACCCGTGAGCAAAGAAAGGCGTTTTTATTTCTTCAGCATAGGTTGGGCTTACAGTTGAAACTATGTCAGACATTTCTATTGCACCTTTCATTAAGTTAACATTACCGTTAAACTCAACGAAATTTTTAATAGATTCAGGATATCCAAATAAATCTCCAAAAGTATCCATACCAAAAATACCCTGATATTCAATATTATGAATAGTAAATACAGTTTTAATCTTTGATAATTCTGCGTGATTATAGTACATACCTTTAAGGTAGATTATAGAGCTTGCCGTTTGCCAATCATTACAGTGTAAAATATCAGGATAGATATTAAGCCTAACAATAGCATCAATTACTGCTCTTGAGAAAAAAGCAAACCTTTCCCCATCATCATAGAATCCGTAAATATTACCTTCTCTCTTAAAGTAATATTCGTTATCTATAAAATAAAACTTTACACCTTGATATTTATAACTAAACACTCCTGCATATTGCAAACGCCAAGATACCGAAACGTTAAAATTCATTTCAAACTTAAAATTTGACCTAAACTCATCTGCAATATTGCTATATAGTGGTAAAATTACGCTTACATCTAGATTTTTATTTTTTGCAAGTGCCTTAGGCAATGAACCTAAAACGTCTGCAAGTCCACCCGTTGCGATAAAAGGCGCAGCTTCTGAGCCAACGAATAAAATTTTCTTTTTACTGGTAATCGTTATTTTAGGTAACTTTCCAATCGAACGGTTTTTTTCAACAGTTTTTGAACTAGAATTTTTAGCTTTAGTAGTCGCTGATTTTACTGTAGCTTTTTCCATTATATCTCCTTAAATCATAATACCTTTGCCGATATAGAAGGGATGATTTTCGCTACCGGAAAGCGTCTTTTTATCTCTTATAACAACGTTTTTATCAGTAATGATGCAATTTAACGTGCTATTTTCACCAAGAACTGTATTTTGCATAACAATACTATTCTTAACAACGGCGCCACGTGCAACTTTTACGTTACGGAATAGGATACTGTTTTCTACTTCGCCTTCAATTATACAACCATCTGCTATCATAGAATTTTTAACAATTGCGCTTTTCCCATACTTTGTTGGCGCAGAATCACGAATTTTTGTAAACACACTTCTATCCCCAAAAACTTCGTGCCTAACTTCAGCATTTAGCATATTCATATTGCTCTCATAGTAAGCTTGTAATGAAGTTATACCTGCATAAAACCCTTTATGCTCGTAACCCATAATCTTCATACTATTAAGGTTTCCTGCAATTACGTCTGCCATAAAATGACGCTTATTTTGTGAAATACTATCCATAACGATATTTTGTAGCAAACTCTTTTTCATAACAAAAACGTGAGTAAAAACGTTTGCCGTTTCCTTATCAAAATCAGCTTTGTAGTTAACCTTAACTATTCTTCCATCAACTATATCAAAAGTAGTAGCATTTTCTTCACCATAATCTGCAACTTTTAAGTTCTTATATACTAACGTTATATCTGCGTGATTGCGAATATGATATTCTAATACTTCGTTGTAATTTATTCTACTAACAGCATCACAATCAGTCATAACAACGTATTCTTCGTCGGCCCTAAATAAAAAGCTAGTTATGCCTTTTAACGCCTCTAATCTAGTAGTGTATAAACGGCTACTATCAACATCGCCAAAGGGTGGCAATATTATAACACCACCATCTTTTCTTGCCAAATCCCAATCTTTACCACTTCCAACGTGGTCCATTAAAGATTGATAGTTGTTTTTTGTTATAATACCTACCGTGTCTATACCCGAATTAACCATATTGGATAACGGAAAGTCAATTAGTCTATATCTTCCACCAAAAGGAATAGAGCCAAGCGTTCTAATACGTGCTAATTCCGGCACGTTATTATCGTGAATATTTGAAAAAATTATTCCAACTGCTCTCATACGTTTTTCTCCTTTAGTACGTCTTTATCAATTATTGCCCCACCTTCAATATTTACACCTTCGCCGATATTTATCATACGACTTAAAACGGCTATACCTTTGCCAGTTTGTTTTTCTTCACCAACTACTGCATTGTTGCCGATTACAGTACCTTCGTCTATGATTGAATATTCCACAACGGCATTTTCGCCAATAACAGCGTCTGACATAATTATACTATTTTTAACTACAGCACCTTTTTTAACTGTTACGTCACTAGATAAGATTGAATTTTCAATCGTACCAAAGATTTCACAGCCAGACATAATTATGCTGTTATCCGTTTTAGCCTCATCGCCTACAAAGTGTGGTGGTGCTAATGGGCTTCTTGATTGAATTTTCCAAGCATTATCAGTAACGTCAAATTTGGGATTGTCTCCAAGCAAGTCCATATTAGCTTCATAGAGAGAATCTATAGTCCCAACGTCTTTCCAATAACCATTAAACTCATAAGCCATCATTTTTTCGCCCGAATTAAGCATTTTTGGTAGTATATCCTTACCAAAATCGTTAGAAGATTCTGGATTAAAGCTGTCTTCTTCTAAGTATTTATATAATTTTTCTGCCGAGAAAACGTAAATACCCATAGATGCAAGCGTTGACTTTGGTTTTTTGGGCTTTTCTTCAAATTCATATATGCAAGAATTCTCATCAGTGTTTAGTATGCCAAAACGTGATGCTTCTTCTATAGGAACGTTAATTGCAGCAATAGTACAATCAGCATTATTCAAAATGTGATAATTAACCATTATTGAATAGTTCATTTTGTAGATATGGTCTCCCGATAATATTAAAACGTATTCGGGATTATACTGCTTTATAAAACGCAAGTTTTGATAAATAGCGTTAGCTGTTCCCTTATACCAATCGGAAGAGTTTTTGCCTTGATACGGGGGTAAAATATGAACACCACCAAAAGCACGGTCTAGGTCCCAAGGTTTACCATTGCCGATATAGTTATTCAAGATTAACGGCTGGTACTGTGTTAAAACGCCAACCGTGTCTATCCCCGAGTTTACGCAGTTTGACAAAGGAAAGTCTATAATTCTATACTTTCCACCAAATGAAACGGCAGGCTTTGCAATATTGTTAGTTAATGCATATAGTCTGCTACCTTGTCCACCAGCAAGTAACATTGCCACACATTTTTTCTTCCTTATCATATAAAAATTTTCTCCTTAAACGTTCGTATCTAATTTAATAAAATACAAGGCTGAAAGTCTTGGTACTTTTATTTTAATTGAACTTTTCATACCATGCGCTGTTTTTTTAGTAGTTTTGTATAAGTTCTTTCTAATAATACCTCTACCACCAAAACGCTTTGAATCGGTATTTAATATAATTTTGTAGTCACCTTTCTCTAAACCTAAACGATAATCAATATAATCGTTGCCAGAAAAATTGATAACAGCCACTAGTTCTTCGCCAGCGTTTGAATATCTTTTGAAAGCAAAAAGATTGTTGTCTTTTTCATCAGCCGAAATCCATTTAAAACCTTGCCACGAATTTTCAATTTCATAAAGAGCAGGCGTGTTTTTGTATATTTTATTCAAATTAAAATTATAATTTCTTAACTTTCTGTGCATTTCAAACTTAAGCATAAAAAACTCAAGCCCTTCTTTATAATCCCACTCCTTAAACTGACCATATTCGTTGCCCATAAAGTTTAATTTCTTACCAGGATGAGCAAACATATACGCCATATAAGCACGGAAAGTGGCAAACTTATCATAAATATCGCCACTCATTTTATCAAGCAAAGATTTTTTACCGTGCACAACTTCATCGTGAGAAATTGGTAATATAAAATTCTCACTAAAAGCATAACACATCGAAAACGTTAATTTATCATGGCAACCTGACCTAAAATAAGGGTCGCATTGAACATACGTTAACGTATCGTTCATCCAGCCCATATTCCATTTGTAATTAAAGCCTAACCCACCATCACTCACAGGCTTTGTTACCATTGAAAATGCTGTGGATTCTTCTGCAATCATAAGTGCTTTAGGATAGCGCTCAAAGATTACAGTGTTAAGTTTTTTGAAAAATTCTATTGCTTGGATATTAAAATTACTACCATATTCATTGGGTATCCACTCGCCGTCTTTTTTATCGTAATCAAGATACAACATTGATGCAACAGCATCTACCCTTAAGCCGTCTATATGAAATTTTTCAAACAAAAAATTTGCGTTAGAAATTAAAAAACTTTGAACTTCATTCCTGCCTAAATCAAACAGCCTTGTTCCCCAAGTTTTATTTTCCTTTCTATCCCAACCCTGATTTTCATAACATGGCGTGCCGTCAAATTCAAAAAGACCATGTTCATCTTTTGGGAAATGTGCTGGCACCCAGTCAAGAATAACGCCAATTCCATTTTGATGAAACTTATCTACTAAATACATGAAGTCTTTAGGTGTTCCAAAACGAGAAGTTATCGCGTAATAACCTGTAACTTGATAACCCCAAGAACCATCAAAGGGATACTCAGCTAAAGGCATAAACTCAACGTGCGTATAACCTGCTTTAACCACGTAAGAAACGAGTTCAACAGCTAGTTCCCTATAAGTATAATAGTCTCCGTTTTTCTTCCTTTTCCATGAAGCAAGATTAACTTCATAAACATTCATTGGTTGCGAGTACGGAAATTGTTTACCAATTAAATACACGCCGTCCTGCCAAGCATACCCATCTAAATTGTATATCTTAGATGCTGTTGCTGATGGTGTTTCAGAGTGAAAGGCATAAGGGTCTGCTTTTAGCACCGTTTCATTATTGGTTACTGCATATTTATAACAATCATACTCTTTTAATCCTGCAATAAAAGTTTCAAACACGCCGTTTGAAACTTTATGCATAGGATTTAAGGTTATATCCCAATTATTAAAATCGCCAACTACTGATACGCACTTTGCATTGGGCGCCCAAGTACGAAAAGTTACACCGTTAACCCCATCAACACAAGCAAAATGCGCACCCATATATTCATAGGCGTTATAATTCGTTCCTTGATGAAAAAGATATAACGGCAAATTCTGCTCTTTTGTTGATAAAGTGCTGTTTTTAATCATTGTTAACAAATATACTCTGGATTTTTCTTTGGAGCTTCGTCCATTTCTTTTTTAGTAGTTTCATATCCTTTTCTTCCGAAAAGCGCATAGGTAGCGTTTTTGCCACCTTCAACACCCGGTTGATTAAAGGTATCAATATTAAGCATAGCCCCAGCAAATGCAGTTTCCATTTCAAACATATATAGAAGCTCACCAATCGTGAACGCATTTACTTCAGGCAAAGTTATAGTATAATTAAGTCTATGCGCAGTTGTTAGTGCATATTCCGTAGCTTTTCTCTCAGCGGTGATCAACTCGTTCATAGTATGTCCACAAAGGAAAGATACGTCTGGAATATCTTTACAACCATTGCTAATGTCAACAGTTTTGCGATAATTTTCAACTGCAATTATAGTAATAACCTTATCAAACGGCCCTTCTCTATATAGTTGAACTTGGGAGTGTTGGTCGGTTACACCTAAAGCTTTAACAGGCGTTTGACCAACGAAAACTTCATTACCTTCATTATCAACAGCCTTGCCTAAGCTTTCACCCCAAAGCTGACAATACCAGTCTGCAATATACTTTAAACTATCTGCGTAAGGCATCATAACCGAAACGTTTTTTCCCTTTTGCATTGCTAAATACTCAAGCAACGCTGAGATAAGCGCAGGGTTTTTCTTTATGTTTTTGTTTTTGCAAATTCTATCCATGTGCGCAGCACCTGCAAGCATTGCCTTAATATCAATACCTACTACTGCAGCAGGAAGCAACCCTACTGGGCAAAGTTCAGAAAATCTTCCACCAACACCATCGGGTATATAATATGTTTTAAGACCTTCATTTTTAGCAATCTTTATTAAATTGCCCTTATGTGCAGAAGTAGTTGCAATCATGTGCTCGCTTGCCTTATCGCCATACTTTTTCTTTAATAAATCCATAATGATTAAGTATTGCGACATAGTTTCACTAGTTGCGCCACTCTTGGTTACAACGTTAAACACAGTCTTATCAAGGTCAATAACGTCTAAAAGAGCAACCATTCTTTCAGGGTCTACGTTATCTTCAACGTACAGCTTAGGGAATTTGCGCTTGCTCTTTGGCAATTCATTATGTCTTAAATGGCACAATGCTTGAAATACTGCCATAGGACCTAAAGCAGAACCACCTATGCCCAAAACTACAAAATTATCAAATTTTTTCTTAATAGCTTTGGCAGTTTTAATTATATCTTCAACGATTTCTTTTTGGTTATATGGAAGCTCCGTCCACCCCATCATGCCTGTACCACGATTAGCAGAAACAACGTTGAAAGCATTTGCAATAATTTTTTTATTTTTATTAAAAATATCAGCAGAAAAGCCTTCTTTTTCGCCAATATAATCAGCCATCATATTGTTGTAATCAAGTTTAAGTTCCATTTCTTTGCGCCATTTGGCATTTTTGTAATTCATTATAAGTCTCCTTATTATATTGTTTGTATATATAATAATATATATTCCAAAAATTGTCAATATTAGGCGTTCATTTTTTTGTCAATTCTTGCTTGTTTTTAGTCGAGTTTTTGCTTTTTAATAATTGACTTTACCTTATTGTCCGTATATAATATTTTTATAATAAGGAAATTAAAGGAAATGATTAAAAACGTAATTTTTGATATAGGAAACGTAATACTTAAGTTTAGTAGAGACTTCTTACTTACTAGTATTTATCAAGGTAAAGAATACGATTTACTAAAAGAAAAACTTTTCGCCAACTGGGAAAAGCTTGATGAAGATTTGATTTCTTTAGTTGAATACGAACAAGAAGTTTTATTATCTCTTCCACCCCACTTACGTTCATACGCTAGCGCCGTTTTAAATAATTGGGAATATTTTATGACTTATACGCCTGGGATTAGAGAACTAATTGCAGAATTGAAACAAAAGGGCTATAATTTATATATTTTATCAAATATGACAAGACATTTTATCGAGCGTGAATATAAATTTCCAATACTTGATCTTTTTGATGGTATAGTTTATTCAGCGCCCATAAAAATGATAAAACCTAACGCTGAGATTTACACGTATATATTAGAAAAATTTAATTTACAGGCTGAAGAGTGCCTATTTATTGACGATACTAAAGCGAACCTTGCGGCAGCCGCAAGGTTCGGTATTAGTACTTTTCATTTCAACGATAACGTTGATGAATTAAAAAGGTTTATATTTAGTTTTTCAAATCCTTAATTTGTTCAACTAACTTTGCTCTCATATCAAGATACTTGTTTAATTTTGCACGCTCTGCATCAATCAAGCTCTTAGGCGCTTTTTCTAAGAAACCATTATTTGAAAGCTTGCCGTTAGCTCTCTTAATTTCGCTTTCAATACTATCTAATTCTTTAGTTAGTCTTTCAGTTTCCTTTGCTAAATCAACAAGTTCGCCTAGTGGAATAAACAATTCTGCCCCGTCAACAACCTGTGAAACAACTTTTTCTAAAAGCGCTAACTTATCTGTGATGAATTCTACGCCAGAAACACCTGCAAGCTTTTCAATATACACAGCCCCGTTCTTAACGGGCTTTTTATTTTCCGTTTTTACGTACAACTTAACCTTTTTAGAAGGAGCAGCACCTGTTTTTGCCTTAACGTTTCTAATAGCTTTAATTATTTCCTTAACAGGCTCAATTTCCTTTGCACTCGCTGAATAATTAAGCTTAGAGTTGTAGCGTGGGAAGTCTGAAAGCATAATTGTCTCGCTTACACCAGGGATACTCTGGTAAATTTTTTCAGTGATAAATGGCACGAACGGATGCAAAAGTTTAAGAATATTTTTTAGAACGTAAACTAATACGCTTACAGTATCGTTGCATTTCTTTTCATCTTCACCGTATAACACAGGTTTTGTAAGCTCAATATACCAATCGCAGAAATCGTTCCAAACAAAATCGTAAAGATTAGCAAGCGCAACGCCCATTTCATATTTTTCCATATTAACTGTAACGTCACGAATAATTTTGTTAAGCTTAGTGATAATCCACTTATCAGCCATTGAAAGCTTACAGTCTTTTATGTCTGAAATCTTTTTATCTTCACAGTTAAGGATAACAAAACGCGAAGCGTTCCAAATCTTATTCATAAAGTTTCTTGCGCCTTCAATTTTCTCATCTGAAAATCTCATATCGCTACCGGCAGCAACACCGTTAATAAGTGAAAATCTTAAAGTATCAGCACCATATTTAGATATAATTTCCGTAGGGTCAATACCATTTCCAAGCGATTTACTCATCTTTCTGCCTTGAGAGTCACGCACTAAGCCGTGAATAAGCACGTCCTTAAACGGTATGCGTTTCATATGTTCAAGACCAGAGAAAATCATTCTTGCTACCCAGAAGAAAATTATATCGTAACCAGTAACTAAAACGTCTGTTGGGTAGAAATAATTTAAGTCTTCCGTTTGTTCGGGATAGCCAAGCGTTGAAAACGGCCAAAGTGCAGAAGAAAACCAAGTATCTAAAACGTCTTCGTCTTGCTTAATATTTGCGCTACCACACTTAGAACAAACCTTAACGTCTTCTTTACTTATCATCATTTCGCCACAGTCTTGACAATAATATGCAGGAATTCTATGCCCCCACCAAAGTTGACGAGAAATACACCAATCCTTAACGTTTTCCATCCAGTTAAAGTAAATTTTAGAAAATCTATCCGGAATAAATTTAACGCTCTTTTTACGAACAACGTCAATTGCTGGTTTAGCAAGTGGCTCCATCTTTACAAACCATTGCTTTGAGACGATAGGCTCCACCGTGTGATTACATCTATAACAATGCCCTACGCTGTGATGCAGTGGCTCTATTTTTTCTAACAACCCAAGTTCTTTTAATTCTTCAACAATTAGCCTTCTGCACTCTAATGCGTCAACGCCACAGTATTTACCGGCAAACTCATTCATTGTGCCGTCGTCAGCAATTACTTTAACCACGTCTAAGTTATGTCTTAAACCAACTTCAAAGTCGTTCGGGTCGTGCGCAGGGGTAATCTTAACTGCGCCAGTACCGAATTCTAATTCAACGTATTCATCGTATACGATAGGAATTTCCTTATTGACAATGGGTAAAATTAGAGTTTTGCCTTCCATACCTGCATAGCGCTTATCTTTTGGGTTAACGGCAACAGCAGTATCGCCAAGCATAGTTTCTGGTCTAGAAGTAGCAACAACAACGTATCCGTTCTCACCTTTAATCTGATATTTAATATGCCACAAGTTGCTATCTTCTTCAACGTATTCAACTTCTGCATCAGAAAGCGCAGTTTTACAATCGGGGCACCAGTTTATAATCCTGTCGCCACGATAAATAAGCCCTTTTTCGTAAAGGTTAACAAAAACTTCTTTTACGGCCTTAGAACATTTTTCGTCCATTGTGAACGCTAAACGTGACCAGTCACAAGACGAACCTAAGGTCTTTAACTGTTCAATAATTCTTCCACCATATTTTTCTTTCCATGCCCAAGCTCTTTCCAAAAACCCATCTCTACCAACGTCGTTTTTAGTAAGCCCTTCTTTTGCCATTTGCTCTACTATTTTTACTTCGGTAGCAATCGAAGCGTGGTCAGTACCAGGAAGCCACAATGCGCTATAACCTTGCATGCGCTTAAATCTTATCAAAGTATCTTGCAAAGTTTCATCTAAAGCGTGCCCCATATGTAATTGCCCTGTAATATTGGGTGGGGGTATTACGATGGTAAACGGAAGCTTATTTGAATCTACCTTTGCCTTAAAATAACCATTACTTTCCCAATTTTGATAAATTTCACTCTCAAATTCTACGGGATTGTAAGTTTTTGCCATATCCATAGCGTTTTCTCCTTTCTACAATACTAAAGTATTATACTTTAATTTTTTCACGTTGTCAAACAATATATGCTGGGCATTGTCAAATATAGCGCTAATTTCATAGAATAGAGTATAAAAAAAATTAAACGGAGATTTTGCTATGAAAAAAATTTTAGCCACACTAGTGGCGTGCATGGTATTAATCCTACCTTTTGGCGCTTGCAAATCGCAAGACGGATTAAAAACCATTGAACTTAACGAAGTAACACACTCTGTCTTTTATGCCCCACTATATCTCGCCATTGAAAACGGATATTTTGAAGAAGAAGGCTTAAAAATTAACCTTACTAACGGTGGTGGAGCTGATAAGTCTATGACAGCAGTACTTTCTAAAACGGCAGACATAGGTCTAATGGGTCCAGAAACAGTTGTATACATTAATAATCAAGATAAAGCAGATGCGCCAAAGGTTTTCGGTCAACTAACACAGCGCGACGGTGCATTTTTAGTTTCAAGAAATCCAGAACCAAATTTCGAGTGGTCTGACTTGCGTGGCAAAGAAATACTTGCTGGACGGAGAGGTGGTGTTCCTGCCATGACTTTTGAGTATATACTTAACCAATTAGGCATGGAAAACGGCGTAGATTTTGAATTAAACTTTGATGTTCAGTTTAATTTAATGACAAGTGCATTCTTAAATGGAACGGCTGATTATTGCACGGTTTTTGAGCCTACAGCATCTGAATATCAAGCTAGTGGTAAATGGCACGTTGTTGCAAGCGTTGGCGCGCAAGGTGGCGATATTCCTTACACTTCTTTCATTGCACTTGAAAGTTATATCGAAAACAATGCAGAAACGCTCAAATCGTTTATGAAAGCACTTAAAAAAGCTTATGAATTTATTGATGCTAATACCGAGTTGAAAGTTGCTGAAGCTATAGTAAAACAGTTCCCTTCTACAACGATTACTTCTATTGAAACTTCTATTAAAAGTTATAAGAACATAAATGCTTGGACTACCAACCTACAGGCAACTGAATCAAGTTTTACTCGCCTGCAAGATATTATGGATAATGCAGGTGAATTACCAAAAAGAACACCTTTTAGCGATTTAGTTGATAACACAATTGCAAAGGAAGTGTTCGGTTAAAATTTTTTAGGTGGAAACACGTATGAAAAAACTTTTAGAACTAAAAAACGTTTCGCTAACGTATCAAACATTAACCGATGAAATAACTGCTGTTAATGGTTTGTCGTTTGACGTTAACGAAGGAGAATTTGTATCAATCATTGGACCATCTGGCTGTGGAAAAACTACTATATTATCGCTTATAGCAGGGCTTATTAAACCTAGCTCAGGTAAAATAATGCTAGATGGTCAGCCAATTTCTACTAGTAACGACAGCTTAGGATATATGTTGCAAAAGGATTATTTATTCCCATGGCGAACTATTGAAAAAAACGTGTTTTTACCCTTAGAAGTTAAACGAAAAAACACGTATGAAAACAAACAATATGCACTTTCTCTATTGGAAAAATACGGCTTAGGCGATTTCAAAAAAAATTACCCCGATGCATTATCTGGTGGCATGAGACAACGTGTTGGATTGATTAGAACGCTTGCACCAAAGCCCAAAATTTTACTTTTAGATGAACCATTTTCTGCACTTGATTATCAAACGAGATTAGCCGTGTGTGATGATGTTTACAAAATTATAAAAGCTGAGAAAAAAACTGCTGTTTTAGTAACTCACGATATATCTGAAGCTATCTCTATGTCAGACAAAATCATAGTGCTAACAAATAGACCAGCAAAGGTAAAATCAATACATTGGACCAACATTATTGGAGACACACCGTTACGCAAACGTGAAAACGCAGACTTCAGTGTTTGGTTTGAAAAAATTTGGAGGGAATTAAACTGATGAAAACGAATAAACCCTTTTCCTCCCAACATGCGTTATACGTTACAAAAATCAAAAGAGAATCGTTTATTGTTTTGATATTAAGATTTTTAATTTTAGCATTATTTATAGGACTTTGGGAATTACTTGCAACGTTAAAACTTATAGACCCGTTTATTTCTAGTAGTCCATCTAGAATATTTAATACTACAATTAACCTTTTTCGTGAAAACAATTTGCTCTATCACATTGGAATAACCTTATATGAAACCATTTTAGGCTTTATAATAGCTGTTGTACTTGGATACGTTATTGCCCTAACCCTATGGTGGTCTGAACGACTAAGGCGAGTTCTAGAGCCTTATATCGTGGTGCTAAACAGTTTGCCTAAAATCGCGTTAGGACCTATTGTTATAGTTTGGTTTGGAAGTGGCAGTAAAGCTATAATATTTATGGCAGTACTAATTGGTATAATTGTAGCCATCATTACTATGCTTAACGGGTTTTTAGCAACCGATAAAAATAAAATTTTATTGCTTAAATCAATGGGCGCAAATAAACTGCAAATTTTATTTAAGCTAGTTGTCCCAGGGAGTTTTCCCACACTAATAAGCATGTTAAAAATTAGCGTAGGTATGGCTTGGATTGGCTCGATTATGGGCGAATACCTTGTTTCTAGAGCAGGATTAGGATACTTAATTGTATATGGTGGCCAGGTGTTTAAGCTTGATTTAGTTATGGCCTCTACCGTAGTTCTATGTATTTTAGCTGCGCTAATGTATTCTATGGTTGCACTTTTAGAAAAGATTATCATTAGACACAATAAATAACTAAAAAACAGCTTTAATAAGCTGTTTTTTAGTTATAAAAATATACAAATGCTATTTTTAGTTATAAAAGAATACAAATCACGCCACCACGACTTTCATTAATTATTCTAGTTACCGTTTTTCGCATTTTTCCTTGCGCATCCTTGGGCATCGCCATTATTTTTCCTGCTAAACCTTCGTTAACTAAGTCGTATAATGATTTTCCAAACATATTCGTTTCCCAAATACCAGATGGATTATCTTCAAACTTATTCATTATGTAGTTAATCAAGTCTTCACTTTGTTTTTCCGTACCAACTATTGGCGCAACTTCGGTTGAAACATCAACTTTCATAATGTGAAGGCTTGGCGCTGTTGCTTTTAGTTTAACACCATATCTGCCACCCTGTTTTACTACTACAGGTTCTTCTAAACTCATTTCTTCAATAGTTGGTATTACGATTCCATAACCATTTTCTTCGGCATCATATAAAGCTTGCTTTATTTTACCAAATTTACGCTTAGAATCTGCAAAACCTTTAATATATGATATTAGTTCATAATCATCGGTTATTGTTTCACCACATTCATCTGACAATACTTTATAATACAAATCTTCCTTAGCATCTACTTTATACTCTGTTATTCCTTCGCCCAACTTTAACTCAGTTAGTTCAATAGTATTAAAGTTTTCATCGTTGCTAAATGCGTTATACATTTCAGCAAAATCACGCATTTTGCACATATTTAAAGAACTGCTCTTAATATTTTCAATTATTTCATTAATTATTTTATGGTCAGCAGGTAGCGTTTGCATCCATTTTGGAAGATTTACGTTAAATCCACACATTGGAAATTCTAGCAAAACCTTTTCCATAATCATGCTAATATCTTCAGCATTGATTGTGGTAGCATTTATAGCTACAACTGTAACGTTATATATCTCTTCTAATTCTGATGCAAGCTTAATAGTTTCACTAGATTCTGGATTTTTACTATTAAGTAAAACAATAAACGGTTTTTTCAAGCTTTTTAATTCTCTTACAACGCGTTCTTCTGCACTTATAAAACTTTGCCTTGGCAATTCACCAAAACTTCCATCAGTAGTAACAACTATTCCGATTGTTGAATACTCATCAATAACTTTTTTAGTGCCAATTTCAGCTGCTTTTTCAAAAGGAATTTCATTGTTATCCCAAGGCGTTTTAACTAGGCGTGGCTTCTCATCCTCTTCATGCCCAACAACCCCATCTACTAAATAACCAACACAATCAACCAACCTAACGTTAGCAGTAGATTTATTCTTAAATTGCACCTTTACACCGTTTGCTGGAATAAATTTAGGTTGCGTTGTCATGATAGTTTTACCATCTGCAGACTGTGGCATTTCATCAGTTGCAATTTGTTTTTGTAATTTATTATTGATGTTTGGCACTACCAAATTTTCCATAAACTTAGTAATAAACGTAGATTTACCAGTACGCACAGGGCCAACTACGCCAATATATATATCACCATCAGTTCTTGCAGTAATATCGTTGTAAATATCAAATTTTTCCATAAAAAAACCTCCCACACATTACAAAAATAATATATGAAAGGTTTTTTCTCTTTATGAAATATTTGCAAAAAATAAAAAATTTACTTGTTTTCAGTATTTGCTTTGTTTTTTTCTTCAGCAAGCCTTGCCGCCTTTTTAGCCTTCATTTTAACTACCATTTCTTTAATAGACGTGGGGTGCTCTTCTCCTGCCAACATTCTTTTTATATTATGCCTATGCGCAAACCACGTAAATAAGCAAATTGCAAAAATTAACAAATTAGTTATCATATGAAAAATAAAGACGTGTTGCCCATCAATATTACCATACTCTAGATAAAGCCTGATACAACTACTAATTGCTGGTGGTGTGATAGCAATAAATGAACCCATAGCACCAAACTCAGTAAGATAAATAAAAACGGTTGCAGCAACTATTGCCATTATAGCGACAGTAGCCCATTCCCAACCACAAACAGACGAACAAACGAGAAATACGCCTATGGTTGAAGCTATACCTTTACCACCCTTAAACTTAAAAAATGCCGGATATATATGCCCGAGAACTACCGACAGACCACATAAAAATATAGCAAAGTCAAAAACTCTAAAGGCCGTATCAGTAAAATATCTATCTTTTGTTACAAAGTAAACTAGTAAAACGGGTAAAGCCCCTTTCATAACGTCTAAAAAAAACGTTAATAAACCTATTCCTAGCCCTAAATTCCTGCTCATATTCAGCGTGCCAGGATTACCACTTCCCATTTTTCTTATATCAGTTTTTTTAAGTTTAGAAATAATTATTGCCCAGTTAATATTGCCAAACAAATAACTTCCTAATGAAAATAAAACTAAAAGTAATACGTTACTCATTGTCGTCACTTTCTCTCGCTACAATTTTTATAGGTGTTCCACTAAAATCAAACGTTTTCCTAATACAATTTTCAAGATATCTTTTATAAGAAAAATGCATAAGAGCTGATTCATTTACAAACAACACAAACGTAGGTGGCGTCACGCCAATTTGCGTTGCATACTTTATTCTTAATCTTTTGCCGTTCATTGAAGGTGGCTCACTTGCCCTAACACAATCTAAAATTAAATCGTTTAATTGTCCTGTAGTAACTCTTCTATTTGAGTTTTCAAGAACGCGTAAAGATAAATCAAGTATCTTATCTGTACGAAGCCCTGTTTTTGCTGATACATATATTGGTAAAATATAATCCATAAACTTAAGCTCTTCTTTTAAGTCATTATTATATTTGTTTATGGTATTAGTATCTTTTTCTACCAAGTCCCACTTATTCATTACTATAACAGAAGGCTTACCCTGTTCATGAATATAACCACAAATCTTTACGTCCTGTTCAGTTACTCCTTCGTTTGCATCAATCATCATAATGCAAACATCTGCACGCCTAATCGCACCTAAAGCGCGTAAAACGCTGTAATACTCTAGGTCTTCTTCAACACTACTTTTTTTTCTAATACCAGCAGTATCGATAAGAGTAAATTTCTGGTCGTTATACATAAACATAGTGTCAATTGCATCACGAGTAGTACCAGCTACGTCAGAAACAATAGTCCTATCAAACCCTAGTAATTTATTACATAAACTAGACTTTCCAGCATTTGGTTTACCAACCACTGCAAGCTTTATAGAATCATCATCATCTTTAACGTCATATTGAGCGATTAAACCAACCACTTCATCTAAAAGGTCGCCAATTCCCGTGCCGTGTTCAGCCGAAATACCAAATGGCTCACCCAAACCTAGATTATAAAACTCAAACAGTTTCTCTGGCTCGTAATTATCCAGCTTATTTACAGCAAGAACAACTGGTTTTCCTGACTTGCGCAATTTCATAGCAACGTCTTCATCAGAAGCGTTAAGTCCTGTTTTAGCATCAGTAAATAAGATTATTACGTCTGCAGTTTCAATTGCAATTTCTGCTTGTTTTTGAATATGTCTCCACATTTCATCAGTGGATTTGAGTTCTAAGCCTCCCGTATCAACAAGCGTAAAGTACTGACCACACCATTCTGCGTCAGCATAAAGTCTATCCCTAGTAACACCAGGGAAATTTTCTACTATTGAAATTTTTTTACCGACAACCTTATTAAAAAAAGTTGATTTTCCAACGTTAGGTCTGCCTACTATCGCCACTAAAGGTTTTGCCACTGTAAGTATTTCCTTTTATAATATCCACATTAAAACTGTTGCTACGACAATTACAATTATTGCAATCCAATATAGCCATTTAATCCAATCAGCTTTGCCTTCAACAAAACTGTATGCATTTACGCCAATTACTATAATTATAAATATGTTTTTAATAGTATCAAGAACGTATAATAATACACCTTGTAATGAAATTCCAACCAATGGCAAAATACGTTCTACAGCTAGTAATAAGGCAAAAATTATTAATGCCAAATAAGATATTGTTTTTAATAAATCTTTAGTTTCTTTTTTCATTTTATATCTCCTTAATTTTATTCGCCAATAATTACGGCTTTTTTTCCTTGTTCGTTATCAAAGCTAACCAGCACTTCTTCGTTTCTAGAAGTTGGAACATTTTTCCCAACGTAATCTGCCTTAAACGGCAATTCCCTATGCCCACGGTCAATCAAAACTGCTAGTTGTATGCTTCTAGGTCTACCAAATTCAAAAAGAGCTTCAATGCCAGCTCTAACCGTTCTACCCGTAAACAAAACGTCATCGCAAAGCACAACGTCTTTATCTTGTAAAGAAAAATCAATTTTGCTACCCGAAACTTTAACATTCTTATTAGCAATTTTTTTATCATCTCTATGCAAGCTTATATCGATAGTACCTGTTGAGACATTTTCATTTTCTATTTTAAAAATATTTTCAGCTAAGCGCTCGCAAATCGGGACTCCACCCCTTGCAATGCCCAAAAGCACAACGTTTTTTGCACCTTTATTACGTTCTACAATTTCGTGCGCAATACGAATCAACGCTCTATCAATCGCAACGCCTTCTAACAATACTGCTTTAACTTTCATTTTTTAATTTCTTTATAGTATTAGTAAAATAATCTGGCAACGGGCACTCAAAACTAACTCTACAACCAGTAGTTGGATGAATAAAACTTAATTTTCCTGCATGGAGCAATTGCCCGTTAAGTTTAAATTTTTGGTTCTTAAAGCCATACTCTTTATCCCCTACAACAGGGTGCCCTAGATGCTTTGCATGTACCCTTATTTGATGTGTTCTGCCCGTTTGCAAGGAAAACTCACACAAGGTATAACCATCAAAGCGCTCAACAACTTTATAATCGGTAACAGCTTCTCTACCACTGCTTAGAACTGCCATTTTTGTTCTATCTTTAGGGTTTCTACCTATAAAAGTTGCTATTCTACCTTTATCTTGCTTAACGTTGCCTTCTAGCAATGCATAATATATGCGTCTACAAGACTTATCTTTTAACTGATTTGCTATCTTTAAGTGTGCCTTATCGTTTTTTGCAACTACTAGTAAACCTGAAGTGTTTTTATCAATTCTATGCACGATACCCGGTCTAATCACACCGTTAATTCCTGAAAGATTGCTTAGGTGGTACAAAAGTGCATTGACTAAGGTTGAACCATCCGTTCCGTTCCCTGCATGCACCGTCATTCCTTGTGGTTTATTTATAACAGCGACGTCTTCGTCCTGATAAATTATATCAATAGGTATGTTTTCAGGTGCTATATCTAAATTTTTAGCTTCGTGTAACGATACAAGAACAACGTCCCCTATTTTTAAGATTTTATTGCTTTTTGCAACGGCATTGTTCACAAAAACAAATCCGTCATCGCATAATTTCTTAATGTGCGACCTAGTATATTCAAGCTTAGACGCTAAAAACACGTCTACCCGTTGATTATTGTTCTCTATTATCTGAAAGGTCTTGTTTTGCATTTTTCTTCTTAAAAATGGCATTTTCGTCTAAAAATAAGAAATGAACGAAAAGCATTATTACCCCTACAACTAAAAAAGTATCGGCCAAGTTAAACACTGGAAATTTATAATCTCCAAATACTAAACTAATAAAATCCACAACCCCACTATTTAGCAATCTATCTATAAAATTACCTATCGTGCCACCTATTATAAAAGCCAAGGATATTTGCATCCACTTATAATTTTTCTTAAATGCGTAAACGTAAATAATGCTAAAAGCTATAAGTGCTATTGGGGTTAAAATCTTAAATAATAGTTGTCCCCAAGAAACGTCAGCTAAAAAGCTCCACGCAGCGCCCGTATTAATAACGTATGTTATATAGAAAAAACCGTCAATTATAGCAACGCTACCGTTATCTTCAACGTAATAGCTAAAATAAAATTTTGTCCATTGGTCTAATAAAACAACTAAAAATAAAATTGTAGCAAAAACTGCCAATAGAATTATTCGTTTTCTTCTATCAGTCCCAGTTCCTTGCATAAATCCTCCAATTTTAACGCGCCTGGGTTTAATACTTCATCCATATTAAATCCATTATCGCTAGTTGCTACAATATATTCTTGAATCTTGCTTTTAGGGTCGAAACTACCAGTTTCACCATCAATTGCGCTGTCAAGTTCGCTTATAACGTCTTTTGCGTTAACATTATCGCTATGTAACGCATCCAGCTTATCAACTACGTCTAATGCTTTTTTTGTAACTGGATAAAGTGGGTATTTTTCTTTTAATTCGTTAAAATAATCATCCCACTTTTTAGCAAATTTTTTAATCCTAGTTAGCTCAAGCTCATACTGTAACTCTGCATTTTTTTCTATTTCTTTTGCCATAGATTCTGCACGAGTTAAAGTGCTTAAAATGTGTTCGCTTCGTTCAGCGTACACTTCTAATTCCGTCCTTAAATCATTGTTAATTTTAACTAGTTCACGAATTTTATTTCTTTGCTCTATAAATTTTAATTCATACTCTGCCTTGATGCCCTCTAAATAAGTCTGAACTTCGGCTTTTTTATATTTTCTTTTCTTTAATTCCAAAGCACAACCCCTAAGTTTTTATTTGGTGTTACGTATCTTATCTAGCATATCTTTTTTAAGTTCATATAACTCGTCCGACAGGTCCACTTTGTAAACGTGTGGCTTATCTAAACGCTTATATTCATCCCAAAAGCTTTCAAGCTCAGCTTGTGCATATTTCTTTATCTCACTAAGCTTTGGCATCTTATAAACTAATTTTCCACCCTTAATTACGTCTACGTGTAATGGGCGAATTTCATAATTTTCAAAGGTAATCTTTTTCCAACGCTCCGTTGGGTGCGTTAAAACAAGTGGGGTTTTTGTATTAATAGGTTTTTCACTTCTTAAGGCAATAAAATCGGCTTCTGCCTTTCCTGTTGCCTTATCGTAAACCCTATATATATTCTTAAAACCTGGATTGGTTATCTTCTCTACCGTTTCAGAAACCTTAATTTTGGGCGTAACTTTGCCGTCTTTATCAATTACTGCCGCTAATTTATATACCCCACCTAATGCAGGCATATCTGCGCTGGTTATAAGCCTTGTGCCTACGCCCCAAGAATTGATTTTTGCGCCTTGATTTTTAAGCGAATTTATTGAATACTCATCTAAATCGCCAGAAGCGCAAATTATTGTTTCAGAATAACCTGCTTGGTCTAGCATAGTTCTTGCTTTTTTCGACAAATAAGCTAGGTCGCCAGAATCAAGCCTTATTCCCCTTGGTTTGTATCCATTAGCTTTTAACCAATCAAAAACCCTAATTGCGTTTGGAACGCCCTGCTTTAACGTATCATAAGTATCAACAAGTAAGAGTGTGTTTTCAGGATAAACCTTTGCATACTCCATAAAAGCTGTATACTCGTCCTTAAAATTCATTACCCAGCTATGAGCGTGAGTGCCAGCAACCGGTATATCAAACATTTTACCTGCAAGAACGTTAGAAGTAGAGTTGCACCCACCAATAACTGCTGCCCTTGCTCCATAAATACCTGCATCAGGTGCTTGCGCCCTACGAAGCCCGAATTCCATTATCACGTCTCCCTTAGCAACGTACGCAATCTTTGCTGCTTTTGAAGCGATTAAGGTTTGGAAATTCATTATGTTTAATATTGCAGTCTCTATTAGCTGAGCTTGTATAATGGGTGCTTTAACCGTTAAAATAGGCTCGCCTGGGAAAACAACCGTACCTTCTGGCACGGCATAAACATCACCTGTAAACTTGAAATCTTTTAGGTAGTCTAAAAATTCTTCACTAAAAATATTTAGACCTTTAAGATAAGCTAACTCTTCTTCGCCAAAGTTTAAATTTAAAATATAATCAACTACTTGCTCTAATCCACAGGCAAGAGAGTACGTTATCATTCCGTTTTGCCTAAAAAACACGTCAAACACAGCTATCTCATCTTTTTTTTCGTGTTTTAAGTAGCCGTTCATCATTGTTAATTGATACAGGTCTGTTAATAACGTTAAATTCCTTTTATTCATAGATATTTCTCTCAAATGAAAATTGTATTTATTTAAATGACTTTATTTCAGGTAATTCTTCAGTTTCAGCATCACCATTAAGGCCAATACCATTTTTAATCAAATCAGCTTTATATTCAGGAGAATCGTTTAATGCTTGTTCTGCTATAATACCTATACGAACGTAACCAATAATTGCAAATATTGCCCAAATAGTAAACACAATAATTAAGGGCATAAACCATCCTAAGTATTGAAAAAATGCATAATAGCTAGCCAGCCCTAAAAGGAAAGCGCCAGCAAGCACGAACATTGAAGCCTTGTTTTTTAGCCCATAAATAATACCAAATAGACCAAAGCCTAAGCATATTAAAAATGCAAAATTGAGAACTGGATGCGTCCAAAAATTTAATGGAACTATAAAATCTACAATAGAAAATGTAAGTGAAACTAATAATATAAAGATTGAAATTATCCCGTAAAATATTTTATTTTTAGCAACTTTCATACACATACCTCCATTATTGATAAGTATATCACAATAAATTGATTTTGTAAATATAATTTACAAACAAAAAGCGCGTTATAACAAAATAACGCGCCCTATGTTTTTATAAATTATGAATAATTAAAAATTTTACATTTTTCTTATACTTCTTCATTTATGTCGTTTATTATTGAAACGATTGATTTGGCAATGTTTTCGTTTAATGCTTTATCTTCACTTTCCACCATTACCCTTATTTTAGGTTCTGTTCCCGAAGCCCTAATCATCAGCCTACCCTTACCCGTTAACAACGCATTAAATTTAGCAACAGCGTTACCTAACTGTTCGTTATTCATAACCCTAAATTTATCAACAACCAATACGTTTTTATTTGTCTGTGGATATAACTTTACGTCAAACGCCTTTGACATTGTTGTCTTTTCCTTTATAAGCATATTTGCAACTTCAATAGCCGTTAAAATTCCATCGCCAGTGGTTGCTCTATCCTTAATAATTATATGGCCACTTTGCTCGCCACCAAGAGTAAGGTTTTTCTCTATAAGCTTTGCAAGAACGTATTTATCGCCAACGTCAGTTCTTATAAAATCTATCCCATCGTTTTTTAGATTCCCTTCTATAGCCATGTTAGTGTGACTTGTGCCCACTACCGTATTAAAGTTAAGCCTGTTCTGTTTTTTAAAGTACTTTGCTAGCCCACACACAATCATGTCGCCATCTATAATCTTACCCTTTTCGTCTACTGCAATTATCCTATCCGAATCACCATCAAAGGCGAACCCCATATCAGCTTTATATCTAAAAACTTTTCTTACCAAATTTTCAGGATATAATGCCCCACAATTATGATTTATTTTTATACCACTATCCGTACAGTTTGAAGCAATAACACTTGCACCTAATCTTCTAAATACTTCAGGCGCAATTCTATGCGCAGCACCATAAGCACAGTCTAGTACAACGGTTAATCCTTTTAAACTATTTTCGCTACATTGTGTTAAAAATTTCTTATAAAGTTTTACAAGATTAAAGTCTTGCACAAAATTCCCAATATTAGGAAAATCGTTAGTTTTTTCATGAATAAAACAGCGTTCAATACGCTCTTCTTCTTTGTCTAAAAGCTTATAACCATTACCATCAAAAACTTTAATTCCGTTATATTCACCACTGTTGTGTGATGCGCTAATGACAATGCCGTAATCGGCATTTAACGTTCTTGTTATATACGCAATTCCTGCAGTAGGCACTACTCCAATATCTATAACTTTTGCGCCACCACTCATTGCTCCACTTGCAACGGCTAGGGTTAGGTACGAGTTTGAAATTCGAGTATCCGAGCCAATTATCACCGTTGGGTTTTCCTTTAATATTGAAAGGGCATTGCCAATTTTATAAGCAACATCAAAAGTTAGTTCTTCGTTTACCTTTCCCCTTAAACCGTCTGTGCCAAAAAATACACCCATCTTTACTCCCCACTTTTTTGTTTTAAATATTTATCTGCGCGATTTTCCTTAACTTCTTGCCTTACTCTTCCTATCACAAAATCGTTGCTTTTTATATCTTCAGTAACCGTTGTTCCTGCACAAATATACGACCTGCTTTCAATTTTAACAGGTGCAATAATATTACAATTACTACCTATAAAACACTCGTCGCCAACCATGCTTCTATTTTTGTTTCTTCCGTTATAATTTACGAATATTACCCCACAGCCTACGTTGCAATCTTTCCCCATATCAACGTCTCCAACGTAAGCTAAGTGGCTAATTTTACTGCCTTCACCTATGGTTGAATTTTTAATTTCAACAAAATTTCCGACTTTAACTTTTTTTTCAAGTTTAGTACCTTTTCTTAATCGTGCAAACGGACCTATTACGCTTTTTTCACCAATGTGAGATTGGTCTATATTGCTACTAGTTATTTCAACAAAGTCATCTATTATAGAATCACTTATAAAACAGCCAGGGAAAATTGTTACTCCGTTGCCAATAACTGTACCTCCTGTAATTCTATTGTTTTCATAAATGGTTACGTTATCGCCAATTTTAACACTCTTATCTAAAAAAATAGATTTTTTATCTTTAAGTACTAAATTTTTACTGTGCTTAAATTTCATACTTACTCCAAATAATTATTACACAATTTTATATTTTAGGGATATTTTTTTACTTGTCAAGCGAATTTTTTGCCGAAAAATAGGTGTTTTGTATGTTTTTAATTAAAAAAACGCTTTTTTTATAGATTCATGTTTTTAAATTTAGGGGGTAAATATTTTCAAAATCGTATATAAATTTAATTTTAAGTTCTCGAATTTAAAAACGTGAACGCCAAAATTGTTATTTTAAAATAATTAAAAAATTTTTTTGTAAAATTAAGTTTTAACCCAAGTTTGACATTATAATCATATTATGCTATAATTTTCTCTAATGATAATTAAGGTGGTTAAAAATGTTTGGCATAGTTGTTGCACTTTATTCTGAAGCAGAAAAATTACTTGAGAAACTTGAAAATAAAACGGAATTATTAGTTGCCGATAAGAAATCTTTCACTGGAAGGCTTTGTGGAAAAGACGTTATTTTATCGATTAGTGGAATAGGCAAAGTTAGCGCGGCACTTACTACCCAAAAAATTATAGATAACTATAACCCCGATTTTATTTTAAATTTTGGCACGTGTGGTGGGATGAACAATAGCGTGGAAATTTTAAAATATTACGCTATAAAAGAGTGTTGCCAATTCGACTTTGATTTACGTGAGCTAGATGGCGTTCCCCTTGGCTATATACAAGAATATAACAGAGCTTATTTCCCTTGTGAAACTAACTCATTAAACTTTTTACCGAGCTCTATTTTAGCTAGTGCAGATAGATTTACCAACGACGTTAACGATATAAACTCTATCAATGAAATTGGTTGTAGTTTAAGAGATATGGAAGGTGGCGCAATTGCGCAAGTGTGCCTTTCTAACAATATCCCACTATATATGATAAAAGGTGTAACAGACGTTTACGGTAGCCGTACTGCACAAGAGCAGTTTTACGAAAACCTAAAGCAAGTAGGTGCAGGTTTTACTGACGTTGTAATTGAAGCTATTCAATCTATATATAATCAAAATAAATAATTAAACTAATTAAACAAAAACCCTACGCGATTGCGTAGGGTTTAATTTTGTTTTTTTGTTATAAAACTTTAGAAAGAAAGTCTTTTAATCTTTCATTTTTTGGATTTTCAAAGAATTCTTTTGGCGTGTTTTCTTCCTTAATAATACCTTCATCTATGAATAGAATTCTAGATGCAACTTCCTTTGCAAAACCCATTTCGTGAGTAACAACAACCATGGTCATGCCGTCGTTTGCTAAGTCTTTCATAAGTTCTAAAACCTCGCCAACCATTTCAGGGTCAAGCGCACTTGTAGGCTCGTCAAAAAGCATAACTTCCGGTTCCATTGCTAACGCCCTTATGATTGCAATACGTTGCTTTTGCCCACCAGAAAGGGTTGATGGATAAACGTTTGCTTTATCTTCAAGTCCTATCCTTTTTAAAAGAGCCATGGCTTTTTCTAAGTTTTTCTGTTTAATTTTAGCTATTGTTGTGTTTATTGGTATTAATTCCTTCTTGTTTTTTCTAAACAAGTTAAAAAATTTAATAAAAGTATTTTTTATTTTATCTTTCTTTAATTGTTTAGTTTGTATATGTAAAGGTGCTAGCATTATATTTTGAAGAACTGTTTTATTGTTAAATAAATTAAAGTGCTGAAAAACCATGCCGATTTTTTGGCGATGTTTATTTATATCAACCTTAAAATCAACCAAATCTTCACCATTATAAATTATAGAACCACCCGTTGGGTCTTCCATGCAATTTATACACCTTAAGAAAGTAGATTTTCCCGAGCCTGATGGTCCTAATACAACAATTTTTTCACCTTTCTTTATTTCAATATCCACGCCTTTTAATACTTTTTCGCTACCAAAGTCTTTGCATAGATTTTTAACTTTTAATATAACTTCTTCCATTTTAAATCCTTAGACAGTTTAACTTATTCCCTTAATCTTGGTTTTTTTATCGACTTTTTTATCACTTTTAGACATTATTTTTTCAATCAATTTAATAATTAAAGAAATAACTAATACCAAAATTATGTAACATATAGCTAAAATTAGATATGGTATAATATACCAATATTTTGAACCACCCATTAAAGTAAATGCACGATATAAATCATCAACAGCTATCATGTTTACAACAGATGTATCTTTTATAAGAGCGATAAATTCGTTACCAAGTGTTGGTATTATATTTTTAATAGCTTGTGGCAAAACTATTTTAATCATAGTAGTCCAATACCCCAAGCCAAGCGACCTACCAGCTTCCATTTGACCTTTGTCTACAGAATTTATGCCACCACGCATTATTTCAGATACGTATGCCCCACTATTTAACCCAAAAACAATTATAGCTTCTATAATGGAACTTATTTTTAGTCCCATAAGAGGTTTTAATACAAAATGGAGCACTATAAGTTGAACAAGTATGGGTGTGCCTCTAAAAAAAGCTACGTACACTGAAGAAATCTTGTCTAAGATTCTCGGTAATAATTTGTATTTAGGCATTACTCTAATAATTGCAACGATTGCACCGATAAATATACCGATTATTAAACCAATAACAGCAATTTCACAAGTGGTAGCCAACCCACGAAAAAACATTTTATATCCGTTATTAGACCATTGCTTAACAAAATATGCCCATTGTTCTTGCCAGTTTATCATAATTTCCCTTATAGTGCATAATTGACTTAACAAAGGATTTGTTAAGTCAATAAGCGAAAATTTATATTATTTATTTGACTACTAATTAAACCAACCCAGTCAACACTGAAACAACGTCAACTGCTGACATGCATCCATCAAGTTTTGTATTGTTCTTTTTACACATAACTACTTGGTATACTGAAGTATCCGAAAAATAACCATTTGTAAAATTTAAGCTATCTTTTCTTTCAGCTGTTATAGAAAGAGCAGCAATAGCACAGTCAATATTGTTAGTGCCTACAGAAACACAAACTGCTTCAAAATCCATATTAACTATTACTAATTCTAAGTTTAATGCTTCAGCAATCATGTTGGCAATTTCAATATCAATACCATAATATTTGCCATCTTCAACAAATTCCCATGGTGAGAATTCAGCATTAGTTGCTACAACCAATTGAGTTTCTGGATTAGCATGATTTGCAGATGCTTGAGCTTTTTGAACCATAGCATCAACATCAAAACCTATACAACTTGCCTTGTTAGCAGCAAAATCATCGTATTTTTCTATAATTGCATTGATTTCATCTGCGTTATCAGTTAAAACTTCATTGATACTTACCCTCAAAGCATCTTGAGCTTTATCAACACCTACTGCATATGTATCATATGATAGTGGAATATCTATAATTTTTACAGCATCTCTTTCTGCAACTAATGTTTCTGCCGTTGCACTATCAACTATTACATAATCAAGATTGCCGTTAATCATGTCATCAACAGCTAGTGCTGGTGACTTGTAACCAACTGTTTCCACGTTTTTCAAACAACTTGAATAGATATATCCAGTAGTAGATGTTTGAGCGCCAATTTTAGATGCAGTTTCATCACCACAACCAGCAAAACTCATTGCCGACACGATTGAAAAAGCTAAAACTAAAAATATTGTAACTATCTTTTTCATAAAATTCTCCTTACGTCTTTTTGACTTAATTTTAATATAAACATTATATATGCAAACAAAAAATATGTCAAATAGTTTTGAATAAAATTGACAACTTGTGCAAAATATTCATTTTTAATTGAATAATCTAACATTTTAATTCAAAATTTCATATATTTTATTATGATTAAAAAAACATACAATAAAAATGAAGCTGTATCATACGCTAAGAAATGGGCGTTAACAAGAAACCCTAACTATTATAATTTTGACAAATTAGGTGGTGACTGCACCAATTTTGTTTCGCAATGCTTGTTTGCCGGTTGTAAGGTCATGAATTATGCAGATAACGGTTGGTACTACTCATCGCTAAACAAACGAAGCCCATCTTGGACAGGTGTAGAATTTTTATATGACTTTCTAACAGCCAATAAGACTATCGGTCCATTCGGAACAATAGTTCCCCTTTACAACGTTGAGCTTGGAGACGTAGTTCAACTAGGCAACGCAAACGGTAATTACTACCACACCTTAATTATAACGGCTATTTTTGAAGACGATATTTATACATCTTCACACACAATTGACTCTTTAGATAGACCTTTAACTAGTTATAACTATCAATTGATTAGATTCATTCATATCGAAGGATATAGAAAATAAAAAAAGCCACCGTGAGACTAAACACAGTGGCTAATATTTATTCCTTTAACTATTTACCATCGTTTATATATAGAATCCCCAAACAATCTTCGCCACAGTGACTTGTTATCGTTGCACCTGCACGGGTTACGTAAATTTTCTTAAAGCCACGCTCTCTTAAACTATTTACGGCAATATCAACGATTTCATCGCTAGCAGTTGTATAAGTAACGAATGCTTTCGTTAAATCAGGCGTGTTAAATTTATCAAGCACATCTTGGCAATAGCTCTTTACAACGTGCGAAAAATTCCCACGATATTTTTTACCTGGTATCATTTTACCGTTTTCAACTAGGATTTGTGGACGTATTTTAAGTAAGTTTGCACCAAACAGCGTTAAACCACTACATCTACCACCTTTATACAAATAATCAAGCCTTTTTAGCTCAAAACTTGCCTGAACAAAAGGCACTCTAGAAACCACCCTGTTATAAATTTCAACAGCATCAAATCCTTCACCCACAAGTTCGCTAGCGTAAATAGCTAGCAATGCTATACCTGTTGATAATGAACGAGAATCCACAACGTAAACGTTTTTTAGTTCCGAAGCTACTCGCTTTGCATTAGTACAAGCAAGGCTTAACTCGGATGACAATGAAAAGTGAATAACTGCATCATAATCTTTAAGCAATGCATTAAAATGCTCACTATACTGAAACTCGTTTATTGCACTAGTTTTTGGCAAAACACCGTTTTTGTTTACAAATTCAATAATTTCATCAGTAGTAATTTCTCCATCAAAAGCACTTTTTTCACCCAACTGAATACTAAATGGAATAAGTTTGAAATCAAATTTAGATAATAATTCTTTAGTTAAATCTGCTGTTGTTTCTACGGAAATTGCAATCTTCATCTACATTTACTCCAAATTTTTTCTTTATTTTAACTTAAAAATCTTTTAAACGCAATAAAAAAATATATTAAGCAGGTCTACAGTTTTTTTTATGAAAGTAGATTATATTTTACAACTCTACTAAAAGTAGAATTCGACAAAATCCGACTATATTTAGTTGATTTATCATCGATTTTATGATAATATTTAAATATGGACATAAAAGAAAATTTATCTATTAATTTAATTAGATATAGAAAATCTGCAAATTTAACACAGGCAGAAATTGCTGAAAAACTTAACTATTCTGACAAAGCAGTGTCTAAATGGGAACGTGGAGAATCCGTACCCGACCTATACGTACTAAAACAGCTAGCAGATTTTTACGGTGTTAAAATTGATACGTTAATAGCTGAACCTAAAAAAGATAAACCACAACTATTACAAAACATCAGTAAAAAAAGAGCTATCATTTGTCTATGTTGTGCAGGATTAGTGTGGCTTGTTGCCATACTTTGCTTTGCGCTATTAGGAATTATAGTTCCTTCAATTAACCGAACTTGGCTTGCCTTTATATATGCACTGCCTATTACTTGTATTATTTTGCTAGTTTTAACAGCCGTTTGGCATAAGAAACTAACTAATACAATAATTATATCCTTTCTTATTTGGACTATGCTACTTTCAATATATTTATCTTTACTTTTTTTAGTCGCTACCCCACCATTTAATTTATGGATGATATTTTTAATAGGAATTCCTGCCCAAGCTCTTACAATATTTTGGTTTATGTATAGAAAAGTCAAATAAACACCATAATTTATAATAAAATAAAAAAAAAGGCACACTATTGTGTGCCTTTTTTAATTTAGGGTGATATCTTTTAGTTTTTCGTATTTTGCTATTGCCACCTTTTTAATTTCATCAAGCGCCTTGCCTAATTCAAATGCCTCATCACTAATTTTTTTTGCTATGAAAATTGCATCAGTAGAATATTCAAGTGAACCTAAATCATTCATAAACTTTCCACTTTGCCTATTTCCCATAAAATCGCCTGCACCACGCATTTTATAATCAAACTCTGAAATCTTAAAACCATCAGTATTATTTTTCAAGACAATAAGCCTCTCTAGGCTAGGTCCACTAGTCATACTGGTTGTTAAGAAGCAAAAACTCTTAATATCCGACCTGCCTACACGCCCCCTTAATTGATGTAACTGCGAAAGACCAAATCGCTCTGCATTATATATGACCATTATACTAGCATTAGGCACGTCTACCCCTACTTCAATTACGGTAGTAGAAACCAAAAGGTCAATCGCTCTATCTTTGAACTGTTGCATAATTGCATTTTTTTCTTTATCTTTTAACCTACCGTGCAACAAGCCAATTCTAACGCCTGGCATCTTTTCACAAAGTTCTTGATATAGCTCTGTAACGCTTATCACACCGCCTTCTTCATCCCCTTCAATTTTAGGACAAACTACGTAAGCCTGCTTCCCAGCTAAAATTTCTTTTTCAATAAAATGTAGCATATCATTATATTTGGAAGTAGGAACTATATTTGTTTGAACGGGAATTCGCATTTTTGGCTTATCTAATATAGTGGTTATATCAAGGTCGCCGTAAAAAATAAGTGAAAGCGTTCTTGGAATAGGCGTAGCACTCATAACTAAAACGTCAGGCGCAATCCCCTTATTCGTTAAGCTACTTCTTTGTGCAACACCAAAGCGCTGTTGTTCGTCACAAATGCAAAGTGCTAGATTTTTAAAAGTTACATCATCTTGCAAAAGAGCGTGCGTTCCAACTAATATGTTAATAAACCCATTTTTAGCGGCGTCTTTTATTAGGCGTTTTTCCTTTGCAGAAGTAGAGCCACTGATAAACTCAACGTTGTAATCAGGAAAAATATCTTTTATTGCATAATAATTTTGCCTAGCCAAAACTTCGGTTGGAGCAAGCATAACTGCTTGATAGCCACTTTTAATCGCTATAAACAAGGCACATAAGCTAACTGCCGTTTTACCACTACCCACATCGCCTTGTAGCAATCTATTCATAACTGTTTCGCCAAGCATATCCTGATAAATATCTTTAACGGCTTTTTGTTGCCCATCTGTAAATTCAAAACTAAACCTGCTTAAAATAAAGTTTAAAAGTTCGTTATAAGAACAAGCGTATTTATTAGCTCTTACCTGCTCTCTACTTCCTTTTATAAACCTAAACGCTGAAACAAGAGCAAAATATTCTTCAATCGCTATTCTTTCGGCAGATTGCTTTTTTATTTCAAAAGTGCTGGGATTATGCACGGATTTATACGCTGAATATAAATCTTTTAATTGGTATTTTTGCTGTAATTCAATGGGAATTATGCTTTTCGGCTTTTCAATATCAACTGAAAGTCTAACAGCATCTCTAACAATTTTTTGACCGAGCAAGCCTTTTACCGTGTATTGTGGAACAATCCCTTTAAGCCTAAAGGCTTTATCGCAAAGTTCAAATGATGGATTCACAATAGTTATTCCATCCTCTTTTTTTTGAACTCTACCGTAAAAAAGATATTCTTCGCCAACTTTTAGCTTGCTTGACACATACGGCTGGTTAAACCAAACCACGCTAAAAATTAGTCCTTCTTGCTCGCAGGCAACTTTTACAAGACCACCACGCTTAAACTGCCTTGAGTATGGAACACTTAAAACTGTTCCAACAGTTAACACAACGTCGTTATGATAAACGTACTTTAATAGTTGTTTTTCTCTTAAATCCAAATAAGCACGTGGAAAATACCGAACTAAGTCGGCTGTATCTTTAATGCCTAATTTATTAAATTCTTCTTCACGTTTTTCGTTTATTCCACGTATTTTGGTTAATTCCATGTTAAAATCACAAAAAAAGGAAAGATTTCTCTTTCCCTTCTAATTTATTCTAATGCAATATAGTAGTAATATATAGGCTGTCCACCATAGTGAATTTCAATATCACAATCAGGATACTTTTCGGAAAGATATGTTTGAAGAGCATTTGCTTCATCTTCAGTTACGTCTTTTCCATAATACAGCGTTATTATCTCTTCTTCACTTCTTAACTTTTCAATAAGGTTAGCAACAACTTCGTTAATATCAGTCCCTTTTGCAAGTATCTTTTTACTATCTAAGCCTATAACGTTACCAACCTTAACGTCAAAACCATTAACCTTGGTATCTCTAACAGCGTAGGTTACTTGACCAACTGTTACCGTATCAAGAGCGTGAATCATATTTGTTTTATTCTCGTTAACTGATAATTCAGGATTAAACGCTAACGCGGCAGCAAAGCCCTGTGGAATGTTTTTAGTAGGAATAACATGCACAACTTTATTTTCTACTAGAGATTTAGCTTGCTCTGCAGCAAGAATGATGTTTTTATTGTTTGGGAACACGAATACATTATCAGCATTAACGCGCTGTACAGCATTTGCGATATCGTTAGCCGATGGATTCATAGATTGGCCACCTTCAATCACACCGTCAACCATTAAATCCTTGAAAATATTTGTAATACCATCACCTGCAGAAACAGACATCATACCCATTTCTTTCTTTTCTTGTTCGTATTTCTTAATAAGCTCACGATTTTGCTCGAGCATGTTTTCAATTTTTAATCTATCAAGCTCCCCTAATTCCAACGCTTCAGTAAGCGCGCGACCAGGCTGATTAGTATGAACGTGAACTTTTACAAATTCTAGGTCACCAATAACGATAACACAATCACCTATAGTCATAAGTTTTTCACGCAATCTTTCGATATCAGCAAGAGTGGTCTTTTTCTTTATATTGATAATGAAAAATTCAGTACAATATGCAAACTCGATATTGCCAAGACTCATAATATCTGCGTGTTCCATAACGGAATCGTTAGATTTCGTATCGGGCACAACAACGTCTTCCGACACACTTTCACCCATTAGAGCCTTAAACATGCCTTCATAAAGGCACATTAAACCTTTGCCACCAGCATCAACAACACCTGCTTTTTTCAAAACGGGAAGAAGAGTTGGGGTTAACTCTACTGCGTTATTACCTGCTGAAATTATTTCAGGTAAAAAAGTTTCAAAATCCTTGTGCTTGCCACGAACTGATTGAGAGTGCTCTGCAACCATACGTGCAACCGTAAGCATAGTACCTTCTTTAGGCTTACTAACTGCGCCATAAGCAACTTCAGCACCAGCAACAAGTGCCTGGCTAAAAAGCTTTGTATCAATTTCTTCAGCACTTCTTAAGGTGTTGCAAAAGCCCCTTAATACCTGAGAAAGGATAACGCCAGAGTTACCTCTAGCACCACGAAGCGCACCTTTGGAAACAGCTTCAGTAATATCAACAATTTTATTGCTTTTACAATTCATCAACTCCTTAACTGCTGATTGAAAGGTAAGCGACATGTTTGTCCCCGTATCGCCATCTGGCACAGGGAAAACGTTTAACGCGTCAATCGACGCCCTATTTATTTCTAAAAGTTTTGCCGCAGTCAAAATCATTGACTTAAGCATTGAACCACTTATCGTTTTTTGCATATATACTCCTAAAAAGGGAAAATTCTGATTTTATTTATAGCGACTATGCTTTAACGCCCACTACCCTAACGTTAATTGAGCTAACAATCATACCAGTAAAGCGTTCTACCTTATACTTAACCGACTCTTTAAGCGCTTCAACTACAGCTTTAATTGATACGCCGTATTTAACTATTACAGACATATCAATAAAAATTCTATCACCTGAAGAGTGCACTTTTACACCTTTAACTTCCGAGCCAAACTTTAAAAAACTAATAACTGAATCAAAAACGTTTTTATCAACGAATTCTACAATACCATAGCAATCCATAGCAACGTGTGCTATGAACCTTTCTATAGTCTTATCAGATATTAAAATCTTTCCGTAAATATTATTAGTTTTTACAGACATAATAACCTCACTATAAACATTACTATTATTTTACAATATTTCAAACCAATTTGCAACACTTTAAGCCAAATATACTAAAATTTTTATTAGTGCTAAAATTTTACAACAAAATTTTAATAAATTCGCCTTTATTTTGTTGCTTTTTATATGATAATATGATAGAGTATTATGTGCTGAAAGATAAATTATTCCAAAAGTGGAGGATATTAATATGAGTAGAGTTTGTAGTGTTTGCGGTAAAGGTAAACTTTCTGGTAATTTGGTAAGCCACTCAAATCGTAAAACCCCAAAGTTGTACGAGGCTAACCTTCAAAAGGTAACCGTTAAAAGTGCTAACGGCACCGTTTCTAAAGAATACGTTTGCACGAGATGCTTAAAGAGTGGAAAAGTTGAAAGAGCATAATTGTAATTAAAATTAAAAGCCATCCTAAAGGATGGCTTTTTGTTTTGCTTAATCAAATAATTCAGTAGATAAATATCTTTCACCTGTATCCGGTAAAATAACCACTATGTTTTTCTCTAAATTTTCTTCTTTTCCTGCAATATTAACGGCAACGCTTAGTGCAGCGCCAGATGAAATACCGGCTAATACGCCTTCTTCTTTAGCAAGCATTTTTGCAAATAATATAGCATCGTCATTAGTTGCCGTTACAATTTCATCAATAATACTTAAATTCAAATTGATAGGGACAAAGTTGGCACCAATCCCCTGAATTTTATGTGGACCAAAAACGCCTTTAGTTACTAGTGGCGAGCTTTCAGGCTCAACTGCTATTATTTGAACGCTTTTATTCTTTTCTTTTAAGTACTGAGCAACTCCACTAATAGTTCCACCCGTACCAAATCCAGCCACTAAAATATCAATGCTCCCATCACAATCATCAAATAACTCTTTAGCAGTAGTTTGATAGTGCGCTTGCACATTGGCTGGATTATCAAATTGACCTGCAATAAAACTGTTTGGCGTTTTTTTATGAATTTCTTTAGCTTTTTCTATCGCGCCTTTCATGCCTTTTTCACCAGCAGTTAAAACTATTTCTGCGCCGTATGCTTTTAGTAGTTTTACGCGCTCTATACTCATCGTATCGGGCATCGTTAAGATTACTTTATATCCACGGGAAGCACCTATTGCCGCAAGACCTATTCCTGTATTGCCACTTGTAGGTTCAATTATTGTTGCACCTTTTTTTATTAAACCTTTTTTCTCTGCGTCGTTAATCATAAACAAAGCCGTTCTATCTTTAACGCTTGCAGTAGGATTATAATATTCTAGCTTAGCTAATAGTTTAGCTTTAAGATTAAGTTTATTTTCAATGTTATTTAATCTTAAAATTGGCGTTTTCCCAACCAATTCTGATATATTATTAAAAACTTTCATTTTATCCCCAAATGATACTTTTATTTTAGTTTATCCCTTAAAGCTTGTAAAGCGCGAAAACGGTGGCTAATCGTATTTTTTTCTTCGGCACTGGCAATGCCTAAACATTTTTGTAAATCATTACTAAAAAACAAAGGGTCGTACCCAAACCCGTTCTCACCTTGCTCATCAAATAATATCTCGCCGTGAGTTTCACCGGTAGCCGTTATTATTTCGCCGTTAGGCTTATAAAAAACCATGCAACAAACAAACTTTGCTCGCCTATTTTCTTGTCCTAACATATTTTGTAAAAGCAATTTATTATTGTGCTCATCAACACCATCTCCAGCATATCTTGCGCTATAAATTCCAGGCATACCGTTTAATGCTTCTACACATATACCACTATCATCTGCTAGTGCTGGTAAATTTAGCGCAGTTGAAACAGCCTTTGCTTTAATTAACGCATTTTCATAAAAGGTGCTACCGTTTTCTTCTATTTCAAAATCGAGCCCCAACTCTTTATAGCCAACTACGTTATATTCTTTAAGCATCTCCCCAATTTCTTTGATTTTATGCTTATTGCCACTGGCAAGTACTATAGTTTGTTTACTTTCACTCATAACTTTACCCCTGAGTTTTTAATTGCGTTAGCTAGTTCAACGTATTGATGTTCAGTTAAATCTTCCCCACGAACAGTTAGTGAAATGTTTGATATATTTAATATATTTTCAGCAACTGACCTGTTTAATTTGTAAAAATTCATTAGGTTATTCACTAACATTTTTCTACGGCTAGAAAAGGCGCATTTTACCACGTTTCTAACTTCACCCATATTTACGTTAGAAAACTTATCTTTTTCAATAGTGATTTTTACAACTGCCGAATCTACATTAGGCGCAGGCGTAAACTTTTCACGAGGAACGCGCATTACAATTTCTGCACTACCACGAAGATTTATACCAACGGATATTGCCCCATAATCAGAACAACCTGCCTTTGCAGAAAAGCGTTCTGCAACTTCTTCCTGCACCATTATTACCATGCCTTTGATTGTTTTACTGTTTTCTAAAAAACGCATTACAATCGGCGTTGTTATATAATATGGCAAATTTGCAACTAGAATATAATCGCTACCTAGTTTTTTTTCTATATCCCTTAAGTCTTCTTTCATAACGTCGTTAAACACAATCTCAACGTTATTATAATCGGCTAAAACTTCATTTAAGACAGGTTTTAAGCGTTGGTCAATTTCATACCCAACAACATTTTTCGCTTTTTTACAGAGCGCTGAAGTAAGCGCACCTGCGCCACAACCAATTTCTAAAACCGTATCACTTTCAGTAACGCCAGCACTTTCTACTATATTATCGAGAAGCTCTTCGTCAGTTAAAAAATTTTGGCCGTAAGCTTTTTTAAGCACCAGCCCGTGCTTAAATAAAAGATTTTTTAAATTTTTTTCCATTTTTTACCTATAATTTATATGAATAAAACTACTTTCCCTGCACATTATAATAACGTAAAGAGAAAATCTTTACCAAATCATTTTTACTAATGATATAATTTAAAATATAGTCGAAAAAGTTTTTTCGACTATGTTTTATTTTAAAGCTTTTTAAATAAAGTTTTTGCGTTAACCATAACGGCGCTAGCAAATTGCAAAACGTCTAGCCCTTTTAGTTCTGCAACGTGTGCAGTAACAAGTGAAACGTTTTTAGGCTCGTTAATCGTACCCCTTAACGGGTGTGGAGCTAAATACGGGCTATCCGTTTCAGTTAAGCACCTATCAGTCGGCACAAAGCGAGCAACTTCTTTTAAGTTTTGGGCATTCTTAAAAGTAACTGTTCCTGCAAAAGATATAAAAAGTCCTAACTTTAAAAGTTCGTTTGCAGTTTCTTTACTACCGGAAAAACAATGCATAACACCACCGTAAATAAGCTTACCCTTGTTTTGCTTTAGAATCTCAAGCATATCCATAGTGGCATCACGGCAATGAATTGATATCGGCAATTTAAGTTCGTTAGCAAGTTCAATTTGTCTTATAAAACCTTGTTTTTGCTTTTCTTTATCAAAGCCCGGCCAATAATAATCCAACCCGGTTTCACCGATTGCCACACACTTTTTATGGTTTGATAGGCATTTAATCCTATCAATATCATTATCGCTAAAGCTATCTATATCACTAGGGTGAAAACCAACGGCAAAGTATACTGAATCATACTTTTCTGCAAGCACCTTACCCATCTCGCTAGTCTTAAGACAGCAACCCATATTTATAACCTTACTAACGTTATCGCGAGTGTAGTTTTTAACCACAGCGTCAATATCATTTAGCTTTTGGTCGTACAAATGGCAATGCGTATCAATAAACATTAAAAGATTTGGCTCCCGTCTGCAATATCTTTTTCAGGCGTTAAATATGCTAGCTTACCGTTTTCGTCTTCTGCGCAAACTATCATACCTTCACTAACTATTCCACAGAGCTTTGCAGGTTTTAGGTTGGTAATCATTGCAAGCTTTTTACCCACTAATTCTTCAGGCGAATATGCAAGCGCAATCCCACTAACAACAGTTCTTGTTTCTTCACCAAGTTTTACGGTTAACTTTAAGAGTTTTTTGCTCTTTTCAACCTTTTCACAAGCAGTTACAAGTGCTATTTTAAGCTGAACTTTTGCAAAATCATCTATTTCTATTGCTGGCTTATCCGAGTGGTCGTGAACAGCAACTTCCTTTTTAGGCTCTTCTTTCTTTTCTTCAGTTTTTTCTCTTCTTTCTTCTATCATAGCATTAACCTTTTCCATAACCTTTACAGCATCTAAACGCGCGAATAAAATTTCAGGATTTGCAGTAACTACTGCACTATTTATTAAACCAAAATTATCAAGCTCTTCATAGTTCCTTATAGGAAGATTGAGCATGGTAGCAACTTTTTGACATGTATCTGGTAAATACGGACTAAGCAACGAAGTGCCAACAATAATACTTTCAATTAGGTTATAAAGAACGGTCTTTAATCTATCTTGCTTACTATCGTCTTTTGCAAGTGCCCAAGGCATAGTTTCATCTATATACTTGTTTGCTCTACGGAAAACGCTGAAAATTTCAAATAACGCATCTGAAATCTTAAATTCATTCATTTTTGCTTCAACTTTAGCACGCGCACTAGTTACAACAGCCTTTAACTCATCATCAACAGGCTCGTAAACGCCAGCATCAATAACGTTGCCACCAAAGTATTTGTTACTCATTGCAATAGTTCTGCTCACTAGATTACCAAACACGTTAGCAAGGTCGCTATTTATCGTATCAATTACACTTTCCCAAGAAATAAGCCCATCGTTGTCCTGTGGCATTGCCGTTAAAACATAATACCTAACAGCATCTTTACCAAAGAAATCAACTAAATCGTCAGCATACATAACGTTGCCCTTAGATTTACTCATTTTCCCACCATCTTGCAAAAGCCAGCCGTGGCCATAAACTTTTTTGGGTAGTGGAACGCCTAGTGCCATTAGGAAAATTGGCCAGTAAATAGTATGGAATCTAATAATATCTTTGCCGATAATATGAACGTCTGCCGGCCAAAGCTTATTATAACTTTCTTTATTTTCACCATCTGCATCATAACCAACACCAGTAATATAATTAGTTAACGCATCAAGCCAAACGTAAACTACGTGTTTAGGGTCAAAATCCACGGGAATACCCCACTTAAAAGTACTTCTTGAAACACACAAATCTTGAAGACCAGGTTTTAAGAAATTATTTACCATTTCGTTCTTTCTTGAAACAGGTAAAATAAATTCGGGGTGTTCTTCGTAATACTGCATTAGCTTATCGGCATATTTGCTCATCTTAAAAAAGTACGCTTCTTCTTGCGACTTCTTTACAGGTCTACCACAGTCAGGGCATTTTCCATCTATAAGCTGACTTTCCGTCCAGAAAGATTCACAAGGGGTGCAATACCAACCTTGATAAGACCCTTTATAAATATCGCCTTGATTATAAAGCTTTTTGAATATTTTTTGAACTTGTTTTTCGTGATACTCATCGGTGGTTCTAATAAACTTGTCGTAAGATACGCCTACCAAATCCCAAATGCCCTTGATTTGCTCAGCAACATCATCAACGAACTGCTTTGGCGAAAGGTTTGCAAGCGCAGCCTTTTCTTCTATTTTTTGACCATGCTCATCCGTACCCGTTTGCAAAAACACATCATAACCTTGATAGCGCTTAAAACGAGCGACGCTATCGGCAAGTATAGCTTCGTAAGTATTGCCTATATGTGGTTTTCCAGAAGTGTACGCAATTGCAGTAGTTATATAATATTTCTCTTTCACGATTAAACTCCTTAAAAGTTAATACAGTATTATTTTACCACATTTTTTCAGCATATTCAAGAATAATTCGGCATAAAGTTTTACTATGAATACAATTTTTGGACTAGTTAGTGTTTTTTCCATTGGTATCTTAGTATTTATAAACCCAGATGGAGTTTTATCATCATTTTTAGCTGGTGGAGAAAAAGCCTTTAACTTAACACTTAAAATGGTAGTTATCTATGCAGTTTGGATGGGCGTTTTTGAACTCTTAGAGCAAACTAAGCTTTCTAATAAATTTTCAAAACTACTTAAACCTTTTAACCGTTTTTTATTTGGAAAAATCCCAGATAAAGCAAACGACTTTATGTCGTTAAATATTTCTGCAAATATACTAGGAATGAGTGGCGCAACCACACCAATGGGAATTAAATCAATTCAAGAACTTGAAAAACATAAAAACACAGAGTACGCTATTGCAATGTTTTTCGTTATAAACGCAACTAGTATTCAAATAATACCATCATCAGTTATGGCGCTACGCAGTTCTTTAGGCTCAGTTTCGCCTTCGGATATAATTTTACCTACTATACTAGCAACTCTTCTTTCCACGATAATAGGAGTTTTGTTAGTAAAAACATTTATTAAAAAACCACTATAAACATGTCTAAATATTTTATACCAATTCTCTTTTTAATCATCTTCTTCTTTGCGCTTATAAAAAAGGTCAAGCCATACGATTCTTTTACTTTAGGCGCAAAATCAGCCCTTCCGTTTGCCACAAGTGTTTTTCCATATCTCGTTAGCATATTTGTACTAACGGAATTATTTGAAGCAAGTGGAATAAGTGCTTTTGTCTCAACAGCTCTTTCCCCTGTTTTTTGCATTTTTGGTATTCCTACTGAACTTACAAAACTAGTCTTAATAAAGCCTTTTTCGGGTAGTGGCTCTTTAGCTTTGCTTACGGAAATATTTACAAAATACGGCGTGGATAGTTATATTTCTAGGTGCGCGTGCGTGATTTACGGTTCTAGTGAAACGGTGTTTTACGTTGCAGCCGTGTACTTTGCAGGTGCAAAGACTAAAAACCTAACAAAGCCTATTGCCATATCACTTATTGCTTCTTTCTGCTCTTGCGTTTTTGCTTGTTTTATTTGTAAGATATTATAAAAGGCTTTCCGATTGGAAAGCCTTTTGTTTTACGCCTTTTTACTTCTATCTTCTTCAACTAGTTTATCGAAAATTTCTTGGTGCGTCATTACGCCAAGATCACCTTCTTTTCTAGAGCGTATTGAAATCTTATTTTCTTCCTGCTCTTTATCGCCTACAATAAACATATACGGCACTTTTTCAAGCTGTGCTTCTCTTATCTTGTAGCCAATTTTTTCGTTTCTCACGTCAACTTCAGCACGTATACCGAGCGCTAGAAGTTTGCTAACGATATTTTTTGCGTAATCAACAGTTCTATCAGTTAAGCTCATAACTTTTACCTGAACAGGACAAATCCAAAACGGGAAAGCGCCAGCGTATTTTTCAATTAGCATTGCAAGTGTTCTTTCGTAACAACCGATTGAGCTTCTATGAATAACGAACGGATATTGTTTAGTTCCGTTTTCATCAATGTAGGTCATATCAAAACTGTGCGCTGCAGCAAAGTCTAATTGAATAGTAATAATCGTATCTTCCTTGCCGTAAACGTTTTTAGCCTGAACGTCAAGCTTTGGTCCGTAAAAAGCAGCTTCATCATCAGCTTCAACGTAATTGATACCGATACTATCAAGTATCTTTTTCATAAGCTCTTCGGTTTCATTCCAAGCTTTATCGTTATCTATATATTTACTCTTGTTTGACTTGCCACGCTTACTAAAACGGAAAGTTACATCATCTCGCATGCCGAGACAATCAAGGAAATAATAGCTTAGTTCTAAACAACGCTTAAATTCTTCTTCAATTTGTTCAGGGGTACAAACAATATGCCCATCTGAAAGCGTGAACTGACGAACACGAATAAGTCCGTGCATTTCCCCACTGGCTTCCTTTCTAAACAAGGTAGCAGTTTCACTGTAACGGCAAGGTAAATCTCTATAACTCTTTAGTCCGTTTTTATAAATTTGGTATTGGAACGGGCAGGTCATGGGACGAAGCGCCATTGCTTCCGGCGAATTTTCATCGCCAATTATAAACATCTTATCTCTATAGTGGTCCCAATGCCCAGAAATACGATAAAGGTCGTTCTTAGCCATATAAGGCGTTTTGGTAATCATAAAACCACGCTTTTCTTCTTCATCTTCTACAAAACGCTCTAATATTTGAAGAATTTTTGCGCCTTTCGGGGCTAATATTGGCAAGCCTTGGCCAACTACTTCTTCGGTAAGGAATATACCAAGTTCTCTACCAAGCTTGTTGTGGTCGCGCTTTTTAGCTTCTTCAAGAGCGTTTAGATATTCTTCCATTTCACTCTTCTTTTCAAATGCTGTGCCGTAAATTCTAGTAAGCATTTTGTTCTTTTCATCACCACGCCAATATGCACCAGTAATTTGAGTAAGCTTAAACGCCTTGATTCTACCTGTGCTAGGTAGGTGTGGCCCACGGCAAAGATCCATAAAGTCGCCTTGCTTATAACAAGAAATAACGCTGTTTGCAGGTAGCTCGTTTATGAGTTCTACTTTATACGGCTCAGAAAAATCCTTAAATACCTTTACAGCATCTTTTTTGCTGTAAACTATGCGTTCAATCGGAAAATCGCTTTTAATAATATCTTTCATTTCCTGCTCTATTTTAGCAAGGTCTTGTTGAGATATCGGGGTCTTAAATTCTATATCGTAGTAAAAGCCGTTTTCAATAGTTGGTCCAATAGCAAGCTTGCTAGTTGGAAATATGTTTTTTACTGCTTGAGCAAGGATATGTGATGCAGTATGACGATAAACCTGCAAACCTTCCTTGTCCCTTAGCGTTATAATTTGTAGCTCGGCATCTTTATCAACCACAGTAGATAAGTCTACCAATTCCCCGTCAACCTTACCACAAACGGCAACTCTTGCAAGACCTTCTGAAATACTTTTTGCAATTTCTCCTACGGAAATTGGCGATTCAAATTCAATAACCGAACCATCTTTAAGTGTAATTTTCATAAAATTTTCTCCTCAAATATAATAAAAAATCCTTTGGCATACACCAAAGGACGAAATAATTCCGCGTTTCCACCTTTATTGCCGTAAATTGCTTTACGACCACTCTATCCGTTTTTGTAGTACGGTAACTGCGCTCAATTTACGGTGGTTTCACCATCCTTTTCGTTTATGGGATTTCCACCATCACCCACTCTCTAAATAAACTACAAGGCGCTACTTGTCCGAAAATATTTGAACATTTAATTACATTTATAATATACCATAAAAATGCTTTTGTCAACCTTTTTAGCACAACCTGCATATTTTTTACGAATATTCGTTTCGAGAAAAAATTATCTTATCGCTATAAAACTCTTTTAGGTAATACTCGTCGTCGTTAGGAATCTCGCCCGAAAGCTCTACTTCCCCACAGTTGCTCAATAATACTTCCCTTACGATTTTAATAGAATCGCCATCAAGTAGCGAACTGCGTTTAAGTCTTCTATAATGCCAGTCATAAACGTTTCCACAATCAATATAAACCCTTTTTTTCTTGTTCTCAATCAAAAAGGATATAAACTCTTTTAATTGAGTGTTCATAAATCCCACAGGAATATATTGCACTATATCTTTCCACTTAGTCTTTAATGGCTGAAGCCTGAAATTAAAAACGCCATCTATTGCAAGGTCGGTATAATTTTTAATCTTTTCAAAAGAGTATCTCTTATCATCTTCAAGGTCTGCAGCAATAAGCCCAGCAAACAACAATTCTTTTTCAGTTGTTGATAATCCTAGGGTTTTCACGTTTTTCTTGAAATATTCGTATTTGTATTTTATTGCTATAATTTCAGCAACTTTATCAGCCGTTTCAGCTTTTACTATATCAACGTAATATTCTGGGCAAGTAATAATAAGGTTTGCTCTATCGCCTATAAAATTTAATTTAACTGCGCAATCTGCGTGGTTAAAAAGTTCACTCATAACAGATTGAATATACAACAGATTACTTTGATTATAGTCCTTTTCCGTAATAATAATTTCAGTCATATCAGTTAGTGTACGCTCCAAAATAAAATTTATTTATTAAGCCGATTTTTTTCTTGTTGTGCGATAAATGAATTTATATAGCTCAGATACCACTACTATAGTTAGCGCCAACAAAATCGTTTTTAGCCACATAGCTATACTCATTGGATAAATTCCAAAAATTCCTGAAAAATACTGCACGATAATAAAATGCAAAATAAATACGCCAACAAACGTTACTATCATAATTTTGTTTTTATTTATATTTTTGAAAATGCTTTCTGCCCCCAACTCTCTACTATTAAAGGCGTTAAACAGCTGAAAAAGAACGAATGCTGTGAATAATGCATTACCTTTTTCTGAATCGGTTGCACCTAAGAAATTGGTAAAATATTGCATTATTAAAACGGCAGACACGAAAACTCCATTAAATATTATTCTAAAGAGCATTTTTTTGTTAATAATACTCTCATCTCTCTTAACGGGTTTCAGGTTTATAAGCCCATTTCCTGCCGTTTCAAGCCCTAGAGTAAGCGCAGGTGGACCGTCCATAATAACGTTTATCCAAAGTAGTTCAAATGTGTTAAAGGGCGCAGGCACGCCCGAAATAGCGCACACGGTTATAAACAACAACGCTGAAAGATTTACAGATATTTGAAAAAGTATAAAGCGCTGTAAATTTTTATAAACGTTACGGCCAAACGAAACAGCTTTTACAACGGTGGCAAAGCTATCGTCTAAAAGTATTATGTCAGCCGCCTCCTTACTTATTTCGCTACCGTTAATACCCATTGCGATACCAACGTCTGCGTGCTTTATTGCAGGTGCATCGTTAATGCCATCGCCTGTTACAGCAACCACTTCGCCTTGAGCTTTTAACGCTCTAACTATTTTTAATTTTACCGATGGAGTACTGCGAGCAACAACGCTAATTTTTGCCAGCAATTTTATTAGCGATTTTTCATCTAGCTTTTCTATTTCCTGCGCGTTTACAATTTCGCTTTCAGTTTTGGCAATACCCAACTCTTTTGCTATAGCAAATGCCGTTGCAACGTTATCTCCAGTTAAAATTTTTATTTTAATACCAGCCTTATTACAGTCTTTTACAGCTTTATACACTTCTGGGCGAATTGGGTCTTCAATAGCAACAAAGCCATCGTAAACGTATTTTTCTTCAGCAATAGAGTCTTTATAGTCTAGATGCGCAAAGCACAAAATTCTTCTCGCTTTATTTTGATGCGACTGCATTGATTTTTGTATTGAACTATACTGCGCACCACTTAATCCACATTTAGCCATTACCTTTTCAGGCGCACCCTTTAATAGTTTCCTATACCCGTCTTCAGTTTTTATTGTAGTAGTCATATACTTTTTGTCGCTAGAAAAAGGCTCTCTATCAACTACGGAATACTTTTTCCGATATTCTTTATACGGCATTTTTTCCTTTGCTTTCATATATGCAACAATTAGAGCACACTCCGTGCCACTTCCATAGAATATTTTTTGCTTATTTCTTACAACCACGTCTGCCGTTGAGTTGCACACAAAGTTTTGGTGCAATGCTTTAATAGCAAGTTTTTCCGGAGACATACAAAAATCGCTTAAGCACACGCTAACAACTGTCATTTTGTTTTGTGTTAGAGTTCCCGTTTTATCTGAACAAATTACGCTTACCGAACCTGCTGTTTCGGTAGCAGTAATTTTTTTAATCAAAGCGTTATGCTTTGCAAGTTTTATCATATTTAGCGCAAGCGAAACGGCAACTATCGTAGGCAACCCTTCAGGAACGGCGGCAACGATTAAAATTATGCAAGAAATAAATAGTTCTTGTATATCTGAAAAGGTAATTTGACTAGTTAGCGCAATTCTTAAAATATTTAAGCAAAAAACTAAAACTGCACAAACAGCACCTGTTATGGTAATAATTTTACCTAGTTTCGTAAGCTTATGCTGAAGGGGTGTTGAGCCTTGATTTTTCAGTGCTAGTTCTTTAGCTATATTACCTATTTCCGTACTGTCTCCAACAGCAGTAACTAACATTTTCCCACTACCAGAGGTTACGAACGTGCCTGAAAAAACACAATTTATTCGTTCTGCCAGTGCAGTAGATGATGGTAAAATTATGTTAGCAGTTTTGTTTTGCGCATTACTTTCGCCAGTTAACGCTGATTCATCTACTGACAAAGAAGCACTTTCTATAAGTCTACCGTCAGCTATAATTTTATCCCCACTTTCTAAGAGCACAATATCGCCAACGACAACGTCTTGCTGTGAAATCACAATCGACTTGCCGTTTCTAATAACCCTAACTGCAACGTTATCGTATATTTTATTTAGTATCGCAAAAGCTTTTTCCGAACTACCTTCCATAATAAGAGTGATTGATACCGATAGAATAATTGCACCTAAAATCCCAAAACACTCGGCAAAATCAGCTTTTCCAATTTTTAGGTATTTACCCAAATTTATACCTAGCGTAAGAATAAAACCAAACAGCAAAATTAAAAGCATTGGCTCTTTCAATGCACCAAAAATTTTTTGCATAATGTTTTGCTTTTTCTTTTTTGTAAGCTTGTTTTTACCGTACTTTTCTATACTTGTTTTGAGCCCGTTACTGCTTAGACCATTGTATGTACTAGTATTCAATTCTTTTGCTGTAAAATCAATATTTTTATCGTGAAAATTCATTATAGTTCTCCATTGCTTTGTAAAATTTATGCAAAAAAAATTAAATATATGAGTTTAAAGTGGACAATCAATTTTTTTTGTGCTAAACTTTATTTTAGAAAACAATAAATAAGGGGTTTTACTATGGCAAAATTTTTTGAAGTTGACATTAAAGGTTACAAAGCTCAATTACCAATTTTAAACTTAAACGACACCGTTAATATAGCTTTTTTTAACTTACACGGGGATTCTACTTTAACTGAGCATTGTGGAAAAGAAATTGCAAAACTTATTACTGATAGCGAAGTTGTTATTACTGCTGAATCAAAGGGTTTACAGTTAACTCACGTTGTAGCAAGAGAACTCAATATGCCCTATTACGCAGTAGCTAGAAAGTCTAAAAAATTATATATGCAAGACGGAATTAGTGTAGAATATGGTTCTTCAATTACAACTGGTAAGGAACAATGTTTTTACCTATCTAAGCACGACGTTGAATTAATTAGAGGCAAAAAAGTTGCTATTATTGATGACGTTATTTCTACTGGAGAAAGCATAAAGGGCTTGGAAAGTCTGGTAGAAAAGGCAGGTGGAATTATTAATCAAAAACTGTTTGTTTTAGCTGAAGGCGATGCTAAAAATCGCGAAGATATAAAGTATCTAGCATCAATTCCCCTACTTTAATTTAATATTATTAAAACAAGAAAACGACGGTTTTTTCCGTCGTTTTTTAATTTATACGTTTTTATTTTCGTTCTAGTGAACGCTTATAATAAAACAAATATTGTTGATAGTACCCTGAATTTTCGTTAAATTTAGTTGTAAAGTATTCTGCGATTTTTTCTCTATTTGTTAGTTCACCGTTAAAGTTTTCTCTATATACTTTTTCTATCCAAGTATCCACAGGAAAACTATCGCTTCTATGAAAGCCAAACAGCAACACGCAATTTGCAACCTTTGGACCAACCCCGTGTATTTCAATCAGGCGCTTCTTTAATTCCACAGTATCTAATTTATTAAAATCATACACGTTAAGTCCATTATAAATTTCCACTGCAAGTTTTTTAATAAACTCAGCACGGTATCCTAAGCCCATCTCTTTATAAAAGCATAAATCAGCTTTTGCCATACGCTCGATGACCGGAAAAGTATAATACGTATTGTTAAATTGTATTCTTTGTTCGCCAAGCTGAGTGCAAAGTTTTTCTAAAATTCCTTTAATCCTTGGTATGTTATTGTTTTGTGAAATTATAAAAGAAAATAGTGTTTCAACCGGGTCTTGGTTAAGTATTCTTATTCCTTTACCAAGTTTAGCCGAAGTTGATAAAACACCACCGTATTTTATCGCAGTATTATATATAATTTGATAATCTCTAGATAAATCAAAGTAGTTCTTAAAATAATTTTCATCTTTTTCTAGGCACTCTACAATAGTATTGCTATAATTGTTATAGCAATAGCAACATTTGTCAAGAGAGAAGACAATATATCCGTCCTTAAACGGTGCATATCTAAAAACTTGGCCACATTCTAGCGTATCCTTAATATTAAAAAATTTTGAATCTACCTTTAATTTTACTATTCTATCCATACACAAAAAAGGGGTTGTGCATAACACAACCCGTTGTTTTTTAGTTTTCTTTTGCGTAAACGCTAACTTTTTTATCTTTTCTGCCCATTCTTTCAAACTTAACAACACCATCGATAAGAGCATACAAAGTGTCATCACTACCGATACCTACGTTGTTACCGGGGTGAATTTTAGTCCCACGTTGACGAACTATAATTCCACCTGCAAGAATATCTTGGCCGTTAACTCTCTTTACACCGAGTCTTTTACTGTTGCTATCTCTACCGTTCTTGGTACTACCGCCACCTTTGTGGTGAGCGAATAATCTAAATAAAAACATCATATTAGTCTACCCTCCCGATTACTTCGCAACGATTTCAAGAATCTTAACTGCCGTGAAAGGCTGTCTATGACCTTGTTTCTTTCTTTCGTTTTTCTTAGCCTTGTATTTGAATACGATAATTTTCTTATCTTTTCCCTGTTCGAGAACTTCACCTACAGCCTTGAATGCCTTTGCTTCGTCTGCTACTTTGATGCCATTTTCATCACTAACCATCAAAACGTCAAACTCAACTTTGTCGCCTACGTTTGCAGTAAGTTTTTCAAATCTAATGATTGAACCAACTTCTGCTTTGTACTGCTTTGAACCGTTTTCAACGATTGCGTACATTTTTAATACCTCCTGCTCACCAGTCTCGCCGAATTTAATTTTGGGGCGGTTTTTACACACTTAAAAAACCCCTATCGAGCGGCTACCTGATTATTTTAGAATATTTACGAGTAAAAGTCAAACGTTTTTGCATAATTTTTCTTATATTTGCAAAACTATTTATAACAATCTTATTTTTAAGGAGTTTATTATGGAATTTAACGAATATAACATTAAAGCTATTAACGACGTTTATAAAAACGCACACATTGCCCTTCAAAGCATTTCAGATTTGCTTCCATCTGTTGAGAATGAAGAATTAAAGAAAGAACTTTTAGAGCAATATGAAGGCTACGAAAAAACAATTGGTGAAATTTCTGCATTTATGTCTGAAAACGGGTTAGAACCTAAAGATATCAACCCCCTAAAAAAAGCTTTTATGTGGAGCGGCATTAAGATGAACACAATGTTTGATAACAGTAGAACACACATTGCAGAAATTATGATTAAAGGTACTGTTATGGGCATAACAGAGCTTACTGCTATGAAAAACGAAAGCAGTAACCTTGACCAAAGAACGATAGAATATATCGATAGATTGCTTGCATTAGAAGAAGAGTACGAACAACGCTTGAAAAAATATTTATAATTTCAATTTTATAACGATTAAAGGCACGGAAATCCGTGCCTTTATGTTTTGTTTAAATTTGATTATCTTTTTTCAACCAATACTTTCTTTAGCTTAGCAAATCTAGGGAGTCCGTCTTCTTTTTTCATATTAACTTCGCCTTGAATTAGTGGAAGTGCATACTTAACGAATTCATCTGAAATACCAGTGCCATTGTTAATAATCCATTCCATTGGAACAGTCTTTTCGGTGTTAGCTGCAAGTTCTAATGGGAGAAGCTTATATTCACATTCATACTTGTCCCCTTCTTTTCTTGCATAGCATACCATTTTATCAGTTTCACCGTTTACTGCAGCGCGAACTGCTTGCTTACCTGCTTCAAACGTTTCTTCAACGTCGGTTGCACTTGCACAGTGCGCAGCACATCTCTGCATCAATGAAAGCTCAACAGCTCTAACCTTTGAGCCTGTTTCAGCCTTAACAATATTTGCTAAGGTCGCAGCAACACCACCAAGCTGTGCGTGACCAAAGCTATCACGCGCGCCTGCTTGACCTAATGCTTCACAAACTAAAACACCATCTTTATTCTTAATACCTTCAGATACTACTGCGATACATTTGTTATTGTTTTTAGCCATAACGTCTTTAACGTCTGCAACAAACTTATCAACGTCAAACACAACTTCTGGAAGATAAATAAGGTCTGCGCCAAGTCCTTTTGCATTTGCTAATTGAGCAGCTGCAGTAAGCCAGCCTGCGTTTCTACCCATAACTTCAATTACGCAAATCATAGGCGTATCATAAACCTTTGCATCAAGGTTAATTTCCATTATAGAAGTTGCAATATATTTAGCAGCACTAGCAAAACCTGGGCAGTGGTCAGTTCCATAAAGGTCGTTATCAATGGTCTTTGGAACGCCGATAACGTTCATTTCATAGCCAGATTTAGCCATATACTTACTAATCTTGTTACAAGTATCCATACTGTCGTTTCCACCGTTATAGAAGAAATAACGAACGTCATACTTTTTGAATACTTCTAATAGTCTCTTATAATCAGTATCATCTACCGATGCATCTTTAAGCTTATATCTAACAGAACCTAGTGCCGATGATGGTGTGTTCTTTAATAATTCAAGCTCAGAAATATCTTCTTTAGAAATGTCGTACATTTCTTCATTTAGAATACCCCTAATACCGTGTGCTGCACCGTAAACGTTAGTAATCATATCAGAATTTAATCCTTCAATAAATACACCTGCTGCCGAAGCGTTAATTACTGACGTTGGGCCACCTGATTGTGCAAATACTAATGCGCCTTTTAATCCTTTCATTGTGTTTCTCCTTAAAAATTATCTAAATTGTATTTTTTTATAAACTTAAAACTTGTGCAATATCGTACAAGCGCTTGTCAAACTTCTTTTCACACTTTGATATCTCGTCAAATGGTACAGTTATAATTTTATTGTCCTTTATACCGATAGCACAACTTTCAGCACCATTTTTTAATAATTCAACTGCTTTATAGCCAAACCTTGCTGCAAGCACACGGTCTGCCATTTGTGGTGAACCACCACGTTGAATATAACCAAAGTTTGTTACTTTTACGCCAATGCCACTCTTCTTTTCTATATACGAAGCAATTTCATCACGATTTCCTGCCCCTTCTGCAAGAATTATCATGTTAGATGTTTTACCACGCAAATAACTTTTCTTAATTGCGTTTGCAATCTCATCTAAATCATAAGGAATTTCAGGAACTATAACGTATTCTGCACCACCAGCAACGCCTGCATATAGCGCAATATCGCCACAATTCCTACCCATAACTTCTAGTAGACCTACTCTATCGTGAGAGTGCATAGTGTCTCGAAGATTATTGATAGCCCATAAAACGGTATTTACGGCAGTATCAAACCCAACGGTATAATCTGTATAAGCAAGGTCGTTATCGATTGTGCCGGGAATACCCATAACCTTAACACCAAAGTTATTATAAAGGTCTTTTGCACCACGAAGCGTGCCATCTCCCCCTACAACGACCAAACCATCAATACCAAATGCCGAAAGCGCCTCAACTGCCTTGCGCTGAACCTCTACGTCCTTAAAGTTTTCACATCTAGCAGTATTTAAGAAGGTACCACCTTTATGAATCATATCGGAAACCGAACGAGAACTAAGCCTGCTAATTTTGCCTTCAACCAAACCTGCATATCCACGTTCAACGCCGTAAACGTCCATTTTCATATTAAGTGCCGTGCGGACAACTGCTCTAACGCACGCGTTCATTCCCGGTGCATCGCCACCACTAGTTAACACAGCAATTCTTTCCATAAATAGCTCCTTTTCTTTCAGTTTAAGGTATCAAGAATTATTCTATCATATCTTTAAAAAAATTTCTACTTTTTTGTTTATAATTTATACTTTTTTCTTAAAAAAAATTATATCTTTTTCTTGCAAGTATCCTTTGAGTTCGCCAATCAAACCCGAACATTTTCTAATAGCACATTTAGCGTTATATTTCTTGCCGTTCATTGCTATAATTACGGGGATATTTCCTTCGTAACTAGAAAGGATATCCAATAAGTCGTTAAGGATATCTTCCTTCCCATCAGGAATTACTACGCCAAGATATTCTTGCTCTAAATCTTCTTGCGCTTGCTCTTTAACTTCTAACTGATAAATACCTTCGGCTATGATTTGTGGAACACCTTCTTTTACTTGTAGTTTACCCACAACTCTAACTATATTTTCATCTTTAAGTAAATCTTTTGCCTTTTCAAAAACTTTTGGGAAGCATATAACTTCTATTTGACCGTAAATATCTTCAACCTTAACAAATGCCATAGTCGTGCCACTCTTGGTAGAAAGGCGTTTGAATTCAGATATTATACCACCCATATTAACACTTTCGCCTTCGGCAATTTCCGTATAAGTCTTATTACCATCTTCGTCTTCTTCATAAAAGTCTAAAACGGAAGTGTTAAAAGAGAATTTATCAAACTGGTCTTTATAATCTGCAAGTGGATGACCTGAAAAGTATATGCCCAAAACGTTCTTTTCAAGCGTAAGCTTTTCTTTTGACGAGTATTCTGGCATATCTGGATAGTCTAACTCCAAACCTTCGTCTTCAGCAAAAACTGTGCCGAACAAACTAATTTGAACATCATCTTTCTTTTTATTCGCAGCCGAAATTCTATCCATATAATCAGCATATACCGTCATTAAAGTTCTACGGTTAACGCCAAAATTGTCAAAAGCGCCTGCCAGTATTAAACTCTCAACTAATCGCTTGTTAATACCTAGTGATATACTACGATTGATAAAGTCATCAAAAGAAGCAAAATCGCCGTTTTTGTTTCTTTCGTCTATAATTGAGTTAATTACGCCAAGTCCAACGTTTTTAAGACCAACAAGACCAAATCTTAATCCACCGTTTTCCGTCTTAAAGTATGCCGAGCTCTTATTTATATCAGGGGATAAAACTTGGTAACCTTTGCTCTTTACGTACGTTAAATATTTAGAAGTTTCTTCTATTTTATCAATTCTGTTGTTTAAGATAGAACAGAAAAACTGCACAGGATAATAACGCTTTAAGTATGCCGTTTGATAAGCAAGCACAGCGTATGCTGCAGCGTGCGATTTGTTGAACGCATACCTTGCAAACGGTTTCATATTATCATAAATCTTAATTGCAACCTGTTCGGGAACGCCCCTTTTAATTGCACCATCAACAGGCATACCCGTACTTTCGTTAATACCACCGTATACGAATATGCTCTTTTGTTGTTCCATTATTTCTACTTTCTTTTTACCCATCGCCTTTCTAACAACGTCTGCATGGCCGAGAGTAAAACCACCTAGGTTTTGGCAGATTTGCATAACCTGTTCTTGATAAACTAGTATGCCGTAGCTATTCTTTAATATCGGCTCTAATAACGGATGGTCATAAGTAACGTTTTCTGGATTGTGTTTATTAGCTATATATTGTGGAATAGAATCCATTGGACCTGGACGATAAAGTGAGATACCTGCAATAATATCTTCGAAAGTAGACGGCTTTAAGTTGGACATAAATCGTTTCATACCCGGACTTTCAAGTTGGAACACACCGTCTGTTTCGCCAGAACCAATAAGGTCGTAAGTTTCCTTATCTTCATATCCTAATTCGTGGAAATCAAGATGCACACCGTAATCTTCTTCGGCATACTTACAAGCCATTTGCACGTCGGTTAGCGTTCTTAAGCCCAAAAAGTCCATCTTTAGCATACCCAACGCCTCAACTTCTATCATATCAAACTGAGTTGTAACGTCTTCACCGTTTCTTTGAAGTGGCACGTTTTCCATTATAGGCTTTTCACATATTACTACACCTGCTGCGTGCATGCCAGTTTGCCTTGGCAAATCTTCAACCCTAATCGCCATGTCAACGACTTTGCGAACAGTTTCATCCTGCTCGTACATTTCAACTAGTTCTTTTATGCTAACGTCTTCCCCGTCCTTACTCTTTTTAAAGCCAAAGTTTTGTTCTATACTATATTTCGCGTCCATTAACTTAGTGATTTTATCAGTTTCAGCATATGGAACTCTATACACTCTGCCAACGTCTTTTATAGCAAGTTTTGCTGCAAGGGTACCAAAGGTTACGATTTGGGCAACCTTATCAGCACCGTATTTATTCCTAACGTATTCAACAACTTCCCCACGTCTTGCATCGGAAATATCAACGTCAAAGTCAGGCATGCTTACACGTTCTCTATTTAGGAATCTTTCAAAAATTAAGTTGTATCTTAACGGCTCTACGTCTGTTATACCAACTGAATAAGCGATAATACTGCCAACGCCCGAACCACGCCCTGCGCCTACTGGAATATCTATGCTTCTTGCATAGTTTATAAAGTCCCAAACGATTAGATAATAGTCGCAAAAACCCATTGAACTAATAACGTCAAATTCATAGTCAAACCTATCTTGAATTTCCTTAGTTATTACTGGGTAACGTTTTTTTAGCCCTTCACTTGCTAACTTGAAAAGATATTCCTTAGGGCTACTTCCATCTTCGGGGTAATACTTTGGAATAAGAGATAAGTCTCTAATAGGCTCTCCCTTTGCCGTTAGATTAAACACTTCTTCTGTAACTTTGTCTGCTATTTTTACGGTATTTTCAATAGCTTCTGGAAGATATGAAAAAAGTTCTTTCATCTCTTCAGGTGTTTTAAGGTAAGATTGGTCGCTATCCATTTTAAGCCTTGTTGGGTCGTCAATGGTCGTTTTCATACTTATACACATTAAAACGTCTTGCATTTCTGCATCGGAACGCTCTAAATAATGCACGTCGTTAGTAGCAACAAGTGGCACTTCTATTTCTTTTGAAAGCCTAATAAGTAATGGATTTATACGTTTTTGCTCGGGCAAGTTATGGTCTTGAATTTCCAAATAAAAATCTTCACCATAAACGCTCTTTAGGTATAATGCAGTTTGTTTTGCGCCTTCATAATCCCCTTCAAGCAGGCGTTTAGCCACCCTACCAGCTAGGCAGGCTGAAAGACAAATCAAGCCTTCACTGTGGTCTTTTAAGGTCTTATAATCTATACGTGGTTTGTAATGAAACCCATCTACGTAAGCAATTGAATCAAGCTTAATTAGATTTTTATAACCTGCTTGATTTTTGCAGATTAAAATAAGGTGGTCAAAATTTTGCTTACCCGTCTTTTCCAAATAGTCGTCGCAAACGTACATTTCGCAACCAACTATACACTTTACGCCTGCCTTTTTAGCTTCTTCAGCAAAGTATAAAGTACCGAACATGTTTCCGTGGTCGGTTATTGCAACGGTATCCATACCCTTTTCTTTTACGTTCTTAAAAAGCTTATCTATACGGGTAGCCCCGTCTAGCAAGCTATATTCGGTATGAAGATGTAAATGTACGAAATCTGACATAATTTTCTTCCTTTAAAGTTCTTTTGCAATGCAAACTAGCTTTCTTAATCTATGGTTTAGGCAACTTTTGGTTAGATTAAGTCTTTCAGCTAGTTCAATAAGTGTTTCTTCTGGATTAACCTTTCTTGCAACGGCTACTTCTCTTAAATCATCTTTTAACTGGTCTAATCCTATTGTTTGCTCTATCTTTTCTATCGCAAATATATGTTTTTGCGATGCTTCTATTTGTCTATTAACGTTACCTAAATCACAATTTTTTCTTCTATTAGAATCGTTAACTATTTCTCTATTGATTATTAAATCGGTGAGTTTAAGCACGGAAACAGGCGCAGGTAAAAAGGCTATAAAATCCTTGATTTCTTCAGCACTTTTTATATATAATACGTAACTATCTCTACGGCGAGTTATCTTTGTTATAACGTTGTTTTCTGCAAGCTTTTCGCTCGTTTGTAGTGCAGGTGTATAATGAGAAAAGGAAAGCTCTAAATGATACCCCGTATTAACGCTATCATCTGAAGTTGGCACGGTGCAATTACCCACGGCAACGAAAAGTCCACGCATGAAAGCTTTTAAGCAACACTCTTTTTCGGTAATTTTTCCATAGAACTTTAGATTTACTACTTCTTCCCCGTTTTCATCAATTAGAATATCTAGGTCACTTAAAATATGAGCTGTTTCACTACCACTAATACTTAGAACAAACTTGTCCTTTTTGTTTAGCCTGTCTTCTGAAACTGCTACTTCTCGTATATCATACTTAAAAAGCGTATAAAAGTAATTAGTAACAAGCATAGCCGTTTGCTCGCTGTTAACCTTAAAGTCTAACCCCAATTCGCCATCCTTCTCATATAGCGTACCCGACCCACGAATAAGCCCAGCTAAAAAGGCTTTTTTGCAGTGCAAATCTTTTATGTTCTTTTTAAGTATTTCATCTTTAATTATTTCAGCAAAATTCATTACCCACGCTCCTTAAAGGTCTTAAACCTAAACTCTGGAATTTTGCCGTTTATATTTGCAATTCTATTCTCAGGAATATTTACCCTTGATAAAAGGTTTTCTACTAAAGAAATTTCCCCAACTCTATCTGCAGTATGCGCATCAGAGCTAATAACAAATTTTACGTTAGTGTCTAACACTCTTTGCAAATCTTCATCGCTTAAATGTATTTTCTTTGAGTTAAGTTCTAAGTAAGTCCCGTAATCTGAGGCTACTTTTGCCACTTCAACAGCATCGGCATAGCAACAAAAATTTAAGTGTGTAATAACGTCTACTGGGTTATTTTTTATTACGTTTATAAAAGTTTTAGTGTTCGTTTTAATTATGGATTTTGGGACTTTGTCCACCTTGAACGTAGAGTAAAAAAGGTCAGGAATTCCAAGAGAAAATAAACTGCCAAACTTAAAATAAACTAACTTATGAATCCCAGCCAAGAACACGTCAAATTTATCGTATTCAGTTGGTTTTAAGTCAACCGTACCGTCTGTACCAATTATGTTAGATTCAATGCCTAAAAGCACTTTTACGCCCGTTTTATTGCTTGCGTTTTCACAATCAGCACGTAGCTTTGGTAATTTTCTCTTCGTAAGTCCAAAAGCAGGATGAGAGAAACCGTGGTCGGAAACAGCTATTTCCTTTAACCCGATTTCCCTTGCTCTTTCAGCGTTTTCAATTACACTACCTTTACCGTGACTGTAAACGGTATGGGTGTGATAATCAGAAGTTAAAATCATCAAAAATCTCCTACGAATTCGACCTCCTCTTTGAGTTCAATTTCGAATTCGTCTTTTACTTTTTTCTTTACGTACTGTATAAGTTGATAAACGTCTTTAGCCGTAGCTTTTGACGTTGTAGTGATAAAATTCCCGTGACGAGTGGAAACTGATGCCCCACCTATAGAATAAGCTTTTAACCCAGCTTTATCGATTAACCTACCTGCCGTTTCAGGTCTTGGATTTTTAAATACAGAACCACAACTTTTACCAGCAGGCTGAATACTGCCACGCAGTTCTAAAAACGATTTTATGCTAGAATTTATAAGTTCTCTATCTTGTTCTTTCAGCTTAAAATTTGCACTCACTATTACTTCGTTCTTACCTAGAAAACGACTGCTACGATAACAAAAACCACACTCTTCCTTGCTATACTTTTTAAGCTTTCCGTTATGTAAAGTTTCAACCGTAGTTATGCAATCGGATATATTATGCCCAAATGCGCCTGCGTTCATAACGATTGCACCACCTAACGTTGCAGGTATTCCCGAAAGAGCTTCTAACCCACTTAACCTATGGTCTTTTGCAAACTTAATTATGTTAGCAAGTGTTACACCTGCCATTGCGTGTATTTCATCTCTAACAAAAAACACGTCTGAAAGTTTTAGTAATGATATTATTATCCCATCATATCCGTTATCGGAAACTAAAACATTTGTTCCGTTCCCTAAAACTTTATAGGTGATTTTATTTTCTTTTGCAAAAGATACTACTTCACGAAGCGTGTATAAACTATCTATTTGAACAAAACATTTTGCACTACCACCCACACCATACGAAGTGTGTTTTTTCATTGGTTCATCAAAGCTAACCTTTGCGTGTGTATAATTGGGTAGCGAATAGATTAAGTCCATACGTCTCCTTATATCATTTTACTATATTTTACGTTTTTTTCAAAATTAAATAAGCATATTTTTAATTTTTATTTTTGCTTGTTCATCACCATTTATTGCTATTAATGAAAGGTTTTGCAGTTGTTTTATCGTTTGATATGGGGTAAATGCTGAAATAGTAGCAAATCCACTTGCAGACTGCATAGATGTTAAATGCTCATTTTCATACTCAACAGTATAAAAAGGCGAAAACATTCCTATGTTTTTTAATTGCTCTTGTACTTTTTCACTCGTTAAATAGTTAATAAATTCTTCGGCATAAAATCTTTTTGCTTGGTTGGTTGAGCATATTGACACGTATTGATATAAGTCGTTATACTCTGTTAATGGTTGAACTATAACTTCTATTCCCCGTCTTTCTAGCCTATTAACATCACGTTGCGTTCCCACCAGATACTTATTTTTTCCTGCAACGAATTTAACATAAGCATCCATAGGCGGAAGCAACTCAAAATCATTGTTAATTGTGCTGTCTAAAGAAAAATTAACCAATGGGCAAGTATATTCACCTTGTGAAACAATTATTTTATCACTATTTTCTGTTTGTTTACAGTTTGGATTAGTTATAAGTGCATAGCCACCCCTACACCACGCTGTAGCAAGTGCTTTATTTCCAACCATACCACCATCAACAACGTTATCCGTTTTAAGCACACTCATATTCTCTACGTTTATTCCAGCGCCATACGATATAATATCAGGATATATTCCGTTTTTATAATTTTCTTCCACACTATCTTTAGTCATATTTACAACCATAACGAGAACGCCGTTATAAATTTTTTCAAACTCTCTTGCAACCTTTAAGAGAAATTGTTTTCTTGAGCCAACACCCCCTTCAAAGCTATCCACTTGCCACAAGGTTAAAACGCCTTGATAGCTTTCTGACTCAGAAACAATCTTTTTAGCACTTATTTTTTTACCACCGTAAAAACAGGTAAAAAATACAGAAAATACTAAAAAAATCGCAAATAAAACTCTAAACTTTTTCATAATTAAAGTATATTCTTAATAGCATAAAAAAAGGACTTTCTTAGCGAAAATCCTTTTATATCTATTCAATTTTTAGAGCCGAACGCTTTGGTCCAACGGTAGCCGTTCCTGCCTTTTCGATATCGAACGATTTTGATATTGCTTCATGCACGTCGTCAATAGTAACTCTTTCTATGTTTTTAATTCGCTCTGCAAAATCAAACTGCTTATCAAGAAAAAGCAAATATTTTCCGTAAATTAGCATTTGCGAAGAAGTACTCTCCTGCCCAAAAATAAATGCGCTTTTAATTTGCTCTTTACCACGCAAGAACTCCTGTTCGGTTACACCTTCCTTTTTAAACCTTTTAACTTCTTCAACAATCGCCTTTGTAGCTAATTCTCGAGCTTCAGTGTTTACCCCAGCATAAATTTCCAAAATACCGTTATCTTTATATTGCGATGGATAAGAATATATACTGTAGCACAAACCCAATTCTTCCCTAATCTTTTGAAACAGCCTACTACTCATCCCACCACCAAGTACGGTATTAGCAATGCTAAACGCATCGCTTAAAGCATCTTTTGCAGTAAAACCGTTCATTATAAAACCAAGATGAGATTGTTCAATTTTTTTGCTTTTATATAGATTTTTAGGTTTTATTATTTCGGTATTTGCTTGTTTTGCGCCTGTTTTTGACTTAAAGTTAGTAGCGAAAAGCTTTTCAACACACTCAACTACAAAATTTACGTCTACGTTGCCAGCTAAAGAAATTACTACGTTATCGGCAGTATAATACTTGTTCATATAAGTTTTAACGCTTTCACGATTAAATTTCTTTATATTTTTGATAGGACCTAAAATAGTTTGCCCTAAACCTTTATCGCCATAATAACTTTTTGCAAGCAGGTCTAAGCATATATCTTCAGGTGTATCTTCGCTCATATTTATTTCTTCAATAACAACGCCTTTTTCCTTTTCCAATTCTACATCTTCAAAAACGGAATTAAAAAATATATCAGATAGAACTTCTAAAGATTTTTCTAGGTGGTCGCTGGTTGATTTTGTGTAATAACAGGTTAATTCTTTTGAAGTAAATGCGTTGATTTGCGCACCAATTCTATCGATATGGTCGGAAATATCAAAGGCAGAACGAGTTTTCGTGCCTTTGAACATTACGTGTTCTATAAAGTGCGATATTCCATTTTCCGTTTGCTTTTCGTTTATACTACCCGTTTTAACTAAAACGCCTGCACTTACCGATAATAATCCATCAATTTTATTTACGATAAGGCGCAAACCATTATCAAATTTTTTATAATATCTCATATTTTTCTCCGTATGTATTTTACCTTAAATTTTCGCTTACGGTAACCACCTTAAGCCCTACACTCTTATAATAATTTAAAATATCAGGCAGTGCTTTTAACGTATGTTCTTTAGGGTGCATTAGCACAAGGTCTCCGTTAGAAACGTCTTTAGTAGCCCTTGAAAACACTTTGTTTTGCTCCTTATCTCTCCAATCAATCGTGTCTTTAGACCACATAATCACCTTGTAGCCAAGCTCATCTGCAACTTCTAGTGTTGTAGCCGAAAAACTGCCAGATGGTGGCGCAAATAAGTTCATATTCACACCACAAAGCGCTTTAACTATTACGCCAGTAGTATGTATTTCAACTTTATTTTTTTCATAATCTAGCGTTTTATGGTCTTTGTGAAAATAACCGTGATTGGCTATTTCATTACCCGTTTGCACTATACGATTTAATGTTTTTTCATTATCATCTGCCCAACAGCCACCAACAAAAAAAGTAGCGCTAACATCAAACTCTTCTAAAGTATCAATAATAGAATTTACAATTTCGGTATTCTCGTAAACATTAAACATTAAAGAAACATTGTTGTTTTCTCTATTGCCGTGATAAATAGCTTCTAACTCTTGCCCACCATATATAGGCAAGGAATCAACGGTAAAAAAACTAACAGCACAAACGCAAGTAAGCACTACAAGTAAAATTGTATTTGTAACGATAGTTATCTTTTTGTTTAGTTTTTTCATTTATCTGCACCCCTATTCGCATTTTATGAACAAAAGTGCAATAAAATAACATTTAAATAAAAATATGCAAGGCTTTTGCCTTGCATATTTGTTTTTTAATAAATTAGCCGTTTAAGATTTCTAAAAGCTTAAGGTCAATACCCTTTTCGCCAATTTTTATAATCTCAACTTTTACTTTGTCACCGATATGCAAAACTTCTTCAACGTTATTGATACGCTTTTCACTCATTTTGCTAATGTGAATTAAGCCATCTTTACCAGGAGCAAGCTCACAGAACGCACCAACTTTAGGAAGAATTCTGACAACCTCAGAAATAAACATATCGCCAACTTCTGGGTCTTTTGCAATTGAAAGGATAATTGCTTTAGCTCTTTCAGCGTTTTCAGCACTACCTACGGTTGCAATGTTAACTCTTCCATCGTCATCAATATCAATCTTAACACCAGTTTCTTCGATAATCTTGTTAATAACTTTACCTTGCTTACCAACTACGTCGCCAATCTTTTCTGGGTCGATGTAGAAAGAAATAATTCTAGGTGCATACTTAGAAAGTTCTGCTCTAGGTTGGTCAATTACTTCAAGCATCTTTGAAAGAATATGTTGACGGCCAACGTTTGCTTGCGCAATTGCTTGTCTCAAAATATTTTCATCAATACCTTTAATCTTAATATCCATTTGGATAGCAGTTATACCCTTTTCAGTACCTGCAACCTTAAAGTCCATATCACCAAGGAAATCTTCTAAGCCTTGAATATCAGTAAGGATTGAAACTTTACCACTTTCAGTATCTTTAATAAGACCCATTGCAATACCTGCTACAGGCGCTTTAATGGGAACACCAGCATCCATAAGCGCTAGGGTTGAACCACATACGCTACCTTGTGAAGTTGAGCCGTTTGAGCTTAATACTTCTGAAACGATTCTAATTGCATATGGAAATTCGTCTTCACTAGGAATTACAGGCTCTAACGCTCTTTCAGCAAGTGCACCGTGACCAATTTCACGTCTACCTGGGCTTCTTAAAGGCTTAGCTTCGCCAGATGCATATCCTGGCATGTTGTATTGGTGCATATAGCGTTTGCTTGATTCCCCGTCAAGTCCTTCTAACTTTTGAGCTTCTGAAATCATGCCAAGAGTACAAGTAGACATTACTTGGGTTTGTCCACGAGTGAACACGCCTGAGCCGTGTACTCTAGGAAGAACGCCTGCTTCACACCAAATTTTTCTTACTTCGTCAAGTTTTCTTCCGTCAGGACGAATACCCGTATTAGTAATCTTTGCTCTTACCTTTTCTTTAGTCATATAGTATAGAGCATCTTTGATTTCTCTAGTTTTGTCAGGATAAATTTCTGCAAAGTGTTCAAGGCACGCCTTTTCAACTGCATCTTGACCAGCTTGTCTAACCTGTCTATCAAAAGTATCTAGAGCTTTGTCAAGCATATCGCTTGCAAATTCTCTAACTGCGCTGTCAATTTCTTCTGGAACGTGATAGAGTTCCATTTCTCTCTTGGGTTTGCCGATTTCTTTAACAATTTCTTCTTGGAAAGCACAAAGCTTTTTAATTTCTTCGTGACCGAATAAAATTGCACCAACCATTTGGTCATCGCTTATTTCGTTAGCACCTGCTTCAACCATCATTATAGCGTCTTTAGTACCAGCAAGATTTAAAGTTAAAACGCTCTTTGCTCTTTGAGCTTCGTCTGGGTTAATCACGTATTCACCGTCTACCATACCTACTACAACGCTTCCGGTAGGTCCTGCAAACGGAATATCCGAAATGCTGATAGCAATTGAGCTACCAATCATTGCTAAAGGTTCGGGTTGAATATCAGGCTCAACTGAAAGAGCAGTTGCGATAACGATTACGTCGTTAAAAAGCCCTTTCGGGAAAAGTGGACGGATAGGTCTATCGATAAGACGACTGGTTAAAATCGCTTTATCAGAAGCTCTACCTTCTCTCTTTTTGAATCCACCTGGTATTTTACCGATTGAATACATCTTTTCTTCAAAGTCAACGCCTAAGGGGAAGTAATCCATACCGTCTCTAGCAGATTCTGCCATAGTAACGTTAACCATAACAGCCGTATCACCACATCTAACTACGCAAGAACCGTTTGTTTGTTCAGCGTACTTACCAGTTTCTACGACTAGTTCTTTGCCACCAATGGTGGTCTTAAACACTCTGTAAGTTTCTGTCATTTCTCTCTCCTATTACAACTCTTATTTTATTGAAACGGTGCGCAACCTACGCTACCGTAAAAATTACGTTTTTTTGCTTTTCCTTTTAAGAAAAATCGGGCGAACAAAAATTTTGTCGCCCTGATTCATTCTTACTTTCTAAGTTCTAATGCAGCAATGATAGCTCTGTATCTTTCGATATCAATTTCTTGTAAGTACTTTAAAAGACCACGTCTTTCACCAACCATTTTCATAAGACCACGTCTTGAGTGATTGTCGTGCTTATTAACTGATAGATGTTGATTTAAGTGATTGATTCTTTCAGTTAAAAGTGCGATTTGCACTTCTGCTGACCCAGTATCGCCTTCATGACGACCGTACTTTGCTATAATTTCTGCTTTCTTTGCCTTTTCCATATTCTTTTACCTCCTATTATTTATGGAATAATTCGCTCTAAACAAAGCTTTGGGCGGAGACCCACAAAACCTAGCCTAGAGTATTAAGCCTTTTGATTATATCAAAATAATTAACGTTTGTAAACTATTTTTACAAGTTTTAGTCGAATAATTTGCTTTTTTGCGCCTTTATTTGCTCAATTTTACTTAAGTACGTTACAACGTCCTTTGGAGAAGCTGCTCTCTCTATTCTTTCCCCACCATTATACACGCGTTTGCTTATAGCATTTGCACCACAAGAAACGTTCTGCGCAATCTCTTCCATAACGTCGATATTATATATACAAGCTTTGCCTTCTTTCGTGTATCCAACGTTTTCTAAATTGCCTGCCATATATTTTTGCCTATAAAGGTAATATGGCTTGTATCCTTCTCTTGTTAAGGCGTTGTTTGCATAATCTAACATTTGGCTTACAACTTCGCCAGAAAGCCTTTTTTCCTGCTCTGCAAGTGATGAGCCACGCTTGATACACAAGGTATGCACGGTAATATTATCTGGCGAAAGTTCAATAGCTTTATCAATGCTCATCATAAAATCTTCAACAGTTTCGTTATCAAGCCCAGCTATTAAATCCATGTTTATGGAAAAATCGTTTTTTGCCATGTTGAACTTTTCCACAATGTCATTAGCAGTGTGATTTCGCCCAATAGCTTTTAAAGTTTTATCCGAAAAAGTTTGTGGGTTTATGCAAATTCTAGTAACCTTATGCTTTTTAAGTATTTCCAATTTACTCTTAGTTATACAGTCTGGGCGACCAGCTTCTACCGTAAACTCTACACCAAAATTTATAGGGTCTATTGCTGTTAAAATTCTATCCAAATGTTCATCGGAAAGGGCAACGGGCGTTCCCCCCCCTATGTATATACTGCGCAATTTTTTAATAAATTTTGAACTGAATTTAATTTCATCAACTAAAGTATCAACGTATTCTTCAATATGTTTTTGCGCACTTTTTATATCTGCACTTATAAACGAACAATATTTGCACCTTGATGGACAAAACGGTATAAACACGAAAAAGTCTGTATTATCGTCGTTTTTTTGATATATACCCTTTTGCGTATCAATAACTGTTTTAGTCAACTCGGTCTTTTCTTCACTGACTTTCATTGTTTGCATAAAGAAATCAACAAACTCGCCTTCATTTTCAAGCTGTTGATAAGCAAGCTTAGTAGGTCTAATCCCTGTAAGTGCACCCCACGGCAATTGTTTTTGCAAGCTTTTAGAAAGCGCTTTATACAAAGAAAGTTTTGCATAACGTTTAACTAGTCTTTTTTTCTCTATCTCGTTAGTGAAAGATATAAGATTACCATAAGCGTAAATTTGCCCGTTTACAGTTACCGTGTTAACTACCTTTGATTCCGACTCGGAAAAACGATGACGTATGCGCAATTCAGTAGCGCCATCAAACATATTAAGAACTTCAATCAGTTCGTTTTCACAAAAGTTTAAGTTTGTATCAATCATAATCAACAAAAGTATTGTATCTTCTCTCGTGTTCTAACGTGGTAAATTGTTCGTGCCCCGGGTACACGGCATAATCCCCATTAAGCGCATAAAGTTTTTTAAGCGAGCGAACTAGCTCATCTCTATCCCCACTCTTAAAATCAGTTCTTCCAACCGATTCTAGAAAAAGAGTATCGCCAGTAAAAAGCATATTATCAACCAAAAAGCAAACCGAACCATCGGTATGGCCTGGGGTTGCTACAACTTTGAATTTTATCCCAAACAAGTTTAATTCATCGCCATCGTTAAAGGTGAAGTCAGCCGTACAATAATCGAACTTTCGACCAAAATCACTGCTCAAATTGTCTTCGTTTAGTAGTTTTAATGCATCAATACTGCTAACGTAAACTTTAGCACCATCGTCCTGAAGCTTTTTCACGTTGCCAGCGTGGTCAAAGTGCGCATGAGTTAAAAGTACTGCTTTAATTATAAAGCCGTACTTTTTTTCTGTTTGTTTTATTAACTTGTAATTTTCACCACTATCTATTACCACACACTCGCAAGTTTTTTCGTTAACTAAAAAGTAGGAATTCACGCGTAGTGGACCTGACGATAAATGATATAATTTCATTAATTTGCCGTCCTGAAAACGTCAGTAATTTTTGGTTCTTGTTTAAGTTTATTTATCAAATTGTTTAGTTCGTCTTTTGAGTTTAGACGAATATTAAATTCAACGATAGACTGATTTTTCTTAACATCCGTTCTACCGTTAGTTGAAACAATTTCTAACTTTAATTTAGCAACCACGCCTGCAACCACCGTTAAAACTTCCGTTTGAGTGTTGCCCACAACTTTTATGCCTGCGTTAAAGACGCTATCAACCTGTTCCGTCCAAGAAACTTCGATTAACCTTTCTTCATCTACTTGTTTCATATTAGGGCAGTCTTGTCTATGAACAGTAACACCGTGCCCCCTAGAAATAAACCCGATAATCTCATCGCCTGGCACGGGGTTACAGCACCCTGCAAAACGGACAAGTAGCCCTGCAGTACCTTTTACCTTAACGCCATTATTTACGCCACGAGTCTGAAAATACTTGGTAATTTCCTGCTTTGGCTGGCTTTTACGATAGTAATCTATAAGTTTAACTAAAACTTGGTTAACTGATACTGCGCCATAGCCTATTGAAGAAAACATTTCGTCTTGCCCGTTAAACGATAGCTTAGGAGCGATATGCGAAAAGGCTTCATCTGTAAGCAATTCACTAAGGTTATAACCCCTATGCTTTGCTTCAGCTTCGAGCATAGCCCTACCCGTCTTGCCGTTTTCTTCTTTCATCTCGCGCTTGAAAAATTGTTTAATCTTAACCCTTGCGCTTGAACTTTTAACTATTTTAAGCCAGTCCCAAGACGGACCTTTGGAGTTTTGAGAAGTTATAACTTCTACTACGTCCCCCACCTGCAAAGTGGTATTTAATGGCACCATTTTAGAGTTGACTTTTACGCCAACACATCTATTACCAACAGCAGAGTGGATATTGTACGCAAAGTCTAACGGAGTAGCATCTTTAGGTAAGCTTATAACGTCGCCTTTTGGGGTGAACACTAAAACTTCCGAACTGTAAATATCACCTTTAAGCGAGTTTAAGAACTCCTTGCTATCTTTAAGACCACCTTGCCATTCCATAACTTCTCTTATCCAAGTAAGTCTTGTATCAAGGTCATCTGCCTCTGTTTTATTTTCCTTATATTTCCAATGCGCCGCAATACCGTATTCAGCAGCGTGATTCATTTCGTAAGTACGAATTTGTATCTCAAAAATTTTACCGAAATTTGTCATTACCGTAGTATGCAAGGACCTATACATATTGGGCTTTGGTGTAGCGATATAATCCTTAATGCGCCCAGGAACAGGCTTCCATTTGTGGTGGATTTTACCAAAGACTTCATAGCACTCGTCTACAGTATTTACTATAACCCTTATAGCTACTAAATCGTATATCTGGTCTAGCGTTTTGTTACGCTGTTTCATTTTCCTATAGATACTATAAAGGTGTTTTTTCCTACCAAAAACGTCACCACTAACGTTAGAGTCTGAAAGCATAGTTTTAACTTCTTCAACAACGTGGTCGGTAAGGTCTAAACTTTCCTTTAACCTTTCATCAATATTTATAGATAAATACTCATAAAAATCAGGTTCTAAATACTTTAAGCAAAGGTCTTCCAGTTCACATTTAATTTGTGAAATACCTAGCCTATCAGCAAGTGGCGCGTAGATATCAAGCGTTTCTCTAGCCATACGTTGCTGTCTATCAGTAGATAAGAAGTTTAGCGAACGCATATTATGTAGTCTATCGGCAAGTTTTATAATGATAACCCTTATATCCTTAGCCATAGCAACGAAAATTTTACGGAAATTTTCAGCCTGCTCTTCTTCTTTAGAAGTAAATTCGATTTTTTCTAATTTTGTAACACCAACAACAAGCTCTAAAACTTCTTCGCCAAATTCTTTTTTAATATCCCCTTCAGAAACGGGTGTATCTTCAATAACGTCGTGCAAAAATGCCGCGGCAACAGTTGCAGCGTCAAGCCCCAAATCTACCAAAATGCCAGCAACAGTACATGGATGTATAAAATACTCTTCCCCTGATGCTCGTTTTTGGTTTTCGTGCGCTTTACGTGCATAGTCGTATGCATGTTTTAGCAACGTTAGGTCGTTGCCGTTATAGGTTTTTTCTAGACGTCTTAAAATATCAATCATATTAACCTTTTAATAAACAAATTTTACTATATACTTTGGAATTTGTCAACGGGTTTTTTACGTTTATATCGTGTTGAAGAACGCCATCTACTATTTTAAATATTCCAAGCTCGATAAACACGGTGGTGGCAAATATAAAATTATATGCATTTTCTTCTATCGCGTTTTTATAATAAAATTCCGTAGCAGAATTAAATGTTTTGCCAGTAAGCGCTTTTAAGAGCGTGAACACGTTAGTAAAATCAGCCCTTTCCACGCTTAGATAGTCTAACTCTTTATAACTGCAATCTTCACTTAAATAATAACTATTTCCTGCAAATTCTAACGGTTGTAACGGTTTATCTACATAGATTAGGTTTGCTGTATCATTAGGTATTTCTCGTGGAGATACAATAACGTGCTCAGCGTTATTTTTGCATGCTGAAGCATATAAGCACGTTGGTTTATTTAACAATGATGGATGCTTAGCTAAGTTGTTTGGGTCAAACACTACGTAAGTTTTAGCACCCGAATTTTTACAATCAAGTTCGCTAATATCTCTAATTTCAGGAACGACAACATCGTTCATCAACATCTTTATATTGTTCTCAAATATATGTAATCTTAAAGCTGAATAATCAGAAAACTCCGGAACAACTGCACGAACGTACCCCTTAAGCGAAGTTCTATTCTTAAACACTGAAACGTTCGGCTCAAAAACTATTGTTTTTGTAATTGGCAACGCCAAAATCTCAACATCTGAACCACCATTAAAATGTAGCATCTCCAACGCTTCCGTACCAAACGAATAATGTGGGGATTCTTTCTTTAATGGTATAGCTTTAATATTTTCTACCTTTATAGTAAATAGTGGCTTTTTGTTTGCTGTTCCAAAGGGCTCTAACATTTCTATTTCCTTTGCAAATCGCATAGAAAATTCGCCATCTATCTCCCACTCGGCATAAATCTTAGGCGTTGTATCTATAGCGCCTATCTGCTCTTTTAAGTAAGCGTTTAATTTTTCATCTAATAAGTTAATATTTTCCTTTAAAACCGATAAGCCTGCCGCCTGAGAATGCCCACCAAAGCCTAATAAACACTCTTTTACAGAGCAAATGGCTTCGTATATATTCACACCGTCAACACTACGGGCAGAGCCCTTAAAATAGCCGTCTTGGCCAGCAAAAACTATTATAGGCTTACCAAAATCTTCAACTAATCTTGCAGCAACAATACCAATAAAGCCGGCATTCCACTCTTCTTTTCCTACCAGTATAATAGAATTATTGTCTTTACCTTGCTCTTTTATTATCGCTTTTGCTTCTTTATATATTAGGTCACACTCTACTTGTCTGGCAAGATTATAAGAATTAAGTTTTGAAGTTAAATTAAATATGTCGTTTTCATTTTCTGCAAGGAACAACTGCAATGCGCAATTAGCATCGCCCATTCTACCACCGGCATTAATTCTAGGTGCAATGGTATATGCTAGTGATTGTTGCGCAGTAATTTGTCTTACGTTATCGCCAAGAAGGTACTTAAATGCAGGTTTTATATTCTCTGAGTTTAAAATTTTAAGACCTTCTACTACTAAATCACGATTTTCATCAATTAAATCCATACTGTCAGCAACGGTTGCAACTGCCACTAAATCTAAGTATTTATCAGCATGATCACCAATTAACGCACAACCTAATTTATACGCAACACCTGCGCCACTTAAACCGTTAAAAGGATATGCTTGATCTTTAATTTTGGGGTTTATTTTGATGCAGTTAGGTAGTATTTCCGGTGGTTCGTGATGGTCTGTAACTATTACTTCTATTCCCTGTTTTTTAAGCTCTTCAATTTTTTCAAAATCGCTTATTCCACAGTCAACCGTTATTATTAAGTCAATTTTTCTATCGACATTGTGCTTTGCTATTGTTTCAAGATTTATACCATATCCTTCCTTTCTTTCAGGAATAATAGTTCTTGCGTTTATGCCAAAATCCTTTAAGCTATAATATAATATAGCGCTTGCGCAAACCCCATCTGCATCGTAATCACCAAACACCAAAACGCTCTCAAAATTATCTCTTGCCTTAATAATTCTTCTAACGGCATCAGTCATACCATTTAATAAATACGGGTCGTTAAAACCGTGTTTGCCGGGGCTCAAGAAGCGTTTTGCCTTGTCCACGGTATCAACACCACGATAAAACAAAAGGCGTGCAGTATCGCGCAAAATACCACATTCGTTTGATAGAATATTTATCGTTTGATTCTCTTGTTGACTAAGAGATTTTTGATAGATTATTTTCATAGACCTTAGCTTTTATTTTAAATCGAATAAGGCGGAAGATTTTTCCGCCTTATCTTTAAGCAGTTTTATTTAGCTTAACAAAATTATTTATTCTTCTTTATTAAACACCACATAAAAGGAGTGCCGAATATTGCAGACGTGATACCACAAATACCTGCCACAACAACTTGTATACTTGCAATCATTACGTAGGGCAAACCTAAAATGCAAAGTGCTAATGCAGATAGTAATACAGCAAAAGCTAATATAATATACAACTTTTTAGCACCAAATACAACTTTATCAACTATTTCTGCATTTGTATCATTATTTGCCTTCTTATACTCAGCCTTGTATTGATTAACAGTTACTATTGAAAGAATGCCTGCTAGCAAGACAGAGATTACCCCACCTATAGCAACGAAAGGCGAAGCTGGAATTCTAGTCATACCCATTATTGCTATAAACAACACTGCTGATAAAACGGTTGAAAATACAACCGAAACAGCACTGGCGAGTTTCTCAAAAATTAATGCGTATACAAATATCGCCACAGCTGATATTGCTAGTGCTAATAATAACTTTCCTACGTTAATATTGCTTTTTGCATACACCTTTTTTACAAGAACATTTGCAACGACATCTTCGATAGTATTATCGTTATCTAACGCAGTTTGAATAGAGTTTTTTAAGCCTTCAACTGAATCTGTTACGTCAGTATTGAACTTGTAAACAACCATCATACCATCATCAAGAGTTTGGGTTGCAAAATCAAGTGGTTTTACATTGTTTTCAGCAAAGTAGGTGTTTGTTACATCGTTCATAACGTCTATAACGCTACCTGCTTTTTGGTCAACGCTAACCTGCAATTCATAGCCAGCTTTGTAGTCAATAGTTTGATTGAACCCGAACACTCCAAACAATGTAAGACCAACAACTAAAATAACTAGTGCCGAGATGAAAAATATCTTTGCTTTTTTAATAATTGCACAGTTCATAATTACACCTCTGCCCTGTTAAGATTTAAGAATTTTTCTTTATTTTCCACAAGTGGAAGAATAAGCGCTGTATACATTCTGGTAAATAATAAGATAGTTATAACACCAACAACAACACCTATTCCAAATGTAATAGCAAAGCCTTTAATTAGCCCAGATGCAAACGATAATAGCGCCAAAGCAATTATACCTGAAACAACACCTGCACCGATTGTAGCCATAAAGGTGTCCTTATACCCTTTCTTGATTGATGCTAAAACAGTTTTTTCACTGTTTGCATAAGCAGTTTTAATTTTTTCTAAAACGTATACGATTCCAAGCGCCGTAACGATAGTTGAAACCATAATTCCGATAACACCACCCATTGAGAGCACGATACCAGGAACTGCCAAAAGCAACCATGTTTCACCTAGAATAAAAATCAACATTGATAATGCGCCAATTACACCTAGTCCCCTATAGTAAACTACCAACGCAACCATAATCAACGCAACTAATGCACCGATTGCTATTGCTGATTTAGTTGCTACGTTTTCACCGTATGGTGATGAAATAATAGCTGGGTCTGGTGATACTTCGTAGATATATGCAAGTCCACCCGTTCTAATTTGTAGCGCATACTGTCTAGCAAGCGCTTCAGATGGAAGATACACATTTAAAGTTCTTTTTGAAAAATCATCTTCCGAAATAGTTTCTTTATTCAATGGAAGATTATTTTCGCCTAGCTTCATTAAGAAATAATAGTTAGAGCCAACGCCTGCTCCACTTATTTCTTCCATTAGTGCATCATACCCTTCTTGCGTAAAAGTTATTGAAACTTGATAAAAAGTATTATTTTGATCATCTAGAACAGAGCCAAGGTATTGTGCATCGTCTATAACGTCAATATCACTCAAGATTTCAGTAGTAGGATTTTCACTAGTGCCACCATAGAATTGTACTTCACCTGGAGCAGCTACTACTTCTATGTCGTCTGCAATAGAACTTGTATTTCTAGTTTCTATTCTAATATCATAATCTTTTACGTTTGCGTTAGTTGACTTAATTGCCTTTACTGAATATAAGGAATATCCAAGTTCATTTAGCCTATATTCTAAAGTATCGATAACACTATCGATATCTTCAACTTCTTCTTCATTATCCCCTGACCACGTCAAAGTATAAGCTATGCCACCTTGCAAATCGTAATCTAGTTCTATCGAGCCAATTGCAGAGTTGTAATTTTTTACACCAATTGGGAAACGAATAAACGTCATTACAAGCGCAAAAGCAACGAGCACGCTAATTATTGATAATAAAGTTATTGATTTTTTCTTGCTCATCTTTGCCTCCATGTGGAAACCCCTGTTACCACCGATAATTATAAAGCTTATCTAAATAATTATATATTATTTAGGGTGTTAAGGTCAATAAAAATATTCGAATTTTCAAAGAAAAGATATAAAATCCTTAAAAATCTACCGTATGTTTTATTATTTTTTATTTCTTACAACAACAAACTAATTAAAATAGCCAATCCAGCTACGCCTATAACCGAAAAAATTGTTGTTATTAAAATTTTCAAAAATGACTTAGGCGTTTTGCCGTATACCTTACCCGTACTACCATTAACGTAAAAATTAAAAAGCTTATTTTTGTACCTAAAGTTACCAACGTATACGGGCAACATAACGTATTTATATGTTACGCCAGAGTGAGTTGTTGAAACGTTAAGATACGCCACTTTATCATAACGATATTTTGATAAAATGCCTCGCCTAATATTAGCATCTATTAAGCCCTTTGCATTTTTCCAGCAATCTTCAAGCTCAACATCGTATTGATACGCCATAAAGCCAAGCAAGTAGTTTTCATCATAAACTTTACCTTCGTTAGTGTTGTAAGGTGAAATTTTATTTAAGTTCACTTGTGAAAACTTTGAACCTGAAGTTATTAAAACGTCATCATACGCCCTATCAAACGTTCCCCTAACGTTATACCAAACCGTATAAGTTTGAACTCTACGATTCTTTCCCGAACCGACCGTTCTAGTACGCGTTTCACCAAGCCTACCTTCGTAGTAAGATAAAGTGTTACTATCAAATGTAAAACAAGGTGTATACACACCGTTAATGTTGTTGGAATTTAGGTTTTTCTTAAATTGCGTTGGCGCAAAAAAACGTTTCTTTGCCCACGCTTTGCTTAGCTCAAGCGCCTTTTCAGTGCTTAATGAAAAGGGAATTAATGCGTTTGGTTTTAGCCCATCAAAATCGCTTGTCTTTTTAACGTGTGCAGTGCCACAAAACGGGCAAACTTTAGCTGTTTCATTGTTTTGCAACACTATTTTTGCATTACAATTATCACACGAAAAAACGACGGCGCGCTCCATTTCCCATTTGCACCCCGCCACAAAAGCTGTACGAATATCTAATTCTTCTGCCCTTAAATCACTAGCAAAACTCTGCTTTGTCCCACAGTGTTCACAATATAACATTTGTGATTCCGGCTGGAATATCATATTCGAGCTACAAGCTATGCATTTAATACTTTCAGTATCAACGATATTTTCGGTGTTTTTGTCGCCAGCAAAACCTATTTCAGCCATTAAATTAATCTTCTATATCGTTAAGTTCTTCAAGCATTTTTTGCAAGTCTGCACCGTGAACGTCAGCTGCTTCACCAACAGTTTCGCCGTGAGCAAGAGCACAGCCAAGACAATGCATGCCGTGTGACATCAAGATTTCGCCTGCTTTTGGATTGATTTCAAGTGCTTCAAAAATGGTTGTGTTTTCAGTAATTTTGTTTGACATAAATAACGCCTTCCTATTTTTTTATTTCTTAATTATTATATAATGATTTTGTCTTTTAGTCAATATATTTTAATCATTTACCTTCTATTATTTTTTGTGAAAGTTTTATGCTTATTTATAGAGTATTATACACATATTTCTCCCATTATAAACGCAATAACATTTAATGGTAATTTTCACTACTTTAGCAATGCTAAACGATTGCCCGTTCCAGCATAACCTTATAAAAGAAAGAGAGATACCTTTTAGCATCTCTCTTTCTTTTGGAGCGGGTGATGAGAATCGAACTCACAACCACAGCTTGGGAAGCTGTTGTTTTGCCACTAAACTACACCCGCACGTCGAAGCAAACTACGCTCGTTGCAATTTGGCTTTCGCCACATCGCTACCACGACAACTTTAACAACGATTTACATTATAGCAAAAAAAAGCGCATTTGTAAACGTAAAATTTAAAAAAATATTGATAATTGTAAAAAATTATGGTACAATTAAATAGTATTAAACAATGAGGTAAAAAATATGGCATTATTTCGTAAAATTATTGAATGGTCTGACGATAGCAAAAGCACTTTAGTTTACAAATATCCTTTAGAAAAAGGTGGCAGAGAAGTAAACCAAAGAAGTAAACTTATCGTAAGAGAATCACAACAAGCTATATTTGTACATAAAGGTCAAATTTGTGACGTATTTCCTGCTGGAACTTATAGTCTAAATACGGATATATTCCCTATTTTGTCAAAACTCGCAGGCTGGGCTTACGGCTTTCAAACTCCAATAACCGTAGATATATATTTTATAAACACTAAGCAGTTTACCGACTGCAAATGGGGCACGGCAAACCCAATTCTTATGCGTGACCCTGAGTTTGGTATGGTTAGGGTTAAAGGTTTTGGCTCTTATTCGTTTAAAGTAGACGATGCCGGCACCTTCCTAAAGGAACTTTTTGGAACTAATTCAAGCTTTAAGACTATCGATATAACCGATTGGCTTAAAACCATGGTAGTTTCAGCATTAACCGATGTTGTAGGCGAAAGCAAAATTTCTGCACTAGACCTTGCAGGAAACACTTTGGAATTCAACCAAATAGTAAAATCAACAATTCAAAATAAATTTAAGGAAATCGGCTTAATTCTAACTAACCTATTTATCGAAAACATGTCCGTTCCTAAAGAAGTTGAAGATGCTATTGACCAACGCAGCAAGCTTGGCATACTTGGCGATAAGACTGACGTTATGATGAAGATTGCAGCAGCAGAAGCAATGAAAGATGCTGCTAAAAACGAAGGTATGGGTGGTTCGTTTATGGGTGCAGGCGTAGGCATTGGCGCTGGCGCTGGTATGGGTGCAATATTTGCCGATGCATTTAAGTCGGCATCAAGCCCTGTTTCCCAACCCCAACAACAAACTACTACGGCCACAAAAAAATGTCCTGAGTGTGGTGCTGAGATAGGCACTAAAGCCAAGTTTTGCCCAGAGTGTGGCAAAGCACTTCCCACTAAAAAATTCTGCACAAACTGTGGCGCAGAAATAGGCGCAAAAGCAAAGTTTTGCCCAGAGTGTGGAGAAAAACTTTAATATTTAAACGCAAAAGTTAAATAAAAAAAGCGAACTAATCAGTTCGCTTTTTTATTTTTTATATAAAGTGTGGATAAACAAGAATAAATTTATTTTTCAAACTTAAAATCTTGCCATTTACCACCGTTTAGCCTATGCAATTCTTCAGTTGCAATAAAGAACTTTTCAACCACGTTTTCTTCGGGATAGAACTCAACGAATTTACCGTCAAAGAACGTATAAAATCTAGAAACGTCCGTGCACATACCGTAAGTAGGCAAACGCTTGATATCAATAGCCATAGTAAACCTTTCGCCGTCTTTTGTGCCAATATACTTAAGCCCAGTTTTATCTAGATACAAAGTGCCTTCACCAACAATTTCACTCGTCTTTTGGTCTTTAAGTTTTTTATACTCAGGCAACATACCAAGCTTAACTTTCACACTTAAAACAAACTCGGGATTCTGCACTTCCTTTCTAATAAACTCTCTTTGCAGGTTAAACCACGCAGTTTGAGTTTTAGGAATAACACAGTCATCGCTAAGTGGAATCATTTCGTAAGTATCGGTAAGAGTAAATCCGTTACCACACTCCGTACAGTAAAACTTGTTACCTTTAGCAGTAGTTTTGTGCTGGCTATTACACTTAGGGCACCAAAACAACAAATCTTCAAGATGTTCAGCACCGTTTTTGCCGATATCATACTTGTATTTATGCACTTTATTCCACTCATAATCATCGTGATAAATTTCAGTATTTATCTTATCTTCTATATCTTCAGGCGAAAGCTTTTCAATCTCTTCTGGCGAGAAAAGTTTATCGAACTCAACTTCAACCCTACCAACTCTATCGTTAAGATTATATTTAGGACTAGTAAGATAACCACCCTTAATTACTGAATAGTATACAGGAAGTTTGTAGTGCTTAATAAAGCTACCCGTACCGATAGCAACAGGCTGGTTTGCGCCCGAAATAGAACTCATGCCTTCAGGGAAAATAGTAATCATCCCACCATCTTTAAGCACGTTAGACATTTGCTTGATAGCATAAATGTCAGGCGTAAAGTTCTTTTTTGGAATAACTTTTAGCAAACTAAAGACGCCAGCAAGATGCGAGCGATAAAACTCGTTATACCCTGCAACAAAATTGTATTTGTTAGGTAAAAGTGGAATACCTACAAAAATATAATCAAGTCTAGAAGCGTGGTTGCTAATAAAAATATAAGGTCCTTTTTCCTTTCTGAAATCAGTTTTGAAAGTGTAGTGAACGTTATACTTTTTAGCAACAAATACTTTCCAAACCCAACCCAATATCCCATAAATAAATCCAGGGCGCTTGATTTTCTTTTTATAAAGTTTTTGCTCGTTAGTGAGCTTTTTCATAATAATCCCCCATCAAAAATTAAAGCTTATTTCTTTGAATCTTGCCACTAACCGTCTTTGGCAATTCATCACGGAAAACAACGATACGTGGATACTTATACGGCGCAGTTTTCTGCTTAACGTATGCCTGGATTTCCTTTTTCAATTCTTC
>JAZOMU010000009.1:0-6571 GCA_045654125.1 Christensenellaceae bacterium
TATACTTGTGGCTACAAAGCAACTTCAAGTGCTGGTAATTGGTCTGTCATTACCGAAAAATACGCACATGCTTGGGTGGAAATTTACGTTGATGGGCTTGGCTGGGTACCTGTTGAAGTTACAGGTGGCGACTATGATGAAGCACGTAAAAACCTTATTACTATAAGCACTGTATCAAAGGAAAAAGTTTATGATGGCAAGCCTTTCCTTGAAGAAGAAGCGCTTGCGTGGGAATTGATTAGTGGAAGATTGCACCCCAAGCATAGTATTGTTGCAGTTTATGATGAAGCGCCAGATTTACCTGTAAACGTAGGCGAATATTCTAACTACGAGTTTGGCTATAAAATTGTAGATGAAAGTGGAAACGACGTAACTGATAACTATACTATTACGGCAGAAAACAATGGTAAATTAACTATAACCACGCGCCATATAAACATTGTGGCTAGTTCGGGCGAAGTAGAATATACGGGCGAAGAAGTAGGGCTGCCTTTTTACGAACTCTTAGGCGAGCTTGCAGAAGGGCAGAATATAGAAGTGCTTTCTAGCACTACGGGTATTGATTTTGGCACGTACGTAAACAATCTTGAAGTAATTATTAAAGATGCTGTTCTTGGTGACGTTTCCGACCAATACGATATTACCGTAACGCCAGGGTTGATGGAAATAGTTAAGATTAAACTTCAAGTGTATACTGAAGATTATAGCCATACTTTTAATAAAGAATATGCTTTCCATACGGGGTATATGTTGTATGATGAAAACAAATTGCTTGCAGGGCATGCGCATACATATAAAGAAGATAGCTACGTTAACTTTATAAAAGAAGTTGGCGAAACAGCTGAAAATAAATTTGAAATAATTATTGTTGATGGCGATAACAACGACGTTACCGATACTTATTATCAGATTGAATACGTAGGCTATGGCGAGCTAGAAGTTGTTCCCATTTATATTTCAGTAACTACGGGCAGTGGCGAAAAGCCTTACGATGGGCAAGTATTTAGCGTTGCTAGTAAAGAAGTTGTTGGCGAATTGCTTTTAGGCGATAAAATTAAGGAAATCAGTTATACTACCGTTACAGAAATAGGTATTTACGAAAACGTACTCGCTTACGACATCGTTGAAATGATAGACGGCCAAGAAGTAAGTGTAATAGATAGATATTCTGTTACTGAATATTGGGGCGAGCTTGAAATTTACGCATCTGAACTAATTATACTAACTGCAACTGACGAAGATACTTACAATGGAACTGCTCTATCTAACGACGGGTACGAAATAATATCCGGCGCCCTTTTACCGAACCACGAAATTAGATTAAAAGGTGAAGCAGTAGCTCTTTCAGAGCCAGGTACTATTGATAATACCAACGAGTTTGGGGTGTTTGATATAACAACCGATGAAGAAGTTAGTTCTTATTATAGATTATCGCACGAGTACGGCACGCTCACTATTAAACGAATTGAATTAATTATTAAAAACGGTGGTGCAGAAAAGACGTATGACGGCACGCCTTTAACTTGCACTGAGAAAGAAATAATCAGTGGTGAATTACTTTCAGGGCATTATCTTGAACTTGTTGGCGAGCCCGTTGGCATTTTAGAACCCGGTTCGATTTATAACGATAACGTGTATAAAGTATTCTCTAAAGAGATGGTAGATGGCGAAGAAACTATTGTTGACCAAACAAGGTTTTACGAAATAGACTACGATAGAGACGAACTATCTAAGTTAAAAGTAACGCCTATTGAGTTAGTTATTAAAAACATAGGTGCAAGCAAAACTTACGACGGGGAGTGGCTATCTAATATCAACAAAGAAATACTCAGTGGCGAATTGCTTTCTGGGCATGAGCTTGAATTGATTGGTGAGCCTGTAAGAATTCTTTACGTTGCTAGCGTTAATAATGGAAACACCTTTAGGGTGGTTTCAAAAGAGATAATAGATGGCGAAGAAATAACTGTTGACGTAAGTAGATTTTACGCTATAACCTACTATGAAGATGATGACACAAGGCTAGTAATAAACCCCATTGAGATATTGATAGAAACGCATAGCGCAGAAAAGTATTACGATGGACAGCCACTTTCTTGCATTGGGTATGACCGTACGGGCGACCTTTTAGAAGGGCACGAACTCGAACTTATAAAACAAGCTATCGCAGAAAAAGTAATGGTTCACGTTGAAAACGCGAACGTTTACGCTATTTACGGCGAGATTGAAATGGCTGATGGGGTTATCAAGGTTGACCACTCGGATGAAAATGGAGAGTATTACATATACAAAATAACTTACCAGTTGGGCACGTTATTGATAAAGCCGATAGTTATTAGGTACACTACACCTACAGACCAAAAGGTATATGACGGCACACCGTTATCAAACTATCAAGATATGACGATAGATATTGAATCTAACGACGGAAAGATTTTAAGTGGGCATACGTACAAATTAGAATACACTTCTATCATAGAGATAGGTCAAATACCGAACGCAATAACAATTACTATTGTATATGAAGAAACGGGCGAAGCAGTGGAAGATTACCTAACAATCTATCACATAATACTTGTAGATGAAGGCACTCTAACTATACTTGACCCTAATAATAGCGAACAACCTGAAAACCCCGATGACGATGGGCAAGGTGGCAATGGTCAAGGTAATAGTGGAAACCTATCGACAGACAGTAGCGACGTAAAAACCGGCTTTGATAAGACTGTGTTTGTTTTATATGCAAGCAATGGTGGTGAGCTCTACCTAAGAGAGTATAGCTATGGCAATTATAACGGAACAGGTTTTGATGCGCCTGCTTTCTATGAAGCAGAGCCTTCTCCACTACACTACTTGGGTAGTTTTTTCAGTGATTTAAAGGTTAACGGTCAAACTATAACTATTAACACTATGCCAGGATATACGGTAAACTTGTTGCCATACTACTCAAATTCGGGCACGGCGAAATACGATATAGCAGTAACCTACGATAGTGGGTATTACTCAATTACTGCTTACAACTTTAACTACTTTGCGCTTGAAGAAGATTTTGTATTAACAGGCGAACTTGCGCAAGCTGAACTATTGTATAGACAATTCGTATATAGCAACTATAAAAACGTTGATGAGTGGTTAAGTCAACTGCTCAAAAACACGTTTAAGAACCCCGACAATCTAACGGGCAAAGAGCTTATTAGCTATTTGGCAACTGAAGTTCAAAATTACGCTGTATACAACTTGAATTATAGCTTCCAAAAAGGTCAAGACATAATAACTCAATTCCTTGACAAGAAAGAAGGCATTTGTCAGCACTATGCCGCAACGGCAACAATGCTTTTCCGTGCATACGGTATCCCTGCAAGATTTGTTGGTGGATATATGGTTGATGCGCCTAAAGGTGACTACTTAGAAGTTAAGGGTAAAAACGCACACGCTTGGGTGGAAGTTTACGTAGACGGAATAGGCTGGGTGCCTATAGAAGTTACAGGCACAAATAGTGCTGAACGGGAAGAAACCTTGTCAAAGATAAAGATAACTGTTGGTGCATTTGGTGGCGAGTGGGCTTACGATGGCAAAGCGCATTACAATAGTTCACAGCCATACTTAGTAAATGATGGTAGCGCATTGCTTGAAAATCACAAAATCGTGCTTACTGATTTTACTACTATTATAGACGTTGGAACAAAACAAAACGTGATAACAATAAAGATAGTAGATGAGGCAAACGGCAACAGGGACGTGACCGATATGTATGAAATAAAATACGTGCTACCAGACCTTGTTGTAAAACCACGCGAAATAATTATTAAAACTGCCGATAGAACGGCTAGTTACGGTACAACGCTAAAAGGCTGTATAGAAGATATAACCACTGTTTTAGCAGGTGGCAACGAAGCTGGGCTTGTGGCAGGACACGAAATTAGATGCACGTTCACGGGCGAAATATCCGATTATGGCGATTGTGAAAACGAAATAATTGATATTAGGTTTGTATCCGTTCAAGAGGACGGAACGGAAATAGACGTTAGCAAGAACTATAAATTTACTACTGAATTCGGTACTTTGACTATCGAATAATTATAAGACAAGAAAATGCTTTATAGGAATTATAAAAAAAGGCTGGAAAGAATAGCCAAAATAATTGATTTTGTCAAAAAGCACAAAGTTTCGATACTATGCTGTATCGGAACGCTTTTTGCGCTCATTATTGCTTTCGTTTCCGTGCGTGGAACTATAACTTCGCCTATAAAGCTAAACTCTCCCAAACTAATTTACGGGCAGGAAGTTTCTTGTGAAGCAAGCGCACTTTTTAGAAAAGTTAGCTATGAGCATAAATTAGATGGCGAAAGCGAGTGGGAAGAAGGCTTGCCCGAAAAGGCAGGCAAATATTTAGTTCGTGGTTGCTCTAGGCGTGCGTTCGGCATAATGAGTTATACCGAAGAAGTTGCGCTTACCATAGTGCCAAAACACGTGGAAATAAGCCCTTCATCGGAAATTATAGTCTACGGCGAAAAGCCATTAGCACTTGCCAATCTTAACGGTGGCGATACTATTTGCCAAGACGAAGTGGAATATTTATTTGAAAGAGCAATAGGAAAAGTTGATTTTGAAATTGAAAGCGAAAGCGTTAAAATTATCAACGAACAGGGCGAAGACGTTACTTTTTGCTATCAAATAACAACGATAGATAAAGCTGTTGCAGTAAGAGCTAAACAGGTAAAACTAACTGTTGATGATGCTGAAAAAGTGTATGATGGTCAAGCTTTAACTTCACAAGAATATAGCATAGGCGAACTAGCGTTTGATGATGAGATAGAGATTAGTTTTTCTGCAACCCAAACGCTTGCAGGCTATATTATAAACACGCCTGAATATAAAATTCTATCTAGCAGTGGAGAAAACGTTACAAGTTGCTATAGCGTGCAAGAAAAGTTTGGTAAGCTAACCGTTTCAAAGCGCCCTATAACTATAAAAGTTAAGGACAGGCAGGAAATATACGATGCAACTGAGTTCACCTGCAACGATTACGAGATTGTTTTAGGCGACTTGGTTGAAGGGCATAGCGTTGGCGAATTTTCCTTTATAGGAAGTAGGACAAATGCTGGTAACCAAGAGATAGAATTTGATAAGCTTTCTATTATAGATGCTGGCGAAAACGACGTTAGTGGTAATTATCAAATCACCCGTAATCACGGTCAGTTAACAATTCTTTCAAGACAAATTACCGTTGATGCGCAAAGCCAAAAGGTATATGATGCAAAAATTCTTTCAGCCACAACTACTGATGATAGCGCAACCTTAACCCAAGGCAGTTTAGCTAGTGAGCACGTGCTTGTTGTTAAGACGGCTAGTGATAGCGCTTGCGAGTATGATAAATGGGCAGTAGTATGCGTTGTTCTAGATGGCGAAAACTCTGTTACTCATAACTATACAATAATGCTTGATAACGTTCTAATGGTTATTGCCCGTCGTGACGTAGTTTTCACGGCAGAAAGCGACAGTAAAGCATACAACGCAACGCCGTTAAGCAATAGTGGATACACTACATATAACTTAGTTGAAGGGCACGAGGAAAGCGTAACGGTAAGTGGTAGTATAACCGATTGTGGTATAGTTGATAACGTTATCACTTGCAACCTTATAAAACAGGGACAAGATGACGTTACGGAAAACTACAATATTATCTGTGAAAAAGGCACTCTTGAGATAACAAAGCGCCCAGTAAAGGTGTGGGGAGAAGTAGAAAAGGTTTACGATGATACTACGGAAATTCCACAAGGCACGCTTACTATGTTCGTGTTTAAAGTGGAAGATAATGGCACGGAAACAGCTGGGCTTTACGGCGAACAAAAGGTAAAAGCCGAGTTTAAGATAGATGGCGATTTAAGAGATAAAAACACGTATGCTGGAGGAATAGTAGTAAAAGATGGCGCTGTTTCAATCGAAAACGGTATATTAGACAACTATGATATAACTTGCATGAACGGTAATTTAGTAGTAAATGCAAGAAAGATAATCATAACCACAGGCACGGGCACAAGAGTATATAACGGTCAAAACCAAACGTACGAACACGCAACGGTAGATAATCTAGTAGCTTGGCATAGTATTAAATATAAAAACTGGAAAGACTTAACAGACGTAGACGTGCCTGTAAATAATACCGTTAACGTGGACAAGATATATTCAAACGGCGATGAAAGCAACGTTAAAACGCACAACTACGAGTTTGAAGAGTATTTCGTATGGGGTAAATTTAACATAGACCCAAGACCGTTAGTAAGCGTGATAGAGCTTTCAAAGATTTATGACGATGAAAACTATGCAGGCTCGGTGGATAACGGATTATTTAATGAACAAACGCTAGATGGCAACAAGCTAGTTAGCGGACATTATATAGAAGTAGATTCAGGTACTAAAGTAGACGTAGATACATATTCAATAAAGAACGCAAAACTCAACTACGTAATACTAAACGGTGGGCAAGACGTAACAAGAAACTACGACTTAACTGATTTTGATATTCAAGCAAGCATAACTAAACGAGATATAATCGTTTACGCGCCAAACGTTA
>JAZOMU010000010.1:0-2638 GCA_045654125.1 Christensenellaceae bacterium
CGAAGTTCGTGATGAACTGGGTGAGAATAAAATTCGCTTTCTAACTTCATATTCTCTTCAGGCACGTCAGAAAGTTCGTTGCAGTTTTCCCCACCACGAATGCCTATGTAAGCATCCATCTCAGCCATGCGATAGCTATCATACTTTGCTTTAAGCTTAGCAAGTTCAGGGGTGTTGCCTAGAAGTAGCTGGCGCGTAACACGATTATCGTAAATTTCCACAAAGGGATATGCACCAACAGCATAAACTTCCTTAACGATAGCGTTAACGAGCATATAGTCAATACCCTTAGCTTCTATCAAAATCTTTTCGCCTTTTTTTAGCGAACAAGAATAATTAACGAGGTTTTTTGCTAATTTATTTACTCTTTCATCAATCATAATTTCTCTCCATTTATTTAATTATACAACTTTCTATCTTTTTTATAAAGTATTTTCAATTCAATTTGAAATTTATTTGCTTATTTGACTAAAAAGATATATAATATTATTTGTCGAAAGACGGTTTTCTACTTGATTTCGGCAAAAAAACAAGAAAAAATTATTATATATTATTTTGGAGGCTATTATTATGGCATTAGTAAACTCAAAGAAAATGTTTGAAATGGCTTACAAGAACGGTTACGCTATCGGCGCTTTCAACGTTAACAACATGGAAATCGTACAAGGTATTACCGAAGCTTGTAAAGAAGAAAAAGCACCTGTTATTCTTCAAGTAAGTAAGGGTGCAAGAGCATACGCTAACCACACCTATCTCGTTAAACTCGTAGAAGCTGCTGTTATCGAATGCCCAGACATTCCTATCGTTTTACACTTAGACCACGGCCCTGATTTTGAAACTTGTAAAGCTGTTATTGACGGCGGTTTCACTTCAGTTATGATTGACGGAAGTCACCTTCCTTTCGAAGAAAACATCGCTTTAACCAAGAAAGTTGTTGACTACGCACACGACGTTGCTGCTCGTGGCAGATACATCACCGTTGAAGGTGAACTTGGAACTTTAGCTGGTATTGAAGACGACGTTAAGGTTGAACACGGCGCAGAAAGCTATACCAAACCAGAAGAAGTTATCGAATTCGTTCAAAGAACTGGCGTTGACAGCTTAGCAATCGCTATCGGTACTTCTCACGGCGCATACAAGTTCAAGCCTGAACAATGCACCAGAAACGAAAAGGGTATTTTAGTTCCACCAGCTCTTAGATTCGATATCTTAGAAGCAGTTTCTGAAAAGCTCCCTGGCTTCCCAATCGTATTACACGGTTCTTCTTCAGTTCCACAAGAATACGTTAAGATGGTAAACGATAACGGTGGTAAAATGCCAGATGCTATCGGTGTTCCTGAAGAACAACTTAGAAAAGCAGCAACCCTTTCAGTTTGCAAAATCAACATTGACTCTGACTTAAGACTTGCTATGACCGGTACTGTTAGAAAGTTCTACAACGAACATCCTGACAAGTTTGACCCAAGAGAATACTTAAAACCAGCACGTGCTAACATTAAAGAAATCGTTAGACACAAACTCGTTAACGTTCTTGGTTGCGCAGGCAAAGCAGAAGAATGCAAATAATAATATTGCTTAAATAAAAAAATTAACTCTCGGTGATTTCACCGAGAGTTTTTTTGTTTTAAGGTTTTGGCTCAAAACAGTTAATGCAGTTTTTTGCAGAATAACTATTTTTTTCTCCACATTTTGGGCATACCCAGGCTTGTACTGAAAACTTTTGCTGGCTTTCTGATTTTACTGTAGTTTTTTGGCTAACCATTTTTCCCGTATTTGTTTTGATCTTCTTTAAGTAATATATGTTTAATATCATTGGCGACAAGATTATTTTAAGTGTAAAATAATTAATCGCCGTAACAACTGCGCCTATTAACCACCAAATTATTGTAGCACCTACAGAAGTTTGCGTTTGCATAATCCCATATTTAGTTGTTTCAACAATTTCCGCCCCATTAAACTCTGGCACTTTAATTTGTATTGCCGAAGGATCAACTATCCCCCAAATAAAAAATATTATTGCCAACGCTGTAGCCATTATTAATGGAAACTTAACAAAAAACCTAAACCAATTTTGGTTTTCTTCTATTACACGATCCTCTTCATATTCAAAAAATTGCATATTTTTCTCCTTTGTGTGTCAATATATTTTCATTATATATTAGGCATTACCTAAAAGTCAACAATTTTTAGGCATAACCTAATAGAATTTTCTTAATGGAAAATGGAGAAAATATTATGAATAATTTAGATAAAGTAATTAGTGAAAGAATTAAACAAGAGATTAATTATTCTTCTAAAAGCAAAAGCCAAATTGCAGATGAAATTGGTGTAGCAAAGCCAACAATTTCTCAGTATTTATCAGGGCGTTGTCAACCAACGCTTGCAACTTTTGCAAAGCTGTGTAAATGTTTAGATATATCTGCTGATGATATTTTAGGCCTTAAATAAAAAACGCCGTTCGTTTGAACGGCGTTTTTATCATTATTGATTATCTTAATACATTCCACCCATTCCAGCAGGATTGCCCATTGGCATTGCAGGAGCTGGTTCTTTAATGTCTGCGATTACTGATTCGGTAGTTAAGAATACGCTTGCAACTGACGCTGCGTTTTCTAATGCTGAACGGGTAACCTTTGTT
>JAZOMU010000011.1:0-40679 GCA_045654125.1 Christensenellaceae bacterium
TAGTATATATACGATTGACTTTATCACTTTACCGTGCTAAAATGGTAAAGAATTAAAACGAGGGAGAGATTATGGAAAAGTTTTCGATGGAAATGTTTAACGAGTTTTTTAGCGCAGTACTAAAGCTTAAGACAGTTAAAGAGTGTGAAAAATTTTTTGAAGACGTGTGTACTATTAAAGAGCTAATGGATATAAAACAACGGTTAGAAGTGGCAAAGCTTTTATCGGAAGGAAAGAATTATCAAGAGATATGTAAAGTAACTGGGGCTAGCACGGCAACAATTAGTAGGGTAAACAAGTGCATTATGTATGGAAACGGTGGATATTCATTGGTAATTAAAAAAGGCAAGCAAAAGGTGGGCAAGTAATATGGATAATTTAATTAACGTGTTAAATAACGATGAGCGTGCAGTATACTCTTTGCGCGCGTTATATAAAGATTACGGCTATACTCAATACAAGATGAGTAAGTTTGAAGAATATGATTTATATGTAAAGAATAAAGAATTTTTAGTTTCTGATAGCGTTATTACGTTTACTGATACTGATGGTAAGCTTATGGCGTTAAAGCCAGACGTAACGCTTTCGATTATAAAGAGTAACAAAGATTTTAAGTCGGGTATAAAAAAGGTTTTCTATAACGAAAACGTTTATAGGGTAAGTAAAGGTACTAAAGCGTTTAAGGAAATTATGCAGGTAGGCTTAGAGTGTCAAGGTGATATTGATAACTACACTGTGCTAGAAGTGTTGATTCTTGCAATTAAGAGTTTAGAAAGCATTTCAAGTGATTTTGTTTTAGATTTATCTAGCCTTAAAATTCTATCTACGATTATTGAAGACTTAAATTTAAATCAATCGGCTAAAAAGAAAATTCTTTCTTGCCTTGGCGAAAAGAATTATGAAGGCGTGTTAGATATTTGTAAAGAAGAAAATGTTTTGGAAGAAAAAGCAAAGCTTCTTGCAGAATTAGCAAATCTTTACGGTTCGCCTGAAAAGGTAATTAAAAGCTTAAAGCAAAGCAATCTTTGCGCTAGTGCAATAAAGGCAGTTAACGAACTAGAAGAAATGATAGCCGAATTAAACAGATTAGGTAAGGGAGATAAAGTTAATATTGATTTTTCAGTAGTTAACGACACGGGGTACTATAACGGTATTGTCTTTAAGGGTTTTGTAAACGGCATACCTGCTGTAGTGCTTTCTGGTGGACAATACGATTTGCTAATGGAAAAGATGGGTAGTAAGGCTGGGGCAATAGGTTTTGCAGTATACTTAGATTCGCTTGGCAAATTAAACGAGAGCAAAGATGAATACGACGTAAATACTGTAATATTATATGCGCAAAACACCACTATCTCAGATATAAATAATGCAGTAGAAAAAGCTAAAAACAATGGAGAAAGCGTGCTTGCCGTAAAGAAAATACCTGATAAACTAAGATATGAAAAAGTTGTAGATTTAACTAAGGGGGGCTGTTAAAATGAATAAAATCTTAAACGTTGCGCTCCCTAAGGGCAGGCTAGGTGAAAAGGTTTACGAAATGTTTGAAAAGGCAGGGTTTCCTTGCCCAAGCATAAAAGAAACCAATAGAAAACTCATATTTGAAAATCAAGATGCTTGCGTTAGATATTTTTGGGTAAAACCTTCAGACGTTGCTATTTACGTTGAACGTGGTGCTGCCGATATAGGTGTTTGTGGTAAAGATATTCTGCTTGAATATAAGCCAGAAGTGTACGAACTGTTAGATTTAAAAATGGGAAAGTGCAGTATGGCAGTTGCAGGCAAAGCTAATTTTAAAGACGATAGGAAAAAGACCTTAACCGTAGCTACAAAATTTACTAATATAGCCAAAGAATACTATGCAAGTCAGGGTAGGGATATAGATATTATTCACCTAAACGGTTCAATAGAGTTAGCGCCTATTTTAGGGCTTTCAGACGTAATCGTAGACATAGTGGAAACGGGTACAACTCTAAAGGAAAATAAACTAGAAGTAGTAGAGAAATTTTTAGGTATTAGCGCAAGGCTAATTGCAAACAAGGCGAACTTTAAGTTTAAGAGCCAAATGATAGAAAAGGTTAAAGAAAGCCTAAAAGCACAGGTGCAGGCAAATGATTAAGATATTAAAGTACGGGCAAACGGAAAACAGCAAGATTTTTGCCCGTGTAGAGCCAAAAGTAGACGTTGCTTCAATTGTGGCTGAAATTATTGATACCGTGCGAAAAAACGGGGACACGGCGCTTATTGAATACACGGAAAAGTTTGACAAGTGTAAACTTTCGGCTTTGAGAGTAACTCAAGAAGAAATAGATAGCGCGTTAGCACAAGTTGAACCAAAGTTTATTGAAGTATTAAAGCTAGCTGAAAAGAATATAAGGGCATTTCACCAAAATCAAGTAAGAAAAGGGTTTACTATTGAAAGTGAAGACGGCACTATTGTAGGTCAAAAAGTTACGCCCGTAGATAGAGCAGGGCTTTACGTTCCGGGTGGTACGGCTAGTTATCCGTCTACAGTGCTTATGGATTCAATTCCAGCGTTAGTTGCAGGTGTTAAGCAGGTGGTTATGGTTACCCCGCCATCAAAAGACGGGAAAATCAATCCTGTAATACTAGCTGCAGCGAGCATTGCAGGGGTAACGGAAATATATAAGGTTGGTGGCGCACAGGCAATTGCCGCCCTTGCTTACGGAACGGAAACCATACCTAAAGTGGATAAGATTGTCGGGCCTGGTAATGCCTTTGTCGCAGAAGCTAAAAAGCAGGTTTTTGGGCAAGTTTCAATAGATATGATTGCAGGGCCTAGTGAAATCATGGTTGTGGCTGATGCAAACAATAACGCAAAGCATATTGCTTCAGACCTACTGTCTCAAGCAGAACATGATAGGCTTGCAAGCGCTGTGCTTATTACCGATAGCGAAACTTTGGCAAACGCTGTTTCGGTTGAGATTGAAAAACAAATCCCAATGCTTTCTAGGGCTGAGATTGCAAGGGCTTCTATTGATGATAACGGCAAAATTATTATTGCAGATAATCTAGAAAAGGCGATAGAGCTTGCAAACGAGATTGCGCCTGAGCACTTAGAACTAATGCTAGATAATCCGTTTGATTATCTAGATAAAATTAGGCACGCAGGCTCGGTATTTATGGGTAAGTTCTGTCCAGAAGCGCTAGGTGATTACCTTGCAGGCACAAACCACACATTGCCTACCAGTGGAACTGCTAAATTTTCCAGTCCGTTATCAGTAGACGATTTCGTTAAAAAAACGCAGTTCACCTATTATACGGAAACAGCACTTAAGAACGTTTGCCGTGAAGTAGAATATTTTGCTAATAAGGAAGGACTTACTGCACACGCTAAGAGCGCAGTTGTAAGGTTTGAAGAATATGAGTAAATTTTTCAGTAAAAAGTATAAAAACTTAATTCCATACGTTCCAGGGGAACAACCTAAGGAGCGTGAGTATATAAAACTCAACACCAACGAGTCGCCCTTTCCACCGTCTAAAAAGGCGTTGAAGTCGGTAAAGAAAGAAAGTGTAAAAGTCAATCTTTATTCTGACCCTGATAGCAAACAATTAACGCAAACAGTTGCAGACTATTACGGGGTGGACGTAAGCCAGGTTATTATGACTAACGGCTCTGACGAAGTTTTAAACTTTGCGTTTATGGCGTATTGCGATGAAGAAAACTCAGCAATTTTTGCAGATATAACTTACGGGTTTTACAAGGTTTTTGCTGAAATAAACGGCGTTCCTTATAAGACAATTCCCTTAAAAGACGATTTTAGTATTGATATTAACGATTATATCAATGAAAAGGGCACGGTGTTTATTGCAAACCCCAACGCACCCACGGGTAAAATCTTGTCACTTTCAGAAATAGAAAAATTAGTTAAATTAAACCCCGAGAGAGTGGTGGTTATTGACGAAGCTTATATAGATTTTGGTGGTGAAAGCGCTGTTACGCTTGTTGATAAATACGATAATTTATTAGTTACGCAAACCTTTTCCAAATCGCGTTCTATGGCAGGGGCAAGGCTTGGTTTTGGTATAGCTAGTAAGCAAATTATTTCAGACTTAAATAGCATAAAATACTCAACCAACCCTTACAACGTCAATAGAATAACGGCTATTTTAGGAACTTATGCAATTAAGGACGATAAATACTTTACAAAAAACTGCCAAACGATTATATTTAATAGGAACTACACTTTAGCCGAACTTAAAAAACTTGGTTTTACGGCAACCGATTCTAGAGCGAACTTTATTTTCGTTAAACACGAAAAAATCGGTGGCAAAGAATTATACTTAAAACTTAAAGAGCGTGGAATACTGGTTCGTCACTTTGACAGCCAAAGAATAAAAGATTATAATAGAATTACTATTGGCAGTATTAGCCAAATGAAAGCGCTAGTTAAAGAAATAAAAAACATTTTGGAGAACATATAGATGAGAAAAGCAGAGATTAAAAGAAAAACTGCAGAAACCGATATAATTTTATCGGTTAATTTAGATGGCAAGGGCGAAAGCAAAGTAGTTAGTGGCTGTGGGTTTTTAGACCATATGCTTACCCTTTTTGCAAAGCACTCTAGAATTGACTTAAAGGTAAAGTGTAAGGGTGATACTTGCGTAGATTATCACCACACAACCGAAGATATCGGCATAGCTTTAGGTCAGGCAATATCTAAAGCGCTTGGCGATAAAAAAGGTATTACTCGTTACGGTTCAACTACGCTTCCTATGGATGAAGCTTTGATTTTATCTGCAATAGATATTTCTGGTAGGGTTATGCTCGTTAGAGAGCTTAATATTCCAGCAACGAAAGTGGGCGATTTCGATACTGAACTGGTTGAAGAATTTTTTCAAGCTTTTGTTAGAAACCTAAACTGCACCTTGCATATTCGTCAGCTTTCAGGTAGCAATTCTCACCACATTATAGAAGGCGCGTTTAAGTCGGTTGCAAGAAGCGTTAAAGAAGCCGTTAAAATTGAACAGGCGTTTAAGGATGAAATACCATCAACTAAGGGCGTGCTTTAATGATTGCAATTATTGATTACGGCGTAGGAAATTTATTCTCTTTAAAAAGTTCGTTTAGCGCAATCGGATATGAAGCAGTGGTTACTTCTGATAAAAGCGTTATTGAAAGTGCAGAGCGTATAGTTTTGCCAGGTGTTGGCGCTTTTGGTGATGCCATTGATAAATTGCGCGCCACCGGACTTGATAAGGTGGTTATAGAGCAAGCAAAAGCTGGCAAGCCATTGCTTGGTATTTGCCTTGGTATGCAAATGCTCTTTGAAAAGAGCTATGAATATGGTGAGTATAACGGCTTAGCGCTTATAAATGGTTCAATCAAGCCTATTAAAGACGTTATCTCTAAAGAGTTAAAAGTTCCACATATCGGCTGGAACGCACTAAATATTACAGGCGAAAAGAACGGGCTGTTTAAGTATATAAAAGATGGGGATTGCGTGTATTTTGTGCATTCATTTTACGGGGCAGATTGCGATAGCGTTATAGCAACAGCTGAATACGGTGCTAATTTAACGGCTGCCGTTGCTAAGGCTAACGTTTACGGCTGTCAATTCCACCCTGAAAAAAGTGGAAGCGTTGGCTTAAATATTTTAAGAGCATTTTGTGAGATTTAATAAAAATGGTAAAAATTTATTTTATTAGGCACGGTCAATCAGTTGCTAACGAAAAAGATATATTTTTAGGTCAGCACAATCTAGATTTAACCGAGCTTGGAAAAAAGCAGGCTAAAATAGTTGCTAACTATTTAAAAGATATTAAGGTTGACCAAATTTATTCAAGTGATTTAACTCGTGCGTATCATACGGCAGAGCAAACTGCAAAGCTTATCAATATGCCCATTATTACCGATATGGGATTGAGAGAAATTGATGGTGGGCTTTGGGAAGAAATTGAGTTTGCAAAGCTAAAAACTTTATATCCTAAAAATTTTAATCTCTTTGTAAACGACCTTGGGAACGCAAGTGTAGAAGGTGGTGAAAGCATTATGCAAATGCATGAGCGCTTTTATAACACCGTTAAAAATATTGCAGAAAATTCTGAAGATAAAAACTTGTTTATCTTTACGCATGCAACGGTTATTCGTTGCTTTTCGGCTATGATTTCAGGCGCAGGAAAAGATGGAATACAAAAATTTGCATGGCCAAGCAATACTTCTGTAACTGAAGTGGATTATGAAAACGGCGAATTTAAGTTAATAAAGTATAGTTACGATGAGTTTATGGGCGATTTAATAACTACTTTATCAGATAAAGTTTAAGGATTAAAGATATGATTATTTTTCCAGCAATAGATTTATACGGTGGCAAGGCAGTAAGGCTTTTTAAGGGTGACTACAACCAAATGACCGTATATAGTGATAATCCCGTAGCCGTTGCGCTTGACTTTAAAAGTAAGGGCGCGGAGTGGATACATTTAGTCGATTTAGAAGGCGCAAAAAACGGGCTTACCCCAAATATAGAAACTGTAAAAAACATAGTAGAAAATTCCAACTTAAAAGTAGAGATTGGTGGTGGAATTCGCAGTCTAGAAACAGCAGATAAGTACGTAAATATAGGTGTTTCAAGGGTAATACTAGGCACTTCAGCCGTTACGGATAGGGCGTTTTTGATAAGTGCTATTAAGAAATATGGCGATAAGATTGCCGTTGGCGTCGATATAAAAGATGGCTTTGTTGCCATTAAGGGTTGGACGGAAAAATCCCAGTTCACAGCATTAGAATTTTGCAAACAAATGCAAGATTTGGGCGTTAAAACTATCATTTCAACCGACGTTAGTAAAGACGGGGCAATGCAGGGCGCTAATCACGACTTATATAAAGAACTTTCTGAAAAATTAGATATAAACATTATAGCATCGGGTGGCGTTTCGTCAATGGAAGATATTATAAAGTTAAAAAAACAAGGCGTATATGGTTCGATAATAGGAAAGGCATACTATACGAAAGCAATAGATTTAGAACAAGCAGTAAAGGTGGCAAATGATAACTAAAAGAATTATACCCTGTTTAGACGTAAAAGACGGCAGGGTAGTTAAAGGCGTGAATTTTCAAGGATTATCCGACGTGTCCTCGCCAGTGGAATTAGGTAAGTATTATAGCGAAAACGGCGCAGACGAGCTTGTTTTTTATGATATTACTGCTAGTAGCGACGGTAGAAAATTGTTTACTGAAATACTCACCGAAGTAGCAAAAACAATATTCATACCATTAACGGTAGGTGGTGGAATAAACACGCTAGACGATTTTGATAGGGTGCTAAAATGTGGCGCTGATAAGGTAAGCGTAAATTCAGGCGCAATAAAAAATCCAGACCTAATCTATCAGGCAGCAAAGCGCTACGGTGACCAATGCGTAGTGTTATCTGCCGACGTTAAAAGGGTGGATGGTAAATTTAAGGTGTTCGCAAAAGGTGGTAGAGAAAATACAGGATTAGATGCGCTAGAGTGGATAAAGCGAGGCGTTGATAATGGCGCAGGCGAAATAGTGCTAAACTCTATCGATACAGACGGCGTAAAAAAAGGCTTTGATTTAGAAATGCTTGAAGCTGTGTGCGATATCGTTAGCGTGCCTGTAATAGCTTCTGGTGGCGCAGGTTGTATTGATGATTTTATAAAACTGTTTAAGTCTTTGCCAAAGGTAGATGCTGGCTTAGCAGCTTCAATATTCCATTTCGGCGAAGTAAAGATAAACGACTTAAAAGAAAAACTTAAAGTTAACGGTATACCCGTTAGAAAATAAGGAGAATATATGCTAGATATTGAAAAATTAAAGTTTGATGAAAATGGGCTTATCCCAGCGATAGTAGTAGATGCTGTAAGCAAACAAGTTTTAACTCTTGCTTATATGAATAAAGAAAGCCTAAAGATGACCATTGAAAAAAACCTTACGGTCTTTTGGTCTAGGTCAAGAAACGAGTTTTGGCTAAAAGGAGAAACAAGTGGAAATTACCAACACGTTGTATCAATCACGGCAGATTGTGATTATGATGCGCTTGTTGTATCGGTTGAGCCTGATGGTCCAGCTTGCCATTTAGGTACTAAATCTTGTTTCACGAATATCGTGTATGAAAATACAGAATTAAAAGATTTTTCGCTTGAAGCGTTAGTAAAGCTAATTGAAGGTAGAAAGACGGAAAAAAAGGAAGGCTCTTATACCACTTATTTGTTTGAGAAAGGATTAGATAAAATACTTAAAAAAGTAGGGGAAGAGTGTACTGAAGTTATTATCGCAGGAAAGGCTGACGACAAGAAAGAAACCATTTATGAAATAGCAGACCTTACCTATCACGTAATAGTATTGATGATACAAATGGGAATATCTCTAGAAGATATACACCGTGAACTAGCATCACGCCACGTTATAGATAAGAAAGTTAAACAGGAGAAAATGACAAAATGATAAGCGATTTACACGTGCATACAAATTTTTGCGACGGAAAGAATACACCTGAAGAAATGGTTTTAAGTGCAATTGAAAAGGGTGTGGACAGATTAGGGCTAGTGTGCCACGCACAGCTTCCTTTCCGTTCGGATTGGAGCATAAAGAAAGAAAAGGTTAAACCCTTTCAAGACGAAGTTTATCGCCTTAAAGAAAAATATAAAGATAAAATAGAAGTGCTTTGTGGTACTGAACTTGACTTTTTTACCGATATAGATGAAATTGGGTTTGAATTCACTATAGGCTCTGTTCACTATTTTTATAAAGACGGCGTGTACCACTCGATAGACCATAGTGAAGCAGACTTTTTAGATGCCGTTAAAACTATGTTTAACGGGGACTATTATTCAGCGTGTGAAAACTATTACCAAGTTTTAAGTGGATACGCCGAAAAGTTTAACCCAACTTTTATTGGGCACTTTGACCTTGTTAGAAAGTTTAATAAGGGAAATAGACTATTTGACGAAAATCACCCTAGATATCTAAAGGCAATGGAAGATGCAATGGATAAACTGATAACGCTTGATATTCCGTTTGAAATAAACACGGGTGCAATCTCTCGTGGATATCAAGATAACCCGTATCCATCTGCAAAAGCAATAGAGATGATTAAAGAAAAGGGTGGAAAGCTAATATTAAATAGCGATAGCCACGCCGTTGATACTATTGCTTTCCAGTTTGATAAGTGGAAGTATTTAGTTGATTAATATTTCATCATAATTTGTCGAAAAATCGCATAAGTATATTTACTGTTTGAAAAAAAAGGGGGGATATACTTTTGCGACAGGAAATTGTTGATAGAGTAATAGAACAAGCTGAATATATAGCTCAAACGGGCGCAACAGTTAGGGCAACTGCAAAGATTTTTCATTTTAGCAAATCAACCGTACATAAAGACGTTACCGAACGGCTTAAAAGAATAGATAAAGAGCTATATAAACGCGTAAAAAAAGTTCTAGAGAAAAACCTATCCGAACGGCATTTACGTGGTGGCGAAGCAACAAGAAAAAAATATATGAAAAACAAATAAACATATATCCACCAGTTACGTTGGTGGATATTTTTATTTGTAAAAAACTTTCAAAATAAAAAAGTGTTTTTGGGGTTTATAACAGTATATATATATGAACGGTAAAATTTAATTTAAATTAAGGATACTATATGAAGGAAAAAACCATACTGATTGAAGAAAAGTTTTTATCGCCTTTTGCTAAAAAATCTATCGATACGGTAGGCAGGCTTAATGAAGAAGAGCCTTGCCCTATGAGAACGGCTTTTCAGCGTGACCGTGATAGAGTTATTCACTGCAAAGCGTTTAGGCGATTGAAAAATAAAACTCAAGTATTTTTTTCGCCGGAAGGCGACCATTATAGAACACGTTTAACGCACACGCTTGCAGTTTCGCAAGTGGCAAGGGCTATTGCAAGGTCGCTATCATTAAACGAAGATTTAACTGAAGCCATTGCTTTGGGGCACGATTTAGGGCACACACCCTTTGGTCATTCTGGTGAACGCATACTTAATAGGCTTAACCCCAATGGTTTTGAACATAACGTCCAGTCTGGTAGAGTGGTAGACGTTTTGGAAAAGGATGGGCACGGGCTTAATCTAACTAGAGAAGTTGTTGATGGAATTATCAATCATAAAATGAGCACAACTGCAAGCACTCTAGAAGGTCAAGCCGTTTCTCTTGCAGACCGAATTGCTTATATAAATCACGATATTGACGATGCGATTGTAGGTGGCTTTATAACACCAAGCGACTTACCTAAAACTGCTATTGAAACACTTGGCGATACTTCTAGAAAAAGAATAAATGCAATGATAGGCTCTATCATAAAAGAAAGTGATGGAAAGAACAAGGTAGAGATGGAAAGCCACGTGGCTAAAGCTACAATGGAACTTAGAACGTTTATGTTTAACAACGTATATAACGATAAGGCTTTCCGTGAAGAAGAAACCAGGGCAGACAGGATGATTACGGCACTATTTGATTACTACAAAAAGTCGCCTGAAAAGTTGCCTGAATTTTACGTAAAAAGGCTAGATATAGACGATATTGATACAGTGCTTTGCGACTACATATCGGGTATGTCAGACGTGTTTGCCGTTAAAACGTTTACAGAATTATTCGTACCAAAGAATTGGAAGTTATAAGATGAAAGGATTTGACACAAAGTTCCTAGATGAACTTAAAAACAAAAGCGATATAGTTGAAACTGTCGGCAGATACGTGCGCCTAGAACAGCGTGGTGGTAATTTTTGGGGCAAATGCCCGTTTCACCACGAAAAAACCGCATCTTTTTCGGTAAACGCACGTGGGCAGTTTTATTACTGTTTCGGTTGCCATAAGAGTGGAGACGTTATTAGCTTTATAATGGATATAGAATCGCTAGATTTTAACGATGCTATTAAGCTATTAGCAGAGCGCGCTAAAATTCCACTACCTGAATTTAAATACGATGACGAGAAGATTAAAGAGCAGAAACAAAAGAAAGAGCGTGCGTATTTACTGCTTACCGATACGGCTAGGTTTTATGCAGGCAATCTTAAAAAGGACGGTGCAAGTAAGCACGTTGAATACGTGATAAAGCGTGGTATTCCCACCGATTTAGTTGCTAAGTTTGGGATAGGTGCATCGCTAAACTTTAACGATTTGCCCAATTACCTAAAACAAAAAGGTTACACCTATGAAGAAATGACTTCGGCAGGTGTGGTGGACGTTAAGGATAATAAATACTACGATGCGCTTGGTGGTAGGTTAATTATTCCTATTATAAATCAATTTGGACAAGTGGTAGCTTTTGGTGGCAGGCTACTTGAAAAAGCAGATTTTGCAAAGTATAAAAACACAAGGGAAACTTTTGTTTTTTCTAAAAGTAACAACTTGTATAATCTTAACAACCTTAAAAAGCTTAAAAATGAAAAGGGACTTGACGGCGTTATTATCGTTGAAGGATATATGGATACCATTTCGCTTGTTCAGGGTGGTTTTCACAACGTAGTTGCAAGCATGGGAACTTCCTTAACCAAAGACCAAGCGAGAATACTTAAAAGATACACGGATAAGGTTTTTATAAGTTACGATGGGGACTTTGCAGGTCAAAAAGCTTCTATCCGTGGTTTAGAAATTTTAAGTGAAGAAGGGCTTGAAGTAAAGGTTGTTTCGTTGCCAGACGGTATGGACCCTGATGACGTTATAAAGAAAATGGGTGCTGATGGGTACAAACAACTTTTATTGCAAGCAAAGCCACTGATTGATTTTAAGTTAGATATATTGAAAAATACTTTTGACGTAAAGACGGTAGATGGTAAGCGCAAGTTTGTAACTCAGGCGATACGCGTTATAAAGGAAAGTCCGTCCCCAGCCGAGCAGGAAGATTTATTAAAAACGGTTAGAGATTTAACGGGCGTTACCTTTGAAGCGTTAAAGAGAGAACTTTATAATGCAAAGGAAAGCGTTAGTGAAAGCACGGTTGAAAAAGCGCCCGAGTTTAACGATAACGCAGGGGATAAAACGGCTGTGGCTTCTAGGTTTATTCTAGCTAGCTACCTGTTTAACAAAAACTACGCTAATGAAACGGATATTCGCTCGTTTAAGTTTAGCTTGCCCGTGCATATTGAGATTCAAAATTTTATTATCGATAGGCAAAACCAAAATCTACAAATAAAATTTAATGATTTATACGAATTACTCTCCGAAGACTTTAATGAAGAAATTTCAAGAATAGCAGGGCTAGAGACAGAAGAGAACAAGCGCTTTGAAGAAGACACTTACTTTTTCGATTGTGTTAGAACGCTAAAGCTGGAGAATATAAGCAGAGAAATAGAAAGACTATCGACTTTATATAACAGCGAAACTAACACGGATACTAGAAGAGATTTGGCAAAGAAAATGAGCGTATTGCTCGTTGAAAAAAATAAACTACAATAACCATAGATACTAAAGGAAGGATAAACCAAATGGAAGAAAAAGAAATTAAAACGGCAGAACAATCAAATAACAACGCAGAAATTTTAAGCCCTGAGCTTTTAAGCATTGTTACAGACCTTATTTTAGAGTTTAAAAAGAGTGGAAGCATTACCACAACCCAACTTTTTGATAAGCTAGAAAAACTGCAGGCAAGTCCAGCAGAGCTAGAAGAAATTTATAAGCTTTTTGACGATAGTGGCGTTCAGATTATCAACGAATACGAGCGAGACAAGGACCTTTACGACCAGCTCTTAAAAGAAGTGAGCATGGATGACCCTGTAAAGATGTATCTAAAGGATATAGGTAAAGTTCCACTATTACAACCTGATGAAGAAACCGAGCTTGCACGCCGTATGATTGAAGGCGATGAAAATGCAAAACGCCTTTTATCCGAAGCTAACCTAAGGCTTGTTGTTTCAATTGCAAAGCGTTATATGGGGCGTGGCATGCAGTTCCTTGATTTAATTCAGGAAGGCAACCTTGGACTTATGAAAGCCGTTGAAAAGTTCGATTATCAAAAAGGATTTAAGTTCTCTACCTATGCTACTTGGTGGATTAGGCAAGCTATTACTCGTGCTATTGCAGACCAAGCAAGAACTATTCGTATCCCCGTGCATATGGTTGAAACAATCAATAAGCTAATAAGAGTTTCAAGGCGACTTTTACAAGAACTAGGGCGTGAGCCTAACCCCGAAGAAATTGCTAAAGAAATGGAAATAACCGAAGAAAGAGTTAGGGAAATTCAAAAGATTGCCCAAGACCCTGTATCATTAGAAACGCCTATCGGTGAAGAAGAAGATAGCCATCTTTCAGACTTTATTGAAGACGAAGCTAGTGCAGCGCCAACCGATGCAGTTTCTTATACTATGCTCAAAGAACAGATGCTTAGCGTGTTAGATACTTTAACCCCACGTGAAGAAAAAGTGTTAAGACTTCGTTACGGGCTTGACGACGGCAGACCTAGAACGCTAGAAGAAGTTGGTAAAGAATTTAACGTTACTAGAGAGCGTATTAGACAGATAGAAGCAAAGGCATTAAGAAAATTACGTCACCCCAGTCGTAGCAAACGCCTTAAAGATTACATCAACGTATGACCGAAAGATTAAATATAATTTTTAATGCAATCCCCGAGTGTGAAGTTTTTGCAGATATTGGCTGTGACCACGGTTACGTTGCTAAAGCCATGCTGGACATGGGAAAAGCAAAAAAGGTTATTATTGCCGATATTAGCGCAAAGTGTTTGGAAAAAGCAGAACAGTTGTTATCTAGCGAATTAAAATTCGGGCGCGCAGAAAGCAAGGTTTCAAACGGGTTTGAAAAGATTGAATTTTGCTCGGTTGCCTTAATTGCAGGAATGGGTGGGGAAGAAATTATAAGTATATTAGAAAAAACGAAATTCTTACCTGAAAAACTTGTTCTTCAGCCTATGAAAAACTGTGATAAAGTGCGTTATTTTGTGGTGGAATTGGGATATAAGATAGAGCGAGATAAAGTGTTTAAGGCAGGTGGAAAGTTTTACGATTTAATCTCGCTCGTTAAGGGCGAAGATACGATAACGCCTGAGCAAGCAGAGTTTGGGAAAGATAATTTAACTAGCTTTAATCCACATTTTAAGGAAATGATAAACAACAGGCTAGAAAAATATAGGGAATATCTTTCACAAATGCCAAAAGGCGCAAAGGAAGAAGAGCTAAAAGCTCAAATAGAAAAGCTTGAAAAATATGTATAGTTTAGAAGAATTTTTTAGAATATTAGACGAGTACGCACCGTTAGAAATCAGCAAAAAAATGATAGAGCGTGGCGATTACGATAACAGTGGTATTTTAGCTAAATGCTCGGATAAAGTTGAAAAGGTTTTGTTTTCATTAGACCTTTCAAAAGAAGTGGTAAATTTTGCTATTAAAAATGGGTGTGATACCATAGTAACGCATCACCCAGCCATTTATGCGCCAATAAAAGAGCTATCAGTAGATAGCCAAACGGCGCCTATCACTCTTGCAGTTATGAACAAAATAAACGTTATATCTATGCACTTAAATCTAGATACGTCGAGCAAGGGGATAGATTATTATTTGGCTTTGGCGTTAGGTGGCGAAACTCAAAGAGTACTAGATTTTATCGATGAAAAACACGGATATGGAAGAGAGTATAAAGTATCTAAATCACTTTTAGATTTTGTGAGCGAGATAAAAAAGAATTTAGCCACTGATAAAATTTTAATTTACGGGCAAGGCAAGGTGGAAAAAGTTGCTTCGTTTTGTGGTGGTGGCGCTTCTAACGCGTTGGAAAGCGTTGAAAAAGGCAAAACTGATGCAGATACTATAGTAACTTCAGATATTCCACACCACGTATTAAAAGAACTTTTAGAGTTAAACAAAAAAGTGGTGATAATTCCACATTATGCATCGGAAGATTACGGATTTAATAGGTTTTATTCGTTCGTTAAGAATAAGGCGAACGGTCAAATACAAGCGTTTTATTTTGAAGACAGAAGATTTAAATAAAGGAGAACTAAAATGTTAGAACAATTATTAGCTTATCAAGAAGCAGATAAGAAATTAAGAGAAATTGAAAAAACTCTTTCGGAAAGTCCGGAAAGGAAAAAAGCTGTAAACGCAAAAAAATATATCGACGGGGTTGAAGAGAGCGTATCAAAGCTAGATGCAAAGGCAAAAGAACTAGTTATTGCGTTTGAAAATGCTTTAGGCGACCAAAAAAAGCTTAAAGAACAGGAAGATGAAATTAAAAATTCGTTAGATGGAATAGAAGATGAAAAGGGCGCTGAATATTTAATTAAGAAAGCAGACGAGCTATTTGCTAAAATAAAAGAGCTTGAAGGAAGAATAAATAAAATCTCATCAGAAATTCAAGCGCTTATGAAGGAATACGAAGCTGTCAAAGTAACGGCAAAAAAAGCGCAGGCGCAGTATAACGAAAACGCGCCCAAATATAAAGCGTTAAAAGAATCCGTTCAGGAAGAAGTATCTAAAATTAAGGAAGAATTAGATGCTATTGGCAAAAAGGTAGATGCCGAGCTTATGAAAAGATATCAAGCAAAACGCGCTGATAAAATGTATCCAATAGTGTATGCTATTCGTGGCGAACATTGTGGCGCGTGCAATATGGAACTACCTACTTCTGCACTTGGTAAACTTAAAAAGGGCGAAGTAATAGACTGCGACCAATGTGGAAGAATGCTTTACCAAAAATAGAGAAATAATTATGTGCTTAAAAGATAAAACTGCCCTTATTACAGGTGCAAGTAGTGGTATTGGTAGAGAAACGGCAATAACGCTAGCAAAAGCAGGCGCAAAGGTAATACTTTTCGGTGGCAGAAACGCTACTGAAATGCAAAAAACTGCTGATGCAATTTTAGCTGTTGGTGGCAAATGTAAAGTTGTTTGTGGCGACTTAACCGACCAAAAACAGTTTGATACGGCGTTTTTAACGGCAATAGCTGGCGAAGATAAAATTGATATTTTAATAAACAATGCTGGCGTTGCTCATAACGACAAGTTTGAAGATGTTACGGCTGAAAAATTTAGCAGTATTATGAAAATCAACGTGGAAATTCCGTACTTTCTCACTCAAAAAACTTTGCCATACTTAAGAAAATCAAACGGTGCAACAATTATAAACATTGCTTCGGTTGTAGCGCATGCAGGTTATGAAAACCAAAGCGCATACACTGCTTCAAAGCACGCGCTTTTGGGCTTTACTAAGTCGTTGGCAACAGAGCTTTACAAGGAAAATATTCGTGTTCACGCGATTTCGCCAGGAGGGGTTTATACTGAGATGATAAAAGTATCTCGCCCCGATTTGAGTTCTGAAGGTATGATACTACCTAAAGATGTAGTTGACGTGATAATGTTTATTTTAACTCATCGCACAAACGCTGTTATAGATGAAATAAATTTACATAGGGTAGGCAAGCCACCCTTTTTGGTGTAAAAATGCAAAAGAGAGAATTTGGGTTTTTTAATGGTCAAAAAGTAACTGAATACATTATAGGCAACGGCAAAATGCAAGTATCGATTCTTGATTTTGGCGCAACGATTCGCTCTATCAATTTACAGCTTAGCAACGGTACTTGGCGAGATGTTGTTTTGGGATATAACACCATAGATGAATACGCTAGCCAAAATGGTTATTTGGGCGCAACGATAGGCAGGGTTGCAAACAGAATAGGTGGTGCAAAATATACACTTAACGGCAAAGTTTTTAAACTTTATAAAAATAATGGCGAAAACACGTTGCACGGTGGCAAAAGTGGGTTCAGCCACAAAGTATGGCAGACCTTGGATTGTGGAGAAGATTTTGTTGCCTTAAAGTATTATAGCGCTGATGGGGAAGAGGGTTTTGGTGGAAACATGGAAGTTATCGTTAAATACACCGTAACTGAAAAAAATTCCTTAAAAATCGAATACACTGCAGTGTGTGATGAAGATTCGCCAGTAAGCTTAACAAATCACGCTTATTTTAATCTAAACGGAGAAGATAGTATAAACGTTTTTGACACAATGTTAACCATTGATGCTGATACTATTACACCGGTAAACGATAACCTAATTACAGACGGAAGATATATGTCGGTAAAAGGCACGGTATACGATTTTAATACTGCTAAAAAGATAGGCGATTATTTTAATAGCAAAGACCAATATCTTAAAAAGTTTGGTTGTTATGACGTTAATTTTATGCCTAACGGTAAAGGTTTTAGGCAGATTGCAACTGCAATTGACGGTGGTGTGGAAATGCAGGTATTCTCTGATGCTGTTGGAGTGCAATTATATACGGAAACTTTCCTTGAAGGTAGAAAAGGTAAACATAGCGTATATAAAAAAGGCTGGGCGTTTTGTTTGGAAACACAAAACGTACCCAACGCTGTAAACTGCAAAGAATATCCAACTTGCATAATCAAAAAAGGCCAAGAATATAAAACGGCAACTGAATATCTATTCAAATTTTAGAAAAAAATGCACTAGCTAAATTTTGCTAGTGCGTTTATTTTTATATTTTATCAATTTCCTTTTCAAATCTATCGAAAAGGTTGTACCTTTCGGGGTGAGTGATTGCAGTAAACATAATCTCTCTAACGTTAGGTATTTCTTTGGCGATATCTTTTATCGCCGTCTTAACAAACTCTCGTTTAGTAAACTTATTAGCCGGACAACAGCTATCTACTAAGGGTAGAGTTTTTGAATAAGACTTAACGTCTGCTTCCCTTATCATAATCATCGGTCTAATCAAAGTTAAGTCCATTTTATCAAGATAACTCTTAGGCGCAAAAGTTGAAAGCCTGCCTTCGTAGAAAAGGGACAATAAAAAGGTGTCAATCATATCGTCTGCGTGATGACCTAGCGCAATTTTATTACAACCCTTTTCTTTGGCAATGGTATTGAGCGCACCCTTACGCATCTTTGAACATAGCGCGCAGGGGTTTGTTTCTTTTCTTATATCAAACACAATTTTTCCTATCTCTGTTTTTTCGATATAATATTCCACGTTCAATTCTTTGCATAACTGTTGTATGGGCGAAAAATCAACTATAGTATCAGAAAAAGAAAGGTCTACCGTAATAGCTATAAGGTCAAACTTTTCGGGCGAAAACCTGCGATATTCGGCAAGCAATTTTAGCAGGGCAACGCTATCTTTACCCCCAGAAACGCCAACTGCAATCTTATCTCCGTCTTTAATTAAGTTGTATTTTGTTATGCCTTTGCGCATAACTGAAAGCATTTTTTGCGTATCCATATATACTTTTTAGCGTTATCCTTATTTAGTTGATTTTTTTTTACAATTATATTATACTTATAAAAGTAAAAATAACAAAGTTTTTTGGGGTGGAAATGACTGAATTTATTAAAAATCTCGTTGGAAACGATATAATTGCCACTATTATAATGTCGTTAATTCCGTTGATAGAGCTTAAAGGTGGAATAGTATTTGCAAGGGGAGCAGGCTTAGGCTTTTTATCTGCGCTTGGTCTTACCTTTTTGGGTTCTACAATCGTGTTTATCCCAATATACTTTTTATTAAGGCCAATCTTAAACTTGCTTAAAAAAATAAAGTTTATAGAAACGCTCGCTTTTAAGGTAGAAAATTATTTTAAAAGCAAAGCTGATGAAACATTAAAAAAACAAGTGGAAAAGAAAAATAAAAAACCAATGAGCGAAAGGCTACTTAAACAACTTGGCGTATTTATTTTCGTTGCTATACCTTTGCCAATGACGGGGATTTGGACGGGTACGGCAATAGCAGTATTTTTAGGCTTAAAATTTAAGGACGTGATTTTGCCAGTTGTATTAGGCAATTTAGTAGCAGGGTTAATAATTTCTGCATTGGCAGAGTTTTGCCTTGCTGTATGGACGATTACTGCGCTTGATTATATTCTTTACGGACTATTCGTTCTTGCTATAATTTTATTGGTAGTGATAATAATAAAGATTGCAATACAAAAATCAACCACTGATTCTAATGGAGAAAGTGACAAATAAATGAAATTTTTTAAGTGGTTAGGCGTACTGTTTCGCCCTGCGCAACCAAAGAAAATAAAAATCGGCCTTGCACTTGGCTCTGGTGGGGCAAAAGGATTTGCCGAGCTTGGCGCGTTAAAGGCGTTTGAAGAATACGGCATTGAGTTTGACGCTGTTGCAGGTGCAAGTATAGGCTCTATAATAGGCGCGTTTTATGCAGATGGCTATACTTCTGATAATATCTATAACTTAATTTCAGGACTAGGGCTAAAAGACCTTCTAAGTGGCGTGCCTTACAATATGGATATGGCTAGCGTGCAGGCAGTTATTGATAGAGAAATAGGAAGTAAAGAAATTCAGGAATTAAAAAAACCTTTTAAGGCGATAGCCACCGAGATAGAGTCGGGCACAGAAAAGGTTTTTGAAACTGGTAACACGGCAATAGCGCTGTGTGCATCTTCGTGTTTTCCACCATTTTTTAAACCTGTATATATAGACGGGGCAAGGTATGTAGACGGTGCGTTTTCAAACTCTATACCTGCTGATAGGCTTAGGGAAATGGGTGCAGATTATATAGTAGGCATAGACCTTGCTGATCACGAAGCTAAGCCTTCTATTCTTTCTAGGATATTTCCAACCTATAAGGGCAAGGTTAAAGAGCCATGGTCAAAAGGTTATGAAAACAGCGACGTGATGCTTCATCCCGATTTAAGTGAGTATTTGCCTACTTCATATAGAAAGGGCGCAGAAATGTACGACATAGGCTATCAGCATGCGCTAAAATTTGTAGCTAAAATAAAACAAGATATAGAAAATCTTAAAAACAAACCAAAAAAACAAAATAAAAAAAAGTAAAAATTTATGCACAAAAGAAAAACCTTGGCGCTGATGCTAGTAATATTTATTGCAACAGTGCTTTTTGCATCATGCAAAGATGCTGTACTACCTAAAACAAGTTACCGCGATAACAGTGGTGAGTTTTCCGTGCATTTTTTAGACGTTGGGCAGGGGGATTGTGCATTAATCTACTTTCCAGATGGAAAGACTATGCTAATTGATACGGGCAATGGCAAAGAAGAAAACAACGAATACATATTAGAATTTTTAGATGGTTTTGGTATTGATAATATCGATTTTCTTGTGCTAACTCATCCCGATATAGACCATATAGGTGGGGTAACAGCAATTGCACAAAACATAAGCGTTTCACTAGCGTACGTTCCGTTTATACTAAACCTAAACAACTTTCTTGACTACAAAACAGGTGTAGACGCTTTAACTGCAAAGGGAACAACGCTAAAAACTTCTTGCACTTACGAGAAAATTGTTGGCAATGATTATACGGTGGCGTTTTTAACCCCATATCCACCGGATTTTAATGAAAGCAGTTATGATTACATAAATAAAGACTACCCAACGGAAAGTGAAATAAATAATGTTTCACCTTTAATATATGTAGAATACAAAGGCGTGAGATTTTTATTTACGGGAGATGCTGGCGCTTCTGAAGAACAATTTTTATTAGACCGTGAATGGATAATCGTTAGTCTCTTTGAAATGCTTGATGTAAACGTGAATTTAGATAGCATAGATTTTTTAAAAGTAGCCCACCACGGCTCTAACGATAGCACAAGCGAAAATTTTATAAAAAGATTAACGCCTAAGAATGCAATTATTTCTGTAGGTGGATTAAATTCTTACGGGCATCCATCAAGTAAAGTTCTTCAAAGATTAAACGAGTTTAGCCCTGCTCACAACTTATATAGAACAGATGTTTACGGCACGATTAGTGTGTTTGTTGATAGTAAAGAAAGCATAAAAGTAGTTACAGATTAAATACTTAAAAACATATACCCACTCATTAAGAGTGGGTATTTTTGTTGTGATTAAAGCTTTAAGCAATTTTTAGCACGGTGATTGATGCGTCAGATAAGGTTGCTTCGCTAGCAGACGTATTATATAACGAAAGCGTATCGCCACTAGTCAGGTTAAGCAAAATAGTTTTGCTTGCAGCACCTGCACTGTTGGATTGAACAATATTTTCATTTATAACTGCCGTACCGTTTAGATATAGTGAAACTACAAATTCGTTAGTCGGTACAGAGCCTCCTACGTAGTAAGAAACTAAATACGTTCCATCTTCAGTAATATTTACGGCGTTATCGCTAACAGTCATTGTAGTAACGGGCGATGCAGTTGTTAGAGTAATCGGTATGATTTCGCCTTCAGCAACGACAACAGCACCTGAACTTGCATAAATAGCATCACTAGTACCAGCAGGACCAACAGGACCTTGTGGGCCAGTGGCACCCGTTGCGCCTTGTGGACCAGCAGGACCAACAGGACCTTGTGGACCAACAGGACCAACAGGACGTTGTGGACCAGTGGCACCTGTTGCACCTTGTGGACCGATAGGGCCACGTGCACCCGTTGCGCCAGTAGGCCCAGCAGGACCACGAACAACCGTTACGTTGTTACAATTGCATCTTCCACAAGAGTTTGAGTTAAAAAAACAACACATCTTACAAATTCCTCCTTTGTATCACAATATATTATATGCTTCCATAAAAATAAAAAGTTCAGCAAACTTTAGGAAATTTAGTTATAAAAAACGCTTGACAGAATATTCTTTATATGATATCATATTGATATCAAACATATATTAGGAGATAAGTATGCAAGAAAGAATATTAAGCAACAAAAAAAATGGTATGTTAATTTTGTTATTAACTGTACTGATATTATTAGCATCAATAGCAGGCATGATATATAGCGCAATCACTATGGGTGAAGATTCGGTATTATTTATTGCATCTGTAGTGGTTTTATGCATAGGATGGTTTCCGATAACGGGGCTTAAGGTGTTAAAACCACAAGAAGCGTTAGTTTTAACGTTATTTGGCAAATATTACGGCACACTTAAAGGGGAAGGTTTTTATTTTGTTAATCCTTTCTGTGTAAGCGTAAATCCTGCATCAAAAACTAAGCTTAACCAAAGTGGAGACGTTAGCAGTCACTCGTTAATTTCTCAAAAAGTAAAGGTTAACGGAATAGATACAAACGTAGCGAATAATAAAATTTCCTTAAAAATAATGACCTTAAATAACAATAGGCAAAAGATAAACGATTGCCTTGGCAATCCTGTAGAAATAGGCATAGCAGTAATGTGGAAAGTAGTTGACACGGCAAAGGCAGTATTTAACGTTGATAACTACAAAGAATATCTTTCTTTGCAATGTGATAGCGCGCTTAGAAACATAGTAAGAATTTATCCTTACGACGTTGCGCCTAACGTAGATACTACTGGTGACGGATTAGCAGATGAAGGAAGTTTGCGTGGTTCAAGTGAAGTGGTTGCAGGGCGTATTCGTGATGAAATTCAAACGCGTGTAGCCGATGCTGGAATTGAAATTATAGAAGCTAGAATAACCTACCTTGCATATGCGCCTGAAATTGCAGCAGTTATGTTACAAAGACAGCAGGCATCAGCAATAATCGATGCTAGAAAGATGATAGTAGACGGTGCAGTTGGTATGGTTGAAATGGCGTTAGAAAGGCTTAACCAAAGTGGCATGGTACAGCTTGATGAAGAAAGAAAAGCAGCAATGGTATCAAATCTTTTAGTAGTTCTTTGTGGTAACCACGATGCTCAACCAATAGTAAATTCAGGAAGTCTTTATTGATGAACGATAACGAAAAAAAGCAGATACCTTTAAGGTTATCTGCAAAACTATACAATCAAATTTTAGCTTGGGCAGAAGACGATTTTCGCTCGGTTAACGGTCAAATAGAATATCTTTTGACCGAGTGTGTGCGCCAAAGAAAAAAGAACGGAAAATATGTTTCTAATGAGATTGATATTCCACCTGAACTAGACATATAAAAAAACGGATGCAGTTGCATCCGTTTGACTTTTTACAAACTTGGAAAATTTATTTCTTTAACATCCATTTCAGGTAAATATTTCATAGTATCTACTGCGTGCGAACGGTCTTCAAATGCCTTTTCAGTAGGAAGTTTCAAAAACTTACCAGTAGCTTCAGCGAGTAGAGTGTTGTTCATATCGTATAGAGCGCCTTTTGTGGTAAAGCCTAGTCTGGAAGAAAAAGTAGTTATAGCACGTGCTTTAAGTGGCACGTTCATTGGAACAGGCTTTCTAAAGGTAACCTGTATAGAAGTGGTAACACCAAAGGTATCTGGCTCGGTTATCCAAAGCGTTCTACCCATAAGTTCATCTAGTAGAGCAGTTATCATACCACCGTGAGTTCTATCGGGATAGCTTTGGTGTTGTGGCTTATAGTTAAATAAGCTGGCGAGAGAATTATCTTCAAGCTCATAAAACTTTGCTTTAAGGCTAAGTGGATTATCCATTCCACAAATTATACAGTCAATGCTGTTTTTTTGCATGTTTACAACTTTCATAATGCTGTAATTTTACCACAAATTAAAGCTAATGTAAATTGAATGATAAAAAATTTTTAGTTAATACTAATATTTTAAGGAAAACGAAGATGGAAAATGTTATTAAAATTGAAAATCTTAATAAAAGTTATGGAACGATAAGGGCTGTAAACGACCTATCTTTTAAGGTGAAAAAGGGCGAGTTGTTTGCTTTTTTAGGCGTTAATGGTGCAGGAAAAAGTACTACTATTTCCATAATGTGTGGAACGCTTAAAAAGGATAGTGGCACCGTGCTTATAAACGGCAAAATGCTAGAAGAAAATGATAAGAGCGCTGTTAGTAGTTTAGGTGTTGTTTTTCAAAATTCCGTACTGGATAAGGCGCTAACCGTTTATGATAATTTAGAAAGCCGTGCTTCGCTTTACGGTATATTTGGTGAGCAATTTAAATCTCGCTTAGACGAACTTATAGATTTGCTTGATTTTAATGAAATTCTATATAGAACTGTAGGAAAACTTTCTGGTGGGCAAAGGCGAAAAATTGATATTGCAAGGGCGCTTATTCATAATCCACAAATTCTTATTCTTGACGAACCAACCACTGGACTAGACCCACAAACGAGAGCATTGCTTTGGTCGGTTATCAACAAGCTTAGAACTGATAAAAAAATTACGGTGTTTTTAACAACGCACTATATGGAAGAAGCATCTGATGCCGATTACGTTGTTATTTTAGATGCAGGCTCTATTGTTGCCGAAGGCACGCCGTTAGAATTAAAAAACAAATATACGGGTGATTTTATTACCCTTTACGGTATAACCGATGAGATAGCTGATAAGATTTCCTTGCCATATAAAAAGGTTTCGGGTGCACATCGCTTTTCGGTAGAAAACACGGCAAAGGCAACTGAGTTAATCGTTAAAAACCCTGAAGTTTTCAATAATTATGAAATAGTAAAAGGAAAGATGGACGATGTATTTTTAGCTGTTACAGGCAAAAAACTTGATGGTGGTGATGAAAAATGAAAACGTATTTAAGAATGCTAAAAAGAAACGTAAAATTATTTTTCAAGGATAAAGGCTTGTTTTTTACTTCGCTTATAACCCCGTTAATATTATTAGTGCTATATGCAACTTTTTTATCTAACGTGTATAAAAGCTCTTTTGAGATGGTGCTTTCTGCTGGTGGCGTGGTTTTAGAAGAAAAAATCATGAACGGGCTTGTAGGTGGGCAGTTGTTTTCATCTTTGCTTGCAGTAAGTTGTGTAACCGTATCATTTTGCTCTAATATGCTTATGGTACAGGATAAGGTTTCAGGCGCTAGAAAAGATATGCTTATTAGTCCTGTAAAGCGTTCTACTTTAGCTTTTTCATACTACACGGCTTCGGCATTTTCTACCCTTATCGTTTGTTTTGTAGCGTTTGTAGCTTGCTCAATTTATCTTGTAATTGTCGGTTGGTTTTTGAGCTTTATAGACCTTTTGGCTTTGCTTTTGGATATATTCCTTTTGGTAATGTTTGGAACGGCACTATCTTCAATAATAAACTACTTTTTATCATCTCAAGGTCATATTTCGGCAGTAGGTTCTATTGTTAGTTCTTGTTACGGCTTTATTTGTGGCGCATATATGCCACTTGCAAATTTTTCAGAAGGACTAAGAAACGCACTGATGTTTTTACCTGGTACTTACGGCACGGCATTGTTTAGAAATCATGCGCTAAACGGTGTGTTTAATGAAATGGCTACAACTGGCGGCGTGCCTACCACAACTATAGAAAGGGTAAAGGATTCAATAGATTGCAATATTTATTTTTTTGAAAATCAAGTTTCAGTCGGCACAATGTATTTGGTGCTTGGCGTTACCGTTGTAATACTTATTGGGGTATACGTTTTAATCAACGCGTTAAGCAAAAAGAAAAACTAAATTTAACAAAATCGCAACCTTTGATTTAAGGTTGCGATTTTGTTTACATTATTAAGGGTATTGTGGTAAAATAATGTATAACAAATAACTTTTTCCCCAAAATATTAAGCAGATGGGTTTTATTATGCTAAATGATAACACGTTAAAAATGCTTAATATTTTTGGTAATGAGTGCCAAGGCTTAGGGTATAAGGTTTTTTCTTTTTCCGAGCTAGTTGCTTTCTTTCCAAAAGAAAATTACGTAGACGAACAAACGGTAAAAGAAAATATAGAGCTTTTAGCAAAGCACGGCTTTATAAGCGTTAAGCACCTTGACCAAGAGCAAGTGTGCCTATCTTTGCTTGATAAAGGGAGGCAATCAGTTGAATTAAACCCACAAATAAAAAGTGTTGCAGATAAAAAGATTATGATTTCAGCCTTTTATGGTACACTTTTGGGTAGTGGCGTGGTTGGTTTAATTTTTGCAATTTTGTTTTTCATTTTGGGGGCTAGGTAAATGCTGACCAAAACTGAAAGCAAAATAATGAAAGTAATATATAAAGAGTGTGTAAAACGAGATTCACTATTAGTTACGCCTAATGATTTAATTAACATGACAGGCGATAAAAGTATTACTCTTAAAGCTATAGATAATATTATGACAGACCTTAATTTTGATGGGTATTTCGATTTGGTTTACTCTGATAGGCATGGCGAAACGGTATATTGCATTTCGCTTACTGAAAAAGGAAAGGGGTTTGACCGTTCTCGCAAGGTGTTCAAGCGAAATCTAGCGTTTAGAATAGGGCTTACGATATCCCTTGCGTTTTTAAGTTTTATTATAGGTTTAGTATTAAAGGCGATTTTTTAAGAAGGTTATGGAAAAGAGAGATTTTGTTCTTCAATCAAAATTTAAACCTATGGGCGACCAGCCACAGGCGATTGAAAAACTTACCGAAGGCTTAAGCGACGGCCTGCGCACGCAAGTGCTTTTAGGCGTTACTGGTAGTGGTAAGACTTTTACCATGGCAAACGTTATTAAAAATGCCAATAGACCTGCTTTAGTTATAGCACACAACAAAACGCTTGCCGCCCAGCTTTGTAATGAGTTTAGGGAATTTTTTCCTAATAACCGAGTAGAATTTTTCGTTTCTTATTACGATTATTATCAGCCGGAAGCGTATATTCCCAGCACGGATACTTACATAGAAAAGGACCTTGCTATAAACGACGAGATAGATAAACTTCGACACTCTGCTACCTGTTCGCTTGCTGAAAGAAGCGATACTATCGTTGTGGCTTCGGTGTCATGTATTTACGGCCTAGGTGCGCCCGAAGAATACTATCGATTAGCAGTTTCACTTCGCCCAGACGACGAGATAAGCCGTGATGAGCTTATGCGAAAATTAGTTGATATTCAATACACTAGAAGAGACGTGGATTTTTCGCGTTCATCTTTTAGAGTGCGTGGAGATACGGTGGATATTTTTCCATCGTCTAATACGGAAATTGTTATACGCGTAGAATTTTTCGGGGATACTATTGATAGAATTTGCGAAACGGAATTTGTTACGGGCAAGGTTGTTTCCGAGCTAAAGCATGCTGTAATTTTTCCAGCAAGCCACTATGCTGTGGCGCAGGAAAAATTGAACAGTGCAGTGCTTGCTATTGAAAGAGACCGTGATGATGAAGTTAGATTTTTTCAAGACGATGGTAAACTCATAGAAGCGCAACGCTTAAAACAGCGCACCGATTACGATATTGAAATGATACGCGAAATCGGGTTTTGTAAGGGGATAGAAAACTACAGTAGGTATTTTGACGGAAGAGAGATTGGAGAGCCACCCTTTACTCTTTTAGATTATTTCCCAAAAGATTTTATCGTCTTTATTGACGAATCGCATATGACTATTCCACAAATAGGCGCAATGTATAATGGCGATAGGTCGAGAAAAACTAACCTAGTAGAATACGGATTTAGGCTTAAATCTGCCTTTGACAACCGTCCTTTAACTTTTTCAGAATTTGATGAGAGAGTTGGGCAAATCATCTGCGTTTCTGCAACGCCTGCTAATTATGAATTAGACCAAGCAGGGCAGGTAGTAGAACAACTTATTAGACCTACAGGATTAGTAGACCCTGAAATTTTTGTTCGGCCCACTAAAAACCAAATAGACGACCTGCTGATAGAAATAAACAAGGTTACCAACGATGGGGGCAGGGTGCTTATCACAACGCTGACTAAAAAAATGGCAGAGAGCCTTACCGAATACCTAAAAGAAAACGGCGTTCGCGTTAGGTATATGCACAGCGATATAGATACTATGGAAAGGATAGAAATCGTTTCAGCACTGCGTAGTGCTGAGTTTGACGTGCTTTGTGGTATTAACCTCTTAAGAGAAGGTTTAGACCTACCTGAAGTAAAACTAGTTGCCATTTTAGATGCTGATAAGGAAGGCTTTTTGCGTAGCGAAACTTCTCTTATTCAAACGATAGGTAGGGCTGCTAGAAATGCTGAAGGCAGGGTAATAATGTATGCCGATATCGTAACTGGTAGTATGAAGCGCGCAATTGAAGAAACGGAAAGAAGAAGAAAGGTGCAAAAAGAGTATAACGAAAAGCACGGCATAATACCTAAAACTATCGTTAAAGACGTTGTTAACACTCTAGAAATAACTAAAAAAGCCGATAGGACTAAGGAAATTAAAAAGCAAGATATTCCTGAAGAGATTGAAAAGTTAAAGGCGCTTATGAAGATAGCTTCAGCTAACCTTGATTTTGAAAGATGTATAGAAATTAGAGATACCATCGCTAAATTAAAACTTAAAATGAGAAAGTAAAATGAACGACAAAATAATTATAAAAGGCGCGAGAGAGAACAATCTAAAAAATATAGATTTAACCATACCACGTGATAAACTAGTAGTTTTTACGGGGCTTTCTGGCAGTGGTAAAAGTACGCTTGCATTTGAAACCATTTATGCTGAAGGGCAACGCCGTTACGTAGAGAGTTTATCTAGCTATGCGCGTATGTTTTTAGGGCAAATGGAAAAGCCTAACGTAGACCAAATAATAGGCTTATCTCCAGCAATTTCTATCGACCAAAAATCCACTTCTCATAACCCACGTTCTACCGTTGGTACGGTCACGGAAATTTACGATTATTTTCGTTTGCTCTTTGCAAGGGTGGGCGTTCCACATTGTCCAGTATGTGGTAGAGAAATAAGTAGACAAACTGTTGACCAAATTGCAGATAAGGTTATGGCATTAGAAACTGGTACTAAAATTTTGGTTAACGCGCCCGTTGTTCGTGGTAAAAAAGGCGAATACACAAAGAACTTTGAAACCTATAAAAAAAGTGGCTATGCAAGAGTGCAAGTAGACGGTGTGGTTTACGACCTTTCTGAAGACATAGTTCTTGATAAAAACAAAAAGCATAATATAAGCGTTGTTATTGATAGGCTAGTAATCAAAGAAGGCATAGAAAAACGCCTTTCCGATAGTTTGGAGACAGCGTTAAGGCTTGCTGATGGATTAGTGGAAATTGAAGTGTTGGGTGGCAAAAAACAGCTATATTCCACCAAATATTCCTGCCCAGACTGTGGTGTTAGCATCGAAGAAATAGAACCGAGACTATTCTCGTTTAATAATCCGTTTGGCGCTTGCCCAGACTGCGCAGGGCTAGGGTTTAAAAACGAAATTGATGAAAATTTAGTAGTTAAAGATAAAAACAAATCGCTCCGTGAAGGCGCAATGACCGTAAGTGGTTGGAACCTTGATAGTGGCAAAATGACGCAAATGTATTTTAGTGGGCTTGCTAAAAAGTACGGCTTTAGTTTAGACGTGCCTGTTAAAGATTTGCCTGAACACGTTTATAACATTTTACTTTACGGAAACGATGGCGAACGCTTTAAGATAGATTACGATACTAGAACCTTTAGTGGAAGCTATGAAAGTTCGTGGGAAGGTATTATTCCTAATCTACAAAGAAGATACCGTGAAACTACTAGCGACTACACAAAGATGGAAATTGAAAGGTATATGACGGTAAGTCCTTGTAATACCTGTCACGGCAAAAGGCTTAAAAAAGAAGCGCTTGCTGTAAAGGTTAACGGAAAAAATATTGCCGAACTTACCGATATGAGTGTAACTGAACTTTATGCGTTTGTATCTAAGCTAAATTTTAGCGTTACCGAACAGCTTATTGCAGAACCTATAATTAAAGAAATAAAGGCGCGCTTAAACTTTTTAATAAACGTTGGCTTAAACTACCTTACTCTTTCAAGAAATGCGTCAACCTTATCGGGTGGCGAAGCGCAAAGAATAAGGCTTGCAACTCAGATAGGTAGTGGATTAACGGGTGTATTATATATTTTAGACGAGCCGAGCATAGGTCTACACCAGCGTGATAACGAAAAACTTTTAGGCACACTAAAGCACTTGCGTGATTTGGGTAACACCCTTATCGTAGTAGAACACGACGAAGACACTATGCGTTCAGCTGACTATATAGTGGATATAGGTCCAAAAGCAGGCGTTCACGGTGGCGAAGTAGTTGCGTGTGGTACGGTTGAAGATATAATAAACGAGCCACGCTCGATTACGGGTGATTACCTTTCGGGTAGAAGAAAAATAGAAGTTCCCTCCCAAAGAAAACAGCCGAACGATAGGTGGTTAGAAGTAATAGGTGCAAAACAAAACAACCTTAAAGATATAAAAGTAAAATTCCCCGTGGGGTTAATAACTGCAGTTACAGGCGTTTCAGGTAGTGGCAAAAGTTCACTAGTTAACGAAATACTATATCCTGCGCTTGCCGGTCCACTAAACAATGCAAAGGTAAGAACGGGTAAGTGTGAAGAGATTAAAGGTATAGAACACTTTGACAAGGTTATTCAAATAGACCAGTCTCCCATAGGCAGAACGCCAAGAAGCAACCCTGCAACTTACACGGGCGTTTTCTCGGCTATTCGTGAGTTGTTTGCCAGCACGCCAGAAGCCAAAGAGCGTGGGTATAAGGCAGGTAGGTTTTCTTTTAACGTTGCAGGTGGAAGATGCGAAAACTGTGAAGGGGACGGCATTATTAAGATTGAAATGCACTTCTTACCCGATATGTACGTTCCGTGTGAAGTTTGCAAAGGGCAACGCTATAATAGGGAAACGTTGCAGGTTAAGTATAAGGATAAAACCATCAGCGACGTGCTTAATATGACGGTGGATGAAGCCGTGGAATTCTTTAAACCTTTCGCATCTATTTATAACAAAATTAAAACCTTGCAAGACGTGGGGTTAGGCTATATAAAACTGGGGCAAAGCTCTACAACCTTATCTGGTGGCGAAGCGCAAAGGGTAAAGCTTGCAACTGAACTTAGTAAGCGTGCAACGGGTAAAACGCTTTATATCCTAGACGAGCCTACCACGGGATTGCATAGTTACGACGTGGATAAGCTTTGTGGCGTACTACAGCGTTTGCAGGAAAGTGGCAACACAATAATCATAATAGAGCATAACCTAGACGTTATTAAGCTTGCTGACTATATAGTTGACTTAGGACCAGAGGGTGGCGATGGTGGTGGCTTAATTGTTGCAGAAGGTACGCCTGAACAGGTAGCAAACGTTGAAAAAAGTTACACTGGCAAGTTCTTAAAGAAAATATTAGATTAAAAAATTGACAAAACAAACGGCTGTATGATATAATATAGTAGTAAAAACCTGACCTTAAGGTTAGCCTGAAGGGGAAGGGGTGAATAAGGAATTAGCAAGGCGAATTTGTCGTCTTGATAAATCACGTCCCGCCCCAACGATTCAGTTGGGGCGTTAGTTTTTTTAGGAGATATGTATATGAAAAGAATTTTTTGCTTGCTTTGTACTGCGCTGATATGTGCTATTTCAGTTTTTGGCGTTGCTTGTAATAACGATGGCGATGCTGAAAAATATACTTTCTACGCGCCAGATGGTGCTCCTGCGCTAGCTATTTCAAAGTTTATAAACGATAATGAGAATTTTGGATTAGATAAAGAGATTGATTATAAAGTAGTATCGTCTAGCGATATCGGTGGCATTATGAGTCAAGGGATAGGCGATTTTATCGTTATGCCTGTAAACGCCGCCAGCAAGCTTTATAAAGCAAAGGCTAATTCTCCGTACGTTATGACTGCAGTTTTAACCCACGGCAATCTTTATATTATGAGCAGTGATAATACCACAACGCTTGAAGGGTTAAGGGGTAAAGTTGTAGGCGTTATAGGTCAAGGGTTAGTGCCAGATTTAACGCTAAAAGCAATTTTATCAGACAACGGATTATTAAACCAAACCTTAGTAGGCGATACGGCAACTGCCGATAAGATTACCTTTAGGTATTTTGCTAGTGCACAAGATATGATACCGTTGTTAAAGCAAGGGGTGTTAACGGTGGGGTTATTGCCTGAGCCTGCTGCTACAAATTTAACCAAGGTTGCAAATAATAGAGAGTGGATGCGTGTTGACGTTCAAGAACTATATGATAGTGGTGCAAAAGCATATCCACAAGCCGTTCTAATGGTAAGAAAAAGCGTTTATGATGCTAATAAAGAAAAAATTAACGCAATGGGAAGCTTGTTTAATCAAAACGTTACTTGGATAAAACAAAACCTTGAAACTGCCGTTAGTGCAGTAAATTCTAAACTACCTAAAGGCGTAACGGCAAGTTTAGATGCTACTAAAATAGATGCTCAAGTAGTTGATAATTGCAAGATATATTTTCAATCAGCACAAAGTGCAAAGCAAGAAGTTATAGATTATATAAATAAAATAATAGGGATAAATCCACAATCGGCAACGGTTGTTGTAAATGATTTTTTTGCATAATAAATGAAAAGTAAAAGAGAAAGGATATTAAACTTAATATTGCCCATAGTTACAATACTAGTTATAATATTATTTTGGGCTGTGTTTGCAAGAAAAATTGATAGCGAGTATATTCTTCCGTCAGTTAGTAAAACTGTGGAAGAATTTTTGGTGCTACTTAAAACCAAAGAGTTTTATAGTTCTTTTAGTTTTACGTTACTTAGAAGTTTAATAGCATTTATAATCTCTTTTATTATGGCGTTTGTTCTTGCCGTGCTTTCAGCAAAAATAAAATATGCAACGAAGATTATTGCACCTATTATAAGCATAACTCGTGCATTGCCAACCATTGCAATTGTTTTATTGCTTTTGTTCTGGACGAATTCTCGCATTGCGCCCATAATCGTTACGATGTTAGTAGTTTTGCCCACCCTTTATACTCAAATAGAAAGCGCGTTTTTCGCGCTTGATAAAACTATTGTAGAGGCAGGCAGGGTAGATGGTGCAAACGAAAAAAGCGTGTTTTTGAGTATAGAATTGCCACAAATGCTACCAGCAATTTATACTGCAATAGGCAGTGGAATCTCGCTTAACTTTAAGCTGATGGTGGCGGCAGAAGTTATTGCGCAAACTGCATATTCAATAGGTTATATGCTAAACACGGCTAAAGTATATTTTGAAATAGCTCAAATGCTAGCTTTGGTATGCTTTGCATTGATTTTTGGCATTATAGTTGAAACAATTTTTAATATGCTTTCAAAAAAATCAGCAAGATGGAAATAAAACTAAAAAACTAAAACGAAAAGCCGTGAAAATCACGGCTTTTTATTTTAGTAATATTTCGTATAATTTATATTTTATTTATCAAATAAGTATTGTCTAATAGTGTAAAATCTTCGCCTAGAGTAGCGTTGGTAATAATTTCTTTTTTGCCGTTTTTATTATATACGGCAAAAATGATACCGTTAGGATGCTGAATTAGTATTTTATTTACAAAAATAACTAATTCAGAAGTTTTGCTACCTGCATTATGTTCCATCAAACACATTGCCGTGGTAACGGCATCTCCAAACGCACCACTTCCACCTAAAACAGTTGCGCTAACAACTCCCGTGTCGGTAGGATAACCTGTTAAAGGATTTATAATATGGCTGTAATTAACACCGTTCATCGTATAATATTTTTCATAATCACCACTAGTAGAAACGCTTGTGTTTTTTAACGAAGAACAGTCTATTTCAAGGATAGCAGAGTGGTTTTCATCAGCTCTTGGGTGGATAACGGTAAGTTTTTCAACGGACAAAAGGTGCAAACTACTACCACCGATATTTATATACCCACTTTCGTGCCCAGCGTTTTTTAAGATATCTTTCGCTTTATCTACTGCATAGCCTTTGAGTATACCACCAAAATCTACTTTTAATTGTGAATTTTGCTTAGTAATAGAAAGGGTTTGTTCGTTTGTCGTAATATTATCAAAATCAGTTTTTTCGCCAACTAACTCTAAAATATCGGATTGGCTGGGCAAAGTAAAGTTGAGGTTTGGGTAATTGTTAAACTGCCAAAGTGAAATTAACGGATAAATTGCAGGACTAAATTTTTTATCGGTAAAGTTAAAGTAGGTTTTTGAAAGGCTAAACACTTCTAAAAACCTATTGGAAACCAATACTTCAGTATTTGCTTGCGCGTTGTTTATTTTATAGGTGTAAGAGCAAGAATCGTTGTTATTAAACTCAGCATCAAGCGAAGCAAACAGCTCGTCAAGTGCCGTTTCCGTTTGTTTAGAAATTGCAAAATCGTGGGTTTCTATGTGAATTAAAGTATTAAAGTATGAAAAGTCTACCACACTGCCACTTTTGGAGCAATTAAGGCAGGTGATGGAAAGTGTGAATATTAAAAATAGTAGTAGAATTCTTTTTAATTTGTTCATACCTAATCTCAGAAATTATGGTTGCGCTATTTACTTAGTTATATTATATATAAAAGTTATTTAAAAATCAAATTTATCTTGACAACTATGGCTAAATTTTGTTAAAATATTACCGTATTTAATTTTTTAGATTAAACTATCTAATAAGGGTGGAAATATGCCAAGATATAAGGTTGCAGAAGTAATTTTTGATGCCGAACATAATTACGATTATACTGCGAACTTGTGCAAAAATTATATATACACGGGGGAAGAGCCTGCTGAATTTACAGCCGTTGTCACCATTGACGATATAAAAATGGAAAAAGCGCAATCGCCCACTTTCCCAGAGTATTATTTAGAGAGCCTAGCGTTGTTTAGAAAGCTTTGCCACTATACGCTAGAGCATAAGCAGGGTATAATTTTCCATTGTAGCGCAATTATGGTAGATGGCAACGCTTACCTTTTTACAGCGCCAAGTGGAACGGGAAAGTCCACCCACACAAGACTGTGGCGTGAACTCTTGGGTGATGGAGCTGTAATAATCAACGACGATAAGCCTATTATTAGGTATATTGATGGCGAGTTTTACGTTTATGGTACGCCGTGGAACGGTAAACATCATTTGGATAACAACGTAAAAGCAAAGATTAAAGCCGTTTGCGAGATTTATCAGGCAAAGGATAACGTTATTAAACCTGTAAATGCATCTGATATGTTGCTTACCGTGTTAAATCAAACGATACGACCAAGCGAAGAAACGGCTTACGATAAGCTATTAGACCTAATAGAAAAGCTTTTAACAAAAGTTAGCCTTTATAAACTAGGTTGTAACGTTTCGTTAGAGGCTGCACAATTGTCATTCAAAACAATGTCAAAGGATTAATAAATGGAAAAAATTGTTTTACTTAATCAAAATTTACAACTTGATTTCATACCTTCCACTGATTTTAGTGATAGTTATAGCATAGAAAAGATTGATACGGGCTATAAGGTTTTTCGCACGGTAAAAAACACTACTGACAAAGTGTTAAATCTCAGTGGGTTAAAGGTTGTGTTGAGTGGTTTAAGTTTTAATAAAGAATCAATAAACGATTACTTTTATTCTAACGAAAATGCAAGAAGATATGGCAACTTGACTATTCCACTTGATTTTAACAGGTTAGATGACGGCGCTGAAGAAAATTGCAAATTCGGTTTAGAAATAGATAGAAAAATTGTAGACCCAGAAGTAGAAGACGGAAAAATTTGTTCTTCACCGTATATGCCGTTTCCAGCCGTAATGGTTTCTAACTATCAAACTAATCTAGGTGTAGTTGTTGGTAGCCTTTCACAGGATTACTTTTATCACTCTTTTAACGCTTACCATCAAGGCGAAAATATAACGATTGAAATTTTTTCCGAATTTAAAAGCGTTTCTTATCGAGAAGTTAAACCTGACGAGCAAATTACTGATAGTTTTTATATCGGTCAAACAGAATTTGCATTTGATATTACCAAAATATTTGATAATTACACGGCTACGCTTCGTCCATTATTGACAAATAACCGTGGTGCAAGCGATACAAACAGGCACAGCGTTATTTGGGATAGCTGGAACGATGGGATTTATCGCAACGTTTCCGAAGAAATGCTTGTAACGGAAGCAAAGGCGATAAAGAAATATTTTCCAACAGTTGAGTGGTTTCAACTAGACGATGGATATTCAAGTTATTGCCACGAGAACGTGGATTTAGATTCTCACGGGCTTGGTGTACCTTACGAAGGGGAGCAGGGAATAGACTATAAAAAGTTCCCGTCAGGACTTAAAGGTTATACCGATAAGATAAAAGAGATAGGCTTAAAGCCTGCTGTTTGGATTGGTGGGTTCTGTCCAGTAAATACTAAGATATTCAAGGAAAAACCCGAATGGTTTATCGATTATAGATATAGAGTAGATTGGACCGAGCCTTTAGACGTAAGCAAAAGTGAAGTTAGAGACTATATGTCTTTTGCGCTTGAGAAATTTATTTGCGAATACGGGTTTGAAGGCGTTAAGCATGATTTTTGGAGTTATGCTTTTGAAGATAGGCACGATTTATTAGCGAATAAAGATAAATCGGGTTACGAACACCGTGATTGGTGGCTTAACGAGTTTACAAAGCGACTGCCAGAATACGGGTTTTTAGGTACTGCTTGTGATTTGAGTATGGGTAACCCGTTTATAGGCAAATACGTAAACAACTATAGATTTGGCGAAGATATTGGTGCAGGAAACTGGGAAAAGGTTAAAAGGACTGTGTTTTTAGCAGTTAGTGTGCTTTCAACGCATACTGGAGATTTAATAATACCTAACAGCGATTCAATTGGAATGCTACCTAATTTATCGGATACCGATTTTATGTTTGTGGTAAATTTCCAAATAATATCTAGAACACTAGTAGAACTATCTGGTAGATTTTCTAAAGTAGATATAGAAAATCCTAGATTCAAGGTGCTACAGCGCGCATTAAGGTATATAAATAACGGCGAAAACGTTTACTTTGTAAATTACGATTATAGAAAGAAAGGTAAAGTTATTCCTGAGATTATGTATATAAATTCTGCGTTTGACAGTGAAGATGATAATTTTGTTACCGTAGGCGTGTTTAATATAGAAGAAACTGATAAAACGGTAGAGTTTTCTTGCAAGGATTTAGGTTTGTCTGATAAAAAGCATCAAACCGAATACGTTTGGGAAAATAAAGTGGAAAATGAAAAAGACTTTAAGTTTAACCTTAAACCACACCAAAGCGTGTTGCTCAAGATAAAGAAAATATAAGATAGTAATTGGGGGAAATATGAAAATCAAGAGTGGATTTATACTAAGAGAAGTAGCTGGTAACTATATAGTAGTTGCCGTTGGTGAAGCTGTTAAAGAACTAAACGGAGTAATCAATCTTAACGAAACGGGTGCGCTTTTGTGGAAAGAGCTAGAAAAGGGCACAAATGAAGAAGAACTTAAAAAGGTGCTTCTAAGTGAGTATGACGTAACAGAAGAAATAGCAGAAAAGGACGTTAAAGCGTTTATTTCTAGTTTGGAAAAAGCAAACCTAATCAAATAGGTTAAATGACAAAAAGCGTAAATTAAAAGGAAAATTTTTGATATGCAGTACAAAGGATTTGACAATAAGAAATATCTTGAAATGCAGTCTGCCAAAATTTTGGAGCGCATTGAAACGTTTGGGGATAAGCTCTACCTAGAATTTGGTGGAAAGCTTTTTGACGACTATCACGCATCAAGAGTGTTGCCGGGCTTTGAGCCGGATAGCAAGATTAAAATGCTATCTCAACTCAAAGATAAGGCAGAAATTCTTATCGTTATTAACGCTAACGACATTGAGAAGAATAAGTATAGAAGCGACCTAGGTATTACTTACGATTTAGACGTTTTAAGGCTTATTGATATTTTCCGTAGCAAAGAATTTTACGTTGGTAGCGTAGTACTAACTCGTTTTGCAAATCAGCCTACTGCTATTGCTTTCCAAAAACGCCTAGAAATGATGGGGATTAAAGTGTACCGTCATTATCCAATTGAAGGCTATCCGTCTGAAGTAGATAAAATCGTTTGCGACGAAGGTATTGGCAAAAATGAATTCGTTGTGACAACACGCCCACTCGTAGTAGTAACAGCCCCAGGCCCAGGCAGTGGAAAAATGGCAACCTGTCTATCCCAGCTCTATCATGAAAATAAGCGTGGCGTTAAGGCTGGCTATGCTAAATATGAAACTTTCCCCGTGTGGAACTTAGCGTTAAATCACCCTGTAAACGCTGCTTATGAAGCAGCAACTGCTGACCTTAACGATATGAATATGATAGACCCGTTCCATCTAGAAGCTTATGGTGAAAAAGCAGTTAACTATAATCGTGACGTGGAAATTTTCCCTGTGCTTTCTGCAATGCTTTCTAAAGTAATGGGTAGTTCACCATATAAGTCGCCAACCGATATGGGCGTTAATATGGCTGGATATTGCATTATTGACGACGACCTAGTGCAAAAAGCTTCAAAGCAGGAAATTATCCGTAGATTTTATTCTGCTCAAATTGAAGTTAGAAAGGGCGCAATTAGTAAAGAAACCGTTTCTAAAATAGAAATCTTAATGCAAAAAATGAACATTTCTATTAAAGATAGATTAGTGGTTGCCCCTGCACTACAAAAAGAAGCTGAAACAGGTGAACCCGGCTGTGCACTTCAACTTCCCGATGGTAGAATAGTTACTGGTAAAACGGGCAAACTTTTGGGCGCAAGTGCGGCAACGCTGTTAAATGCGCTAAAGGTTTTAGCAGGTATTGACGACGAGATTGATATTATTTCTTCATCAGTAATAGAGCCTATACAAGAACTTAAAGTTAACCATATGGGTAGTGTAAACCCAAGATTGCATACCGATGAAATATTGCTTTCACTTTCTGTATCGGCAGTAACTAACGAAGTGGCAAAACAGGCACTTGACCAGCTTTCTAATTTAAGGGGCTCTCAATTACACTCAACGGTAATACTATCCCACGTAGATGAAAAGACCTTAAAGAAACTTGGCGTTGACGTTACTAGTGAGCCAAAGCGTAAGGCAAAAAATCCTTTTCAGGGTAAAGAATAATATTGATTTGCCCTGAATATACGTTAAAGATTGAAATAATAACAGTAGTTTTTTATAATTTACTTATAGACAAAAAACGGCAATAATTTTTCAAAAATCCATAACAAATCGTTGACAAAAAAAATTTATAGTATATAATATAATTTAGCACTCGCGAATGGTGAGTGCTAAAACAAAAAAGGAGAACTTAAAATGAAAGTAAGACCTTTGTTTGACAAAGTAGTAGTAGAAAGTCTTGAAACAGAAGAAAAGACTGCAAGTGGGTTTATTCTTCCCACGGCATCACAAGAAAAGCAACAAATGGCAAAAATCGTTGCAGTAGGCCCAGGTGGTGTTATTGACGGAAAAGAAGTTGTAATGCAAGTTAAAGTTGGCGACACCATACTTTACTCAAAGTATGCAGGTAGCGAATTTAAAGTAGACGGTAAGGAATTAACCATAATCCGTCAAAGCGATATTTTAGCAGTTGTAGAATAAGGAGATAATAGACATGGCTAAACAATTAAAGCACGGTGAAGAAGCAAGAAAAGCACTTCAAAAGGGTGTAGATACTCTTGCAGATACCGTAAAAATCACTTTAGGACCTAAGGGTAGAAACGCAGTATTGGAAAGAAAATTCGGTGCACCACTTATCACTAACGATGGTGTTACGATTGCGAAAGAAATAGAATTAGAAGATGCTTTTGAAAACATGGGTGCATCTTTAGTAAAAGAAGTTTCAACCAAAACTAACGACGTAGCTGGCGACGGCACAACAACTGCAGTAGTTTTAGCTCAAGCAATGATTGCTGAAGGCTTAAAGAACGTTGCAGCAGGCGCAAACCCCATTATTTTGAAAAAGGGTATTGCAGGCGCTGTAGAAGTGGCAGTTGAAGAACTTAAAAATATTTCTAAACCTGTAAAAGATAAAAACGCTATCGGTCAAGTAGCATCAATCTCTGCAGGGGATGAAAACGTTGGCGCACTTATTTCCGAAGCAATGGAAAAGGTTGGTAAAGACGGTGTTATCACGATAGAAGAAAGCAAGACCATGAAGACCGAACTTACCACCGTTGAAGGTATGCAGTTTGACCGTGGCTATGCTTCTGCTTATATGGTTACTAATACCGATAAAATGGAAGCAGTTTTAGAATCGCCCGTGATTTTAATTACCGATAAAAAGATTTCTTCTATCCAAGAAATTTTACCTATCGTTGAACCTATTGCTCAACAGGGTATGAGACTTTTAATTATAGCTGAAGATGTTGAAGGCGATGCGCTTGCGGCACTCGTTGTAAACAAACTCAAAGGCGTGTTCAACTGTGTTGCAGTTAAAGCTCCAGGCTTTGGCGACAGAAGAAAAGCTATGCTTGAAGATATTGCAATTTTAACAGGTGGTACCGTTATTTCTAGCGAATTGGGTTACGAATTTAAAGACGTAAATCTTAATATGCTAGGTAGAGCAGGCACGGTTAAAGTAGATAAGGATAATACAACCATTATCAACGGTGCAGGCGACCCCAAGGCTATTGAAGCAAGAAAGGTTGCTATCAAAGCTCAAATCGCAGAAACTACTTCTGATTACGATAGAGAAAAATTGCAAGAACGCCTTGCAAAACTTGCTGGAGGCGTAGCAGTAATTAACGTTGGTGCAGCAACCGAAATTGAAATGAAAGAAAAGAAACTCCGTATTGAAGATGCGCTTAACGCAACTAAGGCAGCCGTTCAAGAAGGTATCGTTCCTGGTGGTGGTATCGCTCTTATTTCAGTAATGAAAACCATTGAAAACTATGCAAACGGTTTAAGTGGTGACGAAAAGACTGGTGCTCAAATCGTTCTTAACGCTGTTCAAGCCCCACTTCGTCAAATCGCAACTAATGCTGGTTTAGACGGTGCAGTTATCGTAAACGAAATCTTAAAAGCTAATAAAGCTAACTACGGTTTCAATGCGTTAACTAACGAATATACCGATATGGTAGAAAGTGGTATTATAGACCCAACAAAGGTTACCCGTTCAGCATTAGAAAACGCAGCGTCAGTTGCAAGCGTATTCTTAACTACCGAATCAGTAATCGCAGACATTAAAGAACCAGCTCCTGCAATGCCAATGGGCAATCCTGCTGGAATGGGTGGAATGTA
>JAZOMU010000012.1:0-2015 GCA_045654125.1 Christensenellaceae bacterium
CTCGCTGCGCTTATCACACACTACTCCCTTAGCAGGGGAGCCCCTTCGGCCTCTTGGGTATTTCTCCGTAGTTGTTATTATGTTATTTAATTATTTTTGCTCACCTGCTAAGGTTAGCAGGGGGGCGACGCGTTAAGCAAATAGTCCAGTGGACTGTTTGTAGCCAAAGCCCACGAAGTGCTATGCACGAGGGCGGGGTCGCCTTCGGCTATTTAAGTATTTCTCCGTAGTTTTTTGTTTTTAGCCTTAATATGTTAACACAAAAATATTGTTTTGTCAAAGTATTTTTTAGTGTTTAATAATATTTTCAAAATTTTCTTAAATTAAACAAAAAGCAAAACAAAAACGCCCCGCTTAAAAACGGGGCGTTTAGTCTTACTTAAAATTATAAAGTGTTAATGAATGCAAATCTCAAGATAAAGAGAACAGCGATAACAGTAACAACGATATCTTTCTTGCTGTACTTACCAGTAAAGAGTTGGATAAGAACATATGCAATAGCGCCTACAGCGATACCATTTGAAATTGAATAGGTTAAAGGCATCAAAATCATGGTAAGGAATGCAGGTAGTGCACTAGAAAGATCTTCCATATCAATAGCTTTGAAGTTCCTAAGCATCAATACGCCAACGTAGATAAGAGCAGGAGCAGTTGCTACGCCAGGAATAATGCTAGCAAGTGGAGTTAAGAACAAGCAAACGAGGAATAATGCAGAAGTTACGATAGCGGTTAAACCAGTTCTACCACCTTCAGCAACGCCTGAAGCAGATTCTACGAAAGTAGTAACGGTAGAAACACCAACCATAGCACCAGCGCAAGTTGCGATAGAGTCACACATCATGCATTTTTCGATATCTTCTGGGTCACCGTTAGCATCAAGCATGTTAGCTTGAGAAGCAGTTCCGTAAAGAGTACCAATGGTATCGAACATGTCTACTAAGCAGAAAGTGATGATGAGCATGATAACTGAGAATATACCACCAAAGGTAACACCGTCAAAAGCAACAGACCAGCTTTCGCCACTAAATACTGAGAAACCCAAATTACCGAAGTCGGTAAATTGTTGACCGATTTGTGCAAAGTTGAATGCAGGAGCGGTCCATGTGAGTAAATAGTAAAGAGCGGTTGAAACCAAAATGCCTAAAACGATAGAAGCTTTCTTCATCCAGCCGAAGCCAACCTTGTTGAAGATAACGATAGAAATCAAACCAAGGAAAGCAGCGATAAATGGAGCAGCACCACCAGCGAGTTCGCCGTATTGGTTATAAACAGTCCACTTAGTTAAGTCGCCTAATTGAACGAAGGTGTATGGGTTATCCATAACGATGAACGCACCTTTGAAGCCCAATAAAGCGATGAAAAGGCCGATACCAGCAGGGATAGCTTTCTTTAAGCAATCAGGTAATGATTTTGCAATGTAAGATCTTAATCCAGTAATAGAAAGGAGTAAGAAAACCAAACCTGAAATAAGGATAATTACTAAACCGCCACCAAAGTTAGTGAATAGGTTTTGATATCCTACAGCGTTTTTACCATCAAACACCAACGCAGGGAGAATGAAAGAGGTAAAGAAGAAAGAGTTAAGACCCATACCAGAAGCTTGTGCAAAAGGTTTCTTTGCAAGGAAAGCATACAATAAAGTACCAATAACAGCGGCAACAATTGTACCAACGTAAATAGCACTCCACAATGCGCCCATTTCAGCACCTAAGTAAGAGTAGAACCCAGTCATTTGGTTAGGGTTCGTGATTAGAATGTAACACATAGCAAAGAAAGTAGTTATACCAGCGATAATTTCTGTCTTAATGCTAGTGTCGGGTTTAAGTCCAACAAGTTTGCCGAACTTAGTTTGTGACTTGTCACTCATACAAATTTCTCCTTTGTAAAAATTTTATGTTATAATTATAACATATAAAAAAAACTTTTCAATGCTTTTTTAAAAGTTTTTTGAATTTAATTCATATATTTTTACATTAGTGAATAAAAAGCTGATAAAATAATGAATAAAAAATTAA
>JAZOMU010000013.1:0-31041 GCA_045654125.1 Christensenellaceae bacterium
CTAAAAAACGATATTACAGAGCCAAGCTCTTTAATATACCATTGCGGTGACGTTAGCGGTGAGGTCCCACCTGTTCTCATACCGAACACAGTAGTTAAGCTCACTAGCGCCGAAAATACTTGACTGGCGACGGTCCGGGAAGATAGGTTGTTGCTGCATCCAGAAAAAGAAAGCATTCATCAAAAGATGAGTGCTTTTCTTTTTGCGTTGTACCAACGCGATATTTCCCGCCAACCGCTAACGCTATTGGTCGGGAAAAAGTAGCTGTTAATAACTTTTACATTAAACAAACAACACTTTTGTTGCTTATTTATTAACATTTTCTAACTTGTTGCTACATATTTGGCTATCGCCAAATGAATGGTTGTTGCTGCATCCAAACAAAAAGAACTGTTCATAAAAGCAGTTCTTTTTTTGCGGTTGCCGTGCTAATAGTTACTTGATTAATCTACTTATGAAATTAGAGTAAATGCTAATCTCGTTTTCATAATTGATTACTTGATTGGCATAATAAGTTATTAAGGACTGATACTTTTCAAAGGCTTTTTTATTTCGTATTTTTGCAAAGATAAAAAACATAACGCTTACTGCTAAACAAACCAAGGATATTCTAAAGGCACCAAGAAGAGCTGGTAAATTCATCATTGTTGCAAAAAACATAAGGATAGAAAAAAATACAAGAAATATAGAAAAATAATAAAATTTTTTAGGATATGCTAGGCTTTTATAATGAACCAAATAATAATGATTTTCTTTTTTCTTTTGGTTTAACTCGTCAATTTTCATATAAAATTGTTCTGCTAGTTCATCTCTAAAAACTTTGTTTTCTGAACTAAAGTCTATTTCTTCTAAATCATAACTAAATTTTTTATTACAATACTCGCACAAAAACGAGTCGTACGAAAAAAGGTTAAATTTTGTAGAGCCACAATGTGGACAACTCAAGCTACTATAGTTTACTTTCAAATTTATCACTCCACCTTTTATAAGGAAAATCTATTTTATAACCATCGCCGTTGCAAGTAAATCTAAGCCTTTTTCGTATTTTTAATAGGGCAACAATCAATGGGTAAACACTTTTTAGTGTTAGAATTGTGTATTCGCTACAAGACGGAATACACTTGCACCGACGGCGGGTTTCTTCTTTAGCGTAACGCTGATAACACTTGACAACGCAAATTAAGCAAAATCTTAGATATGTTTCTAAAACCATAAAAAAAGAAAATACGGCTATTAATATTTTGTAAACTAATTTAACGTTAATAAAACACGGCAAAAAAATTGCAAAGAACATTAAAAAAGGCAAAATGGCAAAACACATTGCCACTTGCCATTTTTTAATTTTTGGTCTGAAAAGAATTCTTGAATTTACTATATTTTCTAATTTTTTTTGTTTTTTGTATTCTGCTCTAAAAAATTCAATATCTTTATCCATTTTTAGTTTTTGCTGTTAGAAAAAGAAATGCAACCAGCTTTTTTAGGCATTTCGTAAGATGGGTCTACTTTTTTAATTTTAGCAGCGTAAATTTCCGCATCACCTTTTACAGCATAAGCGTACCACTTTTGTGATAACGAAACGTATTCTTTCCAAGCAATAACAGCAAGTTTTTTGCAAGCAGGGTCAGAAATAAAAAGTTTATCAAGCGAGTCGCCGAGATTTTTTAAGGTAGACATACCAGTTCTACAACAAGAAGTAATTTCACCAGTGCTAAATACTTTAACGTAAGAATCGCCAACTTTTGTTTCGTGGTTTTTCTTGTTCATGTATCTATTCATTGCCCAGCATTCAGGTACGTAAGCGTTTACAATTTCACCTATTGATTTAAGTTGTTCTTCTTTTGATAAAGAAGATGCTTTTACAAGATTGATTGCAGGAATTAATGCAGTGCTTAGTTTTGAAAACTTATCCGCAAGTTCTATATTTTTGCCTTCGTATAACGAATAGTAGGCATAAAAGAATTTAGCTTCTCCGTTTTCAGGGTCATCTTCTCTTACTTTGTTGTAAAACAATTTTGCATCTTCAGAGTTGTTTTCTGCACGTGCTTGTCTAGCAAGTCTTAAGTTTTTGTTTTCTTCCATATTTTTTCTCCTTTTTTGTATAAAAATAATACACTGTAATATCATTATAGTAACAAAATTTGTTACTGTCAAGTATTTTGTAACATTTTTTGATACGATAATACAAATGGAATTCAAAATAAGGCTAAGAGAATTAAGAATAGAAAAGAATATTTCTCAGGTTGAGATTGCAAAAATGCTAAACATGTCAAAGATGGCTATTTCACATTGGGAGAAAGGAAATAGCGAGCCAAGTATTGAGCAGTTAAAAATCTTGGCACGTTATTTTGACGTGTCAATTGATTATTTAGTAGGGTTTTCCGATTAGAAAGACAAAGAGCTTAAAAACTAAAACAAAATAAGTAGACGAAAAGGGTTTTATTGATAAAAATCAAAGCCCTTTTTGTTTTCGTTTTATATTGACATGGGAGTGCTTGTGTGTTAATATATTACTAGCGCTTTGGGGGAGATGTAAAATGAAAATTCAGTATTTGGGAACGGCAGCTGGCGAAGGTGTTCCAGGACTATTTTGTAATTGTGATAAATGCAAAATGGTTAGAGAACTGGGCGGCAAAAACCTGAGAGCGAGAACGCAAGCTGTTATTGATGGCGACTTGCTTATAGATTACAGTCCCGACACCTATTTTAATTCAATACGGTTTAACGTGGACCTTTCTAAAATCAAGCATCTACTTATCACACACACGCACTTAGACCACTTTGCGCCTGCTGAATTAGAACTTCGCGCAAGTGGATATGCAACCAATATGACAGAGCCGACTTTAACCGTTTACGGCACTAAGGCTGTGGGCGAAAAACTTGAAAATTGTTCTGAAAACTTGAAAACGGTATGCTTTTTTGAGTTAAAATTATTTGAAAAAACAAAAGTTGGCGAGTATATTGTTACTGCACTTCCTGCAATACATATGCTTGGAAGCGACGAACAATGCGTGATATATTTAATAGAGAAAAACGGCAAAACCATGCTATACTGCAACGATACTGGGTTAGATAAAAGCGTGAACCAACTGCCCACGAGCATAATAAATTATTTTAAGAAGAACAAAATTAAGCTAGACTTTATTGGGTTTGATTGCACTTATGGTGTAAACTATGACGACTGGGGGCAACACCTTGCCTTTAGTGAGATAGATATTATTATAAAGAAATTCAAAGAAGAAGGCTTTATAACCGATAAATCTATATTATACGCAACACACTTTTCGCACTGGCACGTGTTAGAACACGAAGAGCTCGTTGAACACGCAAAACAATACGGCTTAAAAGTAGCCTACGACGGAATAGAGATAGAAATATAGTATGAGAAAGCATAACGGAAAAGAATATTTAGAAAAAGAAAAGCACGATATTTTTGAGCTTAAAGAGATAGTGAAAATTTTGCGTAGCCCCAATGGGTGCGAATGGGATAGGGCGCAAGACTTTTCCACAATGAAAAAGTGTTTAAAAGACGAAACGGAAGAAGTTTTATCGGCTATCGACAACAAGGAATATAAAAACTTACAAGAAGAACTAGGCGACGTGCTACTTCAAGTAGTTATGAACAGCGAAATAGCATCAGAGCAAGGACTTTTCGACCTTAACGACGTGGTTCAAACGCTGTGTGAAAAGCTTATACGCCGACACCCACACGTTTTTGGTGATGAAAAAAGACCAACTACGCCCGAAGAGAGGCTTGCGCTTTGGAAAAAGGTTAAACAAATAGAAAAGTCAAGAAAAAACGGAGAAAAATCATAATGCATAAAATTATGTTTGTGTGTCACGGCAATATTTGCCGTTCGACAATGGCAGAGTTCTTAATGAAAGACCTTGTAAAGAAAAAGGGAAGAGAAAAGGACTTTTCTATAGCATCTTCTGGTACTAGCTATGAAGAGTACGGCAACCCAGTACATTATGGAACGCGTGAAATTCTTAATAGGCTAGGAATATCTTGCCAAGGCAAGCGTGCAGAAAAACTTCAAAAAAGCGACTATGATAAGTACGATTTGTTTTTGGGAATGGACAAAAACAATATTAGGAATATGCTAAACATTTTTGGTGGCGATAAGGACGGAAAGGTTAAGCTACTTATGGATTACACAATCAACCCACGTGCCGTTGCCGACCCTTACTGGACAGATGATTTTGAAAGCACTTATCGTGATGTTAGTGAAGGTGTTTTGGCACTTTTTAATGAACTAATAAAAGATTAAAAAAGTTTTAAAAATTTTTTAAAAAGGTATTGACAAGGAATTTTTACGGTGCTAATATATAGGCAAGCAAAGGCTTTAACCTAAAAAGTTAAAGCCTTTTCATTTACCTTTTTAGGAGATATATTATGAAACAGGATGCAGACAGGCACCGAAGAAAGCTATCACGTAGCGACAACGTTATACCCGACTATAACCATCTTTTTGATGAAACAGAAAACAAAACTGGCAAGAAAAAAAACGCATTTTTTTCTAAAATTATAAAGATGAATAGTCGTCCGATTATTTTGTCCACACTAGTGTATTTTCTGCAGGCATCTCCAGCGTGGTTAATGCCGGTGTTTATATCAAACCTTATAAACGCAGTAACCAGCACTTTGAGCGAAGGCGTTACTTGGGAAGTTTGGCGATACATAATAGTAAATGCAATAGTAATGTTGGTACTTGTTTTGCAAAACGTTCCCACAACCATTTTGCGTTGGCGAATAACCAGCAAAATGACTAGGCGAATGAGCGCAGGGATTAAAAGTGCCGTTGTAAGAAAATTACAAAGTTTGTCTATTACCTACCATAAAGATATGCAAACGGGTAAAATACAAGCAAAATTTCTTAAAGATACAGATGCTGTAGACGGGTTGTTTTCCTGCTTAATACAGGGCGTTATTCCACACGCAATCACGGCACTCGTCGTTACTGCGATAGCAATATATACAAACCCGTTAGTATCCTTGTTCTTATTGATAGTGGTACCACTTAATATTATGGTATCGGTAATCTTTAGGAAAAAATTAAGAAAAACTTACCGTAATTATCGTGTTAAAACTGAAGAAATGTCGGCAAGAATGTCCACAATGCTTAGCATGATGATGGTAACCAAGTCTCACGGCTTAGAAAATGTGGAAATTTCCACGCTAAACAGGTCAATTAAAAACCTTGCTGGTGCAGGGATAGAAGTGGATAAAGTATCGGCTAACTTTGGTGCGTGGGCGTGGGTTGTGCCAACTCTTTTCAGCGCAATCTGTTTAGTGTTCTGTTCATTTATGGCACTTAAAGGAATAATCGGTGTGGGCGAGATAGTTCTTTATCAGTCTGCCTTCTCGCAAATAAGCACGGCAGTATTAACAATAATAAACTTTACGCCGAACTTAAGCTCTGGATTAGAAGCTTTATCTTCGGTTGGCGAAATTATGAACGCTACCGACGTGGAAATAACACTTGGCAAAAAGCACGTTAAAAATATAGAAGGCAAGGTAGAGTTTAAAAACGCTTGCTATCGCTATCCCAACACAGAGCAAGACGTGGTTAAAGGGTTAAACCTAGTAGTTGAGCCGGGCGAGTGCATTGCTGTTGTAGGGGCATCGGGTTCGGGTAAATCCACCATTATGAATATGATTATAGGCTTTTTAATGCCTACTAAAGGCGACGTGCTGATTGATGGAAAATCCATAGCCGAGTTTAATCTTTCAGAGTATCGCCACCACATATCAGTTGTTCCACAAAATAGCATTTTGTTTGCAGGAAGCATACGCGAAAACATAACTTACGGGCACACTCATTTGGATAAAGAAAAATTAGAAAGTGCGATAGAAATGGCAAATCTTAATGAGTTTGTAAAGGACTTGCCAAACGGCATAGACACCGATATCGGTGAGCACGGCGATAAGCTTTCTGGTGGACAGAAACAAAGAATTACCATTGCGCGCGCTTTAATTCGTGACCCCAAAATTTTAATACTAGACGAAGCAACCAGTGCGTTAGATAATATTTCAGAATATCACGTTCAGCAAGCAATTTCGAAGTCTATTCGTGGTAGAACTACCTTTATAGTAGCGCACAGACTATCGACTATTCGTGATGCTGATAGAATTGTGGTAATGGAACAGGGCGTACCTGTGGAAATAGGCACGTATGAAGAACTTATGAATAAAAAAGGAAAGTTTTATGAGCTAAAAGTTCTAAACGAAGTTAACCTAAAAACAGCCGAAAGGGCGCTAGGCTAAAATGAAAGAATCGTAAGATTGTGCTAAAAAAATAAAAAACAAGGTAAGATTATACCTTGTTTTTTGTATCTAGTAGTGATATAATTTAGAAAAGAAAAGGAGAATATTATGCTTTATCCTAAAATGAATAAACACAGGGATTTATATTCCCTAAACGGACTATGGAATTTTTTGACCGTTAACGACGAGTTTGTTCCATTAAACAAGAGTGAAAAAACAATGATAATGCCAGTTCCTGCAAGCTATAACGACCTAGTTACCGATAGAAAGCTTGTAGATTACGTTGGAAAGGTGCTTTACGAAACAGAGTTTTCCGTTCCGATTAGAGATGGGAAAATTTATCGCTTGCGCATAGGTGCCACCAGTCACAAGTGCGATATTTATCTAAACGGCGAACTGATAGGCAAAGGCATTAACGGTTATTACCCTATTGATTTGCCACTTTTAGAGCTTAAGGATAATAACAGGCTGTCAGTGGTTATAGACAATAGATTAACAGGCGAAACCTTGCCAACGTCAGACATCAAAGACGGAAAGCAAGTGGCAACCTTTGACTTTTTTAACTACACTGGTATTCATAGAAACGTTTGTGTATACACCGTAAACGAAAACTACATAGAAGATATAACTGTAAATACTGTTGTTGGTGGGGATTACAAAAAGATTTCCGTTGACGTTAAGACCGAGTGTAAAGATATAGCCTATACCGTTACCGACAAAAAAGGCAACGTGGTATACAGTGGCAAAAACAATGATTTTGAGATTGAAAATCCTATACTTTGGGATACGGAAAACCCACACCTATATTTATTAAAGGTTGAAACTGAGAGTGACGAATATGAATTAAAGTTCGGCATAAGAAAAGTAGAAGTAACGCCCACTAGGTTTTTGCTTAACGGCAAGCCAGTGTACTTTAAAGGCTTTGGCTTACACGAAGACTTTTTGATGTCAGGAAAGGGCATAAACAGTCCATTGAACGTAAGAACGTTTGAAATGATAAAGTGGATAAACGCCAACTCTATTAGAACTAGCCATTATCCATATAGCGAAGAAATTATGGACTTAGCCGACGAATACGGGGTTTTGGTAATTGACGAAGTGCCAGCAGTTGGCATGACGAGTGAATTATTTAAGGAAGAAAAAATAAACGAAAACACCAAAGAACTACACAAAGAACTTTTAAGACAGTTAGTAGCTCGTGATAAAAACCACCCTTGCGTTGTAATGTATAGCGTGGCTAATGAGCCGGGAACGGACGAGCCTAAATCAAGACCGTATTTTGAAGATATTTTTGCTTGCGCGCGTTCGGTAACAGATTTACCAATAACCTTAGTAAATAACTCTTTAGATAATCAGCTTTGCGTTGACCTTTGCGACGTTATTTGTGTTAATAGATATTACGCGTGGTACACCGAAGAGCAAGACGTTAGCCAAATACAAGAAAAACTTTCTACAGCAATCGAGCATTTTAAAAAACTCGGTGGAGAAAAGCCACTTATAGTAAGTGAGTTTGGTGCAGATACGCTAGAGGGCAACCACTCGCTTCCTGCAGATATGTTTACCGAAGAATACCAGTTAGAGTTTGTTAGAGAATATTGTAAAGTGTTTGATGGTTATGACTATTGCATAGGCGAACACGTTTGGAACTTTAGCGACTTTAAGACTGCGCCGAGCGTATGGCGTGTTCGTGGAAACAGAAAAGGTATCTTTACACGTGAACGTCAGCCCAAAATGGTGGCGCACTTCTTCCGTGACCGTTGGGGAAAAATAAAATAAAAAGATAAAAAATAAAAACAAAAGTCCGTTGCGATTGCAACGGACTTTTTAAATTATTATTTTTCTAACTGAGTTTTAAACCAGTTGGCAACGTCTGCGTAAAGGCGCATGAAATTAGGCACAAGTTCTTTTGGTAAATGCATGCCTGCAACATAAGAACATTCTAAAGTGATATCGCCTGAATAATGCACTCTTTTAAGCGCATCAACAATGGGTAAAAAATCTATTGCGCTAGTAAAGGGCAAAATGTGCATATCATTATATTTATCGTTATCGTGTAGGTGTATGCATTGCACGTTATCACCAAGCGTTTCAATCATTTTAACAGCAGAAGTATTTAAGTTATCAAGTTCACAATGCCCAATATCAACACACGCAACGAAAACGCTACTATCCAGTTCGTTTAGTTTATTCATTTGTGCCTTAAAGCTAACGTGGTCAGAGTTAGAGGCTGGTGCAAAAGTATTTTTTTCCTTGTCCCAATTCCACATGTTTTCAGTGGCAATTTTTACACCACATTCTTTAGCAACGGGCAAAAGTTCTTTATATAACGCCGTGTTTTCTTCAATGGAAGAACTGTTGCCAGGGTGAATCACGCAAATTTTTGCACCTAAAATTCCACTAAATTTAATTGAGCGTTTTAATGCAGAAAGCATAGTTTTGTTCCACTCGTCATCTTTTTTTAAGGTGGGGAAAGGTGCGTGCGATTGGTTGCAAACAATACCAATTTCATCAGCGTAAGCCCTTAATTTTTTAGCGTGTTCAAAGCAAGAATCGTCTTTTAAGAATCCTTTAGCGTATTCAGCATTGCCCATAGAAAAATCGTAAGCAGTAAAGCCTGCTTGCTTTAGCATTTTAACTATTTCAAAATCGTCATTAACAATTTTGCGAAAAGAACCTATCTCAGTAGAAATTAACATACTTTTTATTCCTTAAAATTTTGTTTATATAATAACACTATTAAACTATAATGTCAATAGCAAAGAAAATAAAAGGTGGCTAAATAAAGCCACCTTTTTATCTTTTGTAAAGGTTAATTATTTAACAACTTCAAGACAAGCGTTTACAACGTTATCTACTGTGAAGCCATATTTATCAAACAACTTTTTAGCAGGAGCTGATTCGCCAAACTGGTCAATACCAACAACTTTGCCGTCCATACCAACGTACTTGTACCAGCACATAGTAGCGCCTGCTTCAACAGCAACTCTTGCACGAACTTTGTTAGGAAGAACGCTTTCTTTGTATTTAGCAGATTGCTTTTCAAAGAGTTCAACGCACGGCATAGAAACAACTCTTGCGTCAATACCTTGTTTCTTGAGTTCAGCTTTAGCACCAACAGCGAGTGCAACTTCACTACCAGTAGCAATAAGGATAACGTCTGGCGTTTTCTTTTCGCTATCGGCAAGGATATAACCACCCTTGAATGCATCAGCACCCGTTCCGTCAAGTTGTGGAAGGGTTTGGCGAGATACTACGATACAAGATGGGTCTTTACCAGTGATTGCGCTAATCCAAGAAGCAGTAGTTTCTCTACCATCGCATGGGCGATATACGTTAAGGTGTGGCATAGCGCGTAAACCAGAAAGGTGTTCAATAGGTTGATGTGTAGGACCGTCTTCACCAACGCCGATAGAGTCGTGTGAAAGTATGTAAACTACAGGAAGTTCCATAATAGCAGACATACGCATAGCATTCTTCATATAGTCAGAGAAAACGGCAAAGGTTGCGCAGTATGGAATTAAGCTACCGTGTAAGTACATGCCGTTAACGATTGCAGCCATAGCGTGTTCACGAATACCAAAGTGCATGTTAGAGCCGGTTTTGTCGTTAGGACCAAAGTCGCCACGACCTTTCATATAAGATTTATTAGCAGGAGCTAAGTCTGCACTACCACCGATAAGCATTGGCACGTATTTAGCGAGCTTATTAAGAACGGTGCTGGAATATCCACGAGAAGCGTCGTCCTTTTCAAACTGCCACAATTCTTCAATAGCCTTTAAGTCGGGAAGTTCTTTGTTTTTCCAAGCGATATATTCTTTTGCTAGTTCTGGGTAAGCCTTAGCATACTCAGCAAACATAGCTTTCCAAGCCTTTTGAGCTTTCTTACCACGAGTGCCAAAGCGTTTGCAGTGGCTGAATACTTCCTTTGGAACTTCAAACGGGGCATAGTCCCAACCGAGATTTTTCTTTAAGGTAGCAACGCCTTCTTCACCGAGAGGTGCACCGTGGCAAGCGGCTTGACCTACTAAGTGAGAACCGTAACCGATTTCAGACTTGATGATAATGAGTGATGGTTTGTTCTTTTCAGTTTTTGCCTTTTTAATAGCACGGTTAAGTGCGCCTAAGTCGTTAGCGTCTTTAACGTCAATAACCTGCCAACCCATAGCCTTATGGCGAGCGCCAACGTCTTCGGTAAAGGTGATATCGGTATTTCCTTCGATTGTGATATCGTTATCGTCGTATAAAACGATAAGCTTGCCAAGGCCTAATGCGCCTGCTAAAGAAGCCGCTTCGTTTTCAATACCTTCTTGCATACAGCCGTCGCCACAAAGAGCAAAGGTGTAGTGGTCAACGATAGGGAAGCCTTCTTTATTAAATTTTTCAGCCAAGTAACTTTCAGCAATAGCCATACCAACAGCGTTAGCAATACCTTGACCGAGTGGGCCGGTGCTTGTTTCAACGCCAGGGCAAACGTTATATTCGGGGTGGCCAGCAGTTCTAGAACCGAGCTGACGGAAGTTCATAATTTCTTCTTTTTTAAGCCCGAAGCCGAAAAGATAATAGAGAGCATAGTCGAGCATAGAGCCGTGACCTGCAGAGAGAACGAATCTATCTCTATTATCGAAAGAAGTGTCTTTTGGGTTAAAAGTCATGTTAGTAAACGCTGCATAGCCGATAGGAGCTGCACCAAGTGGAAGACCGGGGTGACCGGAATTTGCTTTTTGGATAGCTTCAGCCGAAAGAACTCTAACGGCGTTTACTGTAAGTTGTTTTACGTCTTGCATAATATCCTCCAAATATTAAAAGGCGGGTTGAAATACGAGAAATTGTCGCCATCGCCTTTTTTAACAAATCGATAAGTATATTATATAGCAATGTCGCTAGTTTTTCAAGCCTTTTTCCCTAAAATTCAATAAAAAAACTTGATATATTTGATAAAATATGATATAACTAATTTACTTAATATAATAAATTATAATGGATAAATATTGCACGGAGAAAGAAAATGGCAGAAAAATCATTCGTAACACAAATTGCTAACATCACCGAAAACTTCGCTCAGTGGTATACGGACGTAGTTTTAAAGACTGAACTTGTTGACTATGGGCCAGTAAAGGGCACTATGGTTATTCGTCCTTATGGCTACGCTATTTGGGAAAATATTCAAAAGGATATGGATGCGCGCTTTAAGAAAACAGGCTCTAAAAACGCATACTTCCCATTGCTTATCCCTATGAGCTTTTTTACTAAAGAAGCTGAACACGTTGAAGGGTTTGCGCCAGAAGTTGCAGTTGTTACGCACGCTGGCGGCGGCAAGCTTGAAGAACCACTTGCAATCCGTCCTACTAGTGAAACTGTTATAGGTACTATGTATGCAAAATGGATTCAATCATATAGAGATTTACCAGTAATCATGAACCAATGGTGCAACGTTATGCGTTGGGAAAAAACCACTCGTCCGTTCCTTAGAACTAGTGAGTTTTTGTGGCAGGAAGGTCATACTGTTCACGCTAGCGAAGAAGAGGCAATGGAAGAAACCATTTTAATGCTTAACGTATATAAAGAATTTATGGAAGAAACGCTTGCTATTCCTGTATTCACAGGCAGAAAGACCGATAAGGAAAAGTTTGCAGGCGCTGTTGCTACTTTTGGTTTAGAAGCAATGATGCTGGACGGAAAGAGTTTGCAGGTTGGCACTTCTCACTATCTCGGCCAAAACTTCTCAAAGGCATTTGATATTAAGTTCCTTGATAAAGACGGTGCGTTAAAGAACGGCTACACTACTTCTTGGGGAACTTCAACGCGTATGATAGGTGGTATTATAATGGCGCACGGCGACCAACGTGGGCTAGTGCTTCCACCAAGAGTTGCGCCTATTCAAGCAATAATCGTACCAATCGCCGTTCACAAGGGTGGCGTTATTGAAAAGGCAAAAGAAATTGAAGAGCTATTAGTAAAAGCAGGCGTTCGCGCTGAAACGGACGTTCGCGATATGAGTCCTGGCTGGAAATTTAACGAGTGGGAAATGAAAGGCGTTCCAATCCGTATAGAAATCGGGCCACGTGATATTGAAAATGGTCAAGTAGTTATTATGCGCCGTGATAATCTTGAAAAGCAAACGGTTGCAATAGCTGATTTAGAAAAATTCATTCCTGAACTTTTAGATACCGTTCAAAAAGATTTGCTTACTAAATCAAGAGCAAAGAGAGATGCAAAAATCGTTACGGCAGATAGCTTAGACGGAATACTTAAAGGCGTAGAAAACCAAAACTTTGTAAAAGCTGGCTGGTGTGGCTGTCGTGAATGTGAAGACAAGGTTAAAGAAACGGCTTCTGCAACGGCAAGAGTTATGTGTGATGAAGAAGGTGTTCCCGAAAAGTGTGCAATTTGTGGAAAACCTGCAAAGCACAAGGTGATTTTTGCTCGCGCTTACTAAAAGCCTTATTTGCGTCGCAATACTGCGTTATTGTTTAGTGTTTTGACTTAGTAGCAGAGTATTTAGCTGAAAAGTTGTTTATAATATATTCATTGATATAAAATCAGGAGAGTTAAATGATAAGATTTTTTATGGAAGGTAGAAGCGGGGTTGAACCCGTTATAGAAATAGGGCGTGGTGGAGTAATTACTATTTCTGCAATCGTGGTTGCTTTAGTTTTGGCGTTATACGGCCTGCGTTCTATCGGCGTGTTCGTTCTTGCAAAAAAACAAGGAATAAAGTGCGCGTTTTTAGCGTGGATACCATTTGTTTGGCTTTATCCCGTTTGTAAAATAATAGGCAAAATAAGAACTTTTGGCTCTACGTTTTCTAAGCTAGCTCTAGCGTTTACTATAATATTTGCGCTAGCAGAAATATTAACTTTAACTTATAACGTTTTAGTATATTATCCATTAATAGGCAACGTTTTATTAGGTGGCGAACAAGTATATATTGCAGACGGAACGCAAGAAACGTATAACTATTTTACCAGCGTTTTAAACCTGCAAGAATATTGGACGGGTGGAGTTTTTTACGATGCTACGTTTGTTTGGCCATATTCTGCACAAACTGACCATGCAATCAGTGTTTTCTCTAACGTGGTTTACTACGTTTCTTTCATTTTAGATATAGCTTCGGTAGTAATAACCATTAACGTTTATATTGCGCTATTTAGAAAGTTTTGGCCACAGCACTTCATCTTGGCTTCAATACTTTCTTTCTTCGGTCTTTTCCCAATCTTCGTGTTTGTGATTAGGAATAAAAAAGAAATAAATTATGCTGAATATATGCGTTCACGCTATCAAGCACACTATTCGGTTTATGGTAATCCTTATGGCAACCCTTATGGAGCGCCCCCACAAAATCAAGGCACTCCATACGGCAATCAACCCCGTCAACCAGAGCATCCATTTTCTGAGTTTGCAGAACGTGGCGAAGTAGACCCTGGCAACCCGTTTAAAGAGTTTTCAGACAAGGCAAACGAGCCGTTTAGCGAATACGACCAAAAAGATAAGGACGAAAAATAATGCAAAGCGAAAACATTGCGGCAATATCCACGGCGCTATCAGCAAGTGGGGTTGCCGTTTTAAGAATTAGTGGGAGCACGCCTTTACAAGTGGCAGAAAAAATGTTTGTGCCAACATGTAAAATTAAGGTTAAAGATTTTGAGCCGAACAAAATGTACGTTGGCGAAATCCAAGCCGATGGTTTTACCGATTTTGGCATGTGCGTATACTTTAAAGCGCCAAAAAGCTTTACGGGTGAAGACGTTGTGGAATTTCACACCCACGGTGGTATTGCTATTACTAAAGGCGTATTGCGTAAAATCTTAGCTTCGGGAGCAAGACTTGCAACTAACGGCGAGTTTACCAAGCGCGCATTTATGAACGGTAAACTATCTCTTTCTTCAGCCGAAGGGCTTATCGATATGATAAATAGCGAAAGCGTTTCTGGTGTAAAAGCAGGATATTACTTGTATAGAGAAAAACTTAACACGGAAATCAACGAGTTACAAGATGTTATAACCGATGCGCTTGCCGAGATTGATGCCGACATGGATTTCCCTGAAGAAGATTTAGAGTTTAAGTCTACCGAAACGGTAAGAGATAACATAAGCCAAGTAGTAATTAGAATAGAAGCGCTACTTAAAACTTACCGTACGGGCAGAACGCTAAAAGACGGTGTAAGAATAGGTATAGTAGGCAAGCCTAACACGGGCAAAAGTTCATTACTAAACGCACTTTTAGATTATGAAAAAGCAATCGTATCTTCGGTTGCAGGCACAACCCGTGATATTGTAGAAGGCACGCTTGATATAAACGGCGTTCGCTTTAATTTTTCTGATACGGCAGGGATAAGAGAGAGTGGCGATAGCATAGAAACTATAGGCGTAAGCCTATCAAAGCGCGTACTAGATGAAAGCGACGTTATTTTGTTCGTGCTAGATGCCAGCGATTTAACTAATGCTGATGACGAGATATTTCAGCTAGTAAAGGATAAAAATCTAGTAGTTGCTGTAAATAAAACGGACAAGAGTGACGTTAAAGATGATAGAGCAGACATATACGTTTCTGCAAAAAACAAATATAATATAGACCGATTAAAAGAACTCTTATATGAAAAGTCAATCGGTAGTGGAATAGACCTAAACGGCGATTTCTTATGTGAAGAAAGGCATTTTAACGCTCTCATCAAAGCCAAAGAAAAACTACAAATGGCACTTGCTGGTATAGGCAACGTTTCCTTAGATATTTTAGCAATAGATATAAAAGACGGTTGGGATGCACTTGGCGAAATTTCAGGGCGCACAGCAACTGAAGATATAATAAACGACATATTTTCTAAATTTTGCGTCGGAAAATAAAGGCTTTATTTGCTACGCGATACTGCGTTACTGCTTTGCACAAACAATCTCGATGAACAGGCGTTCTATCTCGTCTGTTTGTGCGTCGCGAGCCTTGTCTCGCTTGCAACTAAAACCTTTATTGCTTCTTAAAGAGCTTATAAACTGCGTTATGATTCACGAGCCTTGAACTGCTTGTTTCTAAGCCTTTATTTTTACTAACCGAGCCTTGTCTAAATTTATAATAAACCTTTAAAACCATATGATTTGGGGAAAATAAAATGGTAAACCTTGAACTTTATAGAGTATTTTATACCGTAGCAAAATGTGGAAGCTTAACTAAAGCTGCTGAAGAATTATATATATCTCAGCCAGCCGTTTCGCAAGCCATAAAACAGCTTGAAACTCAGCTTGGTGGACAGCTTTTTAATCGCACACATAAGGGTATGGAACTATCTGAAACGGGTGGTAAGCAAATTTTTGCTACGGTAGAAAAAGCGCTTAAACTATTTGCTGAAGCAGAGAGTAAGTATGCCGAACTCAAAGATACGGCAACGGGCGTGGTTAGAATTTGTGCATCTGATACGGTTAGTACGCACTTTTTATTGCCATACATAAAAGAATATCACGAAAAGTATCCTAACGTAAACTTAGTTTTACAAAACTGCACTTCTAGTGAAACGATAGAATTACTTAAAAACGGCAAGGGCGATATTGGGTTTGTTAACCTGCCTATTGATGATAGCGAAATAAATCTATCAAACACTGTTATGCGATTGCACGATGCTTTTGTCGCTAGCGATAAATTTTCTGAGCTTTTCGGTCAAACGGTAGACCTTAAAAGATTGCAAGATTATCCCCTTTTAATGCTAGAGCTATCCACGGCAACAAGGCAAGCAATAGTAAGCTTTGCGCATTCGCAAGGCATTCATTTACACCCAGAAATAGAGCTTGCAAGCCTAGAACTTATGACGTCGCTTGCAAAAAGTGGCATAGGTATTGCGTGTATACCAAGAGAATTCGTTCAACACGAATTAACTGAAGAAAAGAGTTTGGTGGAAATTAAAACCAACCCATCATTGCCGTCAAGAGCGATAGGGCTAGCCCTGCCAAAGAACGAAAATCTAACTTTTGCCGTAAAGGAATTTATAAAAATAATAAGCGATAAAGGAGACTATAAATAATGGAAATTTGGCAAGCGATAATACTTGGCGCTGTTCAAGGTTTTGCAGAATTTTTACCCGTATCAAGTAGTGGACATCTAATACTTTTAGGAAGATGGCTTGGTGTAAACGAAAGCGCAGGTGGGTTATTTTTTGACGTAATGCTACATATAGGTACGCTAATCCCTGTGTTTATAGTATTTTTCAAAGACATATTCGGGCTATTTAAAGCACCGTTTAATAAACTTGTATATTTAATAATAGCTAGCATACCTGCAGCACTTACAGGCATTTTGCTTGGCGATTTTGTAGAAGGGGCTTTTTATCAAGGCAACCTTTTATCAGCAATTTTGCTTTCAGGCACCTTTTTGCTTACTGCTGGCGAACTGTTTTTATCAGAAATTATCAGCAAAAAGCAACAAAAGTCCTTGCCCTTAAACTACAAAAACACGGCTATTATGGGGTTGGCGCAAGGCGTTGCAATCGTTCCTGGTCTTTCTCGCAGTGGAACGGTATTGTCGGCAGGCTGTTTTGCAGGCGTAAAGCGTAGTGAAAACGCAAGCTTTGCATTTTTAATGAGTATCCCCGTTATTTTAGGGGCAGCGCTTATTTCCGGATACAAGGTGGTAAAAACGGGCGTAAGCGTTGATGCATTGCCACTTGTATTTGGCATTTTAACGGCAGTTGTAACCGGCTACATAGCGATTAAAGTGATGCTTAAAGTTATAAAGAAAGCTAACTATAAATGGTTTAGTTTATATCTTGTTATAATGGCGTTAGCATCAATAATATCAAAGGTCGCTTTCGGAGCATAAGTGGTGGAAAAAAAGGAAACGATAATAAAAAAGTTAAACGGCGCAAGCCCAAAAGAATGTGCAACGCTATTAAAAGATTTATTTAAAAAAGAGAGAAAAAAGGAGAAAAACAAATGAAAAAGTTTTTTGGGGAATTTAAGAAGTTTATCACGCGTGGAAACGTGCTAGATATGGCAGTCGGCGTTATCGTAGGTGGTGCGTTCACGGGTATAGTTAATGGATTATCTAACTATATATTAAAGCCAATAATAAACTGGCTATTGGCATTGGTGCTTGGCACTAACGGGTTAGAAGGTGCAATCACAATGCTCTCTGCTGGCTACACTACCGACGCTATAACGGGCAAGCAAGTTGTAGACCTTGCAACTTCTATCTATATAGACTGGGGCGCGTTTATATCATCTATCATTAACTTCTTGCTAATTGCATTCACCTTATTTACAATTGTAAGAATTATGAACAACTTAAGAGAAAGAAACGGCAAGCTTACCGAAGTTATTAAAAACAATACGCTAAACAGGAGTGAAAGAAAAGAGCTTAAAAAAGCAGGGGTAAAGATTACCGATAGGCAGGCCGTAAAGGAATACTTTGAAGAAAAAGAAAAAGCTATCGCCTTAGCAGAAGAACAAGCGAAAAAGGCAGAAGAAGAAAAGGCGCGCCTTGATAGGCTTGCAAATCCTACTACTGAAGATTTGCTTAAAAAGATAGTAGACATTTTGGAAACAGGTCGTAAAAATTAAAGTTGGAAAACAAAACCATTTGCATTTCAAGCGAAGGCTTTTAAAGTTTACTATATATGTAAAAATGGTAAACTAATTAACAAATTATCATTGAAAACTAAACCTAATTACTATATAATTATCAAAAAGAAAAACAACAAAAAAGGACGACTAGTAATATGAGAATTTTTACCGAGCATTGTAAGAGAAAAGTTGCAGATTTAAGTGGTGTTTGGGGGTTTGCCCCTGATAAAGAAAAGATGGGCGATACTCATTGCTGGCAAAGATGTTTGCCGGTTAAGGAAAAATTTGCCGTGCCTGGAATGTGGAACAATGAAAGTGGCTATATTTTATACGAAGGCATGGGTTGGTATGAAAAGAAATTTTATACTGACGGTGGCACGCTTCGCTTTTGGTTTGGTGGTGTTCAAACGGAAGCAACCGTTTGGTTTGACGGCGAGCTTTTAGGCACACACTATGGTGGGTTCTGCGAGTTTTCGTTTATAAAAACAGGCGTAGAAGAAGGTTGGCATACCCTTACGGTTCGTGCTGATAATAGCTTTGATGCTGATTCTATTCCACAAACTTCTGTTGACTGGTGGCACTATGGTGGAATTACTCGTGAAATAGTAGTGGAAACGCTAAAAGGTATTTGTCCACTTTACAATAGGGTTGAATATACTTTATCGGAAGATAGAAAAAAAGCTACAATAAAACAAATCGTAGAACTTTACAACGCTGAAGCCGAGACTAAAACCGATGTCGTTAAGTATGCTTTTGGCGATATTAGTTTAGAAAAGAAAGTTACCCTTGAAGCAGGTGAAGAGCAGGCCATAGAGTTTGATTTCACCATAGAAAACGTTAGACTTTGGGACGTTGATAGCCCATATTTATACGATATAGCAATTTCTACTTCTACCGACGACCTTTTTGATAGAACGGGTTTAAGACATGTAGAAGTTAAGCCAGACGGCGTATATTTAAACGGTAAGTTTGTGGAAATCCGTGGTGTATGTAGGCACGAAGAGCACCCTGAATGGGGTTTTGCTTTCCCACTAAAATTGATGAAAAAAGACCTAGATATTGCAATGAGCGCAAACGTAAACGCAATCCGTGGCTCGCACTATCCAAACTCACGTGCATTTTTAGATTACTGTGATGAAAACGGCATTTTATTCTGGAGTGAAATTCCTATTTGGGGCTGTGGGTTTGAGCCTGCAACCATAGCAAGAGAAAAGGTAGTTTCTAGAATTATGGATATGCATAGGGAAATGGTTAGATACTACTACAACTACCCATCAATCGTGTTCTGGGGCATGTTTAACGAATTGCCCACCGATACTAAGGAAGGCGTTGCTCTTGCTCAAAAGTGCTATCCTTACCTAAAAGAAAACGGTGGTAATCGTATGGTAACTTATGCGTCTAACTGTCAAACTTGGGATGAATGCTTGCCATACTGCGATATAATCTGCTTAAACGTATACTGGGGCTGGTACGGTGGCGATAAGTATAGCTGGGATAAATTCCTAGAAGACTATCGTGCATTCCGTAAAAAGAAAGGCATGGAACATAAGCCTGTAATCATGTCTGAATTTGGTGCAGGTGCGCTCTTTGGCTATAAAACTCACGATTGTATTCCTTGGACAGAAGAATATCAGGCAGACCTTATCGGTTATGCGTTAGAGTTGTTCCACAAAGACCCGATGATGTGTGGCGTGTTCATATGGCAGTATACCGATATTCGTTCTTGCAATGAAATTAACCGTGCGCGTGGCTTTAATAACAAAGGCATACTAAACGAGTATAGAAATCCAAAGCTTTCTTACTTTAAGGTAAAGGAAATGTTTACTAAATTTAAGGAAGAAGAAAAGAATAAATAACAACTAAAAAGTGGTAGTTCTCTACCACTTTTTTATATAGGCTAATATTGACAAAAAAGTATAACCATAATATAATATAAAAAAATAAAGGAAGGAAAAATATGAAAATAGCAGTACTTTTTGCAAACGGCACCGAAGAGATAGAAGCTTTAACCCCTGTAGACGTATTGCGTAGAGCAGGGCTGGTATGCGACATCGTTTCAGTTTGTGGGTTAACCCCTGTAGGCTCGCACGGGATAGAGATTAAAGCCGATAAAACAATAGAACAGGTTGACTTAGCTGGGTATGATGGCGTTGTTATTCCGGGTGGAATGCCTGGCGCAGTTAATATTGCTAGCAATAAAAAAGTGGTGGACGGAATAAGAGATTTATTAGAAAAAGAAAAACTCGTTTCGGCAATTTGCGCTTCCCCAGCAGTAGTGCTTGCTGAAAACGGATTGCTTAACGACAAAAGAGCAACCTGTTATCCTGCGCCACCCTTTATAAAAGCTTTAGGCGATAACTACACGGCAAGCGACGTGGAAAGGGATAAAAACCTAATTACTGCAAACGGTCCAAAATCAGCAATGGCGTTTTCGCTAGAGATTTGTAACTTTTTAGGTGTTGTGCCAAAATTTTAATAACGGCAAGCTGAACAGCTTAAACTTTTATAAAAAGAGAGTAATTATATACAACAAAGAAAATAATTTTATTATAACTATCAACTATAAGTCGTTGTATAATATAATTAACAAGGAGAAATATTATGGAAAATAAGTTTGGTATGTTTATACACTGGGGCCCGTATGCAGAGTACGGAATACACGAGCAATGCCTTGCAAAAGCTAACTTCCCGTTTGAAGAATACGAAGCAAGAGCAAGGCAATTCAATCCCACCGAATATGACCCTGAAGAGTGGGTAATAATGGCAAAGAACGCTGGTATGAAGTATATCTGTTTTACTGCAAAACACCACGATGGATTTTGCATGTGGGATACCAAGTATACCGATTATAACATTATGAATACCCCTTACGGTAAGGACGTTTTAAAGATGTTAGCAGATGCTTGTGAAAAACACGGCATGTTGCTTTCTATATATTATTCTAACCCAGACTGGTATAGAGAAGACTCTTTCAACATTAGGTCATCTCACCAATCTCGCCAAAAGGTATGGGAAGGGCACGATTACCAAAAATATTTGGAATTTAAGAAAAACCAAATAGGTGAACTTCTTTCTAACTACGGCAAAATCTACACGTTGTTCTGGGATATCCCACCAATGCACTCTGACGGCGACTTGAAGATTAACGAATACGCACGTTCATTGCAACCGGGTATTTTAATCAACGACCGTGGCCACGACAAAGGCGATTTCTCTACGCCAGAGCGTGAAATACCAGAAGGTGGTAGATTTAGTAGAATGACGGAAGCTTGCGAATCTATTGGCGAACAAGCTTGGGGTTATAGAATTGATGAAGATTGCCATTCTTTCTCATACTTAACGTCTGCAATCGACCAAATAATGGCACGTGGTGGCAACTATCTTCTAAACGTTGGGCCAATGGCTAACGGCAAGGTAACAGACCAACAAAAAGATATGCTTGCAAAGGTAGGTGCTTGGTATAATAAAATGAGTTTCATACTTGAAAATAACCAAGCTGAACCAAGAACTATCGTTCCATCAAATCCAAAGAGCATAGTTAACAGCAAAAACGGAAAAACATATATTCACCTTTATGAAAGACATTTTTCAACTGCATTAGTTCTTAAAGAACTAACCGAAATGCCTAAGAAAGCAACGCTAGTTAACGATGGCAGAGAATTGAGACTAAGAAAAGGTTTCTTGCCAAAGTACTCATCTTTCTATGGCCCGTGCATTGACGAATATATTTCTATTTGTGATATTCCTAGTGATGAATTTGCAGGCGAAACGATGATTATCGAATTAGAGTGGTAAAAATTCATAAAAAACCAACAAAAAGGATAACGATTACATCTCGTTATCTTTTTTATTTTTAAACCTATGTAAAACAATTGACAAGCTTTGGGTTAACGTTTATAATGTGAATTGCAAGTAATTTAGTTGCAAATGAATTTTTGCTGAATAAAACAGGCAAAAAAGGAGAAAAATGAAGTTATCTTCAAAAACTCATTACGGGCTTATGGCTTGCCACATATTGGGGAAGAATTATCCTGATAGCACGGTATCTGCAAGTGTTTTAGAGAGTAAAATCTCGGTATCGGGCAAGTACCTGGAGCAAATAATGAGAATACTATCAAAGCGCAATATCGTATCGGCTAGCCGTGGCGCAAACGGTGGTTATTTTTTAACCCGTGCGCCCAAGGATATTACTATTGGTGAAATAGTGCGCGCTTTAGAAGACGATATGGAAATTATAGAGTGCGTTCGTGGGGACGCTAAGTGCAAGTGCTGTCCATCAAGTGGGGTTTGGAAAAAACTTTACGAAGGCATAAATGAGTTGCTTGACGGTATGTGTTTAGAACAAATGATAAAAGGCGAGCTGCATTAAAGGAGAAAAACAAACAATGATAAAAACACCTATATATTTTGACCACGCGGCGACAACGCCGGTTGACAAAAGAGTGCTTGAAAAAATGTTACCGTATTTTACCGAGGCATTTGGTAACCCAAACAGCCAGCACGTTTTCGGTAGAGAATCGGTTAAAGCCGTAGATGAAGCGCGTGATACTATTGCTAAAATCATAAATGCAAAGCCTAGCGAAGTGTACTTTACTTCGGGTGGTACGGAAAGCGATAACTGGGCGCTTCGTGGCGTAGCAAACGCTTATAGGGAAAAGGGCAAACACATTATAATAAGTCCAATCGAACACGCTGCAATGCTTTCTACTGCAAAAGCGCTTAAAAAAGATGGGTTTGAAGTAAGCTATATGAAAGTGGATAGCGAAGGGTTTGTTGACCTTGAGCATCTAAAAACCATAGTTCGCCCCGATACAATATTCGTTGGCTGTATGCTTGCAAATAACGAAGTGGGTACGATAGAACCGATAAAAGAGATTGCCCAAATTGCGCACAGCGTTGGCGCTGTAATGTTTACTGATGCCGTTCAGGCTGCAGGGGTTCTTAAAACTGACGTAAAAGAGCTTGGTGTTGATATGATGAGCATGAGTTCTCACAAAATTTACGGACCTAAAGGGGTAGGTGCATTGTATATTAGAAACGGCTTAAAAACGCAAAGCATAATAACCGGTGGGCACCAAGAAAGGATGAAGCGAGGTGGTACAACCAACGTTCCAGCAGTTGTTGGATTTAGTGAAGCGTTTAAGATTGCCGATAGAGAAAGAGAGCAAAATTTTGAATACGTATCAGCTTTGCGTGACCGTTTTATTGAAAAAGTATTAAAAGAAGTGCCGTTTACAAAGCTAAATGGGCCAAGGCAAAACAGACTACCTGCAAACGCAGATTTTTCGTTTGAATTTATCGAAGGCGAATCAATATTGTTTAGTCTAGATTTAGCAGGCATAGCAGTGTCGTCGGGTTCAGCGTGTTCGTCTGGCTCGCTAGAGCCCTCGCACGTACTTTTAGCACTAGGAGTTGAAGAAGCTTTAGCGCACGGCTCAATTAGATTTTCGTTCGGCAAGCACAACACGGTTGAAGAAGTGGATTATGCAGTACAAACAATAAAAGAAGCAGTGGAAAGATTAAGGGCAATGTCGCCACTATTTAAAGCACAAGGAGATATTAAATATGTATAATGAAAAAGTAATGGACGTTTTTAAAAATCCAAAGAACGTAGGTGAAATAGAAAACCCCGATGGAACGGGGCTTGTAGGCAACGCAAGTTGTGGCGATATTATGCAAATAACTTTAAGAATTGAAAACGAAGTTATTACCGATGCAAAATTTAAAACCTTTGGTTGTGCAGCAGCAATCGCAACAAGCTCAACTGCTACCGAAATGATTAAGGGCATGACGGTTGAAGAAGCTTTAAAAGTAACCAACAAAAAGGTAGTTGAAACCTTGGGCGGCTTGCCATCACAAAAACTGCATTGCTCAGTTCTCGCTGAAGAAGCAATCAAAAAAGCAATAGAAGATTACAAGTCAAAAAAGAACGCTTAATCGTTATTGATTTTAACCTATAAAATAAAACAAAACGCTTGGAAATTCCAAGCGTTTTTAATTTAATCATAAATATCAAAAAGTTCATTAGGTGTAATATCTAACTTTTTGCAAAGAAAAACTATTTTTGCATAATCAAGCTCAATTTTGCCAGTTTCATACTCACTATAATCAGATTGATATTTGCCCAACTCTTTTGCAAGCTCTTTTTGTGTAAGCCCTTTTGCTTTTCTTGCGCTCTTTAAGTTTTCTCCAACAATTTTGTTAATTTCCATATAAATACCTTTTGCAAAATTATAGTAAATATTCCTATACAATGCTTGACATATAGGAAAAAATCCTATACAATACGATAAAACAAACAAAGGAAAAAAATATGGAGATAGTTGTAGGCATATTATCGTTCTTTTTGGGGCATTTTATATTTACACAAGGGTTGGCGTCGCTTTTAATAGGGTTACCACTTGCGATTAAAACGGCAACACGGCGTGCAACAAAAATTTATATCGTAAACGCTATATGGACTTGGGTGATTAATATAGTTGTTATAGTGCTTATGGTAACGGTGTTAAGTGAGTTTTTAGCGTGGATACTAATATGTTATTTTATAGTGCCACTAATAGTGTTTTTCTTTACTATAAGTGGTTACGAAACGGAAGCAAAAGAAATAATATCTAAAGAAATTGAAGAAGATAAGTTAAAGGCGCAAATGCTTTTTGATTTATTTAATTCCTTTAGTGAAAATGATAAATACGATAATTAAAAAAGTTGAAAAGTATAAATCGACAATATTCGCGCATAATAATTGGCAAAGGGGGAATTATGGACGATAAATTTTTATGTGGCATAGTTCTTGGTATGCTCGGTGGCGTGGTGTTGGCAACCAATTCAACAAAGGCTAGGCAGGTTGTTCGTGATGGGCAGGACCAAGTTGTGCAAAAGGTAAATGAAATTAGCGAAAAAACTAAGAATAAAATGAAAAAATAGTTATAGGCTATTATAAAAAGCGCAATCAAAAGGTTGCGCTTTTTAACATTGTTTTTTGTAAAAACTATTGTAATTTGTAAGCACAAGTGATATAATATGCCTAACGACATATTTGGCAGGTAAGGTATGGAATACAATTGTGGCGACCTAGCGTTAATAGAAAATCAAGACAGTGTAACCGTCTATGCAAGTAAAGACGTTAATAGAGTTATTATCCCAAAAGAATTTAATACAAAACCGATAACAGTAATAAACAACTGGGCGTTAGCAGGTTCTGTAAAATTAGAAAGCGTAGTTATCCCTGATACGGTAACCGTAATAAACGGAAGTGCATTTGCAGGGTGTATGAATTTAGAAAAAATAATTATACCAAAATCCGTTTCACAGATGGGGGTGGCAGTTTTTGCAGGTTGTGAAAAGCTTACTATATATGCAGAAGCAGGAGAAAAGCCTGAAAAGTGGAATGCGCTTTGGAATACTTGGGAAAGACCTGTTTATTGGTACAGTGAAAATAAGCCTGAAAAAGCAGGTAACTTTTGGCATTACGTAAACGGTGCACCAAAAATTTGGTAAAGAAAATCACTAATCAAAACAAAAAGGGTAGGACATTAGTCCTACCCTTTATTATTTTTAAGTTTGTTTAGAACAAGTTTGTTATGAAGCTAACGAGTTGGTTAAACAATCCACTTAAAGCGGCGATTAGAACGAATAAGGTAGTCGCTACGGTAGACATCATTTTAATGAAGATATCAAGCGCAACGCCTACAACGTCTTTACGGGTATCACCAATGGTGTCGCCAGTAACAGCTGCCTTGTGTGCAGCAGAGCCTTTTCCGTGTCCAACAAGTTTGCCTTGTTCAATGTATTTTTTAGCGTTATCGAATGCACCACCGGAGTTACCCATAAATATAGCTCGTGGGATTGCAACAACGGTTGCACCAAGTAAAATACCAAGAACAAAGTTAACGCCGAATATTGCGCCACCAATTAGTGGAACTGCAAGTGCAATGATAGATGGGAACAACATTCTCTTAAGAGCAGAAGATGTTGCAAGCCCAACTAATTCGTTGTAATCAGGGTCTTTTTCGCCAGCTAAGATAGCAGGGTCAGAAAGTTGTCTATCGCCAACGTTGGCAAGTTCTTTTGCCGAACGAATAGTGTTATCGGTAAGTATTGCACTAAAGAATTCAATCAATGCACCACCTATAATCAAGCCTGCAACTATAGGAATTAACGCACTGATATCGCCAAAGCTTGGTGCAGTAGCATAGTTACCAATAAACGCAACGATTAGTGAAACGGTTGCGAATGCAGCAGAGCCGATTGCAAAGCCTTTACCGATAGCAGCAGTGGTGTTGCCAACAGAATCTAGCTTGTCGGTAATAACTCTAACTTCAGGTGCTAAGTGGCAAGATTCAGCTAAGCCACCAGCGTTGTCGGCAATAGGTCCAAACGCGTCTATTGAAACGGTAGTTCCTACAAAAGACAACATACCAAGTGAAGCGATTGCTATACCGTAAGTGCCACAGAGTACACCAGATATCAACAATGAAACAGCGATAACAGCAATGGGGTATAGGCAAGAACGAGAACCAACAGCATCGCCTTTAGTTACAACGAACGCTTCGCCTTCAGCAGAGTATTCTGCAATTTGGCGAGTTGGCTTAAATTTATCGCTGGTATAGTATTCGGTAATAGCGCCGATTGCAACGCCACTAATAATACCAAGTATAGCGCAAATCCAAGGTGAAGCCCAACCAATTTCAAAGCCTAAGCTACTTTTTAGCGTACTAAAATCAAACTTGCTAAACGCAAGGTAAGCTGCAACGCCACAAGTAACTATTGATACGCCTGCAGAAATATAGGTTGCAAGGTTAAGTTCTTTAGATGGGTCGTCGCCCATTTTCTTTAATTGTGCGTAAGCTAATCCGATTATACAACCGAGAAGTCCACCACCCGCAACAACAAGTGGGAAGATATAGGTAGACATAAACAATGAGCCAGAAGCGTGATTAGCTAATAAACCAATAGCTACAACGATTGAGGCAGACATGGTAGCAACAAAGCTTTCTAAAAGGTCAGAACAGTTACCTGCGATATCGTTAACGTTGTCGCCAATAAAATCGGCAATTACGTTTGGCACACGGCTATCGTCTTCTGGTAGGTCGTTACGGATTTTACCCAAAATGTCGGCAGAAATGTCGGCAGCTTTAGTAAAGTTGCCACCAGCAACACGGTTAAACATAGCAACGGTAGAGCAACCTAAAGAATAAGCAGTAACTCTCATAACCGAAGCGTTTGTTAACAATGCGTCTATGAAAACTATGCCACAGCCTTCGTACGCTTGAATACCGCTACCCGATAAGGTGGTAAGCCCTTCTAAACTTTGTGGACCAACGCCACTAACTAAAACGACAATCAAAATCCCCAAAAGCCCTAATGCTTGAACGGAAAGACCACTAATAGAACCACCACCAAGCGCAACCTTTACCGTTTTGCCAATAGAAAGTGATTCTTTTGCAACGTTTGCAGTTCTAACGTTTGCGTAAGTTGCGCTCTTCATCCCTAGCACACAAACAACACTGCTCATCAATGCGCCAAGAATATAGGTTAGACCACTGTAAGCTTCAATAAAAAGAGAAAGTAAAACAGCAATCACTATTGCAACAGCGCCAATAGTCATAAATTCTTTCTTAAGGAAAACGCCAGCGCCTTCACGAATAATTGCGCTCATTTTCACCATGCGCTCGTTACCTTCTTTCAGCTTCTTTATAGCAACGTAGTTATACACAACGTAACAAATAGCCAAAACACAAATCCCGAGCATGATAAATAGCCAAGGTGTACTCATAAAAAACTCCTTTTGTAATTAATTAGTGGCACAAGCCACTATTACACATTATAGCATAATATACAGACTAAGTATATATAAATTAAGCCAAAAATTTTGCACAAAAAAACAGTGCTTTTACTTTAGTAAAAAAGCTAGGCTTGAAGAAAAAACACCAATTCACAGCCTGCGAGCGAGCGCATTTTCAAATTTTGGCTTTTACTTGACAAATGATGGCGAAAAATAGTATAATAAAAACACGTGTATTATAGTTTCACTATAATATATATGAAAAAAGCAAAGTAAAAAGGTTCATAAAAAGGTGTAAAACGCCTAGAAAAGCACATAAGACGGAAAATCCACCAGTCTTGGTGGATTTAATTTTTTATAAAGGAGTGCTTAAAAAAGGAGATTAAATGGGAATAAGCAAAAAGGATTTTTCAAGCGTAAGACATTCTAAAGCGTTATATGCGCTTGCCATTTACGGTTTTATCATAATGTTTGCATTGATGGTTTATCCGTTTATGCCTGTTTACAAAGGTTACTCTGCCTTTCAAGTAGGCTCGGTTGTTTTTGACGGTGTGTTTGAAGAAAACTTAATAGTAACCCTAACCATGCTGGCACATTCGCTAATTTTATTCTTTGCGTTTATCGTTATGCTAATTAAAATTGGCAGATATCAGGCTGGCGCAGGCTATTGCATGTATAAGTATTTTAGGAACTGGTTAATCATCTTGTTCTTATTGTTTACAGGCTTGTATTATTCAGGGTATTTTTCGATATATCTAGAAAATTACGGTTTTGAATATTGGTTAATAGTTGCTGGGGCGTATGCGCTAGGCGTTATATTTGCTTTCCTTGCAAGGCTAGTGAATAAACCTTTGCGCCCAAGTCCGTTAAAGAGTTTTTATTATTTTACCAACATAGTTATGTGTTGGCTCTTTATACTATTCTTTACTTATGCAAAGAAAAACGTTTACTATACCGTGGTTAATCCCGAATACGGTTACGTTGGGGATTATATAGATAGATTAGATTATTCACTTATAGACTTAGGCAGGCTTATTTACGGATACGTAATAAACTTTTTGCTCTTTAAGTTTTGGGTGTGTTTCTTGCATGCGTGCATGCCCGTTAACGCACCATTAGCGTATATGAGTTCAAATGCAACTAGGTCAAGATACGGCAAAATATCACTTGCTGGCGCTGTTTTAGACCTGCTAATAGTTTTGGGGCTTATGATTGCGTTTGGCGTGCTTGGCTTAGTTAATGAAATTCTAGTAATGCTAGTTCCGTTAATTTTTGTATTTATAAAATTTTGGCAGATTAACGGATACAACAGGCGTGTAAAAAATAAAAAATTAGATACAAGAATACCTTGCTCTACCGTTGCTTACGGCAAAGTGAATTATAAAAAGAAAGGATTTTACTATACCGACTATAAAAACGCAAGCAAACCAGATATGGAAGTTTTGCCGTTTATCCCTAAGGTTACGCCTACTGCCGTTCAGGTAGAAGAAATTAAAAATGAAGAGCCTAAGTTTTTCTTTGACCCACTAAGAGCGTGGGACGTTGAACAACTTTTGAGCTATAACCAGCAACTTGATTTTAAGGATAAAACCACTATAAATAAAATGGGTGAAGACTTGCATGCGATGTTTAACGACCACGGTATTTTAATAGAGAAAAACCTAACCCAAAAAGTACTTGCAGGTATACTTTCTTCTAAAGTTACCTTTATTAGATGTACGCCTGATAGAGAACTGATTAAAACTTTTTCGGATACCATTTCAGAATTTTTTGCAGAAGAAATGTTCTACGATGAAAGGCTTAACCCTGAATATGATGATTTCAAGGTGCGCCAAAGCTTAGAAGTAGTGGAAAATTCAGCAAATAAAACCATGGTCGTGCAAGAAGAACAAGTTGTGTTTACGTCAGAAGCGCTTGATGGTAGCGTTGCTGAACTTAAAAAAGAAACGGCCGAGACCGTTGTTGAAGAAGTTAAAGAAGATAGCACTGAAATATCTACTGAAGAAGTTGTTGAACAAGTGGCAGTTCCTACCGAAGAAATGGCTGAAGAACAATCAGTCACTACTAACGAAGAAATTAAAGAAGAACAGGCTGTTAGCCAACCTACACTTCAACCATTAGTTAAGCAGTTTGAAAAGGTTGCGCCTGTGAAAAATGAGAGTGAGAACGAAAAAAAGGTAAGGCTAAAAAAGGAAGAGCAAGCTTTAATCAAGAAAGAAAGGCACTCTATGGCGTGTGGCATGTTCGTTGCGCATTACATATTTAACACGTATGGAATGATTTTCTTAAACAACTCTGAACAAATGTCGCTTAGCGACAGTGATGCAGAAGTTATTTCAGCAATAGTATTCGGCAAGGAAAACGTTTACGTAGGCAATCAAAAATACTGCCCACAAAACGAAGTTTATTCTCGTGGCGTAATGAAAGTGCCCGATAACGTAAGGTTGGTTGTGTTTATCAATGACCACGAACAAACCAAGCTTGATAGAGAGTGGTTAAAGTATTCAACGGTGGTAGAGTTAACCCTAAAGGAAAACCAACAAGCAACACGCCAAATGCAAGTTGATTGTGGAACTTCTTACACTATGATAAATCAATCTCTTGAAGAAGCGCAAGAAACATGCTTCCTTACCGAAGATTATTGGCGCAAGTTGGATAAGCTAGAAGAATATTTAGAAGCGAACACAGACCTGCGTTTTGATAATAAATACTTAAGACAGATAGAAAAGAGCATTGCAGCGTTTATCGCATGTGGTATGGATAAAAAGCAAGCGCTTGATGCAGTGCTTAGCGAAAAGATTATACCGTTAGTTGCAACCGAGCGTGAAAAGATTTTGGCTGTACAAAACAAAGACTTAGGCATAGAGCTAGATGAGTTGTTTGGCTTTGAAAATATTCCGTTTACAAAACAGGCGCTTGTCGATTTTGACCTAAAAAAATAATTACGTTAGGAGAAATAAATGTTGAATTTAAGTTTTAACAACAACTTAATGGCTGTGAGCGACAACCCCGTTGCTGATGGGGTTTGGTCGGTGCTTTCTAGCCAATTAGCAATTCTCATATACGTAGCAGTTTTGCTGTTTGCCGTAGTTATTTTGGTAATTTCGGTAGTGTTTGACCACGGGCGTAGAGCAGAAGAAGCTGAAGAGTATGACGAGGCGTTGAAACAAGCAAAAGACGCTTTGAAAAAAGCACAAGAAATTAAGCCAGAACCAATTTTAAATCCTGTAGAAAAGCCCAAACAAACTGAAACAGAAAAGCCCAAGCAAGAGCCAAAAGAATCAAGGTTCTATATGCTAACGCGCACAGATAAAGAGATGAGCGAAATAGAAGAGACGGGCTATGATAACGAAATGAGTTTAAAAGAGATATGCAATAGGTTTAGGGATTTTTCAGCGAGCAGATTAAAACTCTACTATGACGAAAGGGACGTAAGGAGATTTATAGCCAGC
>JAZOMU010000014.1:0-8835 GCA_045654125.1 Christensenellaceae bacterium
CCTTTTTGAACATACTGTTTTTGTTCTGGGGCTAAATAATTTAAAAGTGCAAGCAATTCTCCTATATGCACTAATTCTTCGTTTTTAATATTTTCCCAAGTTTGCCTTGCTAACCTGTCGTTTGTGCTATGTATATGCGCATCATACTCTATTACTGCTTGAATTTCACCTATTAAATCTTGCCTTGCTTTTTGAAGAGCATCAAAATTCATAATAGACGGTGTGATATCCGAGTTGTAACTATTAACGTTAAACATTTTAGCATCTCCTTTTTTATAATACTAATAGTTTATGTTTTTTGCTAAAATGTTGTGTTTAATCAAAAACTGTGATATAATTATTAAAATTGCAAGGAGAAAAGATTATGATTAAAGATAATTTAAATAATTGCCAACTTTACTTTGGTTCACACAAAAATTTTGAAAAAGCATTTGCCTTTATTAAAACGGCAGTAAAAGAAAATTATCCTGTTGGCAAGTATGAAATTGATGGCAATGACCTTTACGCTTTCGTTCAAGAATATGATTCTAAGCTAAGAGAAGTTGCTAAAAACGAAGGACATAGAAATTATATCGATATCCAATTTGTAATTTACGGCGAAGAAATTATTGAAGTTTGTGACATCTCTTTTTCTAAAATTAAAACTGAATACAATCCTGAAAAAGACGTAGAATTCTATTTCGATGCAGAAACCCCCACTTCTTGCGTGCTTACTAGTGGAGAATACGCAATTTTATTCCCCCACGATATACATAAACCTGGTTTAGCTATTAACAGCAACCAAACCCCAGTTAAAAAAATCGTTGTAAAAGTAAAGAACTAAAGGTTATAATCAATTTAGAATTTAACAAAAATTACATTAAAAAAGAACGGCTAAAAGCCGTTCTTTTTCTACTATTATAAATATTTGATTATATCTTCTTTATTTTTACGCACTTTCTCACGGGTTGGGATATCGCTATAGCCTAGCGCAACAACCAATTCACACTTTTCGTTCTCTTCTAAACCTAGAACGGAAGCAAGCTTTTCTTCGTTCATCCAACCGATGATACAAGAATCTACCCCTAGGCTTTTAGCCGTTAAAGTTATATAGGCGATAAGTTCGCCCACGTCATATTTAACAAACCTATTACGGTCAAATTTTGACTGAATAGTTTCTTTTAGCGTTGCCGTTTTGTTAACCACTGCTATAAACGCCTTTGCACCGTCTAAAAACTTGTTGTGCCCCCTTTCCTGCAAGCACTCTTTTATTGCCGTTACGCCGTCATTTTGACAAGCACAAAGCATTTTCCATGGCTGACTGTTACAAGCAGATGGCGATAGCATGGATAGTTCCATAATCTTATCTAGCGTTTCTTTTTCTATAGGTTTATCCGAGAAGTCTCTACAAGATTGCCTTTCTTTTACCAATTTTTCAAAGTTTTCAAACATAATTAACCCCTTTTAATTTGTTGTAATTATATTTTACAAAAAAAGCAGATTTTTTGCAAGAAAAATATAAAGATTAGTTGTTTAAGTTCAATAGTTTTTCTCTGTTATAGCGTTCAACGGCTTTTAAATACTTTTCAGATAGCTCTAACGTGTAGCGCTGTTGTTCTTCGTAAGATAATTTTGAGTAATACTCTTTATCTGTAAGCCTGCCTATTGCATTAGAGACTGCACCGTGCTCATCTAATAGGCTTTTTACCTTTTGATAAAATTCTTCACGCTCTGCATCGTTAACCTTAACGTTTTCGTTAAAGCGCGTAGTATAAGCCTGTTTAACCTTATCTGCTGAAAGCCCTGTTTGACTAGCTTTTTCTATATCGTTAGCAAGGTTTTTATAGTAATCTTCCCAAAACCCCTTTTTCATTCTTTGCATTGCCTCTTTGCAGTATTGTTTTAGTGTTTTTCCGTCTTCGTACATAAGTTCTCCTTTTCGACAAATTTTTACATAAATCGCGCATAAAAAAGAAAATCTACCGAGCTATTTTCTTCGGTAGATTTCTAAATTAACCTTTAATACTTCTTTTTCTAGCAGCTTCTGCTTTCTTCTTTTTCTTTACGGAAGGTTTTTCGTAATGTTCTTTCTTACGTAAATCGCCAATAATACCGTCTCTAGAGCATTTTCTCTTAAAACGTCTCAATGCGCTATCGATATTTTCGTTTTCACCAACTCTTACTATAGACACTTAACTCAACCCTCCTTTGCCCTATGGCTGTTAGTTGCTTTATTTAGCATTACTAGTATACGAGATACTAATTTAAATGTCAAGAAAAATTACTGCATAAATAATTTTTTCTTTGATTTTTATTGCCTTTTAACTTTGTTTTGCAATTCTTGCTTGTTTTCTGCGTTCTCTGGTTTGTTGGCGCTTAATTTCCTTTTCTTCTGCTATCGCCTTTACGGCAATATCAATACTATCTTTTGCTATTTGCACCGAACTTTCATCTGCAATTTTAAGCACTGTTGGTGCAGACTTGATTTTAAGCTTATTTTCGCTTACGTAATTCTTAAAGTCGTTATTAGGAAGAATAAACTCACAAACAATTTGCCCACGTTTAATAAGCATACGAACAAGGCGATTTTTACCAACCTTATGCTCTTCATACCTAGCGTTCTTGAAACGGCGCGAACCTTCCACTTTACTAGCGTATTCAACTATCTGGTCGTAATAATTTTTTTGTTCGGTTGATAATTCTACGTATTTATCGTCAATAGTAAGCGCTTTTTCAGAAGAAAAAGTAACGGTATCATCGGTAACAACTACTTCTTCATTAGCAGGCTTAGTTTGTAGTACTGCTACGGGTGTGGGCGCTACTAAATTGGCGTTTTTTTCTGAAAGTTGTTTTGAGTTTTTTTCCTTTAATTGTTTTGCTATATTATTTAAAACTACTAAAATTGCGAATAAGCCTATGGCAATTAAAGCCCCTATGCATAACAAACATATCTGCACAATTTTTTCCATAAAATACCTTCCTTTTTTCTTTACGTTTTAATTATAATAGATAGACTTTTAATCGTCAAGTATTTTTAATCGGTAAGGTAAAAGGTGCAATCGCAAAGCTTTTTCCTCTTAAGCTTAAGTACCTTTCCACTATCCATTAAATATGCATAATCGTTAGAATATCTACAAGCTTTGCACTCCCCACCTACGTGCTCTTTTATCGGGCAGTGCCTTAAAGTCATATAAGCAAAATCCACCCTTTCGCCTAGGCTACTTTCGGCAGTAAAAAACGGAAGACTATGCGCGCTTGCCGAATAGACGTTGTACACGTTAAGCCCCGCACCTATTACTATAGGCTCACCCTTTATTTCTAACGCATAATAGTTGTTTGCAACGATAGGAATTCCCGTTTTGCTAACAATATCTTTAAGCAACGTTACGTCGCTAGAAAGCGCAAAATTCGGCGTGTCTAGATAGGGCTTTACGCCTAATTCCTGGCATTTTCTTATGAACTCACAAACACCTGCCACTGAATACGTTTCAGGAGAAAATATAACGTTTTTGGCTTTTATTTGTTGGTTTATGTTTTCAATAATTTGAAAATCAGTAAACTTGTTTATATTGCTTGGTCTTTTAATTCCTTTTGTTTCAACTTTCTTTTTGCTTTCAGCTGTAATTTCCTTATATAGCCTATCGTAAACTTCACGCCTGAATGCGTTTAAGGCACTTTTTTGAATAAAGAGTTCTCCTTGTAAATCAACACTTAAACTTGGCGCAAAATGCTCGCTCTTATTAAAGCACTCTATTATTTCAGCTTGGGTAAGTGGGCTGTTTTTAGCAGGACTCATCATTGCCCCTGTAACCGTTATGTTCTTTTTGCCCACGACAAAACTAGCTGATATAGGCTTATCTTTTGTAGCTAATATTTTTAGTTCAACTTTACGCTTAATTACACTAGATAATACTTGTTTTTCCTTTATTTCGTCTAAAATTAAGCGCACAGTTCCACCTGCTTGTACTTTTTGGGTGGTTGTGAAAAGATAGTTGTTTTGGTCTAGTTTTTTTAAGTCATAAACAGTTATAACGTTTTTTTCTACACCGTTATTAAAAATCTTTATGGTAGACTTTGGCGATAAATCCCTATCACTCGTAAAATATACCTGGTTAAAATTTTTACCGTTGTTAACCTTATAGACCTTGCCGATTTCTATGCCTACGTGGTTGTTAAATTCAGATATAACGCTAGAATTACCATTAAAATACCCTTCGGTGTATTCTCTATTAAAGGCAAGGCGAAGATTGTCTTGACAAGCCTTTTCACCGTGAATAGCGTTATAGTATTCTCTAGTTGCAACGGCTACGTAAAAGGGACGGCGCGCTCTACCTTCTATTTTTATAACGTCTACCCCCACTCGCTCAAGGTCTTTCAAGCGACAACTCAAATTAAAGTCCTTTGCACTAAGCAAATAACCTTTTTTTATTTTTTTATCACCTTTCATCAAGGTATAGGGCAATCTACAAAGCTGTTTACAGCGACCACGGTTACCACTTGCATTATTAAGGTAAGAACTAAGATAACAATTACCTGAAAAGCTTACACACAACGCGCCTTGGGCAAAATATTCAATTTCTACCGAAGTGTTTTCCTTTATTCTTCTTATCTCGTTTAACGGTGTTTCTCTTGCTAAAACTACCCTTTTTATGCCGTATTTTTGTAATGCCAGCACCCCTTCTAAATTGTGAATACCCATTTGTGTGCTGGCGTGTAGTTCAATTTCGGGATAGTTTTCGCTAATAAGTTTTATTAGCCCCAAATCTTGAACGATAAAAGAATCTACGCCAATACAATATGCTTTAAGCACTAAATTAAGCGCATCTAAAATCTCACCATCGCTGAACAAAATATTAACGGCAAGGCTCACCCTTACTCCGTAAAGGTGGGCAAAATCTACGGCTTGTTCTAGATTTTCTATTGTAAAACCGTCTATATTATTTCTTGCGTTAAATTCATTTATTCCTAAATAAACTTCATCAGCACCGTTATACACGGCAAGTTTTAAGCTTTCAAAGTTTCCGGCAGGCGATAATATCTTCATATGCACATTTTACCACAAAACATGGATTTTTTCAAGCGTATAAAATCTGCGCAGATAAAAATACTATATTTATGATTATTGCTAATGATTTAACTGAAAACATTAAACACCTAAAAAGCGTTCTTCAATCACAAGATATTACTTTTTTACAAACTGCTATAGGCAAAACCAAAGCAATGCTGATTTTTGTAAACGATTTGGTTAATAAGGATTCACTTGGTGAACTAGTTTTGCGCCCTGCAACACAATTTGAAGGTCAATTAAACGAACAGTCTTTATTCGAACTTTTCTTAAGTCCTGAGAAAAAGAAAATATCTGACCTTGATGAGCTTGTCAGCGAAGTGGTTTCGGGTAGTGCTGTTTTACTTGCAGATAAAACTTCTATAGGCATTTCTTTCGGATTAAAGCACTTTGAAAAAAGGGCCATAACAGAGCCACCTACTTCAACAGTAATTAAAGGGCCAAGAGAAGGGTTCGTTGAGAGCCTGCCTGTAAACGTTAGCCTTATGCGCAGGCGCATTAAGTCGCCTGACCTAAGATTTGAATTTGTTACGGTGGGCGAGTACTCAAAAACCCCTATATCTATTTGTTATATAAACGGGATTGCAGATGATTCGCTAATAAAGAAAGTAAAAGAAAGGCTAAGCTCCGTTTCTATAGATGCAGTGCTAGATGCTTCTTACGTTTCCAAGTTTTTAGGCGAACATAAAACTTCACTTTTTAAGCAGGTAGGAAATACTGAAAAACCTGATATTTTGGCAGGAAAAATTTTAGAAGGCAGGATTGCTATATTCGTAGATGGCTCGCCTATCGCTTTAACCGTGCCTTATCTACTAGTAGAAGACTTTCAAAGCGCAAGCGACTATTATAATTCTACGTATAGTGCCGTGTTTGCAAGGTGTTTAAGGCTAGTTTCAGTTATTTTCGCCTTGTTTTTGCCTGCTTTTTTTGTTGCCTCAGAGCTATTCCATCTGCAACTAATACCACTTAGCTTTTTACTAACCATAGTCAACAGTATTAAAGGTATACCTTTATCACCTAGCCATGAAATGTTTTTTACTATACTAATTTTTGAGATTTTGAACGAAGCAAGCGTTCGCATGCCCAAATACGTTGGAATGGTAGTTTCTATCGTAGGTGGTTTAGTACTTGGCGAAACGGCTGTAAACGCAGGCATAATTTCTGCACCTACACTGATGATAGTTGCGCTATCAGGAATCTGTTTATTTACAGTACCTGAACTTGAGCAATCTTTTTCCATACTTAGAATACTGTTTTTAATAGTGGCAGGCTCTACTGGGGCATACGGAATTTTAGCATTGATTGCTACCGTTTTAATATACTTGGTATCTTTTGAAAATTACAATACGCCTGTTTTTGCACCTTTTGCACCACTAATTACTAGCGACTTAAAAGATACTTTTTACAAGGAATTTATTACCGATATGGATTTTAGGCCAAAGTCTATAAAAAACAAAAACAAACGGAGAATTAAAGATGACAGAACAAAATAAAAATCAATTATACACAAGGCAAATTTGTTTTTTTATTCTGGCTTTTTTACCTACTACTAAATTATTTATGATGCCAAGCGTGGTTGCAAAGTTTGCAAACGAAGATATGTGGATATCAATCTTTATCAACCTAGTTATCGACTTTGTTACTATTGCTATGCTAACGGTTGTGTGTAAAAAGAGCAACCTAACTTTTTTTGAATTGCTTGAAAAAGTATTTGGTAGAAAATTAAGTAAAATTGTACTGTTTTTTTACTTTTTTTATTTTTTTGCAAAAGCGATTATTACAATAGACGAACAACGAGACTATATAGATTATACACTTTACACGTTAATGCCCAACGTGTTTTACTTTTTGCCCTTCTTTGTAGTTTGCTTTTTTCTCTGCACAAAAAAATTGCGTGCTTTGGGAAGACTTGCAGATATTTTATGGGTTTTTACTTTAATAGGGTTTATTCTTTTAATGGCTCTTTCTTTAAGCAATGCTGACATTTATGCCGTTTTGCCAGTAGGTGCGCGTGGTTTTTCTAACGTTATTAAAGGTTCGTATTCATCTTTTATATGGTTTTCCGATGCCAGTTACTTTTTGTTTTTTATAGGGCAGTTTAAGTATAAAAAGGGCGATTATAAAAAAATATTTTCTTCTTTCGCAATTTACGCAGTTATGGTATTGCTTTTTGCTATCGTTTTTTATTCGATATTTACTTCAATTGCTTATAGGCAAAGGTTTGCTTTAACGGAAATTTCTAAATACACTACGGTAATAAACAATATTGGCAGACTAGACTTCATAGGGATATTTCTTATTTTATTATCTAATATTATATCTATATCATTACCTATATATTTTTGCTGTGCAATACTAAATAAAATTTTTGAGCTTAGTAAACCTTGGATTGCACCATTAATAACACTTTCATTACACCTTTTTATTTTAATTTGTTTTTCAGAATACTACGCAACTATAGAAGGAGTATTTTTAGGTTACGGTGCTATTTTTTTCTTTCTACTAGCAAACGTTTTGCCTTGCCTACTATTGATTTTAATAAAAAAAGGAGACAAAAATGCAACAAACTAAAAAAGCAAAATTTATACTGCTTGCCGTATTTTTCATCTTTACGTTTTTCTTTTCTAATGATTTTGGGCTTATAGACGTGGAAAAAACTTCTATAATAACGGCTATTGCCATCGATAAAGAAGAAGATGATTACATTGCCACTGTACAAATTGCCGTGCCAGAAGCAACCGATACTAACACGGAAAACCAAAAGGCACAAATTAGTGGAAAAGGCTCTACTATTGGCGCAGCAATAAAAGATTTGGGCGATACTTCAGGCTGGTTTCCAAAACTATCTTTTTGCAACCTAATTTTAATTGGCGAAAGCTTTAATAATAGCAACGTTATAAAGGTTCTAGATTACTTTGCTAAAACACTTCGTGTACAAGATTCTGCACTGGTTGCTATGACAGAAGGTAAAGCAAGCGAACTTTTAGAGCTTGCTTCTCCCCTAGACAACATCTCTTCTTTTGCCCTACAAAAAGTTTTGCTAAAAGCCACAGGGTTTGATAGAGATATTGCAAATACTGACATTAAGACTTTTTGCGTGGGACATTATTCTAGTAGTGGCTCTGCATATATGCCCTTTGTAAAAACAATTTCTTCTAGTATAGGTCAATCATCAGACGAGCAAGGAAATGCGAGTGGCTCATCTTCTACCGAGAGTGGCAAAGATACTGGTAGTGGTGGGGGCAACAGTGGTGAAGAAAAAAAGAATAATTACCTGTTTGATGCAAGAACTACAGCGTTATTTAAAGACGGCTATTTCGTTGGCAAGCTTGACCAAGATATGACTTTAACTTTTAATTCTATTACTTCACAATTTAAGGCTACCACTATCTCATTTGATAACGTTTACACTTTTCCCAACGAAAGGAGCAACTACCTTTTGAACGTTATGAGAGCAACGCCAAAAATACAGCTTTTTGCAGATACCAATAATCTTAAACTTAACATTACACTTGACCTTTATTGTAAGGTGATAGACCACTCGGCAGACGGCTCTGATGAAACCTTATCCGAAAATAAACCTTTGCCCAGACCCTTAATAGAAAGAGCTGAAAACTTTTTTACTGAAAACATAAACAACATTATACAAACAAGCAAGGCTACTGGGTGCGACGTGCTTAGACTAAAAGAAAAACTGTACCGTTTTAATTATAAACAGTACAGTCGCTATAAAGATAATTATTTGTCTAAAGTAGAAACAAATATTAAAGTAACAGTATCAGGACAAAAAT
>JAZOMU010000015.1:0-4585 GCA_045654125.1 Christensenellaceae bacterium
TAGATGGGCTTTTTATAAGGCGAAATATGTATTTTGCTCACAATAAAGCAATCCTTAAAGATGGAGTAATCGAAGTTGTTATTAATGGAAAAACTAAACGCTATGATGATAAAAAAATTGCTCAAATAAGACACGACATATACATAATAGAAAAGTATTTTGAATCATTAGGGTTTAATTAGTTTTTACTTATTGTTAATAGCTTTTAAGGTTGTAAGGCGCAATACGATTCTCAACGGGAGTGGAAATACTGAAATTTTAGCCTAAAAACGGATTTTACAATTCCATATCGATTCCAAAAATTGGCGATGACTACAATTGAGATTCTTTTCGGTGCGATTCTCTACGAGAGTGGCGAAATTTTGGGATTGCATTTTTCGGTTTTGGAATAGAAATCGAATTATTTTCATCAGAAAAGTTAGAAAACGATACAAATTTTTCGTAACGATACGAATTTTACGAAACAATTTATTTGATAAAACGAATTTTATGTTCGACTTTTAATATAAAAGATTTAATTTCTAAGTACATTTCAAGCTCCTAAGGGACAATTATGAGTTCGATTCTCGTCGGGAGTACCAAATAAAACCCAAGCCGAATACGGCTTGGGTTTATCAATTTTCCTTTACTTCTTTTTTCTCCAATTTAGTGGGGAAAGGCCAAAGTGTTTTTTGAAAATTAAACTAAAATAGTTTGCTGAAGAAAAACCACAAAGTTCAGAAATTTCTTCAATATTTTTGTTGGGCGATTGAGAAAGGTACATTTTTGCTTTGTTCAATCTCACCATAGTTGTATACTGAATAATACTACATTGCATTGATTGCCCAAAGCGTTTGCAAAGGGTGTTAGTTGAAATAAAAAATCTCTCGCTTAAATCATTTAAGGTGATGGGTAAAGCGTAGTTTTCGTTAATAAAAGAAATAACTTTAAGTATGGTAGGGTCGTTTTTTTTGCGCTCTAGCTTTGTTTGAACGGAGTTTAGTGGTTGCAACGGCTTGGCCTGTAGGTAGGAAAAAACAGTTTGTGCAAACGGCAGTAATTGTGTTTTTCTTTGCTCAAAAGATTGAGGTTGCTCTAAATTTAGAGTTTCCAAAAGAAAATCAGCTATAAAAGCGCATTGCTTTTCCGTTAAGGAAAATACGAACTGGTTAGCATATTTATTCAAAAAATCTAAATCGGTTTGGCGCATTAAATTTTTAGAAATATAAAGGTTAATTCGCTTATAAGCCTTGCCCTCCATTCTGTGCATTGAAAATGGTGGAATTATGCAAAGCGTGTTTGCCCCAACCATATACATTTTGTTTTCTATAAAAATTTCTCTAGAGCCTTCAAGCAAAAAGTAAAACTCATAGTACTCGTGAAACTGTGGTTCGGGCATGGAAAAACTTTCTTTCATGTCGCGAAATTCTACTTCTAAAAAATCCAAAACCTCACCTCAACGCTGTAATTTAAAAATATTGTAATATATTAAGATTTTTAAGTCAAGTATAAGAAAAGAAAAAACGGATATTGCTTGTATAATTTATGTAATTTTTGTAATTTTAATATAAAATTATATTGTAAATTGTAAAAATAAGTGATAAAATGAAAATAACGAAAAAAATTTAATGCAGGTATAAAATTATGAATTTAGTTATTGTTGGTGCAGGGCAGAGATGCTATGCAATTGTGGAAATTATAAAGAAAAACCACTCTGATACAAACAAAATAATAGGCGTATGCGATAGAAACTTAAAGCGTTGTGAATATTTCCGTAAAAACATCAATCCTGATATGAAAATTTACAAGGAAAGCGATTTTGACAAGATGCTCGATGAGCTCCGTCCAGACGCAGTGTTGGTAGCTACTGCAGACTGTTATCATCACGAATATATTATTCGTTCAATGAAAAAGGGTTACGACGTATTTTCTGAAAAACCAATTACTATGAGCGAAGAAAATTGCCTTGCAATTCGCAATGCTGAAGTAGAAACTGGTAAAAAAGTAAGGGTAACGTTTAACTGCCGTTTTATGCCGTATTTTGCAAAATTAAAAGAAATTATTTCTACGGGCATAATTGGAAAGCCGTTATCAATCAACTATGAATACGTGCTTCACACCGTTCATGGCGGCGATTATTTTAAGCGCTGGCATAGATTCTTAGATACCTGTGGTGGTATGATGGTGCATAAATCAACCCACCACTTCGATATCATAAACTGGTTGTTAGAAGATGACCCTGAAAGCGTAAGCGCACAAGGCGCACTCTTATACTTTGGTAACGACAAGCGCCCACACGGCGAGAGATGTAAAGATTGCCAGTATAAAGATACTTGCGAAAGCTATTACGATGACCTTTATACAAACGACCAGTTGAGAGAACTTTACTTTGAAGCAGAAAGTGAAGACGGATACCAAAGAGACCACTGTGCGTTCAAGAGTGATACTGATATTTATGATAGTATGTCCGTATCGGTTAAGTATAAGAAAGGTGCTATGCTTACTTATTCACTTAATTTGTTTAATACTGACGAAGGCTATAACATAAACATTATAGGAGAGAAGGGTAGGCTTGAAGCATCTACTTTCTTTGCTGGCGACGAGTATAAGATAATAGTTCGTCACCGTGGTGGAAAGGTAGAAGAAATAACTTTCCCAAAAGTAACAGGCACTCACGATGGTGGCGATGATAGAATGGTTGCAATGCTATTTGGTGGATTAAAGGACGACCCACTTGGTCAATGCGCTGATAGTTTTGATGGAATTAAATCGGCGATGATAGGTATTGCTGCAAACAAGAGCATAAAAGAAGGTAAAAGAATAGAATTAACGCCTATTCTAGATAAAATGAGATGAAAACTTTAGTAAAAAATGCAAAAATCGTTACGGCAGAGCGCGTTTTAGAAAATCAGTACTGTTCGTTTACCGATGGAATTATTGATTACTTAGGGGAAATAGAAAAAAGTGCAGACCAAGTGATAGATGCGCAAGGTGGGTATTTAATCCCTGGGTTTATTGATTTGCATTGTCATGGTGGAAACGGCTTAGAGTTTATGGATGCCACGCTCGAAGAAATCGGCAAGATTGCTAAGTTCCATTTAGAGCACGGCACAACCACTATGCTTGCAACCACGCTAGCTGCAGGAGACGATGAAACTTTAAGCGCGCTAGATACCTTTAATAAGTATAAAGAGCAAAACCCAAACAGTACTTTAGAAGGCGTGCATTTAGAAGGGCCTTGGCTTAATCCCGTTCAATGTGGTGCGCAAAACGTTGAATATATGAAAAAGCCAAGCGCAAAAGAAATTAGTGATTGGAAAGAGAAATATCCGTTCATTTTGCGTGCAGATGCAGCACCCGAACTAGATGGTGGAATAGAATTCGGTACAACTTGTAAAGAATTAGGTATAGTAGCATCGCCAGCACATACAGACGCAGAGTTTTCCTATATAGAATTAGCAATGAAAAACGGCTATACTATAATGACGCATTTATATTCTGGTATGAAAGGTGTAACGAGAAAGAACTCTTTCAGGATAGCAGGCGCTGTAGAAGCTGGGCTATATTTAGACGAGATGTTCGTAGAAATAATTGCAGACGGCAGGCATCTTCCTGCTGAGCTACTTAAATTTATTTATAAGATTAAGGGGGCAGATAAAGTTTGTTTAATTACCGATGCTATTCGTGCAGGTGGGCTTGCTAACGGCACTGAAACTGTAATAGGTAGCCTAAAGCACGGCTTACCTGTAATAGTTGAAGATGAGGTAGCAAAACTTCTTGACCGACAATCTTTTGCAGGGAGCACTGCAACGACTGATAGATTGTATCGGACTATGGCACAAGCAATAGGCAAGGATATGGTTGCCCTTTCAAAAATGGCCTCCTTAACGCCTGCAAAGGTTATGGGCTGGACGGATAGGGGAGAAATAGCAGTAGGCAAAAAAGCAGACTTGCTTATTTTAGATAACGATTTACAAATTAAAAAAATAATAACAAATAAAGAGGTATAAAAGATGAAATTAGTTTTATGTAAAGAAACGGCAGAACTTGGCAAAAAGTCTGCTATTCAAGCGGCAAAAATCGTAAATGAAGCAATCGCAAAACAAGGTTATGCGCGTATTTTGCTTTCAACGGGCGCATCACAATTCCCGTTTTTTACCGAATTCGTTAAGCAAGATATCGATTGGAGCAAGGTTGAAATGTTTCATCTAGACGAATACGTAGGAATTAGCGAAGAACACCCTGCAAGCTTCAAGCGCTATTTGCTTGACCGTTTTGTGTTAAAGGTAAATCCTGCAAAGGCACACCTTATTGACGGACAGAGAACACCTGAAGAAACCATAGAAGAACTTACCAAGCTTATCAATGAAAAACCCATTGACTTAGGGATGATAGGTATTGGGGAAAACGGGCACATAGCTTTTAACGACCCACCTGCTGACTTTAACGATACGCGTTCGTATAAAGTGGTTACTCTTGATGACCGTTGCTTGCAACAACAAATAGGTGAAGGCTGGTTTAAGAGCGTTGACGAGTGCTTTAAGCAAGCTATTTCTATGACCTGCCCACAAATTATGAAATGTAAAACTATTATTTCAGTAGTTCC
>JAZOMU010000016.1:0-13304 GCA_045654125.1 Christensenellaceae bacterium
ATATACCCCCCTATTGACATTATACCCCAGCAGGGTATATTATATTGGCAGGAGGCAAGATATGGATAATAATTGTTGTAATAAAAAAACTAAAAGAAGCATTAATGAAAAGAAGCTAATAACCAATAGACTTAATAGAATAGGTGGGCAAATTAAAGGAATTGCGAATATGATTGAAAACGATGCATATTGTAATGACATATTAATTCAGTTATCAGCCGTTGAAAATTCCGTTAAAAGTTTATCAACGCATATTTTAGAAAGCCATTTGTATAATTGTGTTCCAAAGGATTTAGAGAACGGTGAATTTGATACTATTGATGAACTAATTAGTTTGTTTAAGAGGTTTAATAAGTAAAGGAGGTAAAAACATGGAAAAATACGTAGTTTGTTCTAAATGTGGTGCACTAGTTAAAGTTTTAATAGAATGCACCTGTGAAAACTGTGGCATTAGATGCTGTGGTGAAGAAATGAAAGAAATTTCAAAAGAAGAAGCGAATAAAATTTTAGAAAATAAATAATAAAATTTTATTGGAAAACTTTTGCAAGTAGAAAACGTTTAACTATTTGATTAAAAGACAAAAAACCACCAGCCGTTCGGCTGGTGGTTCTTTCTTTAAGTAAAATATGCTATTTAATTCTTTTCTTTTTTTCTAAGGTATGATATACTGTTATACAAAATAAAGAAGATTGCAGATTAAAAAAAGAGAGAAAATGGAGCGTTTTTTTAAGGAAACGGATAATGAACTAGTTAGTTTGATAGGAAAACAAAACTTTTTAGTAGGAATCAATCCGTTTGAATTAAAATTAAATAAAGATATTGATACTTACGTAGTACATAAGCCAACAACCAATTATCGCTTTTTGCACGAAGCTGCTATTATAGAATACAAAGGCGTGTTATTTGCTTCTTGGTACAACAATGCAAAAACAGAAATGGATGGCAGGTGTCCAATTCGTGGTCGCCGTTCATACGACGGGGGCAAAACGTGGTCTAACATAGAAGTAATTGCAGATGACAAGACGGAAAAAATTTGGTACTGCCCACCTGTATATGGAATTTGTGATGGTAAGCTTTATATGCTTATAAACGAAATGGTTGGAACTGACTTGATTCACGCATTAGACCTTTTCGTGTATGATGAAAGCCTTGATGCGTTCAAAAAACTTTGGTCGCGCCCTATTCCTTTTAAGCTGAACACAAACGTTTACACTTTGCCTAATGGAAAACTAATGTTGCCAGGTAGAGTGGCAGAGCTAGACGGCTTTCCTAATACGCCAGCAGTATTAATTTCTGACACAGGAAAAATAGATGCCGATTGGCGACTTGTAAAAATGGCTGAAAATGGAACATTGCCTAATGGTAATGAGTTAATTCATCCAGAGCAAACGGCTATTTTACACGATAATAACGTGTATATGTTTTGCAGAAATACTAATGAGTGTGTTGTCCCACTTGTATACTTATCAAAAGACAATTGTGAAACGTGGGAACTTTATTCGCACGACATACCGTTTGGTGAGTCTAAAATATATAGTGGAACTCTTTCAAATGGTAAAAATTATATTATTGGTAATATAATGCCTGATAGAAAAAAATTAGCAATTTTCTTTTCGGAAAAGAATTCAATGAAATTTACCAAAGGATTTTTATTGCAAGATAATTGTTCTTTTGGCAAATGTAACGGAAAGCAGTGGAGTTACCCATCAGCATATGAATCAAACAGCAAACTTTACGTAATTTATACTGCAACGATTGATGATTTTGGTCAAGAATGTCGTGGGGCAGTGCTATCTGTTATAGACTTAAAAATCATTTAGAAAGAAATGAACGAATTAGATTGAAAATCGTAAGAACTGTGATATAATTATAATACAACAAAGAAAGGAATTAACTATATGAAAGATTTTACTTTTGAAGGGGCTAAAAAAGCTAACAGAAAAAAAGAAGAAATTGAGTGGCTTAGAATATGGTGTGAAAACACTAACGACGACACTTTGCCAAGAGTTGCGCTCATTGGCGATTCGATTACTGCACAAGGCTATGATTTTGTTAAGCGTGAATTAAAGGGAATAGCAAACGTGGACCACTTGGCTACTTCTTATTCAATTTTGTCGCCAGCATACGTTTGTATGGTAGAAAAGTTTTTAGAAGATTCTGACTATGAAGTAGTTTGTTATAACTATGGCTTGCACGGTTTTTCCGTTACTGCCGAAGAGTATGAAAAAGCTTATCGTGAAATGTTAAAAAAGTTTTTAAAACGCTCAAAAGTAGTAGTCACTTTAACTACTGATATACATACGGGAAACGTTGGGGCAGATGGCGTTACTAATCCAGTCGTAATTGAGAGGAATAAAATAGCAACGGCATTAGCAAACGAGTTTAACCTAACTATTGACGATGCATATAGTATTAGTAATGAGCTTGGAAAAGACGGAAAAGTTGAAGACGGTGTGCATTTTACGGCACTTGGAGCAGAAAAAATTGGCGTTAGTAAAGCGAATGCAATAAAGAAAGTATTGGGCATATAATATATAACCAAAAAATAATTAAGCAATAAAAATTAAAGCGAATTTAATCTACCGTTAGTTGATAATCTCCCTACTCAACCAATGGTATGTGGACTTTTTTAATTTGTTTGGGTATAATAAAAGCAAAAGGAGGTAGATATGGACCAGGTAAAGACAGGAAAATTTATTGCTGAGCGAAGAAAAGTAGTGAATTTAACACAGCTCCAGCTAGCAGAAAAGCTTGGCGTTACAGATAGGGCTGTGTCTAAATGGGAAAGGGGCAAAGCAATGCCAGATTCTGCAATTATGCTAGAGTTGTGCTCAATATTAAAAATTAACGTAAACGATTTATTAACGGGGGAGATAGTTAACATGGATAATTACAATAAAGAATTAGAAAAGAATCTAATTGAAGCGATAAAACAAAAAGAACAGGCAGATAAAAGGTTGCTCGCTATCGAATGGGTTTTAGGTATAATTTCAGTTATTATTTTATTAGCGCCGATTATTATTGCAACGTATTTACCAATGGAAGATTGGCAAAGAATAGTTCTATGTTGTTCAGGGGTTATCCCAGCGATTATTGGATTTATTTTTGCATTAAAAATTGAACAGGTTGCAGGGTATTACGAGTGCAGTGAGTGTGGGCATAGATACGTTCCTACTTTTAAGGCTGTAAACCTAGCAATGCATATGGGAAGAACAAGATATATGAAATGCCCAAACTGTGGAAAAAAATCTTGGCAAAGAAAGGTTGTAAGTAAAGAAAAAGATTAAAATTAAATCCCCGTGTTAAACACGGGGATTTCTTTTGCCAAAGTTATTTTTTATTTAAATAATTCATATACCTTTACAAAACAAAAAAGAAGTTGTATAATTAAACAGAAAATATAAAAGTTTATATAAACAAGGAGAAATAGAAATGAAATTAATCATTAAAGACAACTATTTAGAAATGAGCGCATGGGCGGCAGAACATATCGCAAACGCTATAAACAATCACAAAGAAAATCGCCCGTTCATACTTGGCTTGCCAACCGGTTCATCACCACTTGGTGTTTATAAAAAGCTAATTGAAATGAACAAGGCTGGTAAAGTTACCTTTAAAAACGTTGTTACGTTTAACATGGATGAATACGTAGGCTTACCAAAAGACCACGACCAAAGTTATTGGTACTTTAAGCACGATAATTTCTTTAATCACATTGATATTCCTAGAGAAAACATCAACATTTTAGATGGTATGGCTACTGATTTAGAAGCAGAGTGCAAGCGTTACGAAGATAAGATTGCATCTTACGGTGGAATAGATTTATTCTTAGGTGGTAGTGGTGTTGACGGACACATTGCGTTTAACGAACCGTTCACTTCTTTAACTTCTAGAACGGGTGTTAGAGCGCTTACTGAAGATACTTTAATCGTTAACTCACGCTTCTTTGATAATGACGTTAATAAAGTTCCCAAGACTGCGCTTTCAGTTGGCGTAGGCACGGTTTGTGATTCTAAGCAAGTATTGTTATTAATAAGTGGGCACAATAAAGCGCGCGCACTTCGTCATTGTGTTGAAGGTGGCGTTGACCACGCTTGGACGATTAGCGCACTTCAAATGCATAAAGATGGCATTATTGCTTGTGATGAAGCAGCTTGTGGCGAATTAAAGGTTGATACTTATAAATACTTTAAGGAAATCTACAAGAACGAAATTTAATCTATAAAATAATAAATTGCAAAATTTGTGTTTATAGGTAATTGTATAGACAAGCACTGATAATAAAATAAGGAGCGAAAAATGTTAGCAATCAATCTTCCGGCAGACGGACTTTTTTTGGCAATACAAAATCACGCCAATGGAAACTTATCTAGAGAAAACTGCAAGCGTATTATGGAAGAATACTTGGATAAAATTCTTGAGGCAAAGCCAGACGTTATTATGTTGAACGTTTGTTATAGACGCTCGCTTGTGCCCTCTCAAGTTTTTGATAGTTATTTATACAATATCGAAACTGATGAAAAAGGGTTTGCTGTTAGAGATGATAAAGGTGAAACGGTTAAAAAGGTAGGGCCTGTTGGTGACGCTTCATCCAAATATTTTGCTGTTTTCTTTAAGTGCGCACACGAATTAATAAAAAACGGAATAGATATTTACGAGTTTGCTATTGAGCATATAAAGAAGACGAATACGCGCGTTTTTTTGTCTGTTAGAATGAATGATGAGCATTTCCCAGATAACAGAGCGATAAATTCAAGCTTTGCTTTTAAAAACGGTGGCGAGCATACTATTGATAAAGATGGGCGTAGTCTAGATTATTCTCAAGAAGCAGTTAGGAATTATTACTTTGAGTATATTAAAGAGCTTGTAACAAATTACAAAGTAGATGGCGTTGAAATGGATTGGCTTAGATATCCAAACGTGTTGCCTTTATCAAAGGCTAACGACCTTTCTATCCTTAGCGATTACATGAAAAAAGTGCGCCAACTACTTGATACATACGATAAAAACTTAAGCCTTGCAGTTAGAATATTGCCTACAGAAGAGGCCCTAATAAGAGGTGGGTTTGATGTAAGTGGTTGGATTAGTGATGGCAGTGTAGACATTCTTACAATAGAAAATTTTTATATTCCTACCAACTATCAGTTGCCAGTGAAAGAATGGCGAGACAGCATAGACAAACGAAATAAAAACGGCTATCCGTATAAAATCTTGTGTGGTTCTGACTGGGCAGTTTCGTGCGTTTCCAAGTATGATTTGGTAATGAATCCTGCACTAGTTAGGGGATTTGCCGAAGCAAGTATAAGCAGTGGTGCAGACGGCGTGTATCTTTTCAACTTCTTTGAAGAAGATGATTATAGCTCTTTTGAGTTGATAACTGATGAGAACGGCGCGCATTTAAGAACTTGTTTTTCAGAAAGAATTATAGCTGCTAATCAGCCCAACGCGCTTCCTAGAAGATACGTGCATATTGGTTGTTCAAACGAAATTTATCCAATAAACCTTGAAAGTGGTGGGGTTTATTCACTTAATAAAACTATCAAAGCAAAATATAAAAAATGCAGGCTAATAATTGGCTGTAAACAAGATTTGCCGTTTAGCGTATCTGTAAACGGAGCTTTAGCTAGTAAATTTACTAAAGAGCCTGTATATGAAGGTTATGAATATTTGCCTAAAGAAGAAGTAAAAAAGAAAGGTCTGTTTATTTATTCGATAACACAAGCTGCCCCTTGCGTTATTTCAGTAGATTTAACGAGCGCCATAAATGGCAAAGAGAATTTTGAAGTACAAATTAAAAACTCTAGCAAATTAGAAAATGAAATTTTTTGGTTAGAGATAGTTTGTGAATAACTAATCTTTGTAGACCTGTTGTATTCCGTTGCTAAGTGGCGTATAGTAGGGGAGGATAACTAATTGAAGAGCAAATATTTAGAATTAATGCAGAAAGCCCTTTCGGCTTACGGCAGAGATTATATAGAAGAATATTTTGAGCGTGTTAAAACGGAAGGGTTAACCGAGCACGGCTTTCCACGATTAACGGTAAATATTGGCAACCTGATATGCAAAGGCAAGGTATTAGAGCTTAAACCATTGTTCTTAAAGATGATGGACTTTTGTTGTGAAACCGTGCCAAAAGTAAAGGCTGCAAACGATTTTTCCGTGTGGGAAATGGTTTATTGCATTACAGAGCTAGAAAAAAGTGGAAAAGTCGACAAAGAACGCATTGACGTGTGGAAGAAAAACATGTCTTCCATAGACCCTGCCATTTGCTATAACGTATACGCCGTTAACCCTGAAGATAAGCTTAAAAACTGGGCGTTATTTACAGGTGTTAGCGAGTTCTTTAGGTTAAGTGCAGGGCTTGGTGGTTCAATGGATTTTATTGATACTCAGCTTGCCACCCAGCTTCAGTGGATTGATGAAAACGGCATGTATTTAGATGGAGATGAATATTGGAATCCGTTGGTTTACGACGTGGTACCAAGGGGGCTTTTTTCTTTGCTTCTTAATCATGGTTATAGGGGTAAATATTATAAAGAAATAGACGACATATTAAAGCGCGCAGGTCTTTTAACCTTAAAAATGCAATCGGCTTGTGGCGAGTTAGCATTTGGTGGTAGAAGCAACCAATTCATTTTTACAGAAGTCTGGCTTGCGCTGGTTTGCGAGTTTGAAGCTAAAAGATACTTTAAGGAAGGCAATTTTAGGCTTGTAAACGAGTTCAAGTCTGCATCAAAACGTGCAATCGAACAGGTGGAGTTTTGGTTAAACAAACAGCCTATTCATCACGTTAAAAATCGCTATCCCTTAGAAACCAGGCACGGTTGCGAAGATTATGCGTACTTTGATAAATATATGATAACCGTTGCTTCGGTGTTGCAGGCGTTATTACTTGTTTGTGACGAAAATATTGAGTTTGAGTATATAACTGATTGTGAACCAATGGTTTTTGCCACAACGGATTACTTTCACAAACTGTTTTTAAAGGCAGGTGGGTATTCGGCACAGTTTGATATTAACGCTGAGCCGTATATTGATAGTAATGGACTGGGCAGAATTCATAAAACAGGTGCGCCAACTACCGTGTGCATGTCCGTGCCGTGTTCTTCGCAAGACGGATACGTTACAATGTGTATTGAAAAGCCTAACGCTGTTTCCCTTTGCGTAGGTGCTATTATTGATGGCAAGATGGTTTTTGCGCACGATGATAACGCTAGTTATGAGATTTTAGATTATCATACGGGTGAAGCCTTTGCTTATGCAAAGATAAAAAACCAATTTAAGAACGGACTAACAATTACAACCGAGTACAAAGTAGATAAAAACGGGGTAGAGATTGATGTTTTCGGCAAAGGCGAGCTTTTGTTTATGCTACCTGCTTTTTACTTTGATGGGGAAAGGTACTTTAAGGTTGTTCAAGAGAAAAACATGCTATCAGTTTATCAAGACGGCTGGGTTTGTAATTATGTTGCCGATGGGGAAGTGTTTGACCTTGAAAGAAGGGGTGCGAACAGAAACGGGCTTTACAAGGCGTTTGCTGTTAAGGGTAAGGATAAAATAATAATTAAAGTACAAATAGTTAAAGAATAATTAAAATGCAAAGGAATTTTAAATTTAGCTTTCTTAATGGGAATATTATTAAAATTTTAGCTGTGATATTTATGGCTATTGACCATATAGGTTATATTTTTTTTCCACGCAATATGGTACTGTTTGCGATAGGTAGGCTTTCCATGCCACTTTTTGCTTTTATGATTGCAGAAGGCGCACAGTTTACTAGAAACAAAATTAGATATTTTGCGCTAATATTTCTGCTAGGCGCTGGTTCGCAAGTGGTGTTTTACATTGTGGAACAAAGCCTATATATGTGCATCTTAATAACTTTTTCTATCTCAATTTTAACCATTTATGCTTTGCAATTTTTTAAGAAAAAACTAATACAGGGCAACCTTATAGAAAAAATTTATTCTTTTTTAATCTTTGCCAGCTGTGTAGTTTTAGCTTTTTTCCTTAACAAATGGTTTTATATTGATTATGGTTTTTGGGGCTGTATGTTGCCTGTATTTGCTTCGATTTTTCGCTTTGATTTATTTAAAAAGGAAACTCAAAGTGAGAGCATGGCAAAAAGAAAATTTGATTTTATACCGATAAATCTTTTAGCGTTTGCCATCGGCTTAGTGTTGGTTTGCAGGGCGATGGGAGGTATTCAATATTACGCGCTGTTAAGCTTGATTGTATTATTCTTCTACTCTGGTAAGCGTGGTAAATTAAAGTTAAAATATTTCTTCTATGCTTTTTATCCTACACATTTAGCAATTCTATACGGCATTTCAATGTTGATAGGCTAATACAAGGAAATGTTGAAATCAAATAAAAAATAAAAAAGACTGCAACTATGCAGTCTTTTCTTTGTTTTTGTTGTTAGTAATTATTCACCTTTAAATGGTAACAAATCTACTAATCTTGCGCGTTTGATAGCAACAGCTAAAACTCTTTGGTGCTTTGCGCAAACGCCGGTCATACGGCGTGGAAGAATTTTTCCACCTTCGGTAATGTATTTCTTTAAGGTGTTGATGTCCTTATAGTCAATAGCAGTTACCTTGTTTTGACAGAAAGCACAAACCTTTCTGCGAGGAACTCTCTTCACAAATTTCTTGCCTTCCTTAGGAGCAGCTGCAGTTTCAGCAGGTGCTGCAGAAGTTACGTTCATATTTTCTTCCATGTTATTCACTCCTTAATTTCTCGTTGGGGCTTTTGCCCGTAATTAGAAAGGAAGTTGATTGTCGTCAATCGCTTCCAACTGAGGGCGTTCTCTTTTTGAAGAAACAACAGTGGTATCAACGTCGATATCGCCTTGTGCGTTTCTTGGGGTTAAGAACTCCACTTCGTTAGCTATAACGTCGGTAACGTTTCTCTTAACACCGTCTTTATCTTCGTAAGAACGGGTTTGCAAACTACCAACGATAGCAACTTTATTGCCTTTCTTTAAGTATTTACCACAATTTTCAGCCCTGCCACGCCATACGGTGATATTGAAAAAATCAGTTTCACGCGTTCCTTCGCTGTTAGCGTAATCTCTTGATACAGCTATGGCGAATCTGCAAACTGCAACGCCACTTGGGGTTTCAGTCAGTTCAGGGTCACGGGTTAAATTACCTATTAGGATAACTTTGTTCATATTTATTTTCTCCTACCTTATCTTTTGGTTATCAATCTTCTGATAATACCGTCGGTTATACCTGCGATACGCTTGATTTCAACAACGATGGTGGGTGCAGCTTCGAAAGTCATCAATACGTAGTAGCCTTCCGACTTGTAGTTAATGGGGTATTGTAATTTCTTAACGCCCCAACGGTCAGTCTTTTCAATTGTACCACCGTTCTTGGTTACCAAGTCTTCGAACTTCGTGATGATTGCTTCCTTTGCTTCATCGGTGAGAGTAGCATCAAGGATATAAAGCATCTCGTATTTCGTCATATTTTTTACCTCCCGGACTTATTCGGCTTGTGAACTACACAAGCAAGGTTTAATGGTATCGCGATTACGCACACGATAGCCTGTTAATAATAACAAATTTCTATTTTTTTGTCAATTATTTTTAACTATATATTATTTTTTACTTAATTACGCGCGTATTTTAGGCTTTTTTAGTAAAATTACATATTTTCTAAGTCTAATTTAGCAATCTTAACTAAATTATTTTCATCGTTTTCTTTTGGGTTTTTAATGGTCAAATCGTGCAGCTTTTTTAATTCTTTTCCTATTTTTTCTCTCTTATAGCCAAGTTTTATTAAGTCTTTTGCAGAAATTTTTAATTCCTTTAAGGTAAATGGCGTTTTATCTTCTTTCATTTCCTTATAAATCTTATTCCACTTTATTAGTGCTGGAGCAGTAAATTCGCTCTCTAATCCTGCACGAAAATCTGCTTGCTTTACTAATAAAAGTTGCTTGTAGTAGCCGTTAAAATTATCCACTATAAATTTGCGAACTTTATCTTTTTTCATAGAGCAATCAATATCAAGCATATGATTTTTTATTATAAACTGAACTCTAGTTATGGTCTCTTTATCGGCTTTAAGTCGTTTTAAAACTTTTTCTGCTATCTTTGCGCCTTCAATAAAGTGTGCGTAGTACCAGCCGTCTCGCTTAAAGCAATAGGGCTTGCCTATATCGTGCAAAAGCGCGTCTAAGCGAACGCTTTTGTCAGCGTAAAGCACACTTCTTAAACTATGTTCTAAAACGTCGTACTTATGAAAGTCTGCACGCTGAACCATATCTCTACCTTCGGTAAGTTCAGGTAAAATATAATCTAAAACTCTCGTTTGTTCTAAAATTTTTAAACCAACGTAATGCCCGTTTTTATTAGAAAATGCGTGCTTGCTATCGGCTTGCAGTATCATCTTCAATTCTGCGTATATGCGTTCGGGGGAAACGTCTAAAATGTTTATAGCATGTTTTTTTGCAAACTCTAAAACTTGGTCGGTCGGCTTAAAGTCTAATTCGCCAGCGAACCTTGCAAGGCGCATCAGTCTAAGCCCATCGCTACTAAACACTTTATCAGGGCTAACTACCGTATCTAGAGTTTTATTTTTAATGTCGTTTATTCCACCCAAAGGGTCTACGAAAACGTCTTTTGCAATATCAAAGTACACGGCGTTGCACTTAAAATCTCTTCGGCAGGCATCTTCAAATATGTCATCGGTAAACTCGGTAAACCTAGGCTTATGTTCGCCACCTACGTATTGCTCTTTGCGAAAGGCAGTGTATTCGTATTTTCTTTCCCCATCGCAGAAAACCACCGTGCCCATACGCTTGTATTCTGCAAGTATTTGATAGCCTGCGTCGTTTAGGGCGCAGATAAAATCTCCAACAGGTATGCCTGCTGAAAGGTCCACGTCTTTAGAAACGCTGTTATCTATTAGAAAATCTCTAACTGCGCCACCGACAACGTAAAGGGGGGTATTCAGTTTTTCTGCAAAATCTATTATGTTTTTGCTTAAAACTTTTCTCATTAGCTATTATTATATCACATACAAAACCAAAATCAAAAAAATATTTAGGTTTAATAAAAGGTGTAGTAAAAAAATTTTTTTATATAAAATTTGTCAAAATATAGATAAAAACTTGTATTTTAGCCATTTTTATAGTAAACTATTTTCATACTAATTAGGAAAAAGTTTATGTTAGATTTTATAATTAACCCCATTGCTGGTGGCAAGCATGGCCAAAAAATGCTTAAAAACGTAGCGTTTCTTGAAAGCAGATTGCAAGAGCGAAAGGTTGAATATGCTTTTCATTATTCACAAAACAAGGGTGGTGCAACTGCTCTTACCAAAGAGTTAATCGAAAATGGTGCTACTAATATCATCGCTGTTGGTGGAGACGGCACGTTGCACGAAGTTATAAACGGATTTTCTAATTTTGAAAAGGTTGCGCTAGGCATTATCCCTTGTGGAACGGGCAATGATTTTGCAAACGCACTTAATCTTCCACTAGACCCGAAACAAGCACTGGATATAATTTTAGATAACACGCCCAAGTTTACTGATTTTATGCAAATGCCCACAGTTCGTGGACTTAATATTATCGGTATGGGTATTGACGTAGACGTTCTTAAGAGATACGAAAGTTTAAAGAAAAAAACTAAGTTTGGATATACTAGTAGCCTAGTAAAAACGCTATTTAGATTTAAGTGTATTAAGTTCGGCGCAAAAATCGGCACGGAGACCAAGGATTGCCACTCGTTTATTGCAGGCGTTGCAAACGGAAAGGTATTTGGTGGGGGGTTAAAACTTTGCCCTGTGGCAGACCCTGCTGACGGCAAGCTTGATTTGGTTACGGTTGACGCTATGAACAAACTTAAGATTATAAATGCGTTTATTCAGCTTAAAAAGGGCAAACTACTAGATATTAAGCAAGCGCATCACACTGTTACTGACGAAGTGGAAATAATAGCTACTGCACCGTATACTGTAAACGTTGATGGCGAGCTTTATGAAAATATACCGTTCAAGGTAAAAGTGGTTACTAACACGTTGCGAGTATATAGGGTTTAGTTAAATTAAAACTGACGCATAAAAATTATTTTACTGTGTGCGATTTTTAATTATAAAAATTTTTATTGAAATAGTAAAAAATTTTTTAAAAACAGCACAAATATAATTGACAATGTTTTATATTTTGGATATAATACATAGGCATTTGTCGAAAAGATATTCGAAGATGTCTGACATGGCGGCGTAGCTTAGTTGGTTAGAGCGGCCGGTTCATACCCGGCAGGTCGTTGGTTCGAATCTGACCGCCGCTACCAGAACAACACGCGGCACAACGTGTCGGTTTACATAAAGGCGAAAATTTCGCCAATATAATAAGGCCCCTTGGTCAAGCGGTTAAGACACCACCCTTTCACGGTGGTAACATGGGTTCGATTCCCGTAGGGGTCACCAAACAAGAATAAATCCGAACACTTTTGTGTTTCGGGTTTTTCTTTTGCCATTTTTGAGGGTTTTGGCGTATCTAAAAGCCCAGATTCTTCGATTTCTTCGAGTGTTATTACGCTTTCATTATTTTTGTAGTTGCAAGTAATAACAATCCTATCATCAAACAAGAATATAGAGTTTACAAAGCCGTTTATTAACCTTTCTTTGCCTTCTCTTGTGGATATATCTAAATTCCTAAATAAAGTTAATGCGTAAAGAATTTGTTCTTGCGTTAAAATAGGCGTTCTTATTTGCTCTTCAGTAATTTCAATTTCTAAATCTTGCTTTTGTTTCTCTAATTTTGCAAGTCTTTCCTTCGTTGAAGGCAACAAGACACCACTTTCAATAGCAGTTAGCATATTTTCTATCTTTTCATTAACTTCATCAAGTTTTAATTGTAGAGCAGGAATTAATGTGTTGTCTTGCATTAAAAGGTCGTGAAGACTATATGATAATTGTTCCATAAAATCATCATCGACAATTTTTGCCATTATCGCTTTGCAAACTACATTTTCAATATAATCTTTCTTAACTGCTTTTTTGTCGCAAGTATGCCTCCTTTTAGTGTTTACGCACTTATAATAGCGATAAGTTTTATTATTTTTACTTGTTCCGCAATCTCCAACCATCATAGCCTTGCATTTGCCACAAAATAGTTTAGTCGTAAGTAAATAGTCATCTTCAGCCTTATGCTTTGCAGGGGCTTTTTTATTTGCTTCTAAACGGGTTTGAACTTTTTCAAAAATTTCTTCATCAATAATTTTTGGAACACCATTAGGAACTACTACGTCTTTAAACTTGTATTCGCCTATGTATTTACGATT
>JAZOMU010000017.1:0-68665 GCA_045654125.1 Christensenellaceae bacterium
AACTACGCCACCAAATTTAGCGTGCTCGGTAGCAGAGCTTATTATTTCATCAGCCAAAATTTCTCTTCCGTTTTTAATTATAGCAACAGCCGTTTCATCGCACGAAGTTTCTATTCCCAAAATTATTGGGTTTTCTACAATAGGCATTGCCTTTATTTTTTCAAAATAACTCATTGTGATTTTTTAAGATAATCGTTTATAAAGCCTTGTATATTTCCGTTCATAACCGAGTCAATATCGGTAATTTCAAAACCTGTTCTGTGGTCTTTAACAAGTGTATACGGGCAGAAAACGTAGCTCCTTATTTGGCTACCCCACTCGATTTTTTTAATTTCGCCTTTTATATCTTGGTCTAACTCCATTCTCTCAGCTTCACGCTTTTCAATAAGCTTGCTTATAAGCATTTTCATTGCCATTTCACGATTTTGCGTTTGGCTACGTTCGTTTTGACAGGCAACTACTATACCTGTTGGCAAGTGCGTTATTCTAATCGCTGATTCTGTTTTGTTTACGTGTTGGCCACCTGCACCACTTGAACGAAAGGTATCTACCTTCAATTCATCTGGGCTAATTTTTATTTCTTCATCATCTTCAATTTCCGGCATAACTTCAAGCGAAGCAAAAGAAGTGTGCCTGCGCTTATTTGCATCAAATGGCGAGATTCTAACCAATCTATGAACACCTTTTTCAGCCTTTAAGTAGCCGTATGCACAATCGCCTTCAATCTTAAAAGAAACTGATTTGATACCTGCTTCATCGCCATCTAAACGGTCCAACTCCGTAAGCGTATAGCCGTTCTTTTCAGCATAATACATATACATACGATAAAGCATTTCCGTCCAGTCGCAAGCCTCCGTACCACCTGCGCCGGAATGTAAGGTCAACAGCGCGTTAAGTTTATCGTATTTACCACGAAGCAAAGCTGTAAGACGCATTTCTTCAACGGTTTTTTCTACCGATAACAATTCTCTTTCAAGCTCTTCAAACAAGCTTTCATCATTTTCTTCTTCGGCAAGTTCTACTATATCAAAAGCCGAATTTATAATTTTTTCAGCCTTATCAAAAGTATCAACCTTAGTAGTAAGAGATGCAATTTCCTTAGAAATTTGCTTAGATTTTTCCAAGTCTGTATACACTTCAGGCTGTTCGGATAATTTAATTTTCTTGTCAAGCTCAATCTTTAATCTATCAATGTCAAAGAGAGTGCCCCGTTTCCTTAAGGATACCTTTTAATTCTTTTATTTTAAGTTTGTAATCTTCTACTTTAATCACTATTTACACCCTAATTATTTTTCTTGTCCACAACAATTTTTATATTTTTTGCCACTACCACAAGGGCAAGGATCGTTTCTACCTATACTCTGCTTTGCTTTTTTAGGCGCAATAGGACCTTGTTGATTGGTTTGCAAATCACTCTTTGGCGCACTCGTTTGAACGGGTGTTTTCTTAATTTCAGCCTTTAATAGCAAAGTAACGGTATCGTCTTGAATAGATGCAGTAAGGTCTTCAAACATTTCAAAGCCTTCCTTTTTATATTCAAGAACGGGGTCTACGTTGCCGTATCCACGAAGCGATATACCCTTTTTAAGCTGGTCCATAGAGTCTATATGATCAATCCACTTGGTATCTATATTTCTTAATAGAACCATTTTTTCCACTTGCTTAAAGTCTATATTTTCTTCAGCGTATCTTTCAATTTTTTCTTCGTAAACTCTAATAGTTTCTTCAACTAACTTATCGATAAAAGTTTCATAATCCCAATTATCAACTTTTTCTTTAGTTACAAAACAACTATCCTTTGGAAGAAGTTTTAACTCAACAACGCTATTTAGCGCATCTAAATCCCAACTTTCAGGCTTATTTTCATTATCAACAACCGTTGAAACAACGTATCTTACAAAATCGGGGATTAGTTTTAAAATGTCTTGGTGAACGTTTTCTTCCTTAATAACCTTAAGCCTTTCAGCGTACATAACTTCACGCTGTTTATTCATAACGTCATCGTACTCTAAAACGTGTTTTCTTATACCAAAGTTTCTGCCCTCGATAGCGCGCTGAGCGTTTTCTATGCTACGTGAAAGCATTTTAGACTGCATTTCTTGGTCTTCTTCAATCTTAAAAAACTCATAAACTCTTTGCATTCTCTCCCCACCAAAACGCTTTGCCAAGTCGTCTTCCAAGGAAATAAAGAAAATCGAAGAGCCCGGGTCTCCTTGACGGCCTGAACGCCCACGAAGCTGATTATCGATACGGCGAGATTCGTGGCGTTCTGTACCAAGGATATGAAGCCCACCTGCTTCCATAACTTTCACCTTTTCAGCATCAGTCTGCTCTTTAAGTTTATTGTATATTTGGTAATATTGTTCCCTTATTTCTTTTACTTCATCTGAAACGTCTTCAATAAACGAAGTAGCTTGCTCTATAAGTTCATCTGCAACGCCCTTTTCACGAAGCTTTCTCTTTGCCAAAAACTCAGGGTTACCACCGAGCAAAATGTCAGTACCACGACCTGCCATATTGGTAGCGATGGTAACTGCGCCAAATCTACCTGCTTGAGCGACTATATCAGCTTCTCTTGCGTGGTTTTTAGCGTTAAGAACGTTGTGCTTTACACCTGCACGAATTAAAAGCTTGGAAATTTCTTCTGATTTTTCTACAGTTACCGTACCAACTAATATTGGCTGACCTTTTTTGTGGCGTTCTACTATTTCCTTGATAATCGCTTTGTTTTTACCCTTTTCCGTCTTATAAATGGTATCGGGCTTATCTATTCTTGCAACGGGTTTATTGGTTGGAATTTCCAATACGTCTAAACCATAGATTGCTCTAAATTCTTCTTCTTCACTCTTCGCAGTACCTGTCATGCCAGATAACTTTTTATAAAGCCTAAAATAGTTTTGGAAAGTTATAGTCGCAAAGGTTTTATTTTCATTGCGAATTTTAACGGCTTCTTTTGCTTCAATAGCTTGATGTAAACCGTCTGAATAACGACGACCTATCATAAGACGACCGGTAAATTCGTCTACTATAACTATCTCGCCATCAGAAACAACGTAGTCGTTATCACGCTTAAAGATATAGTTAGCCTTTAACGCTTGTTGGATATGGTGAGAGAGCGATGCGTTTTCTATATCTGAAAAATTGTTTAATCCAAAGAACGATTCTGCCTTTTTTGCACCGAGTTCGGTGAGCTGAACACTCTTTTCCTTGATATCTATTGTAAAATCTTTTTCAGCGACCAAGGTTTTAACAAACTTGTTTGCAGTTACGTACTTTTCACTCGATTCTTGCCCCTTACCTGAAATAATAAGTGGCGTTCTAGCTTCGTCAATAAGAATAGAGTCAACTTCATCGACAATAGCAAAAGCGAGTGGGCGTTGAACCATGTCTTCAAGCCTACTCTTTAGGTTATCACGCAAATAGTCAAAGCCCATTTCGTTATTAGTGCCGTACGTGATATCGCAGGCATAGGCTTTTTTCTTATCTTCATCTTCCATACCTGTTACAGCAACGCCAACAGTAAGACCTAAAAACTTATACACCTTACCCATCCACTCTGCGTCACGAGAAGCAAGATAATCGTTTACTGTTACGATATGAACCCCTTCACCCGTCAAAGCATTTAGGTATGCTGGCAAGGTTGCAACTAAAGTTTTACCTTCACCAGTACGCATTTCTGCAACTCTGCCTTGATGCAAGCATATACCACCTATGATTTGAACCTTATAGTGCCTCATATTAAGAACACGATAAGAAGCTTCTCTAACCACGGCAAAAGCATCACACAAAATATCGTCTAGTGTTTCGCCAACCTTTAATCTATCTTTCAGAAAATCTGTTTGCGCACGAAGGTCCTCGTTAGAAAAAGATGCATACTTACTTTCTAAAGATAAAACTCTATCAGCAAGCTTATCAAGTCTGCGCAAATTTTTTCGTTCTTCTCCACCTAAAATATATCTGAATAATCCCATAAATTACTCCTTATTTTTATCCCTTATTTTAATATTTGTCTACTGGTGGAACCGATGCCACCGTTAAAAGATAAACTCGTTCTGCACCTGCACGCTTTAATTTATCAGCTGCTGCTTGTGCCGTTGCGCCCGTTGTAGAAACGTCGTCTATAATCAAAATTCTCTTATTCCTTATTGCCTTTCTAGTAGTAACTCTATACGCAGTGGTTAGGTTTTTAAGCCTTTCTGCACGGCCTAGGTTTGCCTGCCTTTCGGTTTCTTTAACCTTTTTCAAGCACTCAAGAACGGGAACACCTACTTTATTTGACGTTGCTATCGCCAAAATTTCACCTTGATTGTAGCCACGCTTTTTCTCAGCCGCTTTCGTCATCGGAATAAAAGTTATATAGTCAACGTTAAAATAATTCTTAAAATATAATGGCGCAAGATATTCTGCAAGTTGATTTGCAATATACTTGCCATTATCATATTTCATTTTCTTTATAAGCGTGCTTATAGGTGGCTGATAATTAAATGCACTACGGCACTTATCAAGCGATACCAAAACGCCCTTACAGGTAGAACAATACTCTTCTTTGCCTATTACCTGCCTCCCACAATGTTCGCATATTACCTTATCGTTAAACGGAAGCATATTAGAGCATTCAGGGCAAAAGTTCCCTTCAAAAATTTCCTTTCCACAAGCTAAACAACGCCATTTTGGATTGTAAAAATATTTCTTAAACGCTTTTTTGAGCTTTTCCAAAAACACTTTCACTTTACTTCAAGTACTTAACCAAGTCTTCTTTTTTATCCGTCTGTTCCCAAGAAAATTCGCTTTTACCAAAATGCCCGTAAGACGAAGTCTTTTTGTATATTGGACTATCAAGTCCCAACTTTTCTATTATTGCCTTTGGGCGAAGGTCAAATTCTTTTATTACGATATCAGCTATTTTATCGTCTGATAGTTTACCCGTCCCAAAAGTGTTAATCATAACAGATACAGGCTTTGCTACGCCTATACTGTAAGCAACTTGCATTTGGCACTCATCTGCAAGCCCTGCGCCTACTATGTTTTTGCACACGTATCTTGCCATATATGTAGCAGACCTATCAACTTTAGTAGCATCTTTACCAGAAAAAGCGCCACCACCGTGTGGGCATTTTCCACCATAAGTATCAACTATAATTTTTCTACCCGTAAGTCCAGAGTCACCATCAGGTCCACCAACTTCAAACCTTCCCGTAGGGTTAATAAAATATTTGGTATCACCATCAAGATATTCTTTCGGCAACACGAAATCAATTACCTGCTCTCTTAAGTCTTTTCTCAACTGTTCGGTTGTAACGGTTGCATCGTGTTGCGATGAAAGTACAACTGCTTCTATACGCAAAGGTTTACCGTTTTCATATTCTACGGTTACCTGCCCTTTTCCATCGGGACGCAAATAATTAAGCTTGCCACTTTTTCTTACCTGCTCAAGCCTTTCACACATTTTATGTGCTAGCATAATTGGTAACGGCATAAGTTCTTCAGTTTCCCTACAAGCGTAACCAAACATTATACCCTGATCGCCTGCGCCAATTTTATCGTAAGACTCCCCACCGTTTTTAGCTTCAATAGAATTATCAACGCCAAGTGCAATATCTGGGCTTTGGCGATGCACCTTTACATCTACTTTAACCGTATCAAAAGAAAAACCGGTAGTGCTATCGGTGTAGCCTATATCTTTAATTGTTTCTCTCGCAATTTCTTCTATATCAATTTTTGCCGTGGTAGTAATCTCACCCATTACCAACAAGTAATCGGTTGTAGCAGAACATTCACACGCTGAACGAGAATATTTATCCTGCTTTAAAAGTTCATCTAAAACAGCATCTGAAATCCTATCGCACACTTTGTCTGGGTGCCCACAAGTTACGCTTTCGCTAGTAAAAAAATTTCTCATATTTATCCTTACACTCTTCCAATATGTAATAACTGTTATTTTGTTATTATACACTAATTGTAGTTCCGTGTCAATTACATACCGTAATAATTAAGTTTTTAGTAGTTATTTTTGTCGAATTTTTGCTTTATTTTTGAAAGATTTAATATTTACAAGTTTTACTCGTAAATTGTTCGATTTTGAGCTAAAATTAGTTGACTTTATCGTCAATAAGCGTATAATAATATTGATTGACTTTATCGTCAATCAAAAAGGAGCTTTTATGCCAAAAACCGAAGAGCAATTAAATAAATTAAAAGAATGCAGGCGCAGAGAAATTGCCATTGCAGGACTTAAAGTTTTTTGCGAAAAAGGATACGATTCTACAACCGTTGACGATATTATGAAAAAAGCTAATTGCAGTCACGGTCTTTTCTATCATTACTTTAACAGCAAAAAGGAAATTTTTGACGAAGTAATGAAGATAAAAAACCAAAGTAGAGATTCAAAATTAAAGCAAAAAGTTGAAAAAGAGCCGAGTTGCAGAAATAAACTGAAAATAATAATTCAAACCATGTTTTCAGACATGAGAAGGGATGAAAATTTTCAGTATCACTATTTCTTCTTTTTATCTAGATGTTTTTCCAGCAAACAAAAAGGCGAAAAACTAACCAATAAAAATCCTGAAAGAAAACCTTTCATTTTTGTTCTAGAAGAAATATTTAACGAAGGACAAAAAAACGGAGAGTTTTCTACCGAATATTCGGCTAGAGAGTATTCTGAATTACTGCTCTCCATTGTACAAGGTGCAACACTAGGATACGTTATAGCACCAAAAGAAATTCAAAGCAAAATACAACCACCAAAAATTGATTTGATATTAGACGTATTCAACAAGGAGTAATACCATGAAAAATAAAGAAAATACTGAAAAATTTGTTGGTTTTATCCCTGCTCTTAAGACCGTTTCAAAGTCTATTAGAGAATATAAAAAGCCATCTATTTTAGCGCCCTTATTCGTTGCAATGGAAGTAGTTTTAGAGTGCTTTATCCCCTACGTTATGACTTTACTCTTAGGCGAACTAAAAACGGCTGAATCTAGCCAACTAATGAGAATAGTGCTTAAATACGGACTTATTCTGTTAGCAATTGCCGTAGTTTCTTTAACGTTTGGCGCGCTATCAGGCAGGTTTTGCGCAGTTGCATCAAGTGGCTTTGCAAAAAACCTTAGAAAAGATATGTATCACAAGATACAAGATTTTTCTTTTTCTAATATTGATAAGTTTTCTTCTTCTAGCTTAATTACTAGACTTACCACCGACGTTATGCACGTGGAAATGAGTTATATGATGATTATAAGAACAGCTGTTCGCTCACCGTTTATGCTTATCTTTTCAATGACTATGTCTTTCGTGCTGAATGCTAAAATGGCGCTTATTTTCCTTTGCACCACTCCTATTTTAGCCGTTGGTCTTGCACTAATAATGGCTAAAGCAATCCCTTTCTTTAATAGAATTTTTAAGCGTTACGATAAAATGAACGAATCCGTTGAAGAAAACGTTAGTGGCATGCGCGTTGTTAAGTCTTACGTGCGTGAAGACTATGAAAAAGAGAAATTCAACAAGGCATCAAACAACGTTAGAGAAGATTTTACCAAGGCTGAAAAACTTATTGCGCTAAACGGGCCACTTATGAACTTTTGCGTTTATTCTGGCTTAATAGCTATTTACATTGTTGGCTCATTACTCATAATCAATTCTAAAGAGCAGTTGTTAAAGATGACGGAACTTCAAAGTTTTATGACCTATTCTTTCCAAATGCTAATGTCACTAATGATGCTTTCAATGATAATGGTTCAAATGATATTATCTACAGCTAGCATGAAGCGTATTGCCGAAGTTATCAATGAAAAACCCAGCATTATACCACCCGAAAACGCCCAAACCGTAGTTAAAGACGGAAGTATTGAATTTAACAACGTTTCATTTAAATATTCTGATAAAGCAGAGCGTTTTGCTCTTTCGGATATAAACCTTAAAATAGAAAGTGGTGAAACGGTAGGTATTATTGGTAGCACAGGTTCAAGCAAGAGCACACTAGTTCAGCTTATCCCCCGTCTTTACGACGTAAATCAAGGCACGGTAACAGTTGCAGGCATTGACGTTAGAAATTACGAGCTTAACACTTTAAGGAATGCCGTATCCATGGTTTTACAGAAAAACGTGCTTTTTTCAGGAACTATAAAGGAAAATTTGCGTTGGGGAAACAAGGATGCTACCGACGAAGAAATTATTGAAGCGTGCAAGCTAGCTCAAGCAGATGAGTTTATAAATAACTTTAACGAAAAATATGACCATTATATTGAACAAGGTGGGGTTAACGTTTCTGGTGGACAAAAACAGAGATTATGTATTGCAAGAGCGTTACTAAAGAAACCTAAAATTCTTATACTAGACGATTCTACTAGCGCTGTGGACACTAAAACTGATGCTTTAATTAGAAATGCATTTAAGCAATATATACCAGAAACCACAAAGATAATAATCGCACAAAGAATAGCATCTGTTCAAGATGCTGATAAGATTATAATTATGGACGGTGGCAAAATTCAAGCAATAGGTAACCACAACCAGCTAATTAAGGAAAATGCTATTTATCAAGAATTATTTAATTCTCAAAATAACGTTAATGGAAAAAATCAAGGGGGTGCATTATAATGGCAAGAGGCATGTCAATTGGCCGTGTGGGCAAAAATTTACGTAGTGGACCTAAACCAAAAGCTAAAAAAGGCACGATGAAACGCGTGCTGAGCATGTTGTTTTTAGGAAATAAAAAACACCTTGTAATCGTTCTTTCTAGCATTACTATAAGCGCGATAACCGGCGTTGCATCTTCGGTATTTTTGAAAAATTTACTTTTAATAATTCAAGACGGATTAGATAGCAGTTTATCTGCCGTAATTAAGCCTTTAATTACCCTATTCGTTATTATGGGAACGGTTTATTTTACTTCAATACTTTGCAACTTTATACAAACCAGAACAATGGCAAAGGTTACACAAAACTACTTGCATCAAATAAGAACTAAAGTCTTCAACAAAATGCAAGCTTTGCCGATAAGATACTTTGACACGCACTTAACGGGCGAAATAATGAGCTCTTATACCAACGACACCGATGCGATTAGACAGCTTGTTTCTCAGAGCATACCTAACCTTTATTCTTCGCTAATAAGCGTTACAACACTTTTAGTTATAATGTTAACTTCTAGTATATGGTTATCACTTGTAATGTTTTTTGGTGTTTTTCTGATGTCTTTAGTAACTAAAGTCGTTGGTGGAAACAGTTCTAAGTTTTTCGTAAAGCAACAAATCTCACTTGGTGAAGAAGAAGGTTACATTCAAGAAATGATTCAAGGGCAAAAAGTAGTAAAAGTTTTCTGCCATGAAAATGAAAGCGTGGAAAAGTTTGAAGCTAAAAATAATAAACTTTGTAAAGACGCTACCAGCGCACATACTTTTGCTAATATCTTAATGCCTATTATGGGTAATTTAGGCAATATCTTATACGTACTCTTAGCGTTTATAGGTGGGCTTTTAATCGCATTAGGCGTTAAAAACGTTACAATATTAGGCGTTGTTGAATCGCCAGCAACTTTTTTAATCACGATAATTGCATTCTTACCTATAAGTAAGCAATTTACTGGTCAAATCGCGCAATCTTCTCAACAAATAAATTCTATCGTTATGGGGCTTGCTGGTGCATCTAGGTTATTTGAACTGCTAGACCAAGAACCTGAAACGGACGACGGATACGTTACACTTGTAAGATGCAATATTGATGAAAACGGGGTTATTACAGAAACAAAAGAACGCACTGGGCATTGGGCGTGGAAACACCCCCATAAAACCGATGGAACTATAACCTATACCGAACTTAAAGGCGATATACAAATGTTCAACGTAGACTTTGGATACACCCACGAAAAAATTATTCTTCACGACGTTAGTTTACATGCTAATCCTGGGCAAAAAATTGCTTTTGTTGGCGCAACGGGCGCAGGTAAAACTACTATTACTAACCTTATAAATAGGTTTTACGATATTGCAGATGGCAAGATTAGGTACGATGGAATTAATATAAACAAGATTAAAAAAGCCGACCTTCGCCGTTCGCTTGGTATAGTTTTACAAGACACTAACCTATTCACAGGAACAGTTATGGAAAATATTCGTTACGGCAGGCTTTCAGCTACCGACGAAGAATGTGTTGAAGCGGCAAAGCTTGCTTACGCGCATGACTTCATTACAAGGCTACCTAACGGCTACAATACCATGCTTACTGCCGATGGTGGAAATCTCTCTCAAGGACAAAGGCAGCTTTTATCTATTGCCCGTGCAGCCGTTAAAAACGCGCCTGTTATGATTTTAGATGAAGCTACTTCTTCTATTGATACTAGAACGGAAGCGCTTGTTCAAAAAGGCACTGATAGACTTATGCAAGGAAGAACAGTTTTTGTTATCGCGCACAGGCTATCTACTGTACAAAACTCTGACGTAATAATGGTTTTAGATAACGGTAAAATTATTGAACGTGGCTCACACAACCAACTAATAGAGCAAAAGGGCAAGTATTATCAATTATATACGGGAGCGTTTGAACTTGAATAATTTTTGTAAACTTTGCCCTAACGATTGTGGCATTAACAGAATAAACGGCAAAGGCTTTTGTGGAGTAAGTGATACGGTTAGAATTGCAAAATATTATCTACACCCGTTTGAAGAACCCTTAATCAGTGGCACTAATGGCTCGGGCACGGTTTTCTTTTGTGGATGCTCGCTTAAATGCGTGTTCTGCCAAAACTATGAGCTATCTAGAAACCAACGTGGAAAAGATATATCTTTTAGCGAACTTGCAGATATTTTTAAGAAGCTAGAAGACGATGGCGCGCACAATATCAACCTTGTTAACCCTACGCATTACTCAAACAAAATAATCGAAGCGCTTGAAGTTTACAAACCTAAAATCCCTATCGTATACAACACTCACGGTTATGAGAAAATAGAAATTTTAGAAAAATTAAATGACTACGTTGACGTTTATTTGCCTGATATAAAATTCTTTTCGCCTAGCATTTCTAATCGTTATACTGGTAAAAGCGATTATTTTGAAATTGCATCAAAAGCCATTGAATTTATGGCAAAATCCAAACCGTTTGTCGTTAAAGACGGATTGCTTAAAAGTGGTGTAATAGTAAGGCATTTAGTGTTGCCACTTGGAATATCAGATAGTAAAAATATTTTAGATTGGTTTTCAACAATAAAAGATAATGCTTATATCAATCTTATGAGCCAATACACTCCGTTTGGGGAAATTAAAAACTTTAAGGAATTGCAACGCCCTATTACAAAACGAGAATACGATAGCGTAATTGACTACGCACTTTCACTTGGCATTAAAAATATGTATTACCAAAAGCAACAAAGCGCTGATATAAAATATATTCCAAATTGGGATTATTAAAAAAACTTCGACTAAATAATAGTCGAAGTTTTATTTTTATAAATCTAAACTATCCCAATAAAACGTCCATTGCAAGCATTAAACAAAATCCTAAAAGTAGCGCGTAAGTTGCGCCCCTTTCCGAGCCGTGTGAGTGAGTTTCTGGTATCATTTCATCGCTAATTACGTAAAGCATAGTTCCACCAGCAAAAGCTAATGCAAATGGTAATATAACCGATGCAAGCTTTACGGCAAAATATCCTATAAAAGTTCCAACAACCTCAACAAGCCCTGTAATTAATGCTATTATAAAAGTTTTTTTCTTGCTTACACCAGCCGATAGCATTGGTCCTATTATAACCATACCTTCCGGAATATTTTGCAAAGCTATACCACCTGCAATAATAAGCGCTTGCGTAGTGTTTCCAGAGCCAAAGCCAACGCCGGCAGCGATACCTTCTGGGAAATTATGTATTGCAATTGCTAACACAAAAAGCAGTATTTTACTAAGATTTTTATTGTTGTGGCTTTCCCCATCTACGCCCACAAATTTATGCATATGTGGCACTAATTTATCTATTAAGTTCAAGCAAACTGCACCGACAAAAATGCCTGCTATTGTTATTAAAATAGCAAACTTTCCACCATGCTCAATTGATGGAATTATCAACCCTAAAACTGCAGCTGCTAGCATCACGCCCGAGGCCAGAGATAATACTATGTCTGAAAATTTATGAGTTAAATTCTTAAATATAAAGCCGATTAGCGCACCTATTACGGTTGCACCACCTACGCCTAGCGCCGTTAATAAAACTATTTCCATAACTCATCTTTGGTCTTTTTTTATTATTTTATCACAGTTATTATATGATGTCAATATTAAATAAGTTTATAAAGCTGTAATTTTACTGCGTTTTTTGTGGATTTAAAATAAAAAACACGATATAATTAAACTATGGACCAACTAACAATTAAACCTATTGCATATATAAAAACTGATTTTCCCGAAAAATTTGGGGTGCCTCGCCAAAGTGGCAGAGTACACTCTTTAACTGCAAAAATTATTTTTATTGATAAGTATAATACGCCAGATGCTATTCGTGGAATTGATGGATTTTCACATTTATGGTTGATTTTTGGGTTTTCGCTATGCGATAACTCTACCTTCTCACCTACCGTTCGCCCACCAAGACTTGGTGGTAACACTAAGATAGGTGTATTTGCTAGCCGTGCGCCGTTTAGACCTAATGGGCTTGGCTTATCTTCGGTTAAGCTAATAAGCGTAAATAGTGACAATTCTCTCACCGTTTCGGGCGCAGACCTAGTTGACGGAACACCCATTTATGATATTAAACCTTATTTGCCTTTTACAGACAACCACGTTGATGCTGTTGGTGGATATGCTGATGAACATAAAGATTATCATTTGCAAGTAAATTTCCCAAGTGAACTTTTATCATTAATCCCAAAAGATAAACAAACTGCGCTTATTGATTGCTTAAAGGAAGACCCAAGACCATCTTATCAAGATGACCAAAGAGAATACGGCATGAAGTTTGCTAGCTTTAATCTTCGTTTTGTGGTTACAGGCAAGGTTTTAAAGGTTATAAGCGTGGAAAAATTATAAATTTTATATAAGTATAAGAAAAACTAATATATTTTTTAATTTTATAGCTTTTATATTATTGAAATATTGAAGTTTATTTGTTATAATAATTATCGTTAAATAATTTTTAATAAGTATTTTATTTTTACGGAGATACATACATGAAAAAACTCTATGCAGGTAAAACAAAAGACGTTTATCAACTTGAAAACGGCAACGTGTTGCTTAAATTTAAAGATGATTGCACTGGTAAAGACGGTGTTTTTGACCCAGGTGAAAACAGCGTTGGTCTTACTATCGAAGGTATCGGCAAAGCTAACCTTAAATCATCAGTATACTACTTTGAAATGCTTAAAAAAGCAGGTATTAAAACCCACTACGTTTCAGCTGACCTAGATAACGCTACTATGGAAGTGCTCCCTGCTGAAAACTTTGGCAAAGCTCAAGGTGGCAATGGTTTAGAAGTTATTTGTCGTTTAGTTGCTACTGGTAGCTTTATTAAGAGATATGGCGAATATATTAAAGACGGTACAGTGCTCGATGGTGGTTACGTTGAATGTACTTTTAAGAACGATGCTAAGGGCGACCCACTAGTTACTGCTGAAGGTCTTAATGCTTTAAAAGTTATGGATTACGATATGTTCAATAGCATGAAAGAACAAACCTTAAAAATTACCAAAATTGTTGCTGACGACTTAAAGACTATCGGTTGCGACCTTTGGGATATTAAGTTTGAATTTGGTTACAATAACGGCGAAGTTATCCTTATCGATGAAATTGCTTCAGGCAATATGCGCGTATTCAAAGATGGCGTTAAACTTGACCCAATTGAACTTACCAAACTTATTAACAATAGATAATTATTTTTACAATTAAAAAGGTCGGCAATTGCCGACCTTTTTTTACTTTTAAATTTGTTATTTTAATTTTGTTCAACTGTCTTATCTGGAGTACGAGCACTAACCTTACCTTCGTGGTCAATTTCACCTGCTCTTGACAATGCAATTTTTGTTAAGAACGGACCGAATAGTTCGTAAATAAGCACCGAGAATAAGGTAATATTTGCAACGATTGCGCCTGTTGCACCCAATCCATAAACAGCATCAGAAGCTTTTATTGCCATACCTAGCGCAACACCAGCTTGTGGGAATAGTGTTATACCTAAATATTTTGTAACGTTTGCAGGCGCTTTTGATAGCCTTGAAGATAAGTTTGCGCCATAGTATTTTCCTAAACAACGGAAAACTATATACACTACGCCAACTAAAACAATTAACACGTCTGTTAACACTAAAAGGTCAAGCTCTGCACCACTTAGCACGAAGAATAAGATAAATATCGGTGCTGTCCAACGGTCTAGCCTATCCATAAGTTCTTCTGAAAAATCACATATATTACAGAAAATCGTACCGAGCATCATACAAGAAAGTAGCGATGAAAATGCAACGTGCACTCCAGCTATTTCAAACTTAAGCATTGAAACACCTACCGTTAAGAAAACGAACGCTACCGACATTGATAAACGTTTTGAACGTGAGTGGAAAAACCTTTCAAAGAAAGTAAACAAATATCCCATCAACGCCCCTAGTCCTATCGATAATACAACTTCAATGAGTGGCTCAACTACTATAGAAACAACGCTTACAGTACCTGAAAGCATACCTTTTGCAATACCGAACGATACTGAAAATAAAATCAAACCAACAGCATCATCAAGTGCAACTACGGGAAGAAGTGTGTCAGTTACAGGGCCCTTTGCCTTGTATTGCCTTACTACCATTAAAGTTGCGGCTGGTGCTGTTGCAGAAGCTACTGCACCTAGAACGATTGCCGCTTCTAAAGAAAGTTTATCTGGAATAATAAAATGCAAGGTTATCAATGCAAAATCTACAAGAATAGTAGTTATTACAGCCTGTAAAATACCTATTGTAGTTGCTGATTTTCCTATGCTTTTTAGTTGAGATAGCCTAAACTCATTACCTATTGAGAAAGCGATGAAACCTAATGCAACGTCTGAAATAAGTGCAAACGATTTAGTTTTTATATCGCTAACTGTAAAACCAAGCCCTTGAACATTAAAAGCACCTAAACAAAATGGGCCAACTAGTATTCCTGCAACTAAATATGCTGTTACTGCAGGAAGTTTTACAAGTTTTGCTAAACGTGATAACATTAGCCCTGCGAATAGTGCAACTGATAGGCTGAAAAGTATTTCCATAATCTTTACTCCACAACAATCTTTGGTATCTTGATTAACCTTAAAGATTGTAATACTTTCTTTTTTATTTGTCAACGAATTGCACTATATATATAATAATAAATTGCACTCTTTATAACAACTCAAATAAAAAAGCGCCGTTATTAACAGCGCTTTGTTTTTTTGGTTTATTCTAAGCCACGTGCTTTTCTTTTTAATCTCATTTCGGTATTGAGCGTTTTCTTTCTCAAACGAATATTTTTAGGAGTGATTTCCAACATTTCATCGTCGTTTATAAACTCCATCGCTTCTTCTAAACTCATAATTTTAGGAGTTTCTAAACGAAGTGCATCATCCGAGCCTGATGCACGAGTATTGGTTAGGTGCTTTCTTTTACAAACGTTTACGCTAATATCTTCGTTCTTTGGCGAAACACCTACTATCATACCTTCGTATACGCTAGTGCCTGCACCAATAAAGAGTTGCCCCCTGCCTTGTGCGTTAAAAAGTCCATAGGTTACGGCTTCACCCGTTTCAAATGCTACTAGCGAGCCTGTTGAACGACGTTCTATTTCCCCCTTAAACTCTTCATAACCATAGAATAATGTATTAAACACACCTTCACCACGCGTTTCGGTCAAAAATTGGCTCTTGTACCCAAAAAGTCCACGGGCTGGGACTTTGAACTCTAGCCTTATTCTGCTACCGATGTTTTCCATCTGCAAAAGCTCGCCTTTCCTAACGCCCATACTTGAAAAAACACTACCGGTTTTATCTTCTGGAACGTCTACAACCAGCCTTTCCATAGGCTCTAGCGTTACGCCGTCTTGCTCTTTATACATTACCTTTGGCGCGCCAACTTGGAATTCATAACCTGCACGACGCATGGTTTCAATTAGAATTGAAAGGTGCATTTCACCCCTACCACAAACCCTGTACGAATCTGCAGAATCAGTTTCTTCTACGCGCAATGAAACGTCTTTTAACATTTCCTTAAACAATCTATCTCTTAAATGGCGAGTGGTTACGAATTTACCTTCCTTACCTGCAAACGGACTATCGTTTACAGAAAATAGCATTTCTACCGTTGGCTCGGAAATTTTAACGAAAGGAACGGGCTCTACTAATTCAGGCGAACAAATAGTATCGCCAATAGATATGTTTTCTAACCCACTTACGCAAACTATATCACCTGCTTTTGCATTTTCAACAGATACTCTAGATAAACCTTCTATTTGATATATACTAACTAGTTTACCTTTTATTTCTTTACCCGTTACGTTAAAGTTACAGGTCTGCACGTCTTGGTTTATTGCAATTTTACCACGTTCTATTCTTCCTATACCTATTCTGCCTACGTATTCGTTATAGTCGATTGATGATACTAGCATTTGGAAAGGTTCTTCCATTTCTACTTCTTGTGGTTCAAAATGATTTATTATAGCATCAAATAGTGGTTTTAGGTCTGTGCCTTGAACCTTGCAGTCAGTACTTGCAGTACCTGCTCTACCAGAACAGAAAATTATTGGACTTTCGATTTGGTCATCATTGGCATTTAAATCAAAAAGCAATTCTAAAATTTCGTCCTGAACTTCAGAAAGCCTTGCATCAGGACGGTCTATCTTGTTTACAACAATTATCAGTTTGTGATTGAGCTCTAGTGCCTTTTGCATTACAAAACGGGTTTGAGGCATTGGTCCTTCACACGCATCAACCAAAACGAGAACGCCGTTTACCATTTTAAGCACACGCTCAACTTCTCCACCGAAATCAGCGTGTCCAGGTGTATCTACTATATTGATTTTTACTCCGTTATAAAATGCCGAAGTATTTTTTGCTAGTATAGTTATCCCACGTTCACGCTCTAAATCGCCCGAGTCCATAACTCTATCCATTACTTCTTGGTTAGAACGGAAAACACCACCTTGTTTTAACATTTCATTGACCAGCGTTGTTTTACCGTGGTCTACGTGCGCAATGATTGCCACGTTCCTTACGTCAGTTCTTTTCATAGTTGTCCTTCTTTTATAGTTATTAACTTTCATGAATTGCGATTGATAGCGCAATCAACGTCTTTGCATCCTTAATTTCTTTATTTTTTAGCATTTCTTTAATGCGTTCCAGCTCAATCCACTCAGCAGATAAAAACTCTCCTTCGTCAAGTTGTGCTTTTGTTTGATGGAACTCTATCGCACGATAAATCCTAATAATTTCGTTTGAATAGCCAGGGGTAGGATAAACTTCATAAAGTAGTTCTACCTTTTCTGCTTTAATACCACACTCTTCTTCAAGCTCGCGAACAGCAGTTTCCATTGGGTCTTCGCCTTGGTTAAGTTTACCTGCTGGGATTTCTAGCATTTCTTGTTGATAAGCGTACCTATACTGTCTTACTAGTAAAACCTTGCCATCTTTTTGGCAAAGAACTGCACTGCCACCACTATGCTCTATAATTTCTCTTACAGCTTCTTTCCCGTCTGGAAGTACTACTTGGTCTTTCCTTACATTTAAAATCTTACCTTTATAAAAGTAAGATTCACTTTTAGTTTTTTCAGTTAAATTCATTTAACTATATCCTTAATAAGCGTGCTGATTTTTTTTATTCTGCCAAAGAACGTAATTTTATGAACTTTTGCCATATACTTATAAGCTAAAAAAGCATAGCAGATAGCATCTTTATCTTCACTTTCTATTACGTTTGCCAACATATCTATAACAAGCATAATGTTTTTTTGCTCTTCTAAACTAATCTTACTATTTTTAACTTTTTGTTTATCAGCAACGAGTAGCTCTTTTATCTTTTTAACGCTTAATCCATAGCTTTTTTCAAGAAGTTCTTTTTGTTTTAAGATTTCTTTTTCTTCTTCTGCCTTTTCTTTTGCCTTGCGCTCTTCTTCTTCAACAAGTGCATCTACGGGGTTTTGAAGTTTACCTTCTATCACGCTTTCCATAAGCATTTTTACAGAATGTTTAAAAGGTTTAATCATTGCATTTATAAACGCATCGTATCCAGCAGAAAAACTACCGTCAACGTAAAAATACTTATTTAAGAAAGTAGCAAAGTCTATGCGTTTAGCATCAATATCAACTAGAACGTTAAAGATGAATGCCAAAAGTTCTCTTGAGTTTGGAGGAAGAACAAACTCCCCTTTATCACTTGATAAATACCTGCTCTTTACAAAGTATTTTTTTTGAGCTAGCGAATAATCAAAATCAGTTAGGCAGTTCTTAAAAATCGCAAGCAAAGTATCAGAACTTGCTATCGTTTTAAGCAAATTTACTATTTTAATATCTGCTAAGATGTATTTACTGTCTATAAGTTCATCGGTGCGCTCTATAAACGCATCTAATTGTTCACGTATAGTCAAAACTTTATCTCCTAGATATGTTTTTTTACATTATAGCATATTTTCCATACATTTATAAAGTTTTTTTCTTAATTTTTACAAAATTTTCACCAAATACATTGAAAATTGTTGGCTTTTATGTTACAATAAAAAACAGTAATATGGAGTAGAATTGGGTAATGCAAGTTAAAGGAGATTCTTCACTTAACAAGTTAATACTTCTTTTCGTCTTTGATAAGATGGAAGTTCCGTTGTCTGAAAACACGGTTCTTGATATGTGCTGTTCTTCAAATAACTGGCTTGCCTATATGGATTGCCAGCCAATCTTAAACCAGCTACTAGATTGTGGTTGGATTTACAATATTGGCAACGCCGGCGAACCATTATATACTATTACCCCAGATGGGCGCATTTGCCTTGCCAACTTTTTTATAAACATACCTGCCTCTACGCGTGAAGCTATTTCGCTGTTTGTTAAATCAAACCGAGCAAAATATCGCAGAAAGCAAGAGTGCGTAGCAGATTATTTTATGAATAAAGATGGTACTTACACCGTATACTTAAAAATAATAGAACCAGCCCAACCCGTACTTGAATTAAAGTTAGTAGTACCCAACAGGCAAATTGCTAAAGATATTTACAAGAAATGGGGCGAAAAAGCTGCAGACGTTTATCGCAACGTTTATGAAAATCTAGTTGACTAATTAGGAGAATATTTATGCAAACTTATATGACCAAAGGAACTTGTTCAAGACAAATTCTTTTTGACGTAACCGAAGATAATCAAGTAAAAAACGTAAAATTTATAGGTGGTTGCAGTGGCAACCTTCAAGCCGTTGCAAAACTTGTAGACGGAAAAAATATTGACGAAGTTATTTCCGTTCTTAAAGGCATTAAGTGCAGAAGTAATACTTCTTGTGGTGACCAGCTTGCTTTAGCGCTTGAAGAGTATAAAGAAAAAAAGAGTTTGTTAGGCTCTGAAATAAACAAAAAATAATACAAAAGTTGCCAGTAAATAATACAAAAGTTGCCAGTGCGCAACTTTTTTGTATTAAATGGTTTATTTTGGTAATAATTATAAATAAATTTAGTTAAGTAACGTGAATTTTTAACTATTTTATTTATTTCTACATATAATATGTGTTAGTAACGATTTTAGGAGTGTGTTATGGAAAACAAAATGATTAGTAAGGAAACAAAAACGATAATCATCGCAGTAGTTTTATTAGTCGTTGGCATTTTATTTTGCTTTTCACTTGCAATGGGATTAAATGCGCTTAGCTATATTATTGGTGCTTGCATTATCGTGGCCGGTGGGGCTTCAATATTTAGCACGGCAACTAATAAGAAAACAACGCTTAACTACACGGGTATTATTGGGGCAACGATTATTGCACTTGGCATATTATTTATTGAGTATTGCCTTGCGAGTATACTTTTTGGTTTTGTGCCTTGGTTGCTTGTTATTGTGGGCGCTGTAGTAATTGTTGATGCTATCTTGAAAAAGCTTTCACAAAACAACAATACGATTTTTATTACAGAACTTATAGTTGGCATTGCCGTTTTAGCTCTTGGTTTGTGCTTAAAGTTTGTTCCCGGATTTATAGAATTCTCTTCTATAATGCTTGGAGTTGTAATGATAATCTACGCTTCATACCTACTAATTATGGTGTTTACAAAAAGATAAATTTATTTTGGTATAAAAAACGCGTTCAGGTTCTACCTAAACGCGTTTTGTTTTTTTGCATCCTTTTACTACACCGTTTGCTGTATTTCAGCTTTTTCTTTTACGTAGTAATCGTAAAGTTCTTCGGTCGCAAAGTGTATTTTAGTTAGATGATTTTTAGCCTGTTTTAAGAACACAAAGTAACTTGTTTCATCAGTTGCAATATCAATGCAATCGCCACGGTTCAAGAAATTGAACTCAACGTGAGCAGAGTACATTGAAGATACCGGTTTGTTTACGTTAAACGGCTTTCCTTCAAGCGTAGTTCCCGTTATAGTAAAACCATTTTGGTCATGTGTAATAGTGCCATCGGCAACATGTATAAACCCAGCACGCGTTGAATAGAAATCTTCTACTCTAACCGTATCTTCAAAATGATATTTGCCTGAACGAACTTCTTTTCTAACTTCTTCCCTTTCCCATCTATACCAATCAGGTATGTGTGAAAAGCCTTTGTCGGTATTGATGCCATTTAGCCTGCTTAACGTATCCATTTCCCACTTAGCGCCACAAGCGTTGCACCATAACATAGTGCCAGCACTTTGCATTTCAAATTCTTTGCCACAGTGTGGGCATTTATATAAAATGCTGTGCAAACCGTCTGCACGCTGTTTACATTTAACGTGCAAGTTGTTTTCCACCTGCCACTTATATTCGTCCTTAACAAACGCCTTTTCAATTCTTTCTTGAATTTGCTCTGCGCTCATCTCTTTAAGTTCTTCAGGTGTTAACAACACGTACAAATGCGATTCTTGGCGAATCTTTCTATAAGGGTGCTTGCTCCATTGTGGACTATTGATAAAGTTGCCGTTTGTCATACACATAACAACAGGCACGCCTGCTAGCTTACACATTTTACCTAACGCACCATCAATACGCTCGTTTATTCCTGCAAACTCAAATCGAGCTTCTGGATAAATAGTGCAGGTATAATTCATCTTTTTTAAGGTATATAAGATATGTTTCGCCGTTACTATATCGTGAGTAAACTTACGCTTTGGTATACCACCAACGCCACCCATTAGCCAAACGCCACGACGAAATTCTTCTACCGACATTACCCATGTTGTGTTTTTTGGCCTTATACCTTTTAGTATCATTGGGAAGTCCATAAAAGACTGGTGTGTTGCTAGGATAAAGCACGGGCCTTTTATCTTTTTAACCTGCTTATCCGTCTTTACCTTAGCCCTTCCCGTTATCATAAAGAAAGGAACAGCCACGGCTTCTACTATCTTTAAGTACCACCTAGGCTTATTCGGCTTTCTATACATATCAAATCTTTTGCCTATTTTTTTCATAATTACCCTTCTACTTTTCAAGCATGACGGTAAACGGCCCGTCGTTTGTTTGATTTATTTTCATATCAGCACCGAACACACCTAGTTGCACTGGTAACCCTTGACTAATTAAGCCTTTAGCAACGTATTCGTATAATTCATTAGCTTTATTAGGAGCTTCTGCATCTAGAAAATCAGGCCTATTCCCGTGAGAAGTGTTCGCATATAAGGTAAACTGGGAAACAAGTAAAATTTCCCCACCCACGTCTACAATAGACTTGTTAATTTTGCCGTTCTCATCTTCACAAATACGTAATGATGGAATTTTTTTGATAAAAAAATCTGCGTCTGCCGTAGTGTCGCCTTTTTTTACACCTAAAAAAATTACGTAACCTTGACCTATTTGAGAAACTAATTTGCCATCAACTTTTAAATTAGCATCTAGAACGCGTTGAATTACTGCTTTCACATTAAGTATCCTTGTTATATATGATACCATATTTAATTTTATTTGACAAGCAAATACATAAAGGGGTATAATTAGATAAACAAAATATTATGTTTTTGTTGTGGTTTAGCGTTTATGAAAATACTTGGCATGGAAAAAATGTCCTTAGTGGACTATGATGGCAAAGTTGCAACAACTCTTTTTACTGGGAGTTGCAATTTTAAGTGTGGTTTTTGCCATAACTCTCAGCTCGTTTTAGATTACTCTTCCCTGCCACATTATTCTGAAGAAGAGATTTTTTCTTTTCTCAATAAAAGAAAAGGTATTATAGATGGCGTTTGCGTATCTGGTGGAGAGCCCACGCTTGCAAAAGACCTACCTAGCTTTATTGAAAAAATTAAAAACTTGGGTTATTCTGTAAAGCTTGATACCAACGGAACTAATCCAAATATGGTTAAGCTTTTGCATCAAAATGGGCTTTGCGATTACTTTGCTATGGATATTAAAAATAACCGTGAAGATTACGCTTGCATTATTGGTTTTGATAAATTTGACACGGCAAACGTGGAAAAAACAGTGGACTTTTTCTTGACTGAAAATGTTGATTACGAATTTCGCACAACTTTAATTTATCAATATCACAAAATAGAAAATATAGAAAAAATTGCCGATTGGATTGCAGGTGCGAAAAAATATTTTCTGCAAAGGTTTAAGTTATCGGATACTTGTATTCAAAAAGACCTTTCAGAAGTAGATAACCAAACTGCGCTTATTTATCGTGGTGTTTTAAAAAATAAAATTCCTAACACCTATCTGCGTGGTTATGATATTGTTGATTAAAAAAGTCTTTAGGCTTTAATAATAAATTTTATTTATTGGAGAATTTTTATGGCAAAAAGCATTAGTGAAATTATCAAACTTATCAAAGAAAAAGATATCAAAATGGTCGATTTTAAGATGGTAGACGTGAACGGTCAATTTCGCCACGTTACTATCCCTGCAGAAAACTTTTCTGAAGAAACCTTAAAAAGTGGTATCGGTTTCGACGCTTCTAACTACGGTTATGCTGTGGTTGAAAAGAGCGACATGGTGTTTATCCCAGACCCTGATACTGCCGTTATAGACCCGTTCTGCGATATCCCCACCCTTTCTATGACGGGTAACGCTATGATTATAGGAAAAGATAAGAACCGCCCACTAGCTCAGTACCCAAGAAATATCGTTATCGCTGCAGAACAATATATGAAAGATTCTGGAATTGCTGATACTATGCTTATTCTTCCTGAATTTGAATTTTATCTTTTTGACCAAGTTGGTTGGGAAGTTCAACCAAACAGCATTGGCGTTTCTTTAGATGCTGTTCAATCTTACTGGAACAGCGCTGTTGAAGGACAAGGTGTTATCGTGCCAAAGCAAAAGGCTTACCATATTGCAAAGCCGTTTGATAAAGCTTATGAGTGCCGTAGTGAAATGTGTATGCACATGAAAGATATGGGTATAGAAATCAACTACCACCACCCCGAAGTTGCAGCTTCTGGTCAGTTTGAAATCGAGCCACAGCTTGGCGTAATGTCTAAAATGGCAGATGCCACTATGATGATTAAATACATTATACACAACACAGCGTTAAAGTATGGCAAGAGCGCTACCTTTATGCCTAAGCCCATTTACGGCGAAGCTGGTAGTGGTATGCACGTGCATATGCTTTTATTAAAAGATGGCAAGCCAGTTTTCTCAGATGACAACGGCTATGCTAGCTTAAGTGAAACGGCACACTACTTTATGGGTGGACTACTTAAACACATCAGTTCGCTTTGCGCAATAACCAACCCAAGCACAAACTCGTTTAAGAGACTTATCCCTGGTTTCGAAGCACCAGTAACAGTTGGTTACGCAACTTCTAACCGTAGTGCAGTAATTCGTATCCCTGCATACGCAAAATCGCCTGATAAGCGTCGTTTTGAACTTCGCAACCCTGATGCAACGTGTAACCCATACTTCTGTTACGCTGCAATTTTGATGGCTGGGCTGGACGGAATTAAAAACAAGATTGACCCACACGCTAATGGCTGGGGGCCATATGACGTTAACCTATACCACTTAAGCGATGAAGAAAAGGCTAAATTAAAACATTTACCAACTTCGCTTGATGAAGCGTTAATTGCCCTTGAAAACGACCACGATTACTTAACAGCAGGTGGCGTATTCCCCGAAGAATTGATAAAGAACTTTATCGCTTCTAAAAAGGAAGAGTGTCGTCAACTTTCAGCAATCCCACACCCTGCTGAATTTGATAAATACTACAATATGTAATAAAATAAATAAGAAAGGGAACTGCTTTTTAGCAGTTCCCTTTTATTTTACTTAAACTATTTTCTAATTGAGCCGTTGCCCTTAACAATATATTTACTTGTAACTAGTGCATCTAGTCCCATAGGTCCACGTGCGTGAAGTTTTTGTGTGCTTATGCCTATTTCTGCACCAAGACCAAACACGAATCCATCAGTAAATCGTGTAGAAGCATTCCAATACACCGAAGAAGAATCAATGCTATTTAAGAACTTTTCAGCGCAAGCTTGGTCACTCGTCATTATTGATTCAGAGTGATGCGTGCTATGTTCGTTAATATGCGAAATTGCTTGCTCTAAACTCTCTACCGTCTTAACCGAGATTATCGCACCACCGTATTCGGTGTAAAAATCTTCATGAGTAGCAGGTTTTAGATAGGGATAATCTTTTATAAATTCAATAGCTTTTTCATCTGCGCGAATTTCCACTTGTTTTTCTTTTAGCTTTTCAGCAATTTTTGGAAGAGCTTTTCCAATAATAGCGTTGTGTATCACTAAAGATTCGCAGGCATTACAAACGCTGTAACGCTGAGTTTTAGCATTAAAAATCACTTCTGCTGACATATCGATATCGGCATATTCATCAACGTAAACGTGACAGTTGCCCGTTCCCGTTTCAATAATTGGAATAGTAGAGTTTTCCACGGCTGTTTTTATTAAAGATGCGCCACCACGTGGAATTAGCAGGTCTACGTAGCCATTAAGCTTCATAAACGCTTGCGTTGTTTCCCTTGAAGTGTCTTCTATTACCGAAACTGCATTTTCGTTAACACCTAAATCTTTTAATGCCTTTTTTAGCACCTTAACGATTGCTACGTTTGAGCGCAACGAGTCGCTTCCACCCTTTAGAATAACGGCGTTCGCCGTCTTAAAACAAAGAGCAAACGCATCTGCCGTAACGTTTGGGCGAGATTCGTAAATAATACCTACAACACCGAACGGAACAGTTGTCTTTTTAATCTGTATGTCTTGTTCGATATTTTCATACTCGTATAAAATTTTACCAAGCGAAGTTTTAAGACTAGCAACCTGTTCTAAACCTTCTGCCATGCCTTCGATAACCTTTTCGGTAAGCGCAAGTCTATCAATAAAAGAATCGCTCATGCCTTTCGACTTAGCATTTTCAATATCGATTGCGTTTTCCTTTATTAAATAGTCTTTTTCTGCACGCAAATAAGTTGCCGACTTAATTAGCACGGCGTTTCTTTGTTCATCAGCCATTAAATTTAGTTCTGTCGCCGCCATTTTAGCGTTCTTTGCAAGAGTAATTAAATCAAACATCTTTTTTTCCTAACAATCTCTTAATTATATATTTTATTCTGTACCTAATTCGTTGCCTTGTGTAAAATTTATAGGTTTTTTTCTTGCGCCTTTTTTCGTTAGCGTACCATTTTTTAACTTCTTTTAGATATTCTTCATCGTTTACGTCAATAAATTTTTTGCCACGATAAAAACCCATCATAACGCCAATAACAGCACTTTCTAAAACAGTTTCTAAACGGAATTGACTATCGCCACAAGTTATATATCCATCATCTGTTGTTTGCATAACGCGATGCAGGATATACTCACCGTTTTCACGCTGAAAAAGAGCAACGTCAAAATGTTTAAGCTTTTGAGTTTTTTTAGCAACTATAATCGTTTGCTTGCGATTCTTTAGCGTTGGCCACATACTATTGCCAATTGGCACAAATGCTAAAACACCATTTTTCTCAAGTTCTACTCTATAATCGCCTTTGTTGTTTTCTGCTTTCATTTCCACCCTTAAACTATATTTTCAAAACATTTAAGCCCAACAACACTATCAACAGGTAGCGAAAAAATTACACCGTGCGCATCAGTGTTAGTGCCTGCTTTTTCCATAATAGCTTTCATAATGTTATCACGGCTATCACGGCGCGCAACGATATATACCATTTCCTTTTCTTCGCTAATAGACACGCCAAAGAACTTTGCTATCTCTGCGCCCGTACCCTTAGCACGAACAACCGTTCCACCACCTGCACCTGCACTGCGTGCTGCGTCCATTACAATTTCGGTGTTACCCTTATCTACTATGGTTATTATCATAACGATTTTACTATCAATCGCACTCATGCTATCTTTCTCCTTTTTTTCTATTGGATTTTCACCTGCAAAATATTTTAACGAACTACTACCACCTATACTATCTAATGGAATAACTGCCGAAAGCCCGTTACCAGCTGAAGAAATATCCATCTCCACTATCAAGCCTTTTATTATCTCACCAAGATTTTCTTCGCGTATCATCGTGCTAAACATTATCTTTTCAGTCTTTTCTAACCCTAATAAATTTAACGTGCTTTCACTTGCAGTACCGTTGCAAAGCTGACTTATCACGTTGTTAACACCGTGCCTACGGAAAAAATCCAAATAATCTTCTTCAAATTCTCTTTTCGTTATAGTAACTAAATATCTTAATCCTAACATGTTAGCCCCCTACTCAATAATCTCTTCAACAGAGGTGGACTTCTTAATCGTTTCTTGTTTCTTAAGTTTGCTTGTTTTAATCTTATAAATTAAGCCTAGTACCTGTATTGTAATAAGTGGTGTCATTGCGACCATTGCAACTACACCAAAACCTTCGGTAGCAACGTTGCCACCCACTGCACCACAAACGCCTAAAGCTAACGGCATTAAAAAGCTTGCCGTCATTGCACCGGATGCTACTCCACCCGAGTCAAACGCTATTGCCGTAAACATATCAGAAACGACAAACGTTAGCACTAACGCAATGAGATAGCCAGGTATAAGAAAATACATTATTGGAATATTAAGTAAAATTCTAAGCATTGCAATACCTACTGATACTGCAACACCTATCATTAGACTATATCTTAACGCTTTTTTAGGTATTGCACCTGAAGTTATTTCAAATACTTGTTTAGTAAGAACGTGTACTGCTGGTTCTGCCGCAACAACGAAAAAACCGATTATCATACCGATAGGAACTATAATCCAATTATAAGTTAGATTACCTATTGCTTTACCCAAGCAACTACCAACTGGCAAGAACCCTGCGTTTACGCCCAGTAAAAATAGCACTAACCCCACGTAAGTATACAACAAACCGATTATTATCTTAATTATATTTTGCCTTGTAAGTTTAGCCCCAAACAATTGAAAAATAAAGAAAAATGCAACTATCGGTAAGAGCGCGATTGCAACATCTTTCATATAGTCTGGTAGCGCGTGTGCAAACACCCAAACCAAGTCTTTTGAATCTGCTATAACTGTTACTTGTTCGCTGGAAACATCTATACTTTCAGGCTTAAAGATAATGCCTAAAATCATTACCGAAATAATAGGCCCAATAGAGCAAAGTGCAGTTAAGCCAAATCCATCTGTTTCTGCGCCCTTATCACTACGCATTGCGGCAACGCCCGTGCCGATTGCTATTATGAACGGAACACTCATTGGTCCAGTAGTTACCCCACCAGAATCAAAAGCTAATGGCACGAAAGTATCGGGAACAAAAAATGACAATATAAATACTGCTAGATAAAAGATAATAAGTAGTACTGAAAGCCTTATTTTTAATACAATTCTTAAAAACGCTATCACTAAGAATACGCCAACGCCAACGCCTACTGCTAAAATAAGCGCCCAAGAATCCATGGTTTTAGAAAGCTGGGTTGCTAGCACCTGCAAGTCTGGTTCAGATATGGTTATAAGCACACCTACGATAAAGCAAATAGGTATAATTATCCAAATCTTTTTCGTACGCATTACCGAAGTGCCTACATATTCACCTATAGGCGTCATTGCCGTATCTGCGCCGAGTGTAAATAACCCCATACCAACGATTACTAGGAATGCACCGAGAATAAAGGCTAAAAACATTCCACTTTCTATTGGCGCTATAGAAAAACAAAGAATAAGCACTATTACCGTTATTGGCAATACTGATGAAAAAGCTTCTTTTACTTTTTGTGAGATAATAGTTTTATCTTGTGCCCAAAAGCGCGCGCGTTTTTTCACAACTCTTCTCCTTGTTTTTGTTCTACCTTTTAGTATAACAAAAAGCCGTGCATTTGTCAATGCACGGCTTTATTTTTCCTTTATTTAAAGGCGTTTTATTTGTCGTCTTTTTGTTTTTTCTCACTATGGTTACCAGCCAAGAATATCTTTCTATTGCTAAACACAGTCATTGTTAATAATGCAATTACAATCCCCACTGTTGCTTGCATAACGTTACCTACAATGCTTGCCGTTGCCCCCCAAGAGTATCCAAGCACAACTGCTTCATAAAAGAAATATCCTGCTATCATAATAAATTCAGCAACTATACACGCAATAATTTGGTAAATTATATCATACCTTATGTGTTTGCCTAAAATTTTTATAAATAAGCTAGCAACTAACGCCACCAAACCTTTTATTATAAGAGTTGCAGGCGCATAGATTGCAAAGCCTAAAATTATGTCTGCAAGCGCAGAGCCTAACCCTGAAGCAGTTGCACCCCATAATCCACCTAAAATCAACGCTGATAGCAACACGAAAGCATCGCCAAGGTTAGCGTATCCAAACGGAAGTGGTATTTGCACAGAAACCGTTGCAACTGCTATTAAAGCAGTAAATAACGCTGTTATAACAAGTTTTTTGGTAGTTAACATTTTATCTTTCATAAGTCTATAAAATCTCCTTTATATCGCTTAACTTTTCAACAATATAATCTGCCATATAACCTTTAGAATTTTCTTCTTTATTATGGTTATACCAAATGGTTTTTAAGCCATATTCTTTTGCTCCCATTATATCGGCAGAAATTGAATCGCCTATCATTATGACCTCTTGTTTTTTTGCATTTACCTTATTAAAGCATATATCGAAAAATTCTTTGGTTGGTTTGCTTGCGCCCATTTTTTCGGAAATAAATAGTTCTTTCAAATAACCTAACATCCCTGTTTTTGCAAGGCGATTTATTTGTTGTAAATATATTGCGTTGCTTGCAGCGCAAACGGTATATTTACTAGCTAAATACTCTAAAATATCCTTTGCTCCGTCAATGGCTATAGCCGTATCAAAAAGAATTTCACGAAAGCGCTTTTCAATCAATGCCCCATCTCCACTTAAACCCAAAGCGTTTAATACGAGATTAAAACGGATTTTATGTAGCCCCAGCCTATCCAGTTCCCCCTTTTCAATTTTAAGCCACAATTCGTCGTTTATGCGCTTAAAAGTTGGAAAGGTGTTTTCATCAAAAACTAACCCTTGTTCGTTAAACGCTTGCCTTATGCATTCTTTACTACTTTCATTAAAATCTAGCAAAGTATTATCTATATCTATAAATACTGTTTTTATCATAAAACACCTATAAAATTATATACTAAATATTTTTAAATTGTCAAGTTTATGGCGTTAAAAAATTTATTCTTCTGCTTATATTTTATTGCTTTTTTGGTGTGATTATTATATAATACTTAGGCATTAAGGAGATAAAACAATGAATCTTTTTAAACCAAAAACTTTTTACGCTTTTAAAGGCTATAAAACTAGAGATTACGTAGCTGATATTATTGCAGGCTTAATAGTTGCCATTATCGCATTGCCCCTTTCTATTGCCCTTGCAATAGCTTCCGGCGCACCACCTGAAAAAGGGCTTTTTACTGCTATTATTGCTGGATTTGTTACAGCGCTTTTGGGTGGTAGCAAGGTTAATATTACCGGTCCTACAGCAGCCTTTGCCACTATCGTTGCAGGAATTATCATTAACGAAGGGTTTGATGGTTTATTCCTTGCCACCATTATGGCTGGTATCATACTTGTTATTATGGGCGTTTGTAGGTTAGGTTCTCTTATAAAATATATACCACACACCATAACTATAGGTTTTACAGCAGGAATTGCCGTTACTCTTGTAGTAGGCCAGCTAAAGGATTTTATGGGTTTAACTTATCCTGATGGAACAGTTGCCATTGAAACGATGGATAAGCTTAAACTTGTAATACAAAATATTTCCTCATTTAACCCTTGGGCGTTTGCCATTGGTGGACTTGGCCTTGCAATCTTAATACTATGGCCAAAGGTATCTAAGAAAATTCCTGGTTCGCTTATCGCCGTTCTAGTTGGCTCTTTAGTTTGCCTTATCCCAATCATAAGCGCAAATACAATAGGCTCACTTTATACTATATCATCTAATCTCCCGTCCTTTAGTTTACCTGAAATTACTGGCGAAAAAATACTTGCTCTTCTACCAAGTGCTTTTACTATAGCTTTACTTGCAGGTATAGAATCTCTACTTTCTTGCGTAGTTTCAGATAAAATGATAGGCGATAAACATAATTCCAATACTGAGCTTATTGCTCTTGGCACAAGTAACTTATTAGTTGGTTTCTTTGGTGGAATACCTGCTACCGGCGCAATAGCTAGAACAGCAGCTAACGTTAAAAACGGTGGAAAATCGCCACTTTCTGGCATGGTGCACGCTATAATTTTATTGCTAGTTTTGGTACTTTTAATGCCACTTGCATCTTATATACCTATGCCAATTATTGCATCTATTCTATTTATAGTTGCTTATAATATGAGTGAATGGAGAGAATTTGTTGCCGTTATTAAAACTAAAAAATGGAACGATATATTAGTTCTAGTGCTCACCTTTGCCCTTACCGTTATATTTGACCTTGTAAAAGCAATCGCAGTTGGCTTAGCAGTACACTATACTATCTTACTTATCTATTATTTAATAGAAAAACACAATGCGAAATAAAAATTCGCATAAAACACCAAGCAAAAATAAATAGCTATAAAGTTAAAGCCGACGAATAAGTTTCGTCGGCTTTTATTTTTGTTCTTACACTTAATAGCAAAGTTTGAAAATCTCTTTTATTTCTTCAAACCCTAGTGGAATATAGCTTTTAATCGTGCGTGTTTTATTAAAGGTGGTAAGTTCAGCGAGTCTCTCTACTTTATCTTGCCCCACGCCAAAATCGGTTAATTTTGCTGGCATTTTTAACAACGCAAAAAACTTAGACATTTCTTCTATGCCTAATATAGAAGCTTTTTTATCGTCTGTTTCGGTTATACCCCACACGTTTCTTGCAAATCTTGCAAAGCGCTTTTCATTGTACTTGTAGATATATTTTGCCCAAGCTGGAAACAAAACAGCTAAACCTGCGCCGTGCGCAACGCAATCAAATTCGCCACTTAGCGCGTGTTCTAACTGGTGCACGGCTAGGTAATTTTCTCTACCACAACCCGTTAGTCCATTATGTGATAAGCTAGATGCCCACATAATTGTTGCCCTTGCCTCATAATCTTTTGGATTTACCATAACGGTTTTTCCTGCGCTGATTACAGATTTTAATAGACCTTCTGCAATACTATCGGTAAGTTCTGTTTCGGGGCATACGCTAAAATATCTCTCAATTGTATGAGACATAATATCTACGATACCACACGCCGTTTGATATTGGCTTAGCGAATAAGTAAGTTCGGGATTCATAATTGCGAACTTACATCTATTAAGTTCGGTTGATACACCTTTTTTCATATTAAGCGCTAAATTACTGATTACGGCAGAGTTGCTCATTTCGCTACCTGCTGCAGAGTGCGTTAAAATTACGCCTACAGGAAGCGCTGTTTTGGGCGTTTTTTTTGCCATTGCAAAGTCCCAAACGTCTTCATCAGTAACAGCGCCAAGTGCTGTGTATTTACAAGAATCTATAACGCTACCACCACCAACGGCTAAAATCATTTGCACATTGGTTTCTTTTGCTATTTTTATAGCGTTATAAACGAACTCAAGCTTTGGGTTTGGCTCTACGCCACCCAATTCTATTACTTCTATATTGTTCTCTTTTAACGAGCTAATAACAGTATAGTATAAGCCACTCTTTTTAATGCTATCCTTGCCGTACTGCATCATTATTTTCTTATAGCCGTAGCTTTTGATAATTTCGCCAACCTGTTTTTCTTTACCCTTGCCAAAAAATACTTTTGTGGGTGTATTGTATACAAAATCCAACATATCAAATCTCCTTAGATATATTAACACAGAACGAGCAAATAGTCAAGTTGACTAGCAAACAAAAACACCTGCTATTTTTACAGGTGTTTTAGTGTTTAATTAAACCAATTCTATGATTGCTACTTCAGCAGCGTCGCCTCTACGTGCGCCAAGCTTGTAAATTCTCGTGTAGCCACCACCTTGACCCTTTTCTTCTTTGCGAGCAGCATACTTAGGTGCGTATTCATCAAAGATTTTTTCGATAAGTGGATACTTGATAGCAGCCGTTCTCTTTTTGAAATCAGGTTTGCTTTCTTTAAAGCCCTTAACTTCTTGCAAGTCGTTAACCAAAGTCATGATTTTTCTTCTTGCATTAAGCTTTTTAGTACCATCTTTAATAAGAGTTTTGGTGGTTTCTTTACCCTTGCTATCTGCAACCTTAACTTCGGTTTCGATAGTGTCGGTATATGAATTTACAGCGAGAGTAATAATTTTAGCAACGTATGATGCTACTTCTTTTGCTCTTGCTTCAGTAGTAGTGATTTTGCCGTGCCATAAAAGTTCAGAAGCCTGATTTTTAATAAGCGCGAGTCTTTGCGTAGCGTTTACGCCTAATTTCCTTTCCATTGATTAGTCCTCCTTGTCTTTTAACTTTAAGCCGTAGCTTTCGAGTTTAAAGATAACTTCATCGAGAGATTTCTTGCCTAAGTTACGAACTTTAAGCATATCGTCTTCGGTTTTCTTTGTTAAATCTTCTACAGTGTGAATATTCGCTCTCTTCAAGCAGTTATAAGAACGTACAGAAAGATCCATTTCTTCAATGGTCATTTCTAGAATTCTTATTTTCTTATCTTCTTCTGGTGGAACTAAAATTCCAATATTGCCTACTTCTGACAAACCAACGAACATTTTTACGTGTTCTTCTAAGATTTTAGCTGCTAAGCTTACGATATCACGACCTGAGAACGCGCCGTTCGTCCATACTTCAAGAACGAGCTTGTCAAAGTCTACGCTTTGACCTACACGCGTTGCAGTAACGGTATAGCACGCTTTCTTAACCGGTGTATAGATGCTATCGATTGCGATATTATCTATGATGTCCGTTTTATGTTCGTCTGCGCCCTGATATCCACGACCTCTGCCAACGGTAAGTTCCATATCGATTTTACCACCTTCATCTATCGTACAGATATACTGGTCGGGGTTTAATACTTCGATTTCAGATTCGCCTTCGATGTCGCCTGCCTTTACTACGCAAGGACCTTCTTTAACGAGTTTTACCGTCTTTTTATATTCTTTGTCGAGACAAGTTGATTTGATTGCTACTTTCTTTAGGTTTAGAATAATTTCGGTTACGTCTTCTTTTACCTTAGGTACAGCTGAGAATTCGTGTTTAATACCAAGTTCTTCTGCAAACTTAATGTTGGTGATTGCTACTCCAGGGAGAGCTAACAACAAAATTCTTCTTAAAGCGTTACCTAAAGTTAAGCCAAAACCTTTTTCTAACGGTTCAACGGTAACTTTCGCATAACTTTGCTCTGCATTTTCTTCCACTGCTATTTTGGGTTGTTCAATTTCCATCATAAGAAATATTCTCCTTTAATAGTTTCGATTTGTGGTTTCGTGGGAATTCGTGCTCTAGCGTGGACCACTAAAACTTTCCCCCCACGATAAACCAATCGAAAATTTTTATTTTTTATTTAGTTATTATTTAGAGTACAATTCGACAATCATGTGTTCAGCAATCGTTATGTCGATATCTTCTCTAGTTGGAAGAGCTAAAATCTTACCCGTTAACGTTTCGGGATTGAATTCTAACCACTTAGGCATTGCACCAACTTTCATTTGCTTAATTTCAGCAAAATACTTGTTGTCTTTCTTGGTTTCCTTTACAGCAATTTCATCACCAACTTTAACGCTATATGATGCAATATTTACGTTCTTGCCGTTAACAGTAAAGTGTGCGTGTGTTACTAGCTGACGAGCTTGTGCTCTTGATGAACCAATACCCATTCTGAAAATTACGTTATCAAGTCTTCTTTCGAGAAGTGAAAGCATATTTTCACCGGTAATACCCTTCATACGGTCTGCTTTTTCATAGTACTTTCTGAACGGTCCTTCAAGCACGCCGTAAATTCTCTTACATTTTTGTTTTTCACGAAGTTGCATTCCGTATTCAGAAACTTTCTTTCTGCCCATACCGTGCTGACCAGGAGCTACTGGGCGCTTTTCAAATGCGCATACACCCTTAAAGCATCTTTCACCTTTAAGAAATAATTTTGCACCTTCTCTTCTACATAAACGACATTTTGATTCAGTATATTTAGCCATTTATCTATTCTCCTTTATACTCTACGTTTTTTGGGTGGTCTGCAACCGTTGTGTGGAATTGGTGAAACGTCTTGGATAAGAGTTACTTCCATATCACAGTTCGTGAGAGCGCGAATTGCAGATTCTCTACCTGCACCTGGGCCCTTAACGTATACTTCTACCGAACGCATACCTTGGTCTCTTGCTACCTTACCTGCTGCTTCTGCTGCCATTTGTGCTGCAAATGGGGTGCTCTTTCTTGACCCCTTGAAGCCTAGGCTACCTGCACTTGACCATGATACCGTATTACCTTGCATATCGGTAATGGTTACTAAAGTGTTGTTGAACGATGCCTGAATGTGTACTTGACCTTTGTCAACCTTTCTGGCATCTTTACGTTTTTTAACGATTTTCTTAGCTACTGCCATTATTAGTTACCTCCGTTATCTACTTGCCGTCTTTTTCTTGGCAACTGTACGACGCGGACCTTTTCTGGTTCTCGCGTTTCTCTTGGAACTCTGTCCACGAACGGGAAGGTTCTTTCTGTGACGAACACCACGATAGCAACCGATTTCTATCAATCTCTTAATAGAAAGGCTTACTTCACTTCTTAAATCACCTTCTACACGAAGGTTGTGTTCGATATATTCTCTGAGCTTTGCTACGTCGCTTTCACTCAAATCTTTTACTCTAACGTCTGGGTTAATACCCGTTTCTTTGATGATTTTCCTTGAAGTCGTTAGTCCGATACCGTATATATAGGTTAGGCCAATTTCGACTCTTTTGTTATTCGGCAAATCAACGCCGGCTATACGTGCCATTAAACTTTCTCCTTGTTTTTTATGTTTTATATCTATATCAATGCTTTAAGTTTTTTCGCTATGGAATGGTAGCTAGTTTGACTTAAAGCTCTTTTTTTCGATAGAAACTCTTTTAGAGTTCCTTTACTAATTGGGATTAACCCTGTCTTTGCTTATGGCTCTTGTTCTTAGAACAAATTACCATTACTTTGCCGTTTCTTTTAATTACTTTACATTTGTCGCACATGGGCTTTACTGAAGGTCTTACTTTCATTTTAATATCTCCTTTGGAATTCGTTTATGTTTTTAGTTTTTGCTTCGCCAAGTTATTCTGCCTTTCGTTAAATCGTACGGGCTCATTTCAAGCTTTACGCTGTCACCGGGAATAATCTTGATATAGTGCATACGAAGCTTTCCCGAAATATGTGCCGTTATTACGTGACCGTTTGATAATTTTACTTTGAACATTGCGTTCGGCAATGCTTCTACTATCACGCCTTCGGTTTCTATTACGTCGTCCTTTGACACAAACTTAATCCTCCTGTATTTTTTGTGTTGCGATTTTTATCGCTTTGGCTATCCTTTCGTTACCAATTGGATTTCCACTTAATATATGCTCTGCAAGTTCTTCACTTACAGAAGATACCTTTTTAATATGTTTTAGCTTTTTCCTTTTAGGGCTAGTAGTTCTTCTTTTCTTACCGTCAATCAAGGTTACGTATTCGCCATCAATCGACGATACTATAAAAAACCAACCCTTATCTCGCCCTGCAAGGCTTTGGACTATTTCGCCCACGCTTATGATGTCCCTTTCCCTGCTCATAACGTTAATATCTCCACACCGTTGTCAGTTATAGCAACAGTGTTTTCGTAATGCGCAGATGGTTTTCTATCTTTAGTGCGAACGCTCCAACCATCCGAAAGAAAATCTACTTGATAAACTCCTGCGTTAATCATTGGCTCTATAGCAATGGTCATGCCTTTTTTAAGTCTAATACCAGTGCCTTTCTTCCCGTAATTAGGTACAGAAGGGTCTTCATGCATATCTTTACCAATACCGTGACCAACTAGCGCCCTTACTACTGAAAATCCATTATTTTCTGCGTGAGTTTGCACTTTGTAACCAATATCACCTAAAGGACTGCCATCTCTTAAATTTTCTATCGCCTTAAAGAAACATTCTTCCGTTACTTTAACCAGCCTAGCTTTTTCTTCGCTTACCTTACCTATTGTGAAAGTTCTAGCAGCATCGCCCTGCCAACCGTTATAAACAACGCCTACGTCGATGCTGACGATTTGTCCTTCCTTTATGACTATATCGTCTGATGGAATTCCGTGAACCACGATATCGTCTATCGATGCACAAATTGACGCAGGATAGCCCGAATATCCTAAAAATGATGGATACGCGCCACAAGCTTTGATATAATCATAAGCAATTTTATCCAACTCCTTGGTAGTCATGCCAGCTTTGATACGACTACCAATGAGCTCCAAAACGTCTCTAGTTATTCTTCCACTTTCACGCATTAGCGCGATTTCAGCTTCTGATTTAACAGTAATCATTAACCTAAAACCTTTACGATTTCTACAAACACGTCTTCAATAGAGTGATTGCCATCAATTACTACTAACTTGCCTTGTTGTTTATAATAATCAACTAGTGGTTCAGTTTGCTTTACGTATACCGAAAGCCTTTCCTTAACCGTTGCAACGTTATCATCTTTTCTAGTTGTTAATTTTTCTCCACATACTGGGCATTTATCAGTTTTACCAATAAAGTCGATATGGAAAGAGCCATTACAACTAGGACAGCTTCTTCTACCAGTAATTCTACGCTCTATTTTAGCAAGATCTACATCAAGTTCAATCACACAACTTGGTGGTGCAAATTGGTCAAGTGCTTTAGCTTGTTGGATATCTCTTGGAAACCCATCAAGAAGGTATCCCTTCTCACAATCTGGTTTAGAAAGTCTATCCTTTACAATTTCCACCGTTAAATCGTCTGGACAAAGATTACCAGTGTCCATAATTTCTTTAACTTTTAATCCAAGTGTTGTTTGATTTTTAATGTTTTCCCTAAAAATGTCACCGGTAGATATGTGTGGCAGGTCGTACTTCTTAGCTATATAAGTCGCTTGAGTGCCCTTACCACTACCGGGTGCGCCAAGTAATATCAGTCTCATCTCTTATTTTAAGAAACCTTTGTAGTTTTTCATCATTATTTGTGATTGTAGTGCTTGTTCAAACTCAAGAGCTACGGAAACGATAATTAAAATACCAGTTGCACTGAATACGTTAACTAATGCGTCACCACCTATAGCTTTGAAGATTACTGAAGGTACAAGTGCTACTAGAGCAAGATATATTGCACCGAACAATGTAATTCTGTTTGAAACCTTTCTCAAGAAATCAGCAGTAGGTTTACCAGGTCTTGTGCCAGGGATAAAACCACCGTTGCCTTGAATTGTTTTGCTTACGTCATCTGGATTAAATTGGATTTGATTATAGAAATACGAGAAGAAGAGTATAAGCGCACAAAGTACTATCATATACGGCCAACTGCCCGTTCCCATATTTGTTGTCCACCAGTTTTCACCAACACCTAAAAGGTTGATGATTAAATCGGGGAAGCTTAAAATTGCATACGAGAAGATAAGTGGCATAACGCCCGAAGCGTTAACTTTAATCGGGATATGCGTTGACTGCCCACCATACATTTTTCTTCCCTTTACTTGTTTTGCATACTGAACTAAAATCTTTCTTTCAGCACCATTTACAGCTACCACTGCAGTAAAAATTAAAACTGCAGCGATAACAAAGCCGATAAGCGTCCAGGCAGCTTTTGCTACTTCAGTAGGCACGAACAAGTTTTGAATCATACCTAAAATTGATATACCAGCAGTTGATAAGATACCAGCAAAAATTAGAAGCGAAGTACCATTTGATACGCCGTAGTCGGTAATTCTTTCACCAATCCACATTGTAAGGGCAGCACCTGCCGTGTATACGATAACCAAGAAGAAATAACTTAAAAACTTTAAGAATCCCGTGGTTCCGAATAATTTTGAAGTATCTACCGAAGTTTTGAACGCTACTAGAATACCGATTGCTTGAACAATCGCGAGTATTAAGGTAAGCATTCTGGTATATGCGTTGATTCTTCTCTTACCTTCTTCGCCCTGCTTTGAAAGTCTTTCAAGCGCAGGAATTGCTACAGAAAGTAATTGAATAATAATTGATGCGTTAATGTACGGACCAATACCCATTGCGAAGAAAGTACCGTAAGTAAGTGCTCCACCGGATACAGCGCTCATAATTTGCAAGTAAGTAAAATCTTGCATACCATCAAACACTTCTACACCCGGAACAGGGATATAACATCCGAGTCTATATACAAATAAAAGTGCAATCGTAATTAAAATTTTACGTCTTACTTCTTTTATTTTAAACGCATTTACAATCGTTTGAAACATTTTGCCCTCCTATATCGGGGTTTAGATTTGTTCTACTTTTCCACCAGCTTTTTCTATAGCTTCTTTTGCAGATGCAGAAAATGCTGATGCTTTTACGGTAAGAGCTTTACTTAAAGTGCCATTACCAAGAACTTTTAAACCAATGCTATCTTTGATAACTTTGATGAGTCCTTTTTCAGCAAGAACTGCCATATCTACTACCGAATTAGCTTCTAAATTTTCTAAAACGGAAAGGTTTACAATGCTATACGTTTTCTTAAAATGGTTATTGAAGCCACGCTTTGGAATACGTCTGATTAAAGGCATTTGACCACCTTCAAATCCAGGGCGTACACCGCCACCACTTCTTGCCCATTGTCCTTTATGTCCCTTACCGCTGGTTTTGCCAAGACCTGAACCGATACCTCTACCGAGTCTCTTCTTTGCAGTCGTTGCGCCTTCAGCAGGACTTAAATTACCTAATCTCATTTTGATTACTCCTTAATTTTAGTAATTTGAAACTTAAATCTTTTCTACTTTCAAAAGGTAGCTTACCTTTTTAATCATACCGAGAATACATGGATTTTCGTTATGAATTTTGAAAGAGTTAACTTTTTTAAGTCCCAAAGCCGCTACGATTTTCTTGTGTTGCGGCAAGGTTGCTATCGTGCTCTTTACGAGCGTAACTTTAATTTGTGCCGTTTCGGTCTTTTTTGCCTTTGCCATTAAAGTACCCTCCTTAACCGTTAATTTCTTCTACGGTCTTGCCGCGAATCGCTGCGATTTCTTCTGCTGTACGGAGCATCTTTAACCCTGCGATTGCTGCTTTTACGCAGTTAATCTTATTGTTTGTGCCGTGTGATTTAGTTCTGATGTTAGTAATACCAACAGCTTCCATAACTGCACGAACAGGACCACCAGCGATAACACCAGTACCTTCTGCAGCTGGCATCATAAGAACTAAGCCACTACCGAATTTGCCAAGAACTTCGTGAGGAATACTCGTTCCCAAAAGTGATACTGAGAACATACTCTTCTTTGCTCTTGCAGTTGCCTTATCAATTGCTTCGGGTACTTCTTTTGCTTTACCCATTGCGCAACCGATTTTGCCAGCGCCGTCACCAACGACTACGAGTGCGGCAAATCTCATATTTCTACCACCCTTAACGGTTTTGGTTACGCGGTTTACGCAAATAAGCTTTTTAATTAAACCGTCGTTTTCTTCTGCCTTTCTGGGCGCTCTGTTATTTTCTCTTGCCATTTTAGTTTTCTCCTTGATTTTTTAGAATTCCAAGCCACCCTTTCTAGCGCCGTCAGCAAGACTTGCTACACGACCGGTGTAAAGATATCCGCCTCTGTCAAATACAACTGCGCTTATCTTTTTCGACTTTGCCTTCTTTGCAAGAAGTTCGCCTACTGCGAACGCCTGCGCTTTCTTGTCTTTGCCTTCTAAAGTACCCTTGAGTTCTTTATCAAGCGTAGACGCCGTAACCAAGGTGCATCCCTTAACGTCGTCTATTAACTGCGCATAAATGTGAGTTAAGCTTCTATATACAGAAAGTCTTGGAGCATTTGCATCGCCCTTAACTTTTGCTCTAACTCTTTTATGTCTCTTTAATCTGTCTTGATTTTTATTGATTTTCGTAATCATAGTTTTAACTCCTATTTAATAACTTTTCGCACTTAACTTATAAAGTGCACTCGGCAGACGCGTTAAACTATCAACGCGTCCACTAAAAGCCCTTTAAATTATTAGCCTTTTGAACCAGCTGCTTTACCAACTTTACGTTCAATTACTTCGTCGTTGTAACGAATTCCGTAGCCGTGGTAAGGTTCAGGTTCTCTAATGCCTCTTACCATTGCTGCAAATTGGCCAACCTTTTCCTTGTCAATACCACTTACGGTAATTTCGGTTTGAGTAGGACAATCAAGTGCAATTCCGTCAATTTCTTCAATCTCTACAGGATGTGAGAAACCTACGTTCATTACAACCTTTTTGCCTTGTTTAGCTACCTTCCAACCTACACCATTTACGATAAGTGTCTTTTTGAAGCCTTCGGTTACACCCTTTACCATGTTTGCGCAAAGTGCTCTATATAGACCATGCTTTGCTTTGGTTGGGCCTAGGTCGTTAGCTCTGGTAAACTTAACAACATTGCCTTCAACGTTTACAGTGATGATTGGGTCGTAACTTTGAGTTAAAGCGCCTTTTGGGCCTTTAACAGTAATTACGTTGTCCTTTGCTTCTACCGTTACGCCGGCAGGTAATTCAATATGTGCATTTCCTATTCTAGACATAATTTACCTCCTACCATACGTAAGCGAGAACTTCGCCACCTTGATGTGCTTTTTTAGCTTCCTTACCAGTCATAATACCTTTACTTGTAGAAAGGATTGCGATTCCAAGACCGCCGAGTACTTGTGGAACTTCGTCAGTACCTACGTATACTCTCAAACCTGGTTTACTTACTCTCTTTAATCCAGTAATAACCTTTTGATTACCATCATATTTGAGAGTGATTTTAATAGTGCCTTGAACACCTTCTATAATTTCTACGCCTGAAATATAACCTTCTTTCAAAAGTATATCAGCGATAGCTTTTTTGGTGTTTGAAGCGGGTATTTCAACAGTTTCATGCTTAGCCATAAGAGCATTTCTTATTCTAGTAAGCATATCCGCAATAACGTCTGTCATTTTACATTCCTCCTTCTTACCAACTAGCCTTTTTCACACCGGGAATCTGACCTTTATAAGCCAGGTTTCTGAAGCAGATACGGCAAATTCCGTATTTACGAAGAACAGCGTGCGGACGACCGCAAATGCTACATCTCGTATAGGCTCTGGTAGAATATTTAGCAGGTTTTTGCTGCTTATTAATCATTGCTTTCTTAGCCATTATTTTACTCCTTTAACCTTACTTGTTTTCGAAGGGCATTCCGAGCATTGCGAGCAATTCTCTTGCCTCTTCATCAGTGTTAGCCGTAGTGGTTATACAAATGTCGAAACCTCTGATTTTTTCTACTTGGTCGTATGAAATTTCAGGGAATATCAACTGTTCTTTTACGCCCATTGCGTAGTTACCTCTGCCATCGAAAGACTTCTTGCTTACTCCACGGAAGTCTCTAACTCTTGGAAGTGCGATTGATATGAATTTATCAAAGAATTCATACATTCTAGTTCCACGAAGAGTAACCTTCATACCTATACTTTGGCCTTCTCTTACCTTAAAGTTTGCAACAGATTTTTTAGCCAAGGTGAGTACGGGCTTTTGACCTGCGATTTGCATCAATTCTTGCTGAGCGAGTTGAACGCTCTTTGCATTGTCCTTGATGTCGCCAAGACCTGAGTTGATAGTAATTTTAACTAGCTTAGGTACTTGGTTTACGTTTTCATAATTGAATTTCTTAATCATTGCGGGGATAACCGTTTCGGTATACAACGCCTTAATTCTATTTGCTTGTGCCATTTACGTTTACCTCCCTATTTTGCTTCTGCGGTATCCGCAGTTTCCTTTTTGGTTTTTCTCTTAGCAGGAGCTTTGGTTGCTTTCTTAGTTTCTTTAGCTTCCTTGCCACCATCTAAAACTGCACCACATTTCTTGCAAAGACGAACTTTTTTATCGCCCTCCACTTGATAAGCAACTCTAGTAGCCTTGTTACATACAGGGCAAACTACCATTACGTTTGAAGCATCGATAGGACCAGATTGGTTCTGAATAGAACTTACTTCCTGTGCACTTCTTGCTTTCTTGTGTTTCTTTTGAACGTTGATGCCGTCTACTATAACTTTGTTAGTCTTGGGCATAGCAGCCAAAACTTTTGCCGTCTTGCCTGCGTCCTTACCCGTTATAACTAAAACTGTGTCGTTCTTCTTAACTTTCATAGTCTTTCTCCTTATAACACTTCGGGTGCAAGCGAGATAATACGCATATAGTCTTTATCTCTGAGTTCTCTTGCGATTGGTCCAAAGATACGCGTGCCTCTCGGCTGTTTTTGGTTATCGATGATAACTGCTGCGTTTTCATCGAATCTTACGTACGTACCGTCCTTTCTTCTAACGCCACTGGTTGACCTTACGATTACCGCTTTAACTACGTCACCTTTCTTTACTGCACCACCTGGTGTTGCAGTCTTAACGCTTGCAACGATTACGTCTCCGATATTACCGGTTCTTCTGAATGAGCCGCCTAATACCCTTATGCACATCAATTCTTTTGCGCCGGAGTTGTCCGCCGCTTTTAATCTAGATTGTGGTTGTATCATAGCGCGCCTCCTTACTTAGCCTTTTCGATGATTTCAACAACACGCCAGTTCTTGTCCTTAGACAATTTTCTGGTTTCAGCGATAAGTACTTTATCACCTACACCACAGCTGTTTTGTTCATCGTGAGCTTTAAATTTATGAGTTTTCTTAATAGTTTTCTTATATAAAGGGTGTTTTGCCCTTTCTTCGATGGCTACGACTACGGTCTTATCCATCTTATCGGAAACAACTATACCGACTCTTTCTTTTCTTAAATTTCTTTCCATGATTCTCTACTCCTACGCCTTTGCTGCAAGTTCCCTTTGCTTTAAGATGGTCTTAACCTTTGCAATGTCTCTCTTGCAATTCTTAATAGCTGCAGGGTTTTCAAGTTGCCCTATTGCGTGACGGAAACGAAGGTTAAATAATTCTTCGGATAATTCCTTTAATTTAGTATTTAATTCTTCTACCGTTAATTCGTGAAGTTCTTTCGTTTTCATTAACCTTCACCGCCTTCTTCTTTTATTTGTTCTACTACATCAGCTTGCTTTTTAACAAACTTGGTTTTTACCGGAAGTTTGTGACCAGCAAGACGCATAGCTTCCTTTGCGATATCTTCAGGTACTCCTGACATTTCGAAAAGTACTCTACCGGGTTTAACTACAGCTACCCAGAATTCTACTGAACCTTTACCACTACCCATACGGCTGTCGGCAGGTTTCTTAGTTACAGGTTTGTGGGGGAAGATATCAATCCAAACTTTACCACCACGCTTGATAAATCTAGTCATTGCGATACGTGCTGCTTCGATTTGGTTTGATTTAATCCAACCTGGTTCTAAAGCAACTAAACCGTAATCACCGTAAGCTATTTTATTACCCTTAGTACATTTACCGGTCATTCTACCGCGATGTACTCTTCTTCTTTTTACTCTCTTAGGCATCAACATAATTAAGCTTCGCCTCCTTCATTTTTCTTCTTGGAAGCGCCGATAACTTCGCCTTTATAAGTCCAGCATTTAATACCGATAACACCAAAGGTGGTATGCGCTTCTGCAAAGCCGTAGTCTATGTCTGCTCTTAAAGTTTGAAGAGGAATAGAACCTTCATGATAGCTTTCGCTTCTAGCAATTTCAGCACCGTCAAGACGACCTGATACCATAACTTTTACGCCCTTGATACCACTTCTCATTGACCTACCGATTGCCTGCTTCATAGCTCTTCTGAAAGATACACGCTTTTCAAGTTGAGTAGCGATGCTTTCAGCAACGAGTTGAGCATCTGCATCGGGTTTCTTAACTTCTGAAATGTTGATAGAAATTTGTTTACCCTTTGCAATCTTAGCTACGGTTTTCTTAATTACTTCAATTTCACTACCCTGTTTACCAATAAGAACACCAGGACGTGCCGTGAAAATAGTGATAGTAACTTTTGTTGCTGCTTTTTCAATAGCAATCTTTGAAATTGCAGCTTGATAATACTTTTTCTTTAATACGTTACGGATTTCGTTATCTTCTTTAACGTTTGCAGCAAAATCTTTCTTACCTACAAACCATTGCGAATCCCAATTCTTAATAACTCCGACTCTTAAACCGTGCGGATTTACTTTCTGTCCCATGTCGTTCCTCCTACGCCTTTGCGTCCAGCACGATAGTGATGTGGCTGGTACGTTTCAAAATTCTGAACGCTCTACCCTGTGCTCTGGGCATTACTCTCTTTAGGGTAGGACCTTGGTCTGCGTAGCAAGCTGCTACAAACAAGTTATCCTTGCTCATTCCGAGATTGTGTTCAGCGTTTGCTGCTGCTGACATAAGAACTTTTTTAATAGGTTCAGATGCTGACTTGGGAGTGTTTTCCAAGATTGCAACTGCCTGTGTATAGCTCTTACCCCTGATAATATCGAGTACTACTCTTACTTTATAAGGAGATATTCTTATGTGTTTGGCAACAGCTCTAGGGCGTCTGTCTTTATTTTCCGCAATACGCGCGGTCTTTTCTCTCATATTTTTAGCCATAACTTAACTCCTATTATCTACCACCGGTTGATTTTTCCGTACCTGCGTGGCCTTTGAAGGTTCTAGTCGGTGCAAATTCACCAAACTTGCAACCTACCATATCTTCGGTTACGTATACTGGAACGTGCTTTCTGCCATCGTATACTGCAACTGTATGACCTACCATTTGCGGGAATATCGTGGACGCTCTTGACCAGGTCTTTAATACCTTCTTTTCGTTCTTTTCGTTTAATTCTTCTATTCTCTTTAAGAGTTTAGGTTCTACGTAAGGACCTTTTTTAACACTTCTACTCATGATGCGCCCTCCTTAATTTATCCTTGTAATGATAAGCTTATTAGAAGCTTTCTTATGCTTTCTGGTCTTATAACCGAGAGCAGGTTTACCCCAAGGAGTAACAGGTCCTGGCATACCAACTGGTGACTTACCTTCACCACCACCGTGTGGGTGGTCGCATGGGTTCATAACTACACCACGAACGCTTGGTCTAATACCAAAGTGTCTGGTTTTACCAGCCTTACCAATTCTGATAATTTCGTGTTCCAAGTTACCAACCTGGCCGATTGTTGCCTTACAAGCTGCAAGAATATATCTCATTTCGCCACTTGGCATTTTAAGAGTTACGTATTTTTCGTCTCTTGCCATGATTTGCGCACTCATACCAGCTGCTCTTGCAATTTGCCCACCTTTACCCGGTTGCATTTCAATGTTATGCACCATAGTACCTACGGGGATATCTTTTAGTGCGAGAGCGTTACCTGCTTTAATATCAGCATTAACGCCACTCATTACTTTGTCGCCTACTTTTAAGCCTACAGGAGCAAGGATATATGCCTTTGCACCGTCTGCATAATATAATAGTGCAATGTTTGCGCTACGGTTGGGGTCGTATTCAATGCTCTTTACAGTTGCTGGAATACCGTCTTTTGCTCTCTTGAAATCAATTATACGATATTTTCTTCTGTTGCCACCACCAATGTGACGAACGGTTATTTTACCCTGAGCGTTTCTACCACCGCTTTTTCTCTGGTCTTCTAAAAGTGATTTTTCGGGTTTCTTTGCCGTAATTTCGTCATACGCGCTAACCGTCATAAAACGGCGAGCCGACGAAGTCGGTTTATATCTTTTAATAGCCATTATTCTTTCCTCCGAATTAAATTAAGACAACGAATCGAAGAACTCTATCGACTTACTGTCTGCTTTAAGTTGAACGATGGCCTTTTTATAATCGGGAGTATAACCTTCATATCTGCCCTGTCTTTTCAACTTTCCGCTAACGTTTGCTGTGTTAACCTTTTCTACCTTTACACCGAAGATTTCTTCAACTGCAAGCTTGATTTGGGTTTTGTTAGCATCTTTTTTTACTATAAAATAGTATTTCTTATCTTGAATACCCGCATAACTCTTTTCTGAGAGTAGGGGTTTTACAATAATATCGTGCGTAGCCATTATTCTCCGTAAACCTCCTGAATTTGTTGTACGGCCTGCTTGGAAATTACGAGCTTATTGTTCTTAACAACATCGTAAGTGTTGATTTGCACAGCACTAATCGTTGAAAGAGCCTTGATGTTTGCGCTTGCTCTCAATACTGCTTCATCACTGTTATCCATAACGAGCAATACTGATTTTTCCAAGTTAAATGCCTTTAAGAAGGTTGCCATTTCTTTGGTCTTTGCTTCTTTTACTTTGATTTCATCGATGAAAATTACTTCGTCATCTCTAATCTTTTGTGAAAGTGCTGAAAGAAGTGCAACTTCTTTTGCTTTTGCATTCATCTTCTTTGAGAAGTCTCTAGACTTAGGTGCGAATACCACGCCACCTTTTACCCATTGTGGACTTCTAATAGAACCTTGTCTTGCTCTACCAGTTCCCTTTTGTCTCCAAGGCTTTGCACCACCACCACGAACTTCACTACGAGTAAGAGTGCTCTTTGTACCTTGTCTTTCGTTTGCAAGTCTAGTTACAACTGCTTGGTGAATTACAGATTCGTTGTATTCTGCGTTAAACAAAGCGTCTGATAATTCAAGAGTGCCTACTTCTTTTGCTTGCATATTATATAATTTTACACTTGGCATAATCTTTCTCCTTACGCTTTAACGCTGTTTCTCAAAGTTACGATGCTCTTTACTGCACCTGGAACAGCACCCTTAACTAGGATTGCGTTTCTTTCTTTGTCGACTTTTACAACTTCAAGATTTAACACGGTTACACTTTCGCTACCCCAGTGACCAGGTAAGTTCTTACCCTTAAATACTCTTGAGGGGTTGCTTATTGCACCCATAGAACCTGGTTCTCTGTGTACAGGGCCTACACCGTGCGTTTCTTTAAGCCTGTGTTGATTCCATCTCTTGATAACACCAGTAAATCCGTGACCTTTAGATATACCCGATACGTCTACCTTGTCTCCAGCTTGGAACACGTCACAAGTGATTACTGAACCTACCGTCATAGCATCTGCACCTTCAAGCTTGAATTCTCTCAAAACTTTTTGGGGAGCTACACCTGCTTTTTTGAACTGACCAAGTTGTGGTTTGTTCAAGGACTTTTCGTTAGTTTCGCTAAATCCTAGTTTAACTGCCGAATAACCGTCTCTTTCCAAAGTTTTAACCTGAACAACGGGACAAGGACCTGCCTCGATAACCGTTACCGGAATAACTTTGCCGTCTTGGGAAAACAATTGAGTCATCCCTAACTTCCTGCCAATGATTGCTTTATTCATAGATAAAGTTCACCTCCGATATATTATATATAATGTTTATATTTTTTACAGTTTGATTTTGATATCAACGCCTGCTGGTAAGTGTATACTGTCTAAAAGCTTTACGTTGGGCGAATAGATATCGATAAGTCTTTTATGAGTTCTGATTTCAAATTGTTCGCGCGAATCTTTATATTTGTGTGGCGAACGAAGAATCGTTACGATTTCTTTTTCCGTGGGTAGTGGAATAGGACCACTGATTTTTGCACCCGATTTCTTCATGGTTTCTACGATTTTTGCCGTTGCTTGATCTAGCATTTCGGTATCGTATGACATGAGTTTAATTCTGATTTTTTGACTTGCCATTTTTGTTCTCCTTTTTTCCTAACTTTTACTGTGTGTGCTGTTAACTCTGCCGTGTGTGTCAATCTTAACTAATAAAAAAATCATTCGCCGATACTTAAACTATTTTAAGTCGCTGCGAATGACTTTACTAATTCTATTGAAGTTAGTCGCAGGGGTCTTGCCCCCACACTTGTCAACGGAAATTATCTATCGTTTTTAACGATTTTAAGTAACTTCCCGTATCAACCCAGATTACACAGCCTATTCATTATAACCAAATGCTATAGGCAATGTCAAACGTTTTTACTAGGTTTTTTATAAAATTTTAAATATTTTTTAAATAAAAATTTGTGTAGGAAAAATCTAATCTTTCCTACACAATATATTGTATTAAGCTATCTCTTTTTTAACAATTTTTGGCTTTGCACCGTTTACTACAACACTCTCGTCTACGATAACTTTAGCAACGTTTTCGCTAGAAGGCAAGTCATACATAGTGTCGAGCATGAGATTTTCTAGTATAGTACGCAGTCCCCTAGCCCCTGTTTTAAGTTCAATAGCACGCTTTGCTACAGCGCTAACGGCATCATCTGTAATTTCTAGTTCAATATCGTCTAAGCCTATTAAACGTTTGTATTGCTTTATCAATGCGTTCTTTGGCTCAGTCAAAATATTTACTAGTGCCTTTTCGTCTAATGGATGAAGTCCCACAGTAATTGGTATTCTTCCTACAAACTCAGGAATTAAGCCGTACTTAATTAAGTCTTGTGGCTGAACGTCTCTAATCATTTCAGAGCCCGTTTCTTTTTTGTTTTCTACCCCACCAATAAAACCGAGCGCAGTAGTACCTTTGCGTTTTTTAATAACGTCTTCCAACCCAACAAATGCCCCACCACAAATAAATAAAATATTAGTGGTATCAATCTTAATACATTCTTGTTGTGGGTGTTTTCTTCCCCCTTGTGGTGGAACGGAAGCAACAGTACCTTCAATAATTTTTAAAAGTGCTTGTTGAACACCTTCGCCAGAAACATCTCTTGTGATTGATACGTTTTCGCCTTTCCTAGCAATTTTATCAATTTCGTCGATATAGACTATGCCTTTTTGCGCCTTTTCAATATCAAAATCAGCGCTTTGGATAAGCTTTAATAAAATATTTTCAACGTCTTCACCAACGTAACCAGCTTCAGTAAGCGTGGTTGCATCTGCTACGGCAAACGGAACTTCTAAAATTTTAGCAAGTGTTCTTGCCATTAGCGTTTTACCACTACCGGTAGGACCTAAGACTAAAATATTACTCTTATCAATCTCTACTTCGTCTTTTTCCTTTTTTACAAGGTTTATTCTTTTATAGTGATTATAAACAGCAACGGATAAAACTTTTTTTGCTTCGTCTTGCCCTATAATATATTCATCGAGCTTTTCTTTAATTTCTGCAGGCTTAAGAAGTTTTACCGGCTGACTTTCGCCTGCCTTAACGTTATCTTCTTGCATAACGTCTCTACAAATTTCAATACACTCGTCGCAAATATAAATTCCGTTTGGCCCTGCTATAAGGCGTTTTGTAAGTTCTTTCGGTTTTCCACAAAAAGAACAAAATAATTGGTCTTGTGTTTCTTTCATAAATCTCCAAAGTCTACGGACGCTTTACTATTACTTGGTCGATAAGTCCGTATTCTTTTGCTTCTTCAGCCGATAGATAATTATCTCTATCGGTGTCCTTTTCAACTACTTCGTAAGGCTTTCCACTATTCAATGCGAGAATTGAGTTTAAGCGATGCTTGGTTTTTATAATGTGGTCAGCTTGAATTTTTATATCGCTTGCCTGACCTTGAGCGCCACCCAACGGCTGATGAATCATAATTTCGCTGTTAGGAAGAGCGTATCTTTTCCCTTTCGCACCACTTGATAGTAAAAACGCACCCATGCTTGCCGCAAGCCCTATACAAATGGTGCTTACGTCACATTTGATATAATTCATAGTATCGTAAATTGCCATACCTGCCGTTACGCTTCCACCTGGGCTATTGATGTAAAGGCAAATGTCTTTGTTGGCATCTTTATTTTCCAAAAATAAGAGTTGCGCAACGATTGCATCTGCAACTGCATCGTTTATTTCGCCAGTAAGGAAAATTACTCTATCTTCTAAAAGCCTAGAATATATATCGTAACTTCTTTCGCCTTTACCGGTATTTTCAACAACGTACGGTATTACCGTGTTTTTAATATCCATATACTCTCTCCGTATTAAATATTGAGTATTCCCTTAACTTAGATTATTCAATCGTATTGATTTCTTTTAAGTTTTGGAATAGTTTCTTTATAATAATTTCGTTCTTGATATAGTCAAGCTGACGAGCTTGCATGTTCTTCTTTACGTCTGGTGCAGGTCTGCCTTGTGCTTTAGCCATTTCTTCAACCCTTGCTTCAACGTCTTCATCAGTTACTACTATTTCTTGTTTTTCGATTAACTTGTCGATTACGAGTTGTGATTTAACGATATCTTTAGCTTGACCTTCATAGTCCTTTTTGAACTCATCAATGGTCTTGCCCATATATTTTAAGTAATCTTCAAGCTTTAGACCTTGATATGATAGACGATAGCTCATTTCTTGAACCATTCTTTCAACTTGGTTTTCTACGAGCGCATCGCAAATTTCAACATCTGCACTTTCGGTTATCTTTTTAACGATTTCGTCTTCAAGCTCTCTTTCAGCTCTATCAGCGTTTGCTTTTTCAAGTCTTTCTTTGGTTTCAGCCTTGTAAGCTTCTACACTCTCAGCGCCAACTGCTTCCTTAATAAATTCATCGTTAATTTCAGGAAGTTCTTTCTTCTTGATTTCATGAAGCTTAATAGCAAACACAGCATCTTTACCCTTAAGATTTTCAGCGTGATATTCTTCAGGGAACTTAACGGAAACATCTCTATCTTCGCCAATATTCATACCAATTACTTGGTCTTCAAAACCAGGGATAAAGGTTTTGCTACCGATAACTAAAGTCTGCTTTTCTGCCGTACCACCTTCAAACTTAACTCCGTCAACACTACCAGAATAATCGATAATTACCGTATCACCGTCTGCTACTGCTCGGTCGGTTACTTCTACCATACGGCTATTGCGTTCTTGTAAACGCTTAATTTCTTCTTCGATTTCTTCGTCAGTTACATTATACTCGTTTTTCTTGAAAGATATACCCTTATATTCACCGAGATATACTTCAGGCTTAACTGGAACGATAGCAATCATGCTAATGCCTTTTTCGCTGATTTTCTTAATATCAATATCAGGGTTTGCAACAGCTTCGATAGATGGTTCTTTATCAAGAACTTCCGAATAATATTTCGGGAATGCGATATTAATTGCTTCTTCATAGAATACACCAACGCCATAAGCAGTTTCCAAAACCTTTTTGGGAACTTTGCCCTTTCTAAAACCTGGCATTGAATATCTGCCCTTGGTCTTTTCATACGCGCCGTCTATTGCTTCTTTCCATTCTTTTTCAGTAAGGTCAATCGTTACTTTAACCGTACTTTTTTCACCTTTTTCAAAAGTATACTTCATAGCTTTACTCCTACTATATAATGTTAATATTTAAAATTGCTAATGTATTTTATCATAATAAGCGATAAAACGCAAGGCTTTTTTATCCGTTTATTAAAAATTCTAGGTGTTTTTCAGGCATTACCGACAAAGACTTAAAATTCTCATACGTTACAAAGCCTGGTTTAGACTTGGGTGGCTTTTTAACGTTTTTACGCTCGGTGTAAACGATTTCCGTCTTTCCACCTTCCCTACCCTTTGAATAATACGCTGTGATTTCAGCTACCTTTATTATCACCTTTTCAGGAAGTTTTTTACCTTCCGTGTAAATTATCGTATGCGTTGAGTGATAATCTTTTGCGTGTACCCAAACGTCGTAAGGTCTTGCTGTAAAGGTAAGCTTGTCGTTTTCCGTATTGTTTCTGCCCGTTTTAATCTTAAACCCTTCAATCTCGTAAGTTCGGCAAAAACTATCTTCAACTTTTTTACGAGCCGTTGCTTTTTGCTCTTTAATAAGCCCTGCACTTTCCATCTCTTTTTGAACGATTTTTAGTTCTTGTACGCTATCACAAAAGTTAATTTCTTCAAAAATGCTAGTTAGATACTCAAGCTCACTTTCAGCCTGTTCTCTTTGTGGTTTTAGCGCAGATAACGTTCTTTTTTGTTTGTTGTATTTTTTATAATACTGCTCTGCATTTTTAGAAACTGAAAGTTTTCCATCTAGCACTATTTCTACTTTTTTTCCATCATAGTAATTATCTAAAACAACCTTATTTTCGCCATTTTTTATCCTGTAAATGTTGGCAAGTAGAAGTTCACCTTTTATTCGATTTTCTTCAGCACCTAACGCATCTTTTTCTTTAGCCAAAATTGCCGTTATTCGCTTTTTTGCCTTTTTAATTGCAGTGTTGATTATTGCCTGCAAGCGTTGTTTTTTCGTGTTGTATTCCTTGATTTTTTCACGTTCGGCAAAATAAAATTCTTCGGCTTGATATAAATTATCAAAGAATTTTAAATCCCCTTGCGCATCTTTATAAGGGTGCACCATCACGTCTTTTATCTCGCCGTTTATAATAGAAACACAAGGCCTTTTTGCTTTAGAATAAAGGTAATTGTTTAAGTGCAAAAAAAAGTTTTTCGCATCGATTTGTTCAAAATTTTTTACACCGTTATTAAAATATTCATCTACAATATCGTTAGCAGTACTTACTGCTAAACCTTGTATACCTGCACATAAATACTCTGCTAAATTCTTCCCTTCATAAGCAGAAAAATATTCTATTAAGGTTTGGTCTGTGGGCAGTTTTTTGTCATTAACTGGTGGAAAAACGTATGGGTGACTAACAATCAACGGCCTAACCCCATCATCAAACATATTTATACCACGATTGCCACCTAAAACCTTGCCATTTTCCGTTAAAATTATATTGGAATATCTGCCCATAAGTTCTACGTATACTTGCTTTTTTACGGCATCAAAAAACTCTGCCGAAGCAGTAAGGTCTATACAAACTATTCTATCAAATCCCACGAGCGAAATTTTATCAATAGTAGCCGATAGTAGGTGCTTTCTCATAAGCATACAAAAATTAGGCGCAGTCAAAGGACTTTCCTTTTCTTCGTGGATTACCCCTATCCTTGGAGATGCAGGATTTACCGAAAGTAGTAGCTTTTCCGTTCTCTTTCCTGTGTAAACGGTAAGCACTAGTTCATCGTTATTAGGCTGAACTATTCGATTGATTTTTCCACCACTAAATATTGAGTTTAGCTCTTCACATAAGTATCGAAGAGTATACGCGTCCTGTGGCATTTGTCAAAACTCCGAATCTATCGTAAAAGTCTTATTATTTAAATAATAAAGCGAACTATTTTGTTCAAATTTTAAGGTTAAACTTACTGCTGTTAAAAGCTGGCTTTTAAGCTTTAATTTACTGTTTAATGCAAAATCCCCGTACTTTCCGTCCCCTAAAATTGGGTGACCTATGTGGGAAAGGTGCGCCCTTATTTGATGGGTTTTACCCGTGTACAGCGTTACGCTTAAATCGGAAAAACCATTACCAAAGCCCACCACTTCATATCCCGTTTTAATGAGAGAACTGCCAACTACTTTTTTATCGGTTACAGTAACCAAAGCGTTTTTTTGGTCCTTAAATAGATATGCTGTTAGAATAGCTTTCTTGTGCTCTGGCACACCTTTTACCCTTGCTTTATAAACCTTATCAAAGCTTCTATTCTTAAACCCTAAAAGCAACTCTTTTTCAGCAGTACTATTAAGTGCAAAAATCATAAGCCCAGAAGTATTTCTATCAAGGCGATGAATAAAAAACGCACTGTCTTTTTCCTTTAATATACTATTAAAAACGCTTTCCGAAGTAAAACTACTTTTTTTATTTATAACCAAAACGTTTTCATCGCAAAACACCACCGAATAGCCTTTTTCTTCTATCGGTTTATAGTATATTTCCACCCTATCGCCAATCGACAGTGAAAGGTCTTTATCCGTACGGATTCCATTAACCTTTACGTCTTTTTTACGAAGTGCTTGACGCAATTGTGAGTAGGATAGGTCTGCTAAATTTATTAAGGCAAGTTTTGTTAGTTTGCCGTTTTTATTCGCTATAAAACTATTCATTTCTTTATATCAAACAGGACTTCGGGCAAACCGAAGTCCTGTAAATTTTATCGTTTTTTTAGTTATCATTTTCTTCTTTCGGTTTAATACAAAGAAGAACTATTATACCAATAAGGCAGAGCGTACCAACTGAAAGGAACACTACTGACCAAACATTATTTTGCAACCACTCACTAGGAGGAGTAACAACAACAGGTTCATCAACAATTTTTATAATCTCTGAATTTGCTGAATTCTCTCTTGCAGTTGTTTTAGAAATTGCCGTACATTCTATCATATATGCACCAACCTTATCTGGCGTAAATGATAGAACACCGTTATACCCTATTGCCTTAACGTCATCATAAGTATATCCGTCTTTATCGTATTCGGTATCAGTTACTTTTGAGGAAGCAGGAATTTCCACCCAGCCACTAGAAGTTTTTGTTGCATTTATGTCAGCATTATAGTAAAGCTTATAAGTAATATTACAACCACTTGCATCTACTATAAATCTTGAAGCAGTATAGCTAGCGCCCTTATACCCTTTACCCTGTTGAGCTGCAGGCGTAATAACTATCGGTGCATTATCTTCAACGTAGAAACTAAATACGTATTTTGAGTTTTGTACTTGAAGCTGACCATCTACTTCTTTAACAAACCCTTCTTCATCAGTAATGTTACCTTCGGCATCTTTGAATAACACGTAGAAAGTATAAACGCCAGCTTCGTTAAGCGTAAGCTTCATTTCACTCTTAGTTGAAAAGTTTAATGAACTTGGGGTTGCATAGTGAATTTCAGTTTTTAAGTTCTTATATGCCGTATAGTTATCGCTAACCAAATCTTCTAGCGACGGAATTTCTATACTAGTACCAAGTGCAACGTAAATATCATCTTCCTTGCTATCAGTACCTTTATCGTCTGCAACGTATTTCTTTTCAAGCGCCTTTATGAAAGCTTCTAAAGCATCTGGGTTATCAGTATAAGACGGTGCAGTTTTATCGCCATTATCTTCTGCAATAACTTTAAAATTTATAGTAAGGTATTTCTCTGCATCATTCTTATTAACAATTTCCAACACACCATCGGTTGTAAAATGCACTTCTCCAGTTTGGTCTCCGTTTGCTTTTACGCCAAGCCACTCGCCGTTAGGAGCGTTTAGTTTTGTGCTATTTTTATTGTTTCCGTTAAGAAAAGAATATGCGTTATAATTGATTTTGGTCTTTACGTTGTAAATTAAGGCTTGATTACCCACAACCTTAACATCTTCCGTTAAACAAACTATTGGATTTGCTTCAACAAGCGCATCGTTAGTTAATGAAAAAGATTGCAAATAGCTATCTTCAGATGCTTTTTGTGAAAGCGCTCTAATCTTAAACACAGCGCTTTCAGCATTTTCTACTAACGTTACTTCTACCTTAACTTTACCCGTAAGCTTAAAGTAATCATTAGAGGTTTTTACACGGTAATAAGCGTTGTCTTCGGTAGTGTAATTAGTGCCGTTAACCGATGCTTTATAATACCCATTTTCATCAACTTGCATCTTGATTTTTCTTTCAGCAACAGGTGCGCCACCAGTTAATTCTTCACTGTTAAGCATTGCACTACCATCTGCATTAACCACTACTTCGTTAACGATATTAGTATCAAACGTTTTACCGTCTACATGCTTGTTGCCGTTTGTAATATATGAGTTTGCAGTAATAATGAGTTTAACACTTTCAATATTAGCATCGATTTCATAATTCATTAAGAAATCGTTTACAGCAACGGTATTCTTAATTTCAATAGTATCGTTTGCCGTTAAGGTAAACACAGCGCCATCAGTTTCAGTAAACTCTGCAGTAGTTGTGCTTTTGTATCCAAAATAAGCAGAGGGTTTAACTGTGCTTGCCTTTGCCGTTTTTACACTTATCATAGTAAAAGCAGTTATGACCGAAATCATAAACGCTATTATTAATAAAATAATCTTATAGGATTTTGCCTTTCTCATATTTAAGTACAATACTCCTTTATATCCAATATATCTATATCATTTTACACAAAATTATATCTTTTGTCAATCTGCTTTATATTCTTTTTTTAAAATAATACCTATATAATGTTTATTTTATAACATTTCCTTTGTTTAACTATTTTCTTTAACTCTGAATATACTGACTTATAAGGATTTTTACAAATGATTTACCTTTTGCTTCTCACAGCCATAACTGTTAGTATAGATTCGTTTATTTGTGGGTTTTCCCTATCGTTAAAGGGTGGAAAAAAATTGCCTATTATTTTTGGTATTGCCTTTACCGTTTACGCAATGTGCCTAGCAACCAACTATTTTGCACTAATTTTTGCCAATAAACTAAATGAAAAAACAGCTTGCCTCAGTGGGCTTATACTTATAGGTATTGGCTTATACAACCTTCTAAAAAAAGATGACAACGGAAAAACTATAAACTCTAACCATTGCGCATTAGTTGAATCATTGATTAGTGGTTTTGCAGTAGGAATAGACGGTGCACTTGCCAATCTATCTCTATCACTTATGGGAATTAACGCGTTTTACGTGCCTATTATTATTGCCCTTATGCACGGAATAATGATTGCGTTAGGAGTATTGCTAGCTAGAATTCCGTTTGTAAAAAACTTTGCAAAAATCGGAGTTTTACCACCTTTTATACTAATTTTTTTGGGTGGTTACAAATTACTCGGTTTCTTTATATAGTAAAACGCGCTTTCAACTAAAAGCGCGTTTTAATTTTAAATCAATTTTATTAAATGCTAGGTTTAATAATGCGAACTGCACGTTCGGTATCAAAATCTTGCCAAGGTCTAACGTCTTTCGGGGGCTGAACTCTAAACACCATTTTTTCCCTACTTACAGGGTGTGTAAAAGAAAGGTAATAAGCCCAAAGTGCGAGATGACCTTTCTTTGCCTTTTCCCCACCGTAACGCATATCCCCGTAAAGTGGTGTGCCTATTGCACTCATTTGAACACGGATTTGATGGCTTCTCCCCGTATGCAGTCTTACGTCTGCAAGCGAAAGTCCATCGTGTTTTTCAGCTATCTCGTATTCAAGTTCAGCAAATTTTGCGCCCTGAACGGTTGGTGGACAAACGTAAACCATATTGTTTACGGTATTTTTCTTCATATAGTGAGTAAGCGTTGCTTTATCTTCTTTAGGCTCGCCAATTAGTACTGCAAAGTATCTCTTTTCAAAGTCACCGTCTTTCAATTGTTCAGACAGTCTTGAAGCAGCCTTACTAGACTTTGCAAACACCATAACGCCACCGGTTGGTCTATCAAGTCTATGTACTAACCCTAAATAAACGTTACCTTGCTTGTTGTAAGTTTCTTTAATATACTCTTTTATTATGGTGAGCATATCCTTATCCTTGCTCTCATCTTCACAAGACGGAACGTTTTGAGGTTTTAAAACTACTATTATATGATTGTCTTCGTGTAAAATTACTAAATCTTCCATAATTATTTTCCGTTTATCCAAATTCCACTGTTACCACAAGGTAGTATCACGCCTTCCTGCTCGGTTTTAAGCCCTACTTCATATGCTTCAACCCTACCACCACGACAATTTTTAATGGTTAGCTCAAGTATGTTTTTTAACACTTGTGGTTGCAAACCCGTGGTATAGCTATTTATTAAGAAAAACAAGGGTTGTTCACTTAACACTTGGCTACACAATTCTACTAGTGGATAGAGTTCGTTTTCCAGCTTCCACATTTCCCCGTTAGGCCCTCTACCGTAACTCGGTGGGTCCATTATAACGGCATCATACTTTCTACCCCTGCGTATTTCACGTTCAACAAACTTTTTACAGTCGTCAATTATATATCTAACGCTACCATCGGGAATTTTTGAAAGCCTAACGTTTTCGCCAGCACGTTCTACCATACCTTTGGCTGCATCTACGTGGCAAACTTTAGCGCCTGCTTTTGCGCAAGCTACCGTTGCACCACCCGTGTACGCAAACAAATTAAGCACGTTTATTTCTCTGCCCGAATTTTTAATGAGTTCACTCATTAAATCCCAGTTCACAGCTTGCTCGGGGAATAAACCCGTATGCTTAAAACCCATAGGTTTTATCTTGAATTTTAAATCCTTATACGATATCGTCCACTCTGGTGGCATTTTGCCTTTTATTAGCCATTTCCCACCACCTGTTTCGCTACGAATATACTTAGCTGAAAGACCTTTATAGTCATTCATTGGCGTTTTGCTTTTCCATATAACCTGTGGGTCAGGACGAAGCAAAATTACACCACCCCAATTTTCCAACTTATATCCATCTCCGGTGGCGATTACCGTATAATCTTTCCAGTCGGCTGTTCTCATTATTTTTGAACCTTATTTACTACTATCGTACAAACTGCACCGTTAATATCAAGTTCTTTCTTAAACCCTTCAACATCGCCTTCTACAACGTCATCAGCAAGCACTACTGACTTAAAGTCTTTGCCGTTAACAAGTGCGTTTTTAATAGTTTGGTCATCAGTTTGGTAGTTAACGATAATTCTATCAACCACTTCAAAGCCTGCTTCTTTTCTCATTGATTGAATTTTAGAGATTAACTCTCTTTCCACGCCTTCAGCTTTCAATTCTTCAGTAACGTTAGTATCCATTACCACAGTTATACCATTATCACTTGCAGCAGTAAATCCAACTGCGCTTTCGGTTGCAATCAAAAGGTCATCTAGCACAAATTCAAAGGTATCGCCTTCAAATTCCGTCTTATAAACTTCACCGTTCTTTACGGTAGAAACTACTGCGTTTGCATCGCAGGTTTCTAAGAATTTACGCACCTTTCCAAGCTTTGCGCCGTATTTAGGTCCAAGAGTTTTAAGTTGTGGTTTAATCTTATAGGCAACAAACCTAGAAGCGTCTTTTAAGTATTCCACTTCCTTAACGTTAAGTTCTTCTTTTGCAATTTCAAGCAAGCCTTCGGTAAGGATTGACTTTCTTTCAGAACATACGAATATCTTGGAAAGTGGTTGTCTATTTTTGATATTTGAAGCATTTCTACAAGCACGGCCTAATACTACGATATCAAGCACGTTTTGCATACCGTCTTCAAGTTCAGTATCTATTGCGCTTTCATCAACTTTAGGGAACGCACAAAGATGAACGGAAACGGGCGCATCTTTATAGAAATTAGGAACTAGGTTTTGATAAATACTTTCTGCCATAAACGGAGTGAACGGTGCAGAAAGTTTTGCCATAGTAACTAGCACTGTATAAAGTGTAGTGTATGCGGCAATCTTATCATCATCCATATCGTGTCCCCAATAACGTTCTCTACCACGGCGAACGTACCAATTAGACAAGTCGTCAGTAAAGCTTTGAAGCGCCCTTGCACTATCAAAGATGTTGTAATTGTTTAGTCCGTTATCCACAGTTTTAATTAGCGTATTTAATTTTGAAAGTACCCACTTATCCATAAGCGATAGTTTACAATCTTTTAGATTGTAGTTTGCAGGGTTGTACTTATCAATTTCTGCGTAAAGCACGAAGAACGCATACGTGTTCCAAAGCGTGCCCATAAACTTTCTTTGCGCTTCGGAAACAGCTTCTTCATAGAACCTTGAAGGCAACCACGGAGCAGAGCCAGTGTAGAAATACCATCTAACAGCATCAGCACCCTGCTTATCAAGTATAGTCCACGGGTCAACTACGTTACCCTTGTGTTTACTCATTTTTATACCGTTCTTGTCGTTAACGTGCCCTAAAACTATACAGTTTTTGAAAGGCGCTTTATCGAACAAGAGCGTTGAAATTGCAAGCAAGGTATAGAACCAACCACGCGTTTGGTCAATAGCTTCACTGATAAAGTCTGCTGGGAAATGACTTTCAAATAGTTCCTTATTTTCAAATGGATAATGGTATTGAGCAAAAGGCATTGAGCCAGAATCAAACCAACAGTCTATAACTTCTTTTTCACGAACGTATTCACCACCACATTCACAAGCGAAAGTGCAGTCGTCTATATACGGACGGTGAAGCTCTATATCACCTTCTATTCCACAAAGGTCTTTAAGTTCCTTTTTGCTACCAATTACGTGGATTTTGCCACATTTATTACATACCCAAACGGGTAGTGGCGTACCCCAATAACGTTCTCTAGATAAACCCCAATCAATAACGTTTTCTAAGAAATTACCCATTCTGCCTTTTTTAATAGTCTCAGGCATCCAGTTAATAGAATCGTTTGCAGCGATTAACCTATCTTTAACAGCCGTCATCTTGATAAACCAGCTACTTCTTGCATAGTATAAAAGTGGTGTATCGCAACGCCAACAGAACGGATAGTTGTGTTCAAAGGGAAGTTCTTTGAATAACAATCCATTTTCCTTTAGCATTTTAATGATAATTTTATCGGCATCTTTAACGAACGTTCCTGCAAGCTCACGAGTAAGTTCGTGCATGTTTCCACGGTCATCTACTAATTTAACGAAAGGCAAGTTGTATTTTCTACCAACGTTTGCGTCGTCTTCACCAAATGCTGGTGCGATATGAACGATACCACTACCATCGGTAAGCGTTACGTAACCATCACATACAACGTAGTGTGCCTTTTCCTTATACGTGCCATTTGCATAGTCGAATAATGGTTCATATTCAGCGTATTCGTATTCACTACCCTTTTTAGTTGAAACTTTAGTATAGTTTTCAAAGAGTGACGGAATAAGCGCATCAGCTAATATATAGGTTGCACCGTCTTCTGCCACGATTTCAGTGTAGTCTTCCTTTGGATTCATACAAAGTGCAACGTTTGACGGAAGCGTCCAAGGCGTAGTAGTCCAAGCAAGGAAGTACGCATTTTCTCTACCCTTAATCTTAAAGCGCACGAAAACTGAAACGTCCTTTACGTCCTTATAACCTTGCGCTACTTCGTGAGAAGAAAGTGCTGTTCCACATCTTGGGCAATAAGGAACGATTTTGTGGCCTTTGTATAAAAGACCTTTTTCAGCGATGGTTTTAATCGCCCACCATACCGATTCAATATAGTTATCGTCATAAGTAACGTATGGATTTTCCATGTCAGCCCAGTAGCCTACACGGTCGCTCATTTTTTCCCATTCGCCCTTGTATTTCCAAACGCTCTCTTTACATTTTTTGATAAACGGCTCTATGCCGTATTTTTCTATTTCCTGCTTACCGTCAATACCAAGTAGTTTTTCCACTTCAAGTTCTACGGGAAGTCCGTGGGTATCCCAACCTGCTTTTCTTAAACAGTGGTCACCTTTCATAACGTGATATCTTGGGATTATATCCTTGATAACTCTAGTTAAAATATGCCCAATATGTGGTTTGCCGTTAGCTGTAGGTGGGCCATCATAAAAGGTGAATTCTCTATTCCCTTCGTTTTCTGCAACGTTTTGTTCAAAAATTTTGTTTTCCTTCCAAAATTTTAATACTTCTTTTTCCCTGTCTAAAAAGTTAAGGCTGGTATCTACTTTATTGTACATTTTTCGCTCCAAATTTTCAGTTAAAAAATTTTTAAATATATATTATCTTAGTAATTATAACTATAATTGTCGATTTTGTAAAGTTAATTTTTGCTTTTTTTGGTTTTTTCCTGAAAAATAACTTGCCAAATTTATCTTTTTAAGTTAGAATAATATAGCCGTGCTATGTGGGGAGTTAGCGATGCCCTGTTATCCACAATTCGCTCAGTGGAGCAGAAAGCCCTTTTAGGCTTGCGCCGTGGAAGGCTGCGCACGATAAGGGACGTTGATATCAAGGTCTTATGCAACGAGCCCCTGCGAACCGTGTCAGAGCAGGAATGCAGCAGCACTAAACAGATTTGCTCGTGTGCCATAAGGTTGCTTTGGTGGAGTTACCTGTCGCGCTTACGCTTCGGCAGTGTTTGTCGAAATCGGATGCACGGTTTTTTTGTAAATAAAACGGCGAACTTTTGTTCGCCGTTTTGTATTTTTATCGCTTATTTTCTAATCCCAAAGTTTTAGATTTTTCATCATGTTTTCACGGTTTTTTATCCTTTCATTTGAAAGGTTTTTTATCCCTTTAAGCTCTTTTACAGAACGCTTTACCCCACCACAAAATAAAAGCTTAAACCAACGCTTTACTTGATAAAACGGGAGTAGCCACTTGTGTTTTTTTAGCACAGGATAATGATTTTTAATAACATCATAACTTAAAAAAACCCTGCTCAATGCATAACGGAATTTTCCACCCTTTTTGCTTTGGTTTGCTATAACGTTATTTTCAATAGTTCCTAACATACCAGCATCTAAAACGTATTCTTCCATTTGCATTGTAACTTGGTCGTGTTCAGCGTTATTTAGCCACACGCTAGCAAGTTTTTTAGCCTTTTCGCAAAATACCGTAAGCCCACCTTGTTCTATAAGCGCTGAGCGTTTCTCTTGGTTACAATCCTTTACATCATCTAATAATTTTAAGTCTATAAATGGGCGAACACCACACCCCGATACGCTAAAATGCTTAGCCAAGTGCGTTACGTGATAAAAGTAGTACATTTCATCTGGCATTCGTTTGCAGTAAGCATATCCATCTCTTTCCATTGCCGTTTGCCAAACGGTTTTAAGAAGTTGGTTAGCTAATTGGTTAGTATTTTCCCCTTCTAACGCCGTGTGCAATTCTAAGCGTATATTCCCTGGTGTATCTAGAGAAATTTCGTAGTCAAAGCACTTAACATATTTACAGCCATACTCTTCGGTTAAAATTTTAATTGCGCGCTCACTATCTTCTTCTTTAATCAAAATATCTATATCGCAACTTGTTCTCAACCACGGCTGTGGATAAAGCGAGCGAATAACCGAGCCTTTTAATGGAATGTTCAAAATTTTATGCTTTTCGAACAATTCTACAGCCTTATTCAGCTCGTAATTGATGTTTTCGTAACGGAATACTGCTATGCTTTGCTCTTGCAAAAATTTTTGGTGAACTTTATTGTCTTTTTGAATTAGTGCGTTTTGATTTAACGCATAAGCTAAAATAGGCGCTAGGTCGTGTTTTTTTGCCAATACGAAAAGCGCGCTAATATCTTCATTAGTAACGCATTTTTTAGCTTCGTTTGAAAGGGTTTCCCCTTTTATCGTATATCTAAGTAATTCAAAAAAAAGTTTTTTCGTTTCCATCGCCTTTCATTATATTACATCTTTAAAAAATAGTCAATCTTTTTGTTAAAATAGCGTGTTTCAAAAGCAAACGGGCGCATTTTGCGCCCGTTTGTTGCGTTAAAGGAGAGAAATTTAGCTGTTAATCATTACAATAAAAGCTGGTAGAAGGTGCAGCGTTTGGCTTTCTGCCAACCGAAGTGTTATCTTCCCTGCGATTTCTAAGCTCAGGGACAGGACTTTGCGCAACTTGGTATCGATAATCCATTCCACGACGGCGAATGGACATATCTATTACGTTATGCGACGGTACAATCTCTATGCTTGGATTTATAACGTTCTGATGACGGAAAAAATCTGAATCGGTTGGCAATTCGTTTACTTTTAAGTAGTTTTCTTTTACCGAAGTAAACTGCACGGTGTCGCCCAAAATTTTACGCACGTATTCAATATTTTCATGTAGGCAAATAGGCGCTGGAAATTCCCCGTCAGCTATTACAGATTGCCACTCTTTACCTTCGTATTTTTGTAGTAATTCTACTGCTTTATGTAGGTGAGCAATTTCAAACGATAGGTTTTCTTCCCAAAGATTTTTAATATACGGGTCAGTTTCGGTCATATAGCAAGACCAATATAAATAGCACTCGCAGTACTCGTGCCACAACAGCATTTCTAACCAAGAAGCCGTGCTATCCATAAGCGATTCATACTGGGTAACGTGCTCTTCTTCTACCATTGCAATTTCCATGTAGAGTTTTCTACCCATGTCAGATTTTGCAAAGTTTGTAACGTTCATATAGTAGTTCATCGTTTGTTGTTCAGCAGCAGTGATAATCATAGTATTAAGCACAGTTTGAACGTCTGATGTTTTGGCATTTATATTGCGCTTAACGTTATCAATTGGGAATCTATGATGGGATATAGTTGGTCTACCCGGCATAATTTCTGTATACCTACCAACCAAGTATTCAGCAAATACGCCTTGTTCCATTTCTAAAAGATTAGCGTATCGATATAAGTGGTCAAAGTCTTCAAGTAAAGCAAAATCTAGCGCGTTTTTAACGTAACAATCTAGTTCACGCTTAGCTAGTTCTGCAGTTAGGTCCACGGCAAGTTGCTCGTAGCCGATAGTGTGCTCTAAAATACTTTCATCGGCAGGCTTAAGCAGTGAGTTTTTAATTTGCTGTTGCTTTTCTATAAAGCGTGTTAAGGCAAGCTCACGGCGCAAATCGTTGTTATCCGTGTGCCTTGCGAAATTGTGAGAAAACCAGTTAGCTTCAAACTCAGTGCCGTTCATTAGTATAATACGCGTTTTAGTATAAGGGTCAACTTCTCTTTTGTTGTAAGGCTTTGGGTATAGCTGTTGCCAATTTTGTATTGACTTTTCTATTGACCTTGGGCGCTCTTTAAAAGGGTTCATTGAAGAATTCATTGCTTACTCCTATAATTTTTTGTTTTCCTTTTTCAAGATATGCTGTTTGTGCTTTTTTTGTTATAAAATAAAATACCCACGCGAGCAAAATTGCTCGCGCAGGTATTATATATGGTTACTAAAAGTGTGATTTATTTTATACAACTTTTACAATGTAACAATGCTTTATTATTCAGCTTCAAACTCATCTTTACCTACTGCACATAATGGGCAGGCATAGTCTTCGTTAAGTTCAGAAAAAAGCGCTCCTTCAGCATCTTCATCGTAAACATATCCACAAACTTTACAAACGTATTTCATAGTTATCTCCTATTTGAAATATCTCTTGAGCAAGCCTTCAAACGCTTTGCCGTGGCGTGCTTCGTCACGTGCCATTTCGTGAACGGTATCGTGAATTGCATCAAGGTTCATAGCTTTTGCTTTTTTAGCAAGTTCTACCTTACCTGCAGTTGCGCCGTTTTCAGCATCTACTCTAAGTTCAAGGTTTTTCTTGGTTGAATCGGTTACAACTTCGCCTAAAAGTTCAGCGAATTTTGCTGCGTGTTCAGCTTCTTCCCATGCTGCCTTTTCATAATAAAGACCGATTTCGGGATAACCTTCTCTATGCGCAACTCTTGCCATTGCTAAATACATACCAACTTCAGTACATTCACCGGTAAAGTTCATTCTTAAACCTTCAATAATTTCAGGGTCAACACCTTTTGCAACACCGATAACGTGTTCAGCAGCCCAAGTTAAACCATCAGTTGCTTGCTCGTTAAATTTTGAAGCAGGGGCGTTACAGGTTGGGCATTTAGCAGGCGCAGAATCGCCCTCATGAACGTAACCACAAATAGCACATGCAAATTTTTTCATAATTTTTCTCCTTTTGAGTGGGTTTTCCACCATATATAATTTTTTTATTTTTTCCTTACTTACAATCATTACAACTTCCGTAGTAGATACACTTTTCTCCATTAACCGTTAACCCTAACTCCTTTAGTTCGTTAGGCGTTTCTGCCGGTTTGAACAGGTCTATTATCTTTCCACAGTCTTGACATATAAAGTGCGAGTGTCTAGAAAGGTCTCCGTCATAGTGTATCTTCTTATCTTCTGTTTCTAGCGTTATTATAATTTTTTCATCTGACAAAAGCTTTAAGTTTCTATACACCGTTCCAAGACTAATATTGGGCTCTATCTCTCTAGCGCTTTCATATATCATATCTGCAGTGGGATGGTCGCATCTACCCTTTATGATATCGGTAATTAGTTCCCTTTGCCTTGAATACCTCATCTCACAACTCCTTATCAGTAATGATTACTATTATTATAATCAACACAAAAGGTTTTGTCAAGAGTTTTTTAAAAGTTTTTTAAAATTTTTTATATTTTTTTAATTTTCATACAAACGTATAAGAATACGCTAGTATTTAGTTTAATTTGCTGTTTTTAGTTAATAATACAAGGTAAATAAGTTCTAAGGATTGGGGTGATTATGAGTTTAAGAAAAAAATTTTCTTATATTTTAAAATATATAATAGTGTTCACAGCACTTGGGGGAACTCTTTTAGGTGCAATAACTTATTCGAGAGATGGGTACACTTTTTGGTATAATCGATTGATGTACTACACCACCCAATCTAATCTTTGGATTGGGATAATATACCTTATAATAATATTTTTTACTATTGGTAAAAAAGATAAGCAAAAACCATTAAGAAACCTTTATTGTTGCAAATATATTTTCGTTACAGCTATTGCTATGACGGGGCTTATATTTTGTGGGCTTCTTGGCCCGTTTGCAGATGAAAGCTATCACCCTTGGTCATTTTACAGTCTTTTGGTGCACGCAATAACGCCTGTTCTTGCCATTATTGAATTTTATCTTGACGAATACAAATATGATTTTAAGCTTTCTCATATTTGGGCTACATCAATTCCACCAGTAGTTTACTATTCATTAACTATTTTTTTATGCGCATTTAAATTTGATTTTGGGCGTGGAGAGCCATATCCTTATTTCTTTTTAGATTTATATTCCGAATTAGGATTATTTGGATTTTCTAATAGCGTTTTTTATAAAATGGGCACGGTTTGGTGGATACTTTTATTTTCACTCGTATATTTGGGCATTGCTCTACTTCTGATGAAAACACACCACTCTACAAAAACAAAAAAAGCGACCTGATTAGGTCGCTTTTCCAATTTTGTTTAGGTTATTTATAAAATTTTGGGTTGTCAGTTCTTTCAAGAAGATAGTCTATGGAAACATTAAAATAGTCAGCAAAAGCGATTAAGGTTTTATAATCAGCTTCTCGTTCACCTGTTTCATATCTGCTTATACTGTTTTGTGACATACATAAATCCATTGCTAGTTTTAATTGGGTAATGCCTTTCTGTTGTCGAAGATTTTTTAATCTCATTTAACAATCTCCTTGACATTAGTATACCAAAATGGTATACTTGCAATATCCCGTTTTGGTATATTTTTACAAAAAGACAGAGTCTTATTACGAAAGGAGAAAGTATTATGAGTTTAGTAGCAGCAAAATGCACTCAATGCGGTGCAAACATTACGGTAGATAGTAGTAAGGATGCGGGTATATGTCCACATTGTAATACTGCTTATATAGTAGAAAAAGCAATAAAAAATTACAACACGACAAATAATATACAAAATCAAACCAACATTTATTACGGCGAAAGCGAATTTGAAAAAGAAAAAAAGCAGTGTAAAGTGCTTTTAATGTTATTGAATAATATGGATTTACAATATTTAAAAGACCGTGCACTTAAAGTTATGGATACTAATCCCGAAAATTGTCTTGCACAAATGATATACGATTGTGGTTTTAATGTAAATACTTATAACAATTATACGTTTTTAGAATTTAATGAACAACCTTTACAAGTTTATCTAAAAAAAGAGTGTGGAAATATTGATGCTGAAACTAGTATAACGTTCATAAAGGCAATTGTTTTGAAAATGCAAACAGGTCCTAATCTTTCAGAAATGGTTAACATTATATTAAAAAATATTTCCATGCAAAATATTGATAGTGACGCTTTGTATAATACTTATTGTAAAATAGCCGATGAGATAAGCAACGTTAGTGGTATAGAAAGCATGCTTTATGTTTCTAAGTTGCGTAAAGTTGCTGGGATTTTAACTTTTTTTGATGAATCATATAATTCGACAGATGATTTTGATACTTCAAAAGACCTAAAGGCAATTGCAAGCATGATGCTTAGCACAAGAAGAATTATGGCAGACGTTTTTGTCAAAGCGGTAAACAAATCGTCACTTCCACTAGAGCGTAAAAATATGCTTATAGGTAAGGTTTCAAATTTATTACGAGGCGCAAGCAATTCAAATAGTGCTACAAATAGTATGGGTTCAACGTCTAAACAAAGCGATTTTATCAGCTCAAATGAAGAGCCAGAACAAAAAAGCAAGGCTGGGTGGGTACTGCTAATAACTGTCTGCATTATAGTTGCAATATTTGCATTTTACGGATGTTAGGTATATAAAAAATAAGTAAAGCGACCTAGTTAGGTCGCTTGTTTTTTTATAAATTTTCCAGTTCGTTTAGCCACAACGTGCTAACGGCATCAGACGGCATATGGTACGCGCCACGCGGTGAGAGTGAAACTTTTGTAACCATAACCCCATCAGGCAAGCACGAACGCTTGAACTGTTGATTGAAAAATCTTCTAATAAACGTTTTAAGCCATTTTAATATAGTTTGCTTATCAAACTCGCCCTTAAAACATTGAACTGCAACGGCATAGAGTTTTTTTGGACCAAAGCCGTTAACCAACATATTATATAGG
>JAZOMU010000018.1:0-8424 GCA_045654125.1 Christensenellaceae bacterium
CTCTTTAATATACCATTGCGGTGACGTTAGCGGTGAGGTCCCACCTGTTCTCATACCGAACACAGTAGTTAAGCTCACTAGCGCCGAAAATACTTGACTGGCGACGGTCCGGGAAAATAGGTTGTTGCTGCATCCAGAAAACGGATTTTAGTGGAAACGCTAAAATCCCACATTGCCCCTTAGCTCAGTCGGTAGAGCATTCGGCTGTTAACCGAAGTGTCGTCAGTTCGAGTCTGTCAGGGGCAGCCATCTTGCACTTACAAAAAAGCTGTCAGTGCATAGAAAGACGAGATTTATTTGGGTCTCGTCTTTTTTATTTGTTAAAATCTGCATAAATTAGTTAAAAATAAAATAATTATTCACTCGAAAAGTTGGACAAAAATGTTGCAATTTGTAGCTGTTATTTTTCGATTTCCTAGAACATATAGGGTTTGAACTGAAACGGCAACATTTTTAAAATTTCTTTATTCGTTTTTAGATATCGTAATTTGCTTTTGTTTGGCTAAAGGAAATTATTCTATAAGCAATGTAAAACTTGTTGACATCGCAACAAGATTTTGCTATAATATAATGGTTGTAATTACAACTAAAAAGCGAGAAAGGGGGTAGAGTCTATGCTTTCACGGTTTGAAAAATTTACTGCTTTAATCACAAAAGTAAGTAGAGGTATATATAAGATTAAAAAAGAAGAAATGGCAGAGTACAATTTGAAAAGCTCGCACGTTTCTTGCTTGTACTATTTGTATAAAGAGAATACGCTTACAGCAAAAAGACTTTGTGATTTATGTGGGGAAGATAAGGCGAATATATCAAGGTCAATTAAATATTTGGAAAGCGCAGGATATATCCATCATCAATCAATGGAACAAAAAAGATTCCAAAATCTTTTACTTACTGAACAAGGCGAAGAGGTAGGGAAAGACATTGCTGAAAAAGTCGATAGGGTATTAGCTGAAGTAGGTAATGGGTTGACGAAAGAAGATAGAGATATCTTATACCAAAGCCTATCGCTAATTGGTGAAAATCTTGAAAAATTTTGTTCAAAATACAAAAAATAAAGAGCAAATTATACAAGGTAAAGACGGTTTGGGTTTATAGAAACTTAAAAAATCAAGGAGGCAAAAAATGGTAAAACTTATGATAGATTCTGCCGCAGATATTGGCAAAAAAGAAGCGGAAGAAAAAGGTATAATAATGATACCTATGCTGATTACGATAGGAGAAGAAGAATTTTACGATGGAGTAAATTTATCTCCGCAAGAATTTTGGGAAAAATTGATTGAAAGCGACGTTCTGCCTAAAACAAGCTTAATTAACGAATATAGATTTGAGGAAGCGTTTGAAAAACATACGAAAAACGGAGATGAGCTTATCGTGATAACGATTTCTTCGAAACTTTCGGGAACGTATGCGAGTGCGAAACAAGCTGCGGAAAAATTTGAAGGCAAAGTGTATGTTATTGATAGCCTTAACGCATGCGTTGGTGAAAGATTGCTGTGTGAATATGCGCTGCGCTTAATAAAGAAAGGTCTTTCCATGCAAGAAATTGTACAAGAGTTGGAAGAAAAAAAGAGTAAAATCAAAGTAATGGCGTTGCTTGGTACACTTGAATATTTAAAAAAAGGCGGAAGAATATCGAGTGCAGTGGCTTTTGCAGGGGAATTGATTTCTCTTAAACCCGTTGTTGGGGTTGTAGACGGTGCCGTAAAACTGATAGGAAAAGCAATGGGCTCAAGGAAAGGTGCTAATTTATTAAATAAGTTGGTTCAAGAGTCGGGCGGGATTGATTTTTCTATGCCTTTCGCTACGATTTGGTCTGGGTTGGATGAAGCGTTATTAGATAAATATATTAAAGATAGTGCAATTCTTTGGGCTGGGCATACCGATTCCGTTCCCAAACATATACTTGGGGCAACCATAGGTACGCACGTTGGGCCGGGGACTGTCGGCGTGGCGTTTTTTGAAGGTAAAGGGAATAAGAAATGATAAAAATATTTGTCGATTCGGGTAGTAGTATAAAAAAAGAAGAAAGAAATTTTTACAACGTGGAAGTTTTACCGCTTAAAATCCTTTTAAAAGATAAAGAGTATTTAGACGGTGAAGATTTATCAATGGATATATTTTATAAGGCGTTGATTGAAGATAAGGTGTTCCCTAAAACTTCTTTGCCGTGTTTGGAAGATGCCGAACGAAGAGTAAATAAATGTGTTGAAGAAGGATATAACGTTGTTATTTTAACAATTTCATCGGGGATTTCGGGAACGTACAACGCGTTGAGTATGTTGTTTTGTGATAATCCGCAGGTGCGTGTAATTGATACGAAAACGGCTTGTGGCGGTATAAAAATTTTGGTGCGAGAAGCGAATAAATACCGCAATGAATCGTTGGATTTTATAGAAGAAAAATTAAACGCTTTAATTTCTCGCATCAAGGTCTTAGCCGTTCCTGAAACGCTTGATTATTTGCATAAAGGCGGAAGATTGAGCGAGGCAGGTTGGATTGTTGGTACGTTGTTAAGAATTAAACCCGTTATAGAGTTAAAACATACGGTTAGAGTTGCGAATAAATCATTTGGCTTAAAAAGCGCAATGAGATTTATTTTGTCGGCGCTTGAACGTTGCGATACGAATTATCCTATCGTTCCGTCGTATACGTATACAACGAGTAATCTTGATGAAATGATTTTAAAAGCAAAACAGGACTATCAAGCTGTAATGATAGAAAAAGATAACTTAGATCCAGCGGTTGCCGCCCATTGGGGACCTAACGCTTTTGGTTTTATTTTTGTTGAAAAAGAAGCATAGTATCTTTTTCACTGACAGCTTTTTTGTAAGTGTAGGACAAAACAAAAACACACCAAAATGGTGTGTTTCTTGTTTTGCTCCGACAGGCTCGAACTTATAATTTTGTAGCAAGAGCCTAGTTTATGAGGCTGTTCAACTGGGCGACGCGTTAAGAAAACAGTCCAGTGGACTGTTTTTAGCTAAAGCCGGGCGAAAAATCTGCTCTTTTTCGCCCCGTGAGTGTCGTCTAATTGTTGCGTTGTAGTCGTCGACGCTACTCCGTTTCACTACGTAGGGCTACATTTTATTTCGCCCGAGTCTGTCATGGGCAGCCACTCGTATGGGTCTATAAGTATTTTGCTTATAGACCTTTGTTTTTTATATTTTCGCGCTAAAATCAGCGTTTCACTGCAAAAATTAAGACCTATAAGAGCATTTCACGCTTTTATAGGTCTTTTTTAATGCGATTTTTTAGAAAAACGTCACGATAGATTTTGTCCCACACAATTTAAGTCGTTGTATACTAAAATTCTCCCACACCTGGATTTGAACTTAAATTTCCCAAAAATCCTTGACTTTTTATTTAATATATAATATCATAGCATTATAATATTATGATATCATTATAAAACGGAGATTATGATATGAATAAAACAAAAATGCCAACGGTTGATAAGGTTACCTTTCCGTTACGTTTGCCACCAAAAATGTATAAACAGATTAGGGAAAAGGTGAACGAAATTAAAGAAAACGAAAATTATGCGTATAGCATAAATGACTTTTTAACGGAAATTATCGAAAAAGGATTAAAGGAGAAAAAATAGCGTTTTATTTGGTTGATTATGAATACTTATATAGGAATTGATTTGGGTACGTCGTCGGTGAAGTTGCTTTTGGTAGCCGCTGACGGTGCTATCATTCATAGCGTAACGAAGGAATATCCCATTTATTATCCACAAAGCGGTTGGAGCGAACAAAACCCCGAAGACTGGTTAAAAGCTACGCTTGCAGGTATTAACGAGTTGTTAAATGGGCGAAACAAATATGATGTGAAAGGCGTTTCCTTTGGTGGACAAATGCACGGGCTTGTGCTTTTGGATGAGAAAGACAACGTCATTCGCCCCGCAATTTTGTGGAACGATGGTAGAACGCAAAAGCAGACGGACTATCTGAATGAAGTCGTGGGTAAAGATAAGTTGTCAAAGTATACGGCAAATATTGCGTTTGCTGGATTTACCGCGCCCAAAATTCTTTGGGTGAAAGAAAACGAACCTGAGAATTTTGCAAAAATTGCAAAAATTATGTTGCCGAAAGACTACCTTGCATATAAACTGACAGGCGTACATTCAACCGATTATTCGGATGCAAGCGGCATGCTTCTTTTGGATGTGCAAAATAAATGTTGGTCGAAAGAGATGTGTGAGATATGCTCCGTAGACGAAAAATGGTTGCCGAAACTCTTTGAAAGCTACGAACGAATAGGGCGGGTACGGGATGAATACGATTTACCGAATTCAATCGTAACGGCGGGTGCGGGGGATAATGCCGCTGCTGCCATCGGAACGGGAACGGTAAAGGACGGAGAGTGTAATATTTCACTTGGCACAAGCGGAACGGTATTTATTTCACAAGATAACTTTTCGGTAGATGAAAATAATTCGTTACATTCTTTCGCGCATGCAACCGGAAAACATCATTTAATGGGATGTATTTTGTCCGCAGCAAGTTGTAATAAATGGTGGTCGGAAGAAATTTTACAAACGAAAGATTTTGCGAAAGAGCAAGAAAATATGGACGTGTTGCTTGGTGAAAACGACGTATATTTCTTGCCCTATTTGATGGGGGAAAGAAGTCCGCATAATGATGTAAACGCGAGGGGCTGCTTTATCGGGATGCGCCCTGACACAACGAGAAAGCAAATGACGCTTGCGGTAATGGAGGGCGTAGCTTTTGCCTTGCGCGATTGCATCGAGGTCGCAAAAGCAAGCGGATTAAAAATTGCTGCAACGAAAATTTGCGGCGGTGGAGCAAAAAGCGAAATTTGGAAAAAGATTATAGCAAACGTATTCGGGGTACCCGTGTACGCGTTGAGTGTGGAAGAAGGACCAGCATACGGCGCGGCAATTTTAGCAATGGTGGGTGCAAAAGAATATGCGACGGTAAACGATGCGGTGAATGCGTTTGTAACAACAAAAGGTGCTGTCATGCCTTGTAAAACGTTGGCAGAAAAATACGAACTTCGATATTCGTATTTTAAAATATTATATCCTACCTTAAAAGTAGTTTTCTAAACTTTTTAAGGTAAGTTTATGAAAATCAAAAGCGTTCTTGCTTAAGAAAAAAGATAAATATATTAAATGTTGAGTATTTGAAAAGGATGATGTAATTATATGACAGCTATTTTATGAGTGAAAGCCAAAAAGAAAAGAACACCAAGCACGGTGTTCTTTTTCTTTTTGCTTGCCTACGGCAAGTCCTCAAGACAGCGCTAGGAACTGACGAACAACTTGCTATTGCAAGTTATTGTCGTCGACGCTCGTACGTTCGTTATTACTCACTACCGAGGGCGTGTTGCACGGTGTTAACATTTTATTACAGTGTCAAAAGTTAAAGCAACACGCTCGCGAGTCTGTCAGAGGCAGCCACTAGTATGGGTCTATAAGTATTTTGCTTATAGACCTATATTTTTATTGCAAAAATATTGAATTTTATGATATAATAATAGTAGACGTATGAATTAGCGTTATCGTTTATTATAAGTACTTAATTTTTATGTTAAATTAACAAGAATTTGCCTATTTTTAACTTTACAAATAAACAAGTATTTGTTATAATTGGCGAGGATAAAACGTAGAGGATAGATATGACTACTATTGAAATAATCGGCCAAATTATAGGGCTATTTGGAGTTGCTGTGCTTTTTTTGGCCTATCAAATGAAGGCTAGAAAAATGTTACTACTGCTACAAATGTTGGGCGTGGCTCTTTTTGCAACGCAGTACTTTATGATAAACGCTTTGTCTGGCGCGGTATTAAACACGGTTTGTTTAATAAGAACGATTTTCTTTTATTTTGCTGAAGATAAAATAAAAAATGAAAAGAGTAAAATATTCAGCTCTATTTTCTTTGCTGTTTTAATATGCATATTTGGGGCGTTTTCTTGGGAAGGGTGGTACTCGATATTGATGCTACTTTGCCTTGCGATTAACTCGTTTTGTACAGGTGTTTGCAATCCACAAAACTTTCGCAAAAGTTTACTGCTAACTTGTGTGCTTGCTTTGATTTATGACGTTATAGTATTCTCAATTGCCGGAATGCTTAACGAATCGATTTCTATAGTTTCGGCAATTATTGGAATCATTAGATTTAAAAAAGAAAAATCTACAAATTAACATAATTGTATATATTTTAATGTAAAAATGATTTTTTGTCAATTAATCAATCAATTATTGACAAAAATGCGCGTTTGTTATAAAATCAACTTAACTAGAGGAAGAGACGTTATGGAAGATATATTAAAAGCCCCATTTGTGAGAGATATGTGCGAAGCAACTGCAAATATGTACCGACTTGGATGGGACGAAAGGAACGGTGGAAATATAAGTTACCTGCTTGATAAAGCAGAAGTTGAAAAATATCTTGATTTAAATAATGTTATTAGAACAATTCCAACGGGATTCGATGCAACTCCGTTAATTGGTAAGATATTTATCGTTACCGGCACTGGCAAGTATTTTAAGAACGTTGCAAATTCGCCGGAAACTAATTTGGGTATAATTAGAATTGCTAAAGATGGAAAAAATGCAGAACTTTTATGGGGATTTAGTGATGGAGGAAAATTCACTTCAGAGTTTCCTGCACATATGATGAGCCATATAGCGCGCCTTTCTGTTGACCCTGAAAATAAGGTTGTTATTCACTCACACCCAACTCATACACTTGCAATGAACTATGTTCATGAGCTTGATGAAAAGAAATTTACACATACCCTTTGGGAGATGTGTACGGAATGTATAGTTGTTTTCCCTGAAGGCGTGGGGATTTTGCCTTGGATGCTATGTGGAACTAACTCGATTGGCGAGGCAACGGCTGAAAAAATGAAAAAGTTTCGTTTGGTTATATGGGCAATGCATGGAATTTATGGTGCTGGTAAGAGTATAGACGAAACCTTCGGCTTGATAGAAACTGTAGAAAAAGCAGCACAAGTTTATATGCTAATTGCTAATTTACCACGCAAAAATGCCATAACTGATGCCCAAATGAGAGAACTTGCAGAATATTTTAAAGTGGATTTTTGCAAGGACTTCTTAAAATAATTTTAAATTTCGCAGCATTTAAACAGTGAATATAGGAGTTATATGATTTGTAATTTACACACACATACTAATCGTGCAGACGGAAGTGGAAAGGATGAAGAGTACGTTTTAAGGGCAATAGAAAAAAATATAAAAACGCTTGGGTTTTCAGATCACGTTCCATTAAGGTTTGAAGATGGCTTTGAATCGTCTTTTCGTGTCCCCATAAGTCAAGCAAGAGAGTATATTGAAGATTTAAAAGTACTAAAAGAACGCTATAAAAATCAAATAGAGATATTTATGGGATTTGAATTAGAATATTATCCTAAATATTTTGAAAAAAGCTTATCTAATATTATTTCCTGGGGAGCAGAATATCTAATTTTGGGACAACATTTCGTTTGCCCGGAAAATCTTGGGGGAATAAAGTCCCAGCACGTGATAAACGGCAGTTCAAGTGCAGAAATCTTACGTGAATACGCTGAACTAATTGTGCAAGCAATCCAAACCAATAAATTTACTTACGTAGCGCATCCGGATATGTTTTTGTATTCAGGAGACTTAAAAGTTTATAAAGAACAAATGCGTAAAATATGTGTCGCAGCAAAAAAAACTAATACCCCATTGGAAATTAACCTTTTGGGTATACGAGGCAAGAGATGTTATCCAAATCAACTTTTTTGGGAGATAGCAGGGGAAGAAGGTGTTTTGGTTGTTTTTGGTTCAGATGCTCACAATCCAATTGACGTTTATGACGAATCGGCTTTAGAAGTTGCAAAGGGTATTGTGGACAAATATAAATTGAATTATCTTGAAAAGCCACCTATTAAATTTTTAACGAAAAGAAACTAACGTGTTTTGGTTAAGTTAACGATTTATTTAATACCAATTATAGTTTTTTATTTTTGTAGAATAAAAAAGAGTAGATAAAATCAAGTGATTTATCTACTCTTTTTGCTTTATATTCAATGTGTGCTCATTGCTGACTAAGCCTATATGTATCTATAGTCAGAAACCAAATAACTATATGTTGGTTAAATCTTTATTTAATTTTGAATTATTAAGTTGTTCGTTTTCCCATTTTTCATAAGCCTTTTTACCTTCTTCTGAAAGTAAAAAATCTCTTGTGATAGAATTGCGCAAAAAACGCAAAATTTTGTACAAAATTTTTGTTTAGTGAATGATAATAAAAATTTTTTCAATTCAATATACCCCCCTATTGACATTATACCCCAGCAGGGTATATTATATTGGCAGGAGGCAAGATATGGATAATAATTGTTGTAATAAAAAAACTAAAAGAAGCATTAATGAAAAGAAGCTAATAACCAATAGACTTAATAGAAT
>JAZOMU010000019.1:0-15220 GCA_045654125.1 Christensenellaceae bacterium
TCTCCTTTGTAAAAATTTTATGTTATAATTATAACATATAAAAAAAACTTTTCAATGCTTTTTTAAAAGTTTTTTGAATTTAATTCATATATTTTTACATTAGTGAATAAAAAGCTGATAAAATAATGAATAAAAAATTAAAAATTCAAAAAAAATCGGGTCACTTTATGTACCCGACTTTTTTTAATAGGCGATTTAATTACTTGCAACCACAGCCGTAGCCACCACCTAAGAAGCCACCACCGTTTTTGCATAAGCAACAGATGATAAGTAAAGCTACGGGGAGACAATAACAGCTGTTAAACAAACCGTTTAAGCAACCACTTTTTGCAAGACAGATAATAAGGAGAATTATCAGAATCCAAAGACAGCAATTGTTATTACCTAAAAAATCAAAACCGTTCATATAAGTACCTCCAAAGATTCTCCGCCTATGTAGAAAATATTTGTGTCGGCGAAGTTTTCTATTATCAATATAATCTTAATTGCTTAAAAATGTTACAAACAACGTATTTTTAATTGCTATCGAACGATTTTTGTGATAAAATAATCTAAATCCTTATGCAGTTATTCTTAAAAGAAAACTGACAATAATAAAAGGGTAAACATATTTTTCTTACAGGTATCCTTAGTAGGAACTTGATTGGAGGCAAAAATGAATAAACAAGAAAAGTTTTTCTGCACCAAGAATATCGTTTATCTCGCTATTCTTACCACACTTCTCGTGGTGCTTAATCTTTTAAGCACGGTGTTTAAAATTGTTACTAGCGTTAATTTAACGCTTATACCGATAGTCTTAGGCGCACTTATATTAGGCGTTCGTGGTGGCTTGATTTTAGGGCTTATAAGTGGATTTATGACTTATCTATTCGGTGTTTTTGCAGTAGATTATTTTACAAACGTACTATTTCTAAATCACCCGTTGCTTACATTTTTAGTATGTACTCTAAAAACTACGTTGGCAGGCGTTTTAGGTGGGCTAGTTTACGGGTTTATAAAGAACAAAAACCAATACGTTGCAACGTTTGTAGCATCAGGCTCAATTCCTATAATAAACACAGCTATATTCATTATTGGTGCGCTAACAATGTATAATACCATAGCGCGTGAATTTGCACCAGACGTTATATATTTTTTAGTAATCACTTGCGCAGGGGTTAACTTTTTGATAGAGTTTGCGATAAACTTACTGGTTGCGCCTGCAATTTATACGGTAGTTAAGGTGATGGAAAAAAATGTGTTCAGGGGTAGATAAAATGTTACTCGCAATAGACTTAGGTAATACCAATATAAAATACGGCGTGTTTGACGGGGAAAAGTTAGTTTCATCTTTCCGTGTGTCTTCAAGAATTTCAAGAACGGCAGATGAATACGGCTCGGTTCTCGTTGGACTTTTGTCTGATAGAGGAATTAAAAAGAGCGATATTGATGGAATAATATTTTCATCAGTAATCCCTGCGCTTAACTATACTATATGCCACATGTGCGAATTTTTCTTTGGCATAACTCCGTTAATGATAGGTCCTGGGGTAAAGACGGGGCTTAATATAAAGGCAGAAAATCCAAGAGAAGTTGGTGCAGATATAATAGTAAACAGCGTGTCCGCATATACTAAATACGGTGGGCCGATAGTAGTAATAGATTTTGGCACGGCAACGACCTTTGACGTTATAAACGAAAAATGCGAGCTTTTGGGTGTTGTTATTGCCCCAGGTATAAAGACTTCGCTTGAAGGCTTGGCAACAAAAACAGCGCAATTACCTATGGTAGAATTAGATGCGCCAAAAACGGTAATAGGCAAAAACACTAAACATTGCATGCAAGCTGGCATAATATTTGGCTTTGCAGGACTAGTGGATAATATATTAAAAAGAATTAAAAAAGAACTCGGTGTAGACGAAATAAAGGTTGTCGCAACGGGTGGTCTTGGCGAGATTATAGCAAAAGAAGTAAAACAAATAAGCGTTATTGACAGGACTTTAACGCTAGACGGATTAAGACATATATACGAGCTTAACAAATAAGGAGAAAGAACAATGAAAAAAGCAGGCGTAGCTATTTTAGGACTTGGCGTTGTAGGTGGTGGTACGTATAAAATACTTACCGATAATAAAGAATATTTCAAAAAGACGCAAGGGGTAGACGTTACCGTTGAATGCGTGCTTGAAAAATACGTTGAAAGGGCAAAAGCGCTAGGGATTGAAGAAGATAAAATTGCTTCTAGTATCGAAGAAGTTGTAACCAATCCCAACGTAGATATAGTAGTAGAAGTTATCGGTGGTATTGAACCGGCAAAAACTTTCGTAATGAAAGCACTTAAGAGTGGTAAAACGGTAGTAACTTCTAACAAAGAATTATTTGCTAAGTATTGGCCGGAACTAGAAGCTGAAGCTAAGAAAATGAAGGCAGGTTTATTCTTTGAAGCAAGTTGTGTAGGTGGCGTTCCAATAATCCGTACTTTGCAAGACGGTATGCAGGCTAACAATATCCAGTCAATCAAAGGTATTATAAACGGCACTACCAATTATATTTTAACAAAAATGGCATACGAAGGCTCTTCTTATGAAGAAGCATTAAAGGAAGCACAGCGTTTAGGCTACGCTGAATTCAATCCTACTGCTGACGTTGAAGGGTTTGATGCGACTTATAAACTATCTATCCTTTCCAGCCTTGCTTTCAATACTAAAGTTTGTATTGAGAACGTTTATAGGGAAGGCATAACGAACGTTGACAAGGAAGATATTGCTTATGGCAATGATTTTGGTTACGTTCTAAAGCTTTTAGGTATAGGTAAAAAGACCGAAAACGGTATAGAAGTAAGAGTACACCCAACCTTTATAAAGAAAGAAAACCCATTAGCTTCGGTAAACGATTCGTTTAACGCAGTACACTTAGTTGGCGATTCTGTCGGTGAAATTATGCTTTACGGTAGGGGTGCAGGGGCTCTTCCTACGGGCAGTGCAATCGTGTCGGACGTAATATTTGCTATTAAGCACGACGAATATTTCTATACTAACTTTGATAATAGCGAAAAGGGTAACAGAGCAACAAAGTTTGCTACCGATTTTGTATCTCAATATTTTATTAGATTATCTGTTCAAGACAAAGCTGGCGTGCTTTCAAAAATCTCAGGAGTTTTTTCTAAAGCAGACTTGAGTATTAAGGAAGTTAAGCAAGTATCTTGTGACGATAAAAAGGCACAAATTATAATCATAACGCATTTGTGTAAGGAAAGCGCAATCAAGAAAACGCTTGAAAAACTTGAAAATCTAGATGAAGTTTATGCTGTTAACAGCATGATTCGAATTGAAGATTAGGTTGTTTGTTTGAAAGGCTTTCGTTTAAGAAAGCCTTTTTTGCACAGAACCTAAATAAAGGAGAAAAATTATGCCACACAATCAAAATAATAACAAAAGAATAGAAAATTTGGCGTCACTTTTTCTAAAAACGCCAAAATTCACCGAAGAACAATATAGGGAAAAACAAGTAAAACGTGGGCTTCGTGACGTGGATGGAACAGGCGTTATAACCGGCTTAACCGATATTTCAGATGTTATAGCTAAAAAGGTGGTTAACGGCGAAAAAGTGCCCTGTGCTGGTGAACTTTATTATCGTGGGATTGACGTTAAGGAGCTTATTAAAAATTACGACGAAAACATGCACTCGGGTTTTGAAGAAGCAACGTATCTACTTTTGTTCAATAAGTTACCGACTAAAGAAGAACTCTTAGATTTCAAATACTTGCTTGCAGAGTATAGAAAGTTACCAAAAAACTTTGTACGTGACGTAATTTTAAAGGCACCCAGCAAAGATATTATGAATTCTTTGGCGCGTAGTATACTTAACTTTTACAGTTATGACCATTACGCTTTAGATAATTCTATCGAAAACGTTTTAAGGCAGTGCTTAACGCTTATAGCAGTAACGCCATTGTTTGCTGTTTACGCTTATCACGCATACATGCACTATCGTGAAAACAAGAGCTTGATTATACATAGACCTAGTTCAGAACTTTCTACTGCAGAAAGCATACTTTATATGCTCCGTCCCGATAGTAAGTACACCGAGCTTGAAGCGAAGGTTTTAGATATCGCCTTTATTCTTCATGCTGAACACGGTGGTGGCAACAACTCTACCTTTACTACTCACGTAGTAACTTCGGCAGGCACGGATACTTATTCAACTATAACTGCAGCGCTTTGTTCGCTTAAAGGTCCAAAACATGGTGGTGCAAACATTAAGGTTATGGATATGTTTGCAGATATCAAAAAACACGTTAAAAATTGGAACGACAAAGAAGAATTAAAAGCATATTTAACAAAAATTCTCGCAGGCGAAGCATTTGATAAAACAGGTCTTATTTATGGTATGGGGCACGCCGTTTATTCGGTATCAGACCCAAGGGCAGAAGTGTTTAAGGGCTTTGTAGAACAGCTTGCTAAAGAAAAGGGTAGAAAAAAGGAATTTAAGCTTTATTCTGCCGTAGAAGAAATCTCTCAACAACTTATTTGCGAAAAGAGAAAAATCGTTAAGGGCGTTTCAGCAAACGTAGACTTTTACAGTGGATTCGTGTACAATATGCTAGGTCTACCAAACGAACTATACACGCCAATGTTTGCCGTTGCAAGAATGGCTGGTTGGAGTGCGCATAGAATGGAAGAACTACTAAATTCAGGCAAAATTATCCGTCCTGCATACGTTTCAATGAACGGCAGAAACGAATACGTGCCAATGGAAAAGAGAAAATAAAAATTACGCAAAACAAGAAAAGCACCCGATTGGGTGCTTTTTTGTTTAATATATAAGTTAACTAGTCTACTTTCTTATTGAAACAATCGCAACGGTGAGTGCCTACGTAACCTGTGTCGTTACACTTTGAACAAGCGTATACAGGGGATAGGTCTGCAAGCGTTAGGTTAATAGATTTTAGTAGGTTTTCAGCTTGAGAAATAAGTGATTTTTGTTCGGTTTCAAGTTTTAATAATAGAGCGCTATCGCCAGATATTTCTGCAAATGCAAGGTCCTTTTCCATGCCGTTAATTTTAGCATAAATTTCCGAAAAACCCGATACCGTTGTAGCTTTTTCGGTGTTTTTTTGTGCTCTAGAAAGTGCTAACGCGCGTCTTCTAGAGTATTCTCTATTATAACTTTCTTGCGTGTTTTCGGTAGGCTTAGTATCCTTTTCAACGTCGTCAAGAACGAATACGTTTTTGTTTTTCCAATTGCTCAATATTGCGTTCATATACGCAATGGGGGAAGATTTGCCAGCAGAAAGTTTTGCCGCTTCAAAAATCATATCTTCAGAAAAATTCCAGCTCTTCCAAGTAGCAAGGTTTTCTTTGTCCCAAGGGTTGGGCCTACGGTTAAGCCCAGCAACAGCAAGTAGCTTAATGATAAATTCTTCAGTTTTCTTTTGGCTATCAAAGTAATCGCCAACGCTAGATAGGTCGATAAACCCACGCTCGTGCAATTTTTCAACAAGTTCGTCCATTTGTTGTAGGGTATTAGTGCCTGCCTTAAAGCAACGAGAAGCAATATACAATAAAGTTTCATCACTAAATCCGTAGGATAGCCATTTATTAGTGTAGGTGTTAACAACCGTTTCAATAACGTCTTCATAAACGGATAATGCTTTGTTAATTCTAACGGCAAGGTCATAAACCAACTGCTTTTGTTCAGCAAAGTTTTCAATTTCTTGCTTAGAAAAGCTTTTCATAGAATAAAGTTCGTGCATAAAGGAATCTAGTTTCGCCATATTGCCTTTTTTGAGCTTTGTTGCAGCAAAAACTACGTTTTCCGTATCAAAATGCATATCTTCCGTCCATTTTTTATACAGTTCGGAATCTTCTATATCCGGCGTTCTCTTAATTGATAATGCCTTAAAAATCTTATTCAGTTCACCCGTGCGAAGAACGTAAGCAGAAAGTTCTTTTTCCACCTTGTCAACGCTGGTTATACCACGATTACTAAAATCTTTTGCAACTTTTGCTATGTATGCGTGGTTAATTCTATCACCTTTCATATCAACGCAATATTTTACGATTAAAATCATTGCGTCTGGCTTAATTCCACGGATTTCCATTAAATCAAAGAAATCTTGATACTCGTGTGTGGAAATCATTCTGCCAGCAATAATTTGCTGTAATTCCTTGTTAAAATCCGTGTATTTTTCAGGTTTGTATTTTCTAAGTTTTGTACCAGAACCCATTTTAACGGGGAAAAAAGTGATATTTAACGGGTCTTTAGAAACAACGGAAAGTAGCCCAAATTCTTCCCAATACGAAAGTATAGAAAACACGTCGTCAATTTCCAACTGCAAAGTTTCGGCAATTTCTTCAATGGACTTATCAAGCTGTGGATTTTTGCAAAGAAAAAGCCCGTAAAGGTAAACTTTTACGGCATCGCCCGAAGAAACGGGTAAATATTCACGAATAAACTCGTTTTCAACGTCGGTAAACCCAACCGAAGAAAATTCTTTTGCAAAAGAACAAGTCATATAAATCCTTTTTATCTCAAATAGTGCAAAACGCTTGCATTGACGATATTTATATTATATAATAAAATAACTACTAGTATATTAGCGTGGGATATAATCCATAATTTTAGCAAGTTAAGGAATTTCATTATATACGAAGTTTAAATAAAAATCAACCAAAATTCAAGCAAAAGGTCGTTATTTTTACGATTACGGCAAAAATTAGGTTTACAGGAGAGATATATGTCAGGAAATATTCTTACACCAGTTGCTATTTGGGACGGGTTTAATATTGATACCGTGCCAGAAGGCACAGTTGTTGACCAAAAAACAGAAGGTGCTTTTTCGGTTACGCGCTGTTATATTGATGGAAGAAAAATTAACGACCAAAACGTTAGGGTTTTTGCCACCGTTGTTAAAGTGGAAAGTGAAAAAGCTAAACCAGCCATAGTTGTTGTGGAAGATTTCTGCACCGGCTATGATGATAAGCTTGCTAAAGATTTAGCCGAAAAAGGTTACGTTGTAGTTTCAGTTGATATTGCTGGTAAAGATGCTGGTAAAGAATTTTTTACAGAATACCCAAAACAAATAGATTATGCCAACTATCAAGTGATTAAAGAACAACTTTATACCGTTAAAAAAGACGTGTTTAGTACTTGCTGGTACGAATGGGGTTGTGCTATAAGATACGTTCTAAACTATCTTTCTACGCAAAAGGAGATTGGAAAGATAGGTGGGTTAGGGCTAGCTGAATCGGCAACAACACTTTGGCACGTTGCTGGGTTTGATAATAATCTTTCTTGCGTTGCTTTCACATTGAATGCAGGTTGGCTAAGTTATCGTGGTATTAGAAAGTATGAAGGTCAGGTAGAGCCACAGTTTTCAGATAACACTTTCAAATTTCACGCAGGCGTTGAGCCACAGGCATACGCAACGCATATTAAGTGTCCACTTTTAGTGCTATCTGCAACCAACAGTAACGAGTTTGATAGCGATAGGGTATACGATACAGTTTCTAGAATAGATAAAGAAGTTTATTCTTCCGTGCACTATTCGATAGGCTATACGGATAGGGTTAGTGGAGAAGGTTATAATAACGCCGTGTTGTTTTTTGATGAATACTTGAAAAATGGTGGAAAGAAAGGATTGCCTAACGAGCCGGAAATAAAGATAGATTTTCTTGATGGAAAAGCAATAATCACGGTAAACGCAGATAAAAACAACCTAAAAGAACTTTGCGTATTTGTTTCCGAAGGCGTGGTAGACCCAGCAAAGAGAAGCTGGGTTAGAATAAACGAAGTTAAATCAATGGGCGAAGAAGGCTGTGTGTTTGAATATATCCCTTATCACGAATCAAATATCGTAACTGCTTTTGCAAGAGTTGAATATAAAAAGGGTTATACAATCGGTTCGCCGATAGTTTGTAAAAAATTTAAGGCAGAAGAAGGGCTTAGGGGTTATAAGTCTAAAGTAATATATTCATCGAGAAGAGAAGGTGGAGAAAGCATATTTACTGCATCTAGACAAGGTGAAGCTAATTGCTACAAAATTAATCTATCCTTAGAAAAACCTGTTCAGGTGTTAAAAGGGCCTATGGATATGCTTGGAGTTTATAGCAAATGGGGACTTTTAACCTTTAAAATTAACAGCCTTAAAGATAAACCCGATAATGACTCAATGCTTATGTTTGACTGCTACACTAAAGAAGATAATGAAATTATTGTAAAGTTAATTTCAGACTATTTTGGAAACAAAGTAGAATATTTTGCAAAGGTAAAAGTTTTAGGTGGGGAAGTTTGGCATAATATAAAGCTGGAAAAAACAAAATTTAAAACGGCTGAAGGTATGAGCCTAAAGAGCTACGAAAAGATAAACGCCATAGAGTTTAACGCAAACGGAACATGGCTTATAAATAACGCTCTTTGGGTTTAGAAAGAAAAGTTAAAAGGAATAATATGCAGTATTCAGTTGGTGGAAAACTCATATCCAAAAAGGCGCACGCCTGTGGGGGCAATCAATGGACGGTTGCAAGAACTGGCGCTGACATAAAGCTTAAATGCGATACTTGTGGAAAAGCGCTGTTCGTATCGGTAGACCAAGCCGATAAAATGAAAAAGAATTATATTTTTAGTGAATCGGAAAAGTAATGTATAAAATTAACGACAGCCTTATGGAAAAGGCTCGTGCTAAAACTAAATCGGATTTTATAGTGTTCATAGTTGTTGCGATTTTAGCGCTAGTTTTATGCGTTGTAACCTTTTTGAACAACTTTGTGTTTTTTAGCGTGTTGATTGACGGGCCTTCTATGGAACCTACAATGTATACTGGAGACGTGCTTGTTGCAAACCGTTACAAAAAGCCAACACACGGCTCAATCGTTATTATTTCAGGAGAAAAAGATAACGATGAGTGGCTTATAAAACGAGTAATCGCTATGGAAGGCGATAGAGTAGATATTAGGGGCGATAACTGCGTTTACGTTTGGTATGCTGGAACAGAAGGATATGTTAAGATAGACGAGCCGTATATAAAAAGGCAGGGCAAAACGGAAAGTCGTGCTTGGGAAGGCGGCAGACTTTTAGAAAAAGGCGAGATTTTCTATCTTGGCGATAATCGCGAGAATAGTAGTGATAGCCGTAACGCAGATTTTTCTACTTGTGACGTCTCGCAAATAGTTGGCGTGGTAGAAGATTGGTCGTTTAGAATTAAAAACTTTAGTAAAAGATTAAGCTCTATTTTCAACTAAGGATTAAGGACGGATTAGATTTTGATATTATTTAGAAATCGACTAATTATTGGGTTAATATGGAAAACGATAAAAGTGTTTTTCACCGTTATTTACGGCATACTCGAATTTTTAAGTTTGCAATATACTTTATTGATAGGCTTAATAGGAGTGGTGTTGTACTTTACGGGCGCACTCGATAACAATAGAGTGGTTTTGGTAATTTTCTGCTTAATTTTAGCACTTTCGTTAATTTATGCCGTGATTTCTAGCATAAAGAAACTTTTGGGGATTGATAAAAAGGTAAAGCGTAGTAAGGGCGTGCAAATCGTTTCAAACAATACTGAAAATCAAAGCCAAGAGCATAATGAACAAGAAGCTAACATAGAAGTTCAAAACACGATAATACCACCAGCTAACCAATATCCCAAGTATTTTAAGGTAAAGCAAAATCCTGCGTACGTTATGGCAGAATATCAAGATAGATATGAACTATACAAGATAGAAAACGGAAAGCTAGTAAGGGTTAGAATCGATTATAAAAACCAAGGAGATTATAATGGTAGAATTTTTTAAGAAGGAAGAATTTGATTTGGCGTCAATACAACGCAAAAAGGTTTTAGCGTGGTTTTTTGTTGTGCTGGGCGTATATCTTCTAGTAAGTGTTGGCGTATTGTTATGGTATTTAACTCTACCTTATATGTCAAAAACGATTACCACGGTTAAAATAGTGCAGTACTCAATTACAACCTTGTTTGTAATTTTTGCTTTTATATATCTAGGTATTCCGTTTAGGCGCGTTAATAAATATTACAAAGTGCTAAAAAATATGATTATAGGGCTGAGAGAAACTTCCACGGGCAGTTTTTTTGAATATGATGAAAACGTTCAAACTAGAGATGGTGTTGAATTTAAGGCTTTGGTGTTTTTAGAATGGAATAAATACAAGAACGATTTTTACGAAAGAAGAGTTTTAGTGTGCGTTGAAAAAAAATTTCCTGTATTTGAAAAACATACAAACGTTAGGTACGTAACGCAAGGCAATAAACTTTGTAGTTATGAAATTATAGAATAATTAGCAAGTGAAACAACTTAAGAAGGAGACGTAAAAATGAAAACGATAGTAACAGTTGTAGGAAAGGATAAACCAGGTATAATAGCTAAAGTTAGCACGGCGTTGGCTGAAAATTTAGTTAATATTGAAGATATAAGCCAAACCATTATGCAAGGCAGTTTCACCATGATAATGCTTTGCGACCTATCTAGAAGCAATTTAAAAATAAAGGAACTAGCACAAATACTTAACGAACTTGGGGAACAAATCGGCGTTTCTATACACGTTCAAAATCAAGAAATATTTAACGCTATGCATAAGATATAAGGTGAAGAAAAATGTTAAATAGAACGGAAATTTTAGAAACCATTGATATGGTAGAAAAAGAGCATTTTGACGTGCGCACTATTACTATGGGTATTTCACTTATACCTTGTATTCGTGAAAGCGCAGAAGAAACTGCTAGGCTTTGTTACGATAGAATTTGTAAAAAAGCTGAAAAAATCGTTAAAGTAGCAGGTGATTTAGGCGCTGAATACGGAATCCCTATTATAAATAAGCGCGTATCCATCACACCTGCAAGCTTGTTAACTTCATCATTCTCTGGTCAAGAAGTAGTGCTTGCAAAAGCGCTTGACCGTGCGGCAAAAACGGTGGGCGTAGACTTTTTAGGTGGATATTCTGCATTAGTACATAAGGGTATGACTTCTTATGAAAAATCCTTTATAGAAAGTATACCAGAAGCGCTTGCCGTTACTGATAGAATGTGCTCTTCGGTAAACGTGGGTTCTTCTAAGTCAGGCATAAATATGGACGCTGTTCGTCTTATGGGCGAAATTATTAAAGAAACTGCTGAAAAAACAAAGGATAGAGATGGTTTTGGTTGTGCAAAACTAGTAGTTTTTTGCAACGCTGTTGAAGATAATCCATTTATGGCAGGTGCTTTTCACGGCGTTGGCGAAGGGGAAACCGTTATAAACGTTGGCGTTTCAGGGCCGGGTGTAGTTCATCACGCACTAAAGAGTATGAAAGGCGCATCAATAAGCGAAATTGCTGAAACCATAAAGAAAACAGCTTTTAAGATTACTCGTGCAGGTCAACTAATTGCAACTGAAGCAACCAAGAGATTGAACGCTGAGTTCGGAATAGTAGACTTATCATTAGCACCCACACCAGTAATGGGAGATAGCGTTGCGCATATATTAGAAGAAATGGGGATTGATAGCGTTGGTGGGCACGGTACTACTGCAGCGCTGGCAATGCTTAACGATGCCGTTAAGAAAGGTGGCGTAATGGCAAGCTCAAACGTAGGTGGTTTATCAGGTGCGTTTATTCCTGTAAGCGAAGACATAGGAATGATAAATGCAGCAAAGAGTGGTGCTATTACTTTAAGCAAGCTCGAAGCGATGACGGCAGTTTGTAGTGTAGGTATAGATATGGTTGCAATCCCTGGTGATACTAGCGCCTCTATCATTAGTGGGATGATAGCAGATGAAGCTGCTATTGGTATGATTAATAATAAAACCACGGCTGTGCGCGTAATACCCGTGCCTAATAAAACGGTTGGGGAAAGCGTAGAGTTCGGTGGGCTGTTAGGTAGCGCACCTATAATGGCAGTAAGCCCATATTCTTGCGAAAAGTTTATTTCGCGTGGTGGCAGAATGCCTGCGCCTATACATAGCAATAAAAACTAAAAAACAAGTAAAAGGGGTTTGTTTTGGATAAAAAATATCTTTGGGCTACCGAAGAGATTTTCGATAGCATAGAGCAATGGAATATCGAGTTTGAAAAGGTTAAAAATGATTACAACTTTTCCGTTTATAAGGGAAAACTTGATAACTCACAAGTGTTTTTAGATTGTATGAAAGCTGAAGAAAAGTTATCAAGAGCGTTAGACAGGTTATCTGTATACGCTATGATGAAGCACGATGAAGATACTAAGAACGCCGAATACGATGCACTTTCATCTAAAATAACGTCGCTTTGCGCAAAAATTGCGCAGGAAACGGCGTTCATCGTACCCGAGCTTACAGCTCTACCTGAAAAAACGCTTTTAGAATTTATTGAAAATCCATCCTTAACCGAGTATGATTATTTTCTTAAAGGAATATTAAAAGCCAAAGCTCACGTTCTTTCTGAAAAGGAAGAACAACTTTTGGCAATGGTGGGTGAAACAACATCTAGCTTTAGAGATATTTTTACTAAAATAGACAATGCTGATTTACCGTTAGACTGTATAAATTATAACGGTGATAAAATTCCCTTAAGCCACGGCCAATACGGCGTGATTATGCATGGGGAAGATAGAAAACTAAGAAAAAAAGCCTTTGATAAATATTACAGTGCGTATATATCGCTCATAAACACTATATCGGCAACTTATTACGGAAGCGTTAAAAAGGACGTTTTTTATGCTAAAGCAAAAAAATTTGATTCAGCGTTAGAGAGCGCGCTGTTTAATGAAGACGTGCCAAAAGCCGTTTATGATAACTTGATTAAATCAGTAGATAAGGCGTTACCTACTCTACACGCATACATGCGCGAGAAGAAAAAGATTTTAGGCTTTAAGAAAATGTATATGTACGACGTATACGTTCCAATAGTAGAAGGCGCTGAGATGAAGCTTGATTATGAGAAAGCTTACGACTTAGTAGTTGAAGGATTAGCGCCGTTGGGCAAAGAATACCAAGACCTATTAGTTAAAGCAAAGAATGAGCGTTGGCTTGACGTTTACGAAAAGCAAGGAAAGAGAAGTGGCGCATATAGCGTTGCAGTGTACGATACTCACCCTTACGTGTTGTTAAACTATCAAAAGACCACGCACGACGTGTTCACTATAGCGCACGAAATGGGGCACAGTTTGCACTCTTATTTTTCCAACCGTACTCAGCCGTACGCTAAAGCTGATTATAGAATATTCGTTGCAGAAGTTGCAAGCACGGTTAACGAAGTGCTACTAATTAGGCATTTGCTAGCTACTGAAAAGGATAGAAAGCTCAAAAAATATCTACTCTCTTATCTTTTAGAGATGATAAGAACAACCTTGTTTAGACAAACGCAGTTTGCAGAGTTTGAGCAATTTTCGCATCAAATGGTAGAAAACGGTGAACCACTTACAAAGGAAAATCTATCTGCCGAATATTTAAGATTAAACAAAAAATATTACGGAAAAGCTGTGGTAAGTGAAGGAAACGTTAAATATGAGTGGGCAAGAATACCACATTTTTATAGAGCGTTTTACGTTTACAAATACGCAACAGGCATTATAAGTGCGCTTGCTATTGCAGAGAGAATTTTAACCGAAGGGCAAAGCGCAGTAGATGATTACTTTAAGTTTTTATCGCTAGGTGGCTCTGATGGACCTTGTGAACTGTTAAAAGTGGCAGGTGTAGATTTAACCACCGAAAAGCCGTTCAAGTCGGCGTTTAAGGTATTCAAAGATACGCTAGAAGAATTTAAGTCGCTATAAAGGGGCGAAAGGAGATACAATTATGGCAAAAACAACTGCAAAAAAATTCAGTTTAGGTGAAATGCCACACAGCCTAGAAGCAGAACAAGCACTGCTCGGTTGTTTATTATTAGATACGCGTATTCAAATAGATATAACGGCGTATCTTAATGAAGAAGACTTCTATGCTGAATCACATAGATGCATTTTCCACGCAATGAAAGACATTATTGCACGTAATCAGCCTGTGGATTTGGTTACCCTAACGGACACGTTAGAAAAGCAAGGCGCATTAGAGCAATCTGGTGGAATTAGTTACATAACAGAACTCACTAACGTTTTGCCGTCTTCAGCAAATTATCAAAGATATCTAGATATAGTAACTAGAGACGGAATGTTACGTAAACTCATAAAGGGCTCGGCTGAAATCATAGAAAAAAGCAAAACCAGCCAGGATAAAAAAGATGCGCTAGCTTTCGCAGAAAAAACTGTTTACGATATCTCTAATGAAGCAGATACTAGCGAAATGGTGAAAATCGGACAAGTAATACCAGACGTTATAGGCAAGTTTGAAGAGCTCGCAAACGATAAGTCTGCAAAGCACGGCATAAAAACCAACTTTACAGGGTTAGATATATTACTTAACGGCTTGCATAGAAGCGACCTTATGATTATTGCAGCCCGTCCTGCAACGGGTAAAACTTCGTTTGCAATGAATATAGTAGAAAACGTTGCCTTGCAAGGTTATTCGTGCGCAGTATTTTCGTTAGAAATGGGTAAAGAACAGCTCGTTCAAAGAATGATGTGTTCGGTTGCAAACGTTTCAATGAGTAACGCTTCTAAGGGGAAAATAAATAAATCAGAGTGGCTTAAACTTGCTCAAGCAAGGGAAAAGCTTTCAAAAGCAAATATATTTATAGACGATTCGTCTATGATAACGCCCCAACAAATGATTTCTAAGTGCCGTAGGCTAAAAAGTCGCTTTGGGCTTGACTTAGTTATGGTCGATTACATACAGCTTATGACGCCTGATAAGTCTAGAAACAGCGACAGCCGTCAAAACGAAATCAGTGAAATTTCAAGATACCTTAAAATTTTAGCTAAAGAATTAAACGTTCCTGTTCTAGCACTTTCTCAGCTTAACCGTGCCGTTGAATCTAGAAAGGGTAGGCCACAACTTTCTGACCTACGTGAATCGGGCGCAATCGAACAAGATGCCGATGCAGTTATCTTTATTCACCGCCCCGACAAAGATAAGAATCTTACTCAAAAACAAATGGAAGAAAAGAAAATTAAGCAAAACGTTGCCGAAATTCTTATTGAAAAGAACAGAAGTGGTCGCCAAGGTATGTTCAAACTTTACTTTAAGGGCGAATGCACTATGTTCTTAAATTATAACGAAGATAGCGATACCGTTTTAGACCCCGATGCAAAGGAAAGTATGCCTGCCCCAAGGGTTAACCTAGATGGTTATGAAGATTTACCCGCGCAAGATAGCGGTGAACCGAAAAGGGTATT
>JAZOMU010000020.1:0-33050 GCA_045654125.1 Christensenellaceae bacterium
GTAGAAGACTTAAAAGAAGAAATAACGGCCTAGATTTAGTTATGGTTGACTATATTCAACTTATGAACTCTGGGTCTAATAAAAAAGATGCTAATCGTCAACAAGAAATTACCGAAATTTCTAGAAACCTTAAAATTTTAGCAAAAGAACTTAACGTTCCCGTTATAGCACTTTCTCAATTATCACGTGCTGTAGAAACCAGAAAAGGAAGACCTCAACTTTCCGACCTTAGAGAATCTGGTGCGATAGAACAAGATGCAGATATAGTTATGTTTATTCACCGTCCCGATAAGAGCGCTAGTGAAAAGGAAATTGCAGAAGGAAAGATTCAGCAAAACGTTGCTGAAATTCTAGTTGAAAAGCATAGAAATGGGCCTACGGGCATTGTTAAACTATACTTTAAGGGCGAAAGCACTAAATTTATTAACCTTAATGAAGAGACTGGCGAGCCTGAAGAAAGTGGAGATAGTGCTTTTCGTTCAAGAACAGCGCAAGGCGTTTCAGAATACGAAGATTTACCAACGGCGCAAGTGGAAAACACCGTTGTAGCACCCGAAGTTAAATCTGTAGACGATGAGATATTTTAGATGAAAACCTTAATAAAACCAATAGACAAGCATAGCCTATTGCAAGCAAAAAATATTTTAACGACAGGTGGCGTTGTGGCAATGCCCACCGAAACGGTGTACGGCTTAGCTGGGCTTGGCACTGATTCAAATGCAGTAAAAAAAATATTTGAAATTAAAGGTAGACCAAGTGACAATCCACTTATCGCCCACGTGCACAAAAACTACGACCTAAGTAAGCTTGTTTATATTAAAAACGACTATGCTCTAAAACTTATAAAAAAATTCTCACCTGGCCCAATAACTTACGTTTTTAAGAGCAAAGGTGTGGTGTGTAGTGAAGCGGTTTGTGGTGGGGAAACGCTTGCCGTTAGAATACCATCGCATAAAGGTTGCCAACGTTTGCTAAAAGAGATAGATGCGCCGTTGGTTGCGCCTAGTGCTAACTTATCAAAACACACAAGTCCAGTTACGGCACAGCACGTTTACAATGACCTGAACGGAAAGATAGAATTAATCCTTGATGGTGGTAAGTGTTCGGGTGGGATAGAAAGTACGGTTTTAGACGTTACTGAAAAAGTTCCTAGAATACTTCGTGCAGGGCTTATTACCAAAGAAATGATAGAAAAGGTAGCGGGCGCTTGCGAAATAGCAGAGCATAAAGAAACTGATAAAGTGCGTTCACCGGGCGTAAAGTATAAGCATTATAAACCAAAGTGTGAAACTGCGCTGTTTGCTGAAAGTGAAATAGAACAGGCAATTGCTCTTTACGAGCAGTATGTTGAACAAGGCAAAACGCCTTGCTTAATGTGCCGTGATGGATTAAAGCATAAGTTTATCGGTAAAAACCTGTTATTGTTAGGAAAAAATGAAAAACAAATTGCATCAAACCTATACGATAAATTATTAGAAGGCGAAAACAAGGCAGATATAATAATAGCCATAGCAATGCCTAGTGAAGACGGCGTGTTTATGGGTATAATGAATAGATTAAGGAAATCTTGTGGATGAAAAACAAAAACAAGAACAAAAAGATTTTATTTGTATGCACGGGTAATACTTGTAGAAGCCCAATGGCAGAGATAATCTTAAAGAAAAAAATTAAAGAAGCAGGTTTAACTGGGATAAGGGTATCAAGCGCAGGGCTTTCAGCTTGCGAAGGTTCGCCCATAAGCCAAAATTCTGCTCAAGCTCTAAAAAACGCAGGGTATAAAGTGGGTGCGTTTAAATCTAAAATGGCAACCACAAAAATGATAGCTTGCGCAGAGCTTATCATATGCATGACCAAAGAGCACAAGCGCTATCTTAGTGCGTTTGACAGGGTATATTCAATGAACGAAGTTGCTGGCATAGGCGATATTATAGATCCTTATGGTGGAAGCTTAGAAATTTATATGGAAACAGCACGCCAAATTGAAAGAGCGTGTGAAATAATAGTTAATGAACTCGTAAAAGTAAAAGGAGAATAAAAATGAAAGTAGCAATTGGTTGTGACCACGGTGGAATTAATTTAAAACCAGTATTAGTAGACTATTTACAAAAAAAAGGTTTTGAATTTAAGGATTTTGGAACTTTTGGCACGGAATCGGTAGATTATAACGATTATGCTTTGCAGGTTTCAAATAGCGTTGCAAAGGGCGAGTGTGATTTAGGTGTTTTAATTTGTGGCACGGGTATCGGTATGAGTATTGTCGCTAACAAAGTTAAAGGTATTAGATGTGGGCATTGTCACGACGTTTTTTCAGCAAAAATGACAAGGCTTCATAATAACGCAAACGTTCTAGCGCTTGGCGAAAGAGTTGTAGGTCCTGGGCTTATGGTGGAAATTGTTGATGCTTTTTTAAATACCGAATTTAGCTTTGATGAACGCCATATTAGAAGAGTTAATAAAATTCTTGCAGTAGAAGAAGAAAACTTTAAATAGATAAAATTTAAATAAGGGAAAGAAAAAATGAGCTTAAAAGTTAAAAAAGCAATAATACCGGCGGCGGGGTTGGGCACAAGATTTTTGCCTATAACAAAAGCAGTTCCAAAACCAATGCTACCCGTTTTAGATAAACCCAATATTCAGTACATAGCAGAAGAACTTTCTGCAATAGGCATTGAAGATATAATTATCGTAGTAAGTCCAGGTTCAGATGTTATTGAAAAGCATTTTGGCGAGTATAAGGAGCTTGAAGAAAGATTGCTTTTAGATGGCAAGCAAAAGCTTTATGATATAGCTGTTGCAACCAAACGCTTTAACGTAACGTTCGTTGTGCAACAGGTTGCTAACGGACTTGCAGGTGCGCTTCTTTGTGCAGAACCTTTCGTTAATGATGAGCCGTTTGCACTATTATTAGGCGATGAATTGTTATATGCAGGCGAAAATGATACGCCATGCATGAAACGCCTTGCCGATATTTTTGAAAGCACGGGAAAGAGTGTTATTGCCACTATGGAAGTTTTTGGCGATGACGTTAGTAAATACGGCAATATTGGTATAAAAGATGAAAATGACGATGGCGTTATAACCGTAAGTAAAATAGTAGAAAAGCCTAGCATTAACGAAGCGCTTTCAAATTACGCTATAATTGGCAGATACGTATTCTCTGGCAAAGTTATGAAAATGCTTAAAGGCTTAACGCCCAAGGCAGGTAGTAACGAAATTTATTTAACCGATGCGTTAGATGAACTTGCCAAAAACGATGAGTTATTAGCTAGTGGTTTTGAAGGGGAAAGATATGACGTGGGGGATAAGTTTGGGTATATCCGTGCCAACGTTGAATATGCACTTCGTAGTAAAGAAATAGGCGAAGACGTTAGAAATTATATTAAGGATTTAGCAAGCAAACTATAATATGTACGACAAACAGTGCAAAACTTGTGGAACGAGTTTAACTGAATTTTATAATAACGGTATGCTCGGTTGTCCAGGCTGTTATAAAGCGTTTGGGCAGGAGATAAACGCTACCTTGAAAAAAATCCAAGGTGCGTATTCTCACGTGGGTAAAAAACCTAGAATAAACGGCATTGATAAAGAACTATTAAGAGAATACCAATTGCTACTGCTGGAAAAGGAAAAGGCAGGGTTAAGTGGTGATTTCCAGCGCGTTGCTGAGCTTTTAGAAGAGATTAGCGAGCTTAAACTAGAACTCAAAGCAAGGGGGTTGTTATGAGCGAAGAAAAAATGACAAGTCCCAACGTTCTAGACGGTAGTATTATTATGACTAGGGTTCGCCTTGCTAGAAATCTTGCTGGATATCCGTTTAAGATAAAAAGTACGGCAGAAGCAAAGGAAATAGTTAAAAAGGTCAATCGCGCGCTAGTTAGAACGGATACTTTTGATTTGTTTTTTATGTCAAATCTTAGTGAAATCAAGTTAGAAGCTATGAAAGAGCGCCATTTAATAAGCCAAAACCTGATAGATAACAGGGCTTGTGGCGCAGCGCTTATCAATCAGCAAAGAGACCTTTCGGTTATGATTAACGAAGAAGACGTTATAAGAGAGCAATGCTTTATGAAAGGCTTTAGGCTTTCTGAAGCGTATAAAAAGCTGGACCGTGTTGACGATGACCTTTCAAAGAATTTAGACTTTGCCTTTGATGCCAAATACGGCTACCTAACTGCCTGCCCTACTAATTTAGGTACGGGCTTAAGAGCTTCGGTTATGATGTTTTTGCCAGCGTTAACGGAAAGTGGAAAAATAGGCGCGCTAATAAAGGAAGTTTCTAAACTTGGCCTTACCGTGCGTGGACTTTACGGAGAAGGCAGTAATGCCGAAGGCTATATGTATCAAATAAGTAACGAAGTTACTTTGGGCGTTTCCGAATATGAGATATTAAACGAAGTAGAGCAAACGGTAAACGAGATATGCCTTGCAGAGCGTGATTGTATGGAAAGCCTGTATTTTGGCAGAAACGAACTTAAGACAATGGATAAAGTTCGCAAATCATACGGGATTTTAACTAATGCAGTTATGCTTAGCTACGGCGAGTTTTTAAGCCATATTGCGCAGGTGAAACTTGGTGCAATGCTTGGTATGATTTCTATTCAAAGGGTAGAAGCGCTTGACGATTTGATTATTTCCGTTCGCCCAGCAAACATTTGTGAGCAGTATGGCAAACGACTATCTAGCATTGATAGAGATTTATTTAGGGCTGAAAAGGTAGGAAATAAACTTTTAAAACTAAAAGATTAAACAAGGAGTATAATATGTATTACGATGCGTTTTCACATAACGTAAATAACGTTATAGAAATAGCCACGCAACTAGCAAGAAAATCTGGTTGCAGATATATTGGGAGCGAGCATCTTCTTTTTGGGCTTATCAACGTGCCAGACGGTAGGTCTGCATCAATTTTAAGAGAAGCTGGCGTAGATGGTAATAAATATTTAACGTTATTTAAAAGGTCTATAAACCCAAACTTTGTGGTTTCTGGAAACATGCTAACGGCAGGTGCAAAATCTGCGCTAGAAAAATCCGTGGAAATATCACTAAAGGCGCATGCAGGATTTGTAGGGACAGAACACTTATTGCTTGCTATTTTGCTTGTTAGAGATAGCACTGCAGTGGCAATATTAAGAGCAATGCGAATTGACGTGGATAGGCTTGCTGAAGAAATAGCAGAATCTTTACTTGCGCCCTTAAATAATACTCAAGCTGATGACCAAACGGAAGAAGATGAGAGCGTGTTTAGCCACGCCGTTAGAAATCCTAACGCAACACATTTTGAAAATCAAACCACACCTAACGCTAAAGCTGATTTAGGGGAGCTTGAAAAGTTCGGCACTAATCTAAATAAACAAGCAGAAGAAGGTAGATTAGACCCCGTAATTGGTAGAAAGAACGAAATAGATAGGGTTATTCAAATTTTATCTAGAAGAACTAAAAACAACCCCGTTTTGATAGGTGAGCCGGGCGTTGGTAAAAGCGCTGTGGTTGAGGGGCTTGCACAAGCAATAGTAAAAGGTAACGTTCCTGAAATTTTATGCGATAAAATAGTGTTCTCGCTAAATATTGCAGGCATGCTTGCAGGTGCAAGGTATCGTGGCGATTTTGAAGAAAGGCTTAAAAAGACTATTGATACAGTAAAACAGAACGGAAACATTATACTTTTCATTGATGAAATTCACAATATTGTAGGTGCAGGAAGCACGGGGGAAGGCAATATGGATGCTGCCAACATCCTAAAGCCAATGCTTTCTCGTGGTGAATTGCAAACTATTGGTGCAACCACTATTGACGAGTATAGAAAATATATAGAAAAGGACGCTGCTCTAGAACGCCGTTTCCAACCTATTATGGTAGAAGCGCCAAGCACTGAAGAAACGGTGGAGATATTAAAGGGGCTTCGCGATAAATACGAAGCGCATCACGGAGTAGGTATTCCAGATGAAGCTATTATATCGGCAGTATCGCTTTCCGATAGATATATAACCGATAGATTTTTGCCCGATAAAGCAATAGACCTTATAGATGAAGCTGCTTCTAGAGTAAGGCTTGATAGCTATAATTCGCCAGTGGAAGCAAAGAGTAAGGAAGCAGAGCTTGCTCGCCTTACTGCGCAGAAAAACGAAGCAAAGCGTCGTGACGATTTAGAACGCGCGTTAAAAATCAATAAGGAAATAGATAGGGTAAATAAAGAGCTAGACGAGATAAGAAGCAAGGCAAGCAAAAACACAGTAAATCGCGAAAAGCTTATGATTACCCCTGATGATATCGCAAAAGTAGTAAGTAATTGGACGGGCGTTCCCGTAGTAAAACTTACTGAAACTGAAGCGCAAAGGTTACTTGATTTAGAAAGCGTATTGCATCAAAGAGTAATCGGGCAAGAAAGCGCAGTTAAAGCTGTATCAGATGCAATCCGTAGGGCAAGGGCAGGGCTTAAAGACCCCAATCGCCCCGTTGGTTCATTTATATTTGTTGGCCCTACCGGTGTTGGTAAAACCGAGCTTAGCAAAGCGCTTGCAGAGTCTGTTTTTGGCAATGAAAACAACATTATAAGAATAGATATGTCTGAATATATGGAAAAGCACTCAGTATCTAGAATGGTAGGCGCGCCTCCAGGATACGTTGGCTTTGACGAAGCAGGGCAATTAACCGAAAAGGTGAGAAGAAAACCTTATTCAGTAGTGCTTTTTGATGAAATAGAAAAAGCACACCCAGACGTGTTTAATTTAATGCTACAAATTTTAGATGATGGTCGCTTAACCGATAACAAAGGTAGAGTTGTTAGCTTTAAGAACTGTATTATAATAATGACTTCAAACGTGGGCGCATCAGAGATACAAAACCGTTCTACGTTAGGATTCTCAACTAGTGTAGAAGCAGAATATGATAATATGTGCGATAGGTATATGGATGCCTTAAAGCAAAAATTCCGTCCAGAATTCTTAAACCGTATAGACGATATTATAGTATTCCATAAACTCACAAAAGAAGAAACGGCAAAGATAGCAGAACTAATGCTTGCAAGCCTAAGAAAACGCCTTGCTGTATTAGGCGTTAATCTTGATATTTCGCCAGAAGCTATGGATTTAATTATAGAAAAAGGCTATGATAACGAGTATGGCGCAAGGCCGTTAAAACGCGTTTTACAGCGCTATATTGAAGACAACATAAGCGCAGAAATTTTGCGTGGTGAATTAAAGGAAAACTCAACCGTAACCGTTGATGAAGAAAACGGCGAATTTACGTTTAGAACTTATTAAAATTATGCAAGTTGGTATATCTACAGCTTCACTTTTTCAAAGGAAGCACACAGAAGAAGCACTAGAATTTTTAGCTAAAAACAACGTTCCGTGCGCAGAAGTGTTTTTAGAATCGTATTGCGAATATAAGGCAGAATACGGGGAAATATTGAAAAAAGTAAAAGGACAAATGCCAGTACACTCTTTGCACGTTTTAACCACTCAGTTTGAGCCACAATTATATAGTCTTAACGACAGGGCGAAAGCAGATTCGTTTGAGCTTTTGGATAGCGCGATGCAAGTGGCAGAAAAAATTGGCGCAAAGTACTATACTTTTCACGGTGGTGCAAGGTTTAAGAAAACACCCTTTACTATAGATTATGAAAGGGTGGGTGGAATAACACAAGAAATTATAGACGTTTGCGCAAAGCACGGTGTTTCGTTAGCCTATGAAAACGTGCATTGGGGCTATTATAACTATATAGGTTTTTTTGAAAATATCAGAAAGTATACCAATGGACTTAAAGCCACGCTTGATATAAAACAGGCAAGGCAATGTGGCGTTCATTACGCTGATTTTATCAAGGAAATGGGTAAGGATATAGTTACCGTGCATCTATCAGATGTTGACGAAAAGGGCAAGATGTGTTTGCCTGGGAAAGGTGTTACAAACTTTACTGACTTGTTTTGTAGGCTAAACGATGTGGGATTTAACGGTGCGCTAATTTTAGAAGTTTATAAGAACGACTTTGAAAGTTACGAGGAATTATTTTCCTCGCTAGACAACGTAAAGAATTTAGCAACTAAAATTATAAAAGGTGATAAAAACTAAAAAATAACGGCAAATAAGCCGTTATTTTTATTTTAAATCTATTCAATCATATATTTAAATAATGTTTTAAATAAGTGGAATTATATAGCCTGAAATAAGAACGAAAAGGCAAGCAAGCACGGCAACAACTATTAGTGAAAGTTTACAAATAGAAGCAACGATAGCAACAACCGTGCCGATTAGCGCAGACCAAAAATTACCCGTTGCGTAAAATATTTGTGGGAAGGTCATTGCAGATAAAACTGCATAAGGGATATAGTATAAAAGGCTCAATATATATTGTGATTTAATTTTCTTTCTAAAGAAAACCATAGGTATCATACGTATTAGGTAGGTAACGCCTGCCATAACCAAAATATATAATGCCATCATTGGTAAACTCATACGTGTTGTTTCTCCTTGTTGATGGGGAAGAAAAATGCCACTATCATAGACGTTATAATTGCGCTAATAATCACGGCTAACCCACTAGAAATTTTAGGTAAAAAAGGCAAATAGAACATTGCAGAACTAAGCCCTGCAGAGAGCAAAATTGCTACTAAAACCCCCTTGTTTTTGATTGACGGTGGCACTATAATTGCTATAAACATGGCGTACAGTGCAATGCCCAAAGCATTGGTGATTTGGGTTGGTAAAACGTCTCCTAAAACTGCGCCTAAAATAGTGCCTAAAGACCAGCCAACGTAAGGCAAAATCACTAGTCCTAAAAAGTATTTTTTATTTATTGCGCTAGGCTTTAGAGATGCCACGGCAAAAATCTCATCAGTAATAAAAGCAGAAAAGAAAAACCTATCGGCAATGCTAAAATTTTTGTCTAGTTTTTGTGAAAGTGAAACGCCCATTAAAAAGTATCTAGCATTGATTACTAACTGGGTTAAAATCATTTCTAAAATAGTGCCGATTGAAGCTATAATGGTAAGCCCTGCAAGTTGCCCTGCAGACGTAAGATTTGTCATTGATATAAATAGCGACATAAATGCAGGTACGCCTAAAATACTTGCTTGAACGCCAAACGCAAACGATACCGATAGATATCCTAAACCTATAGGCAACCCGTCCTTAAGCCCGTGTTTAATATTAAAGTCATTTATGGTAGCGTTGTTTTTTTGCATTTTTGCTCCTTATATATGCAATATTTTAACACGAAATTGCCATTATAGGCAACGAAAAAAGTTATAAAAAAACAAATTTCAACAAAGTTTTAATTGAAAAAATTACTTGCTAACCCTATCAATATAACAATTTGGTTATACCTATATAATTTTTTTCTATTATTATATATGTGTATATAGTTTTACAAAACTATGTAGATTTGCTATAATAAGCAAGGCTAGAATTATAATCTTTTTTATATAATAACAAAAACTGTTAAAAATTAACATTTTCAATAAAAAAAGCAAAAAAGGAGAAGAGTATGGATTACCGTATAGAACACGACTCAATGGGGGAAATGAAAGTTCCTGCAGACCGTTATTGGGCTGCGCAAACTCAAAGGAGTCATCAAAACTTTAAGATAGGTGAGGGCATTGAAATTATGCCACGTGAAATCACGCGTGCATTCGGTGTGCTTAAAAAGGCGGCGGCTCTTGCTAACCACGAGCTTCGCCCTGAAAAAATGACTGCTGAAAAGCTTAAGGCAATTTGCTCAGCTTGTGATGAAGTTATAAGTGGTAAGCTCAACGGGCACTTTCCACTAGTAGTATGGCAAACGGGTTCGGGTACGCAATCTAACATGAACGCAAACGAAGTTATCGCTAACCGTGGTAACGAGCTTGCTGGTGAAAAGATTCTTCACCCTAACGACGATATTAACATGAGTCAATCTTCTAACGATACTTTTCCAACTGCTATGCATATTTCAGCAGTTCAAGCGATTGAAGATAAACTTATTCCAGCAGTTGAACAGTTGATAGCAACCTTTGTTCGTTTAGAAAAGGAAAACGAAGGGGTGGTAAAGTGTGGTAGAACCCACCTTCAAGATGCAACGCCAATAAAGTTTAGCCAAGAAATTTCCGGTTGGAGAACTAGCTTAGAAAGAGACGTTGAACTCTTAAAAGCTTCGGTTAAACCATTAAGCGAACTTGCGCTTGGTGGTACAGCCGTTGGTACTGGACTTAACGCACCAAAAGGTTTTGATACTTTGGTTGCAGAAAAGGTTTCTGAAATTACTGGCAAAAAGTTTGTTACGGCTGGCAACAAGTTCCATGCTCTAACGAGTAAAGATGAGCTTGTTTATGCACACGGCGCAATTAAGGCACTTGCGTGCGATATGATGAAGATTGCAAACGACGTTCGTTGGCTTGCTAGTGGACCTAGAGATGGTCTTGGTGAAATTTTTATTCCTGAAAACGAACCGGGTTCATCGATTATGCCAGGTAAGGTTAATCCAACACAGTGTGAAGCTGTTACTATGGTAGCAGTTCAAGTTATGGGTAACGACGTAGCTGTTGGTATGGCTGCATCACAAGGCAACTTTGAACTTAACGTATTCATGCCTGTATGTATATACAATTTCTTGCAATCGGCAAGATTATTAGCAGAAGCAATCGTTTCGTTTGACCTTAACTGTGCAGTAGGTATTAAGGCAAACCGTGAAAAAATGGACCACAACCTACACAATTCGTTAATGCTCGTTACTGCACTTAATCCGTATATCGGTTATGAAAACGCAGCAAAAACGGCAAAGAAAGCTTATAAGGATAACATTTCACTCAAACAAGCGTGCGTAGAACTAGGTTTCTTAACGGAAGAAAGATTTGATGAAGTGTTCCACCCAGAAAAAATGGTATAATAGGAGAAAAGTAAACAGATGAAAGTCAGTTATTTCCCTGGCTGTACGTTAAAGACTAAAGCCAAAGATTTAGACGAATATTCTTACAAGTGTGCACAGGCTCTAGGCGTTACTCTAGAAGAGATAGAAGCTTGGCAATGTTGTGGTGGTGTTTTTACAACCAGCACTGATGAAATTGCAACAAAGCTCGCTTCCGTTCGTGCCTTAAAGAATGCAAAAGAAAAAGGTCAGCCTTTGCTTACCGTTTGTTCAGCGTGCCATAACGTAATAAAGCAAACTAACGACGCAATGAAAAATAACGCTGATTTTGCTATGAAGGTTAATAACTATATGGCAGACGGCAACTATAACGGAGAAACTGAAGTTATTCATTACCTAGAACTTCTTCGTGATAAAATAGGTTTCGATAAACTAAAAGAAAAGGTAGTAAATTCGTTAAACGGCAAAAGGATTGCGCCATATTATGGATGTCTACTTTTGCGTCCTAGCAAGGTAATGGCAATGGACGACCCTGAAAATCCTACCATTATGGAAGATATGATTAAAGCAATCGGTGGCGAGCCTGTAAAATATGCATTCCGAAACGAATGCTGTGGTGGATACATGCTATTTGAAAGTAAAGATTTAGCTAAGGCAAAGAGCAAAAAGGTTGCTGATAATGCAACTCAAAATGGTGCAGAAATAATAGTAACTGCTTGCCCACTTTGTAAGTATAATCTTGAAAAGAACGGAAGCAGTATTCCCGTGGTATATTTTACCGAACTTTTAGCTGAAGCACTCGGGATAAAGGAGTAGACTTATGGAAAACAAAGAAAAAGTTTGTCAAGAAATAGTTCGCCGTAGCGGTGTTAATCCTAGAAAATGTATGAAATGTGGTAAATGTTCAGGAACTTGCCCAGCTTACGATGAAATGGAATATCACCCACACCAGTTTGTATACATGGTAGAAACTGGGGATATAGAGCCACTATTAAAATCAAAATCTATATACCGTTGTTTATCGTGTTTTGCTTGTGTAGAGAGATGCCCACGTGGCGTTGAGCCTGCAAAACTTGTTGAAGCCGTTCGTTTGGAAGTGGTAAGACAACAAGGCGCTAACAGATTAAAAGCAGACGATATACCTGCGCTCGTTGATGAAGATATGCCACAACAGGCAATAGTGAGCGCACTTAGAAAATACAGTAAATAATAAAGGAGAATACAAATGCAAAGAATAGGAGTATTCGTTTGTTGGTGTGGTAGTAACATTGCCGGAACGGTAGACGTTAACGCCGTAGCAGAAGCGCTTAAAAACGAACCGGGCGTAGTTTATTCCACCAACTATCAATATATGTGTTCACAAGCAGGGCAAGAAATGATAAAGCAAGCTGTTAAGGAACATAACCTTACAGGCCTAGTTATATGTTCTTGTTCACCAAGAATGCACGAAGCAACGTTTAGAAAAACTGCAACTTCAGCCGGCATAAATCCTTATATGGTGGAAATTGCTAATATTCGTGAACAATGTTCTTGGATACATAAAGATATAGCTGAAGGAACGGAAAAGGCAATTATTTTAGGAAGAACGGCTATCGCAAAAGTAAACTTAAACGCTCCGCTTAAAGCAGGGGAAAGCCCAGTGACAAAGCGTGCGTTAGTAATCGGTGGCGGTATAGCTGGTATTCAAACTGCACTTGACATTGCAGATGCAGGGTTTGAAGTGGATATCGTTGAGAAAAAGCCAACTATCGGTGGTAAAATGGCACAGCTTGATAAAACTTTCCCAACGCTTGACTGTGCGGCTTGTATTCTTACGCCTAAGATGGTTGACGTTGCTCAGCACGAAAAGATTAGAATTTTTTCTTACAGCGAAGTGGAAGAAATCAAAGGTTTCGTAGGCAACTTTGACGTTAAAATCAAGAAAAAAGCACGTTACGTAAAAGAAGACGTATGTACAGGTTGTGGTCTTTGTACGGAAAAATGTCCACAGAAGAAAGTTCCCAACGAATTTAATCTCGGCATGGATAATCGCCGTGCAATCTACATACCGTTTGCGCAAGCAGTTCCAAAGATTGCAACTATTGACGCAGACTATTGCACTATGTTAAAAACTGGTAAGTGTGGTGTTTGTTCAAAAGTTTGTACGGCAAAGGCTATTGATTATGAACAAAAGGACGAAATAGTTGAAGTTAAATACGGCGCAATCGTCGCTGCAACAGGCTTTAATCCTATTAGTATGGATAAGTTTGATGAATATGCTTACAGCCAAAGCAAAGACGTTATTACATCGCTTGAATTCGAGCGTTTAATGAACGCTGCAGGTCCTACTGCAGGTAAACTCGTTCGTCCAAGCGATGGCGTTCATCCACATAAAATCGTATTCGTGCAATGTGTAGGCTCACGCTGTGCATCTTGCTCGGAAAAAGGTAAGGAATATTGCTCTAAGATCTGCTGTATGTATACTGCAAAACACGCAATGCTTACCCGTGATAAATATCCTGATACTGACGTTACTGTATTCTATATAGACGTGAGAACGCCAGGTAAGAACTTTGATGAGTTCTACCGTCGCGCAGTTGAAGAATACGGCGTTCATTATATAAAAGGTATGGTAGGTAAGGTTTCGCCTGAAGGAAATAAACTTGTAGTTCAAGGCTCAGACCTTATCGCAAACAAACAAATCAAGATTGATGCAGACTTAGTAGTTCTAGCAGCTGCAATTGAGCCTGATAAGTCGGCAAGGCCACTTGCTACAATGCTTACGGCTAGTATGGATACTAACGACTTCTTCACCGAAGCACATCCAAAGCTCCGTCCAGTAGAAAGTCCAACGGCTGGTATATTCCTATCAGGCGCTTGCCAAGGTCCTAAAGATATTCCTGAAACGGTAGCGCAAGCAGGCGCGGCGGCGGCAAAGGTTATAGGTCTATTAGCAAAAGATAAACTTACTGGTAACCCATGTGTTGCATGTTCAGATGAAACTATGTGTAACGGCTGTTCATCTTGCGCAAACGTTTGTCCTTACGGTGCAATTACTTACGTAGATAAGGAATTCCGTGGTCCAAATAGAACGACGCTTATTCGTCGTGTAGCACAGGTTAATGAAGCTGTGTGTCAAGGTTGTGGTTGCTGTACGGTTACTTGTCCGTCAGGCGCAATGGACTTAAAAGGCTTTGCAAGCAAGCAAATTATGGCGGAGGTAGATGCAATATGCAAGTAAACGAATATAAACCAAAAATCGTAGCATTTTGTTGTAACTGGTGTTCGTACGCAGGTGCTGACCTTGCAGGTAGCAATAGATTGGCATATCCTGCAGAAGTTAAGATAATAAGAGTACCATGCTCTTGTCGTGTAAATCCAATGTTTATACTTCGTGCATTTCAACGTGGGGCAGATGGTGTAATTCTTTGTGGTTGTCACCCAGGGGATTGCCACTACACGTCAGGCAACTATTATACAAGACGTAGAATGGCATTATTATTTTCTATGCTTGACTACTTAGGAATAGAAAGAGAACGCACGCGTGTTGAATGGGTGTCTGCAGCAGAGGGCGCAAAATTTGCAACCACTATGAATGAGTTCGTAGAAAAAGTAGCTTCTCTTGGTGAAAACAAGAGATTGGAGGATTTAAGATGCAAAAAATAAATCGTGAAATTCTCATTGAAAAAGCAAAAACACTTCTTAATGAAGGTAAGGTAGATAGAGTATTGGGCTGGAAGGCTGGCGACTTTTCTTACGACGTAACGCCTGCGCTCTTTACGAGTGTAGAAAGCTTAGAAAAAGACTTTGTGTATAACGATTTTTCGGGTGCAAATTTTTCTAAATATTTAGTAAAGGAAACTAAGAAAGCAGATGCTGGCAAAGTATTAGTATTCTTAAAACCGTGCGATACCTATAGTTTTAACCAACTTTTAACAGAGCATCGCTTTGACCGTGAAAAAGTATACGCCGTAGGTATTCCTTGCGACGGTATGGTAGACGTTAAAAAGGTAAAAGCAATCGCTGGCGATGGTATTTTATCAGTTGAAAGTGCTGGCGATACTGTAAAAGTACAAACTCTCTACGACGGTGAAAAAGTTATTGATAAAAAAGAACTTTTAAGCGAACGTTGCTCAAACTGTAAGAGCAAAAAGCATGTAGCTTATGACGAACTACTTGGCGAAGCAGGGGAAGTTGTGGATAGCAACAGATTTGATGAAGTTGCTCGCCTTGAAAGTATGAGTGCAGATGAAAGGTTTGCGTTCTGGCAGAACGAACTTTCTCGTTGTATACGTTGTAACGCATGTCGTGACGTGTGCCCTGCTTGTACTTGTGAAAAGTGTGTGTTTAATAACCCTAACTCTGGTGTGGAAAACAAGGCTATTTCCGATAGTTTTGAAGAAAAAATGTTCCATATCATACGTGCTTTCCACGTTGCTGGTCGTTGTACTGACTGTGGTGAATGTTCAAGAGTTTGTCCACAAAATATTCCGTTACACTTGATAAACCGTAAGTTTATTAAAGACATAAATGAATTTTACGGCGACTATCAAGCAGGTGAAGAAGTTGGTTCTCGCGCACCTTTAGTTAACTATACTAAAGAAGATATCGAGCCTACCGATGCTGTGAAAAAGGGGGATAATTAATATGCGTAAAATATCCTTATTAAACTTAGATAAGCTTTTTGCTAAAATCGCAGAAAATGCTAAACTTTATATTCCCGTTGATGGTAAAAACGGCACGGCTTCGTTTAAACTTTGGGAAGAAGGCGTGGTTATGAGCAATGCTCTTAACACTACTAGAAGCGCTAAAGATTTTTTCTTTCCACAAACGGAAAACCTTATGGAGTTTAAAACTCAAGGAAAGAATATCGAAATAATCGATACAAGAACGGAAAAAGAAGATTTTGTAGTATTTGGCGTGCGTGCTTGTGACGTAAAGAGCTTTGAAATTCTAGATAGAGTATTTCTTTCAGAGCCAGTAGATAGCTACTATGCATCTAGAAGGGAAAAGGGTGTAATTATTTCCCTAGCTTGTGGTAGACCTGCTGAAACTTGTTTTTGCAAGACGTTCGGGATAGACCCAGCTACACCTAACGGAGACATTACTGCGTGGAAGACTGAAACTGATATGTATTTAAAAGCAAACACTGAAAAAGGCGAAAAACTTCTTGAAAGTGTTTCAGCTATTACTGAAGATAGTGACGAAAAAGCAGTTGACGAGCAAAAAAGCGCTATAAACGCTATTATGGATAAGCTTCCACTTAAAGACCTTACTACCGAAAAATTCGGTGCAGGCAAGACTATGGAATACTTTGATTCGCCTGAATGGGACGAACTTTCTTCGCATTGCTTAGGCTGTGGTACTTGTACTTTCGTGTGCCCTACCTGTCAGTGTTACGACGTAAAGGACTTTAATACGGGCAAAGGCGTAAAGCGTTTTAGATGTTGGGACTCTTGTATGTATAGTGATTTCACGTTAATGGCTCACGGAAACTCAAGAAACTCTCAAAAAGAACGTTTCCGTCAGAGATTTATGCATAAGTTAGTTTATTATCCTGACAACAATCAAGGTATTTTCAGTTGTGTAGGCTGTGGTAGATGTATAAGTAAATGCCCAATATCAATGAATATTGTTAAAGTAATGAAAACTCTCGGGGGTAAAGAAAATGACTAATGAAACTTTAATTCCGAAATTAGGCGTGATAACAGATATAAGAATAGATACACCTGATATCAAAACATTTAGGGTGGTTTCGCCTGAAGGTAAAAAATTATTTGAGCATCGCCCAGGTCAATGCGCAATGCTTTCAATCCCAGGCGTTGGCGAAGCAATGTTTTCAATAACTTCTTCTCCAACAAACACCGAATATATGGAATTTTCCATTAAAAAGTGTGGTTGCATAACTACTTGGCTTCACCAAGCAGAAGTAGGGCAAAACGTTACCGTGCGTGGACCTTACGGAAATCCTTTCCCCGTAGACGACGTGTTTGCAGGAAAAGACCTATTGTTCGTAGCTGGTGGTGTAGGTTTAGCACCATTGCGTTCGGTAATTAATTATTGTAGACATTACCGTGATAGATATGGCAAAATAGATATCGTTTACGGTTCAAGAAGTAAAGAAGACCTTCTTGATTATCAAGAAATTATAAACGAGTGGTCTACCGATAGTGGCGTAAACGTTCATCTAACAATTGACCGTGAGCAAGAAGGTTGGGATGGGCACGTAGGGTTTGTTCCTACATACGTTAAAGAACTTGGCTTTGATACTAATAAGATAGCAGTTCTTTGTGGGCCACCGATAATGATTAAATTTACTCTAGAAGGGCTTAGGTCGTTGGGCTTTGAAAAAACGCAAGTTTACACAACGCTTGAACTTCGTATGAAGTGTGGTGTAGGTAAATGTGGTAGATGCAACGTAGGGTCTAAATACGTATGCAAAGATGGTCCGGTATTCCGATTTGACCAGCTTGATGAATTGCCAAATGAGTATTAATAAGGAGAAAAACAAATGGAAAACAAAGTAAACGTTTATTTTTTCGGTAAAAAATATCAAGTACCTGAAAGTTTAACTATTATGAAAGCAATGGAATATGCAGGTTACCAACTTGTTCGTGGTTGTGGTTGCCGTAACGGTTTCTGTGGTGCATGTTCTACTATTTATCGTATTAAAGGGGATAGAGAGCTTCACGCATGCCTAGCGTGTCAACAAAAAGTTGAAAACGACATGTACGTTGCAACACTTCCTTTCTTCCCATTGATTAAGCAAGTATACGATATTGAAAAAGTTAAGGTAAGCGAACAAATAATGATGCAACTTTATCCTGAAATCTATGCATGCGTAGGCTGTAACGCTTGTACTAAGAGCTGTACTCAGGGCTTAAACGTTATGCAATATATTGCTTATGCGCAACGTGGCGACTTTGCTGCTTGTGCAGAAGAATCTTTTGACTGTGTAATGTGTGGCGTATGTTCTTCAAGATGTCCTGCTGGAATTTCACATCCACAGGTTGCAGAACTTTCTCGCCGTATTTACGGAAAATATCTTGCGCCTGAATCACAACATTTGATTGATAGGGTTAAGGAAATTGACGAAGGCGTTTATAAGGAAATTATTGAAACGCTTATGAATAAGCCGATTGACGAACTCAAAGAACTCTATAACAATAGAGAAATTGAAAAGTAAGGGAGGGTAAAAGAATGTATAATTACACTCAAGAACAACTTGATTCAATGAAGAAAGTTGAAGCAAGTAGAGAAAAAAGATTAAAAGAACTATTCGCAAGAATGAGCGCTGATGAAAAGCAACAAGTTTTAAGAGAAAATCACCCCGACTACATAGAAACTGCTTACGAGCAATTAAAAGTAGGCCCTAACAAAGGTGGCAAAGTTCTTCACGAACTTGCAGACCTATTACAAGGCAAGTCAAGAGTGCTTGATTTGGATATCGACCTTGAAAACCCTGATTACGACGTAGACGTTTTGGTTATTGGTGGTGGTGGCGCAGGTTCTTCTGCAGCAATCGAAGCTGATAATGCAGGCGCTAAAGTTATGATGGTAACTAAGCTTCGTATCGGTGACGCTAACACCATGATGGCAGAAGGTGGTATTCAGGCTGCTGATAAACCAAACGACAGCCCTGCTATTCACTATCTTGATGCTTTTGGTGGTGGTCACTTTGCAGCTAAACCAGAACTTTTATATAAGCTTGTTAACGATGCTCCTGACTGTATTAAATGGCTTAATGAACTTGGCGTTATGTTCGATAAAGATGCAGACGGTACTATGATTACTACGCACGGTGGTGGTACTTCAAGAAAACGTATGCACGCATGTAAAGACTATTCAGGTGCTGAAATCATGAGAACGCTTCGTGACGAAGTTCTTAACCGTGGTATTCCAGTAGTTGACTTTACTGCAGCTATCGAACTTATCAAGGATGACGAAGGTAAGTGTGCTGGTGCTGTGTTAATGAATATGGAAACTAAGGACCTTTACGTTGCAAAGGCTAAAACAGTTATTATTGCAACTGGTGGTGCTGGTAGACTTCACTATCAAGGTTTCCCAACTTCTAACCACTACGGCGCAACGGCAGACGGCTTGGTATTAGGTTATAGAGCAGGCGCAAAACTTCTTTACGCTGATACTCTTCAATATCACCCAACAGGCGTTGCAGAACCTACCCAAATATTCGGTGCGCTCGTTACTGAAAAAGTACGTTCACTTGGTGCACAACTAGTTAATAAAGATGGTGAAGCATTCGTTTACTCACTTGAAACTCGTGACGTTACAGCTTCTTCTATCATTAGAGAATGTAAAAAACGTGATAACGGTATTAAGACTACCGATGGCGAAGGCGTATGGCTTGATACACCTATGATTGAAATGATTGGTGGCGAAGGCACTATCGAAAAACGTATTCCTGCAATGCTTAGAATGTTCGGCAAATACGGTATTGATATTAGAAAAGACCCAATCTTAGTATATCCAACACTTCACTATCAAAACGGTGGTTTAGATATCTCTGATAACGGCATGAGTACAACCGTTCCTAACCTTTTCGTAGCAGGCGAAGCTGTTGGGGGAATACACGGAAGAAACAGACTAATGGGCAATAGCTTGTTAGATATAATCGTGTTCGGTAGAAACGCAGGTAAAAACGTTGGTAAGATTTATAAAGACGTTAAGGTTGGTAAACTTACCCTTGACCACGTTAAAGAATTCGATAAAGAACTCAAAGATGCAGGTATTAAGGCAGAAAAATTGTCTCCACAATTATTGCCTAACTATACCAAACATCCTGCAATCTAATTATTATAATAATGTTTACATTTTACCCGATAGTTTTTGGCTGTCGGGTATAGGTATGATTTAAGGGAAAGTGTAAAATTTAATTAGGAGAAAAATAATGGAAAATCAAAAAAAGAAAAGCCTTAAATGGCTTTGGATAGGCATTGCTTTAGTAGTAGTTGCTGGTATTGCCGTTTGGTGTGGCTTAAATGCCGAAGTGAGCGAAAAAGGCACACTTAACGTTTTCGGTTTACCTGCGCTTTTAACAGGTATATTTATAGTAACATCACTTGGCTATTTACTTGGTAGAATTACTATTAAAGGCGTAAATTTAGGTACTGCAGGCGTATTCTTAGTAGCAATTTTATTTGGTTATCTTTGCACGCTCATACCAGAAGATATTCCTGTATTAAATGCACTTCGTTTAGAAGAAGGAAAGGGCAATACAACGTATTTCAAAAGTGTTATACAAAACGTAGGTTTAGTGCTTTTCGTTGGCTCTGTTGGATTTATTGCAGGCCCGAAATTTTTTAGAGATTTCAAAAAGAACTTTAAGACCTATATTTTAATGGGTATAGTGGTTATCCTTATTGGTACTGCCGTGGCTGTAATTTTCACCATAGTTTCGCCATACGGTTCAGATTTCTGGGCAGGTATATTATCAGGCTCACTCACAACAACACCAGGTTATTCAGCAGCACAGGAAGCAATGAAGGAATTGTTTGATAACGTTCCAGGTGTTGATGCTCAAGTAACAGTAGGGCACGCAATAGCATATCCGTTTGGTGTAGTAGGCGTTGTGTTATTTGTTCAACTTCTTCCTAAATTCATTAAGGCAGATATGGCGCATGAAAGAAGCTTGCTTAAACCTGAAATCATTGCTTCAACAGAAAAGAAAGAAGAGAAAAAGCTCTTTAAGTGTGATGATTTTGGTTTCACAGCACTTGCTATTGCAATAGTTAGTGGTTTAATCCTTGGTGGTATTAAAATCCCATTATTCAATGGTATTAACTTCTCACTAGGTACTACTGGTGGTGTTCTAATTATGTGCTTGGTATTTGGTCATTTTGGTAGAATAGGCAGACTTTCTATGCAAATTCCTGAATCAACCATTAAAACCTTAAAAGAATTAGGCTTAATGCTATTCCTTATAGGTGCTGGTGTAGATGGTGGTGTAAGCCTTGTTTCTGCAATCGGTGGCGATGCTGGTATTGTTGTTTGGGGTTTTGCAGGTGGCGTAATTATAACGCTTATTCCTATGGTTGTAGGTTTCTTCCTTGGAAAATACATACTTAAACTTCCATTACTTAGTAACCTTGGTTCAATTACAGGTGGTATGACAAGTACTCCTGCTTTAGGAACTTTAATCAGCACTGCTGAAACGGATGACGTTGCTGGCGCGTACGCTTCAACTTATCCTATCGCATTAGTTTTAATCGTTATTGCTTGTAACCTAATGATTAACTTAATGATGTAAAAAATCTAAAACAAACGCCCCGAGAAAATCTCGGGGCGTTTTAATTTTTTAATAAAACTTATTATTGAATTTATTTTTTATTGTAATTATCAACGGCGTTTGTTATTTGTTCGTGTACGGAAAGTTTGCCGTGTTTGTCAAGTTTGAGTTTGTTAGCATCGCCGTGCGTTAAGCAACCAGCACCACCTATACAACCACCAACGCACGCCATACCTTCAATAAAGTTTCCATCAAGCATGCGCTTGCTTGCCTTAAGAAGTGCCACTCTACATGCATCAAGCCCATCGCAAGGCACAGCCTTTAGGCCAAAATTTTCTAATCCACTTTCTTTAATGCTTTCAGCAACTGCTTCAGAAAGACCACAACTGCGCCCAAAAATTCTTCCATAATAAGAAGCGCTGTCTATATTTTCTTCGGGTAAATTTTCTATCTCAATGTTCTTGCTATCAAATAAGGCTTGTAGTTCTTCAAAAGTAATAACTGTATCAACGTAGTCTTTAACTTGGTCATTTTTAAATTCCATTTTCTTTGCCGTGCAAGGCCCAATGAACACCACTTTAGCAGTGGGCTCTTTTTCCTTGATGGACCTAGCGATAGTAGCCATAGGCGAAAGGTTATGCGATATGTATTCAGCTAGGTCTGGGAACTGCTTTTTAACGTAAGAAACAAAGGCTGGGCAACAAGAACTAGTCAAAAATCCCTTTTCAGTAAGCTCCTTTGCTTCGGCAAGAGCAACAATATCTGCACCAAGTGCAGCTTCTTCAATACCATGAAAACCCAAAGCTTTTATTCCAGCAATAACCTGACCGAGTTTAGCGTATACAAACTGGCTTGCAATACTTGGTGCAACAACGGCATATACTTTGTATTCATTATTATTTTTGCTATCTTTTATAAGATTTATAACGTCAAGAATATACGACTTGTCGTTAATAGCGCCCCATGGGCACTGATAAACACACGCCCCACACGAAACGCACTTTTCATCGTTAATTTTAGCAGATTTATCGTCGTCCATTGAAATTGCTTTAACCTTACACGCTTGTTCGCACGGGCGTTTATGGTTTATAATTGCACTGTAAGGGCAAACTTTTGCGCAAAGCCCACACTCAACGCACTTTGATTTATCTATATGCGCTTTTTGGTTGCTATCTATAGTAATAGCACCTTTCTTGCACGCATCTTCACAGCGATGTGCTAAGCACCCACGACAAGCGTCGGTTACTTCATATCCACCCATAGGGCATTCGTCACAAGCTATATTTATAACTTCAATAACGTTTTTATTATCCTTATTTCCACCCATAGCAAGTTTTACACGTTCGGTTACAATCGCTTGTTCTTTATAAATACAACAGCGCATGGTAGGTTCTTTGCCAGGAACGATAATTTTAGGGATGTTAAGCAAGTTTTCTTGCAAAGTGCCTTCCCAAGCAAACCTAGCAACTTCCCTTAAAACTTTATATTTTAAATGCTGTACTTTAGTGTCAAATTTTCTCATAGTAATTACCTATTAGTTAATAGTTAAAAATATTTTTTCTTTGCTTCGTTTACCTTTTTGATAAATTCGTTGTCAAGTTTAGTTAAATGGTATTTTTTGCGATAAATCAAAACGTCTTTATAAGTTTTGCTATTAAAATCGCATTTCTTTTCAACAAGATTAAATTTATCTAATAAATCAGGTGGCGTTTTAGAAACCCACATAAACGTATTAGGCACGTTTTCAAGCAACGTAAACTGAACACTACGCTCAAAAATCATAATACGTCTATCAGTAAACTGTGATAACTCTGCGCGCTTAACGTCAATAAGTGGCAGAGTGGGAACGTAAGGGTCACCGTGCGAAATTTCCGTAAGGTTGGATAAATCTTCTTCGGTAATATGCTCTTTTTTTGCAAGAGGGTGTTCTTTAGATATGATAAGCACGTATGAAAACTCGTTAAGAATTTCATAGTTAAGCTTTTTTTCATCAAAGTATGAAGTGTAGTATCTATCAAAAGCACTCTGATATCTAACAATGCCTAAATCGTATTCTTCACTTAAAACGTTTAAAAGTGTACGCATTGAGTTGGTTTCTTTATAAACAAGTTCAACCGAATCGCTTGTATATTCTTTTGCAAAATTAGAAAAAGCATAAGAAAAAAAGCTTGACCTAGGCACGCTAACTGAAAGCCTTTTTTTGCTTTCTTTTTTATTTTCATAAATAGATTCAATTCTCTTAATTTGAGCCAAAGCATTTCTCGCATAAAGCAAAAATTCTTCACCATCAATAGTAGTTTCTATTCCTTTAGAAGACCTTTTGAATATCTTAATCTTAAGGTCGCTCTCAAGCGCCTTAATTGCACGGGATAAGTTTGGTTGGGTTGTATAAAGATTTTCAGCCGCCTTACTTATTGAACGCGTGTTTGCAATCTCTAATGCGTATTTCATATGCAGTATATTCATTTATACTACTCCTTACCACTATTATTATATAATAGTCAATTTTGCAACAAGTATAACATAAATTATATAACGAAAGCAAGCATTTTATAATGGTAATATTTAGCATTTAATATAAATCGTAATTAAAGCAAATGTTGACGCATACAATTAAACTATGCTTTTATCTGAAATTAAAAAGGGGCAAAAAGCCATAGTTTTAAGGTTAGATAACCCCCAAAAAATCAAAAAACGGCTGGAAAACGTAGGGGTTACGCCTGGCACTAAAATTGTGTTTATACGAAAAGCTCCACTTGGCGACCCAATTGAAATAAAAGTAAGGGATTTTTATCTAGCTATTCGCTTATCAGATGCTGATAAAATATGGGTAAAACAAATATGAACGATACTATTGCGCTAATAGGCAACCCAAACTCAGGCAAAACTACGCTTTTTAACACGATTACAGGCACTTATCAAAAAACGGGGAATTGGACGGGTGTTACTACTGAAAAAAAAGTTGGCAATCTAAAAAAAGACAAGCAAATCAAGATTATAGACCTGCCGGGGCTATATTCACTTTCCACGCACGGCGAAGATGAAAAGGCCGTAACCGACTATCTAAAAGCAACCCCACCTGATGTCATAATAAACATAGTAGATGGCACTAATTTAGAGCGAAACTTATTTCTTACTACTGAATTGATGGCACTAAACATACCTATAGTTATAGCTGTAAACATGGTAGATGAACTTACTAAAAACGGAATTAAACTAGACGAAAAGAAACTTTCTAATCTGTTTCACGCGCCGGTAGTATTAATTTCTGCGCTAAAAAACATCAATATTGAAACTCTTATTGAAAAAGCAAAAAATATTGAGCCAGTTAAAAATTTAGATAATTTCAATTTTAGCAGTGCAGAAGAAAGGTATGCCTTTATAGAAAATAATTTAAATAGAATATTAGTTAAGAAACAAACAAAATCTGAGAAGTTTACACTAAAAGCCGATAATATTTTAACGCATAAGTTTTTAGGATTTCCTATCTTTTTTGCAGTAATTACAGCTGTTTACTTTCTATCAATGAAACTAGGTGGCGTGTTTGGTGAAAAAATATCCGTAGTCTTTGATAATTGCTCGGCAGGCTTATCTAAGATTTTATACTCACAAGGCGTGGGAGATTGGCTAATAACTTTGGTTTGTGGCGCAGTGCTAAAAGGTATGGGAACGGTATGTGCTTTTTTACCACAAATTCTAATGCTGTTTGCGTTACTTACCATTATAGAACAAACGGGATACGCATCTAGAATAGCCTTTATATTAGATAGGTTTTTTCGTTTTTTTGGGTTAGGTGGAAAATCTTTAATACCAATAACCGTAGCTTGTGGGTGCACGGTTTCGGGTATTATGGCAACTAAAACTATTGAAAATAAAAGCGAAAAGGTTATGACGGTGTTTTTAGCACCATTTATGCCTTGTGGCGCAAAAACTGCTGTATACGGTTGGATAGCTTACGAGTTCTTTAATGGAAGTGCGCTCGTTGCATCGTCCATGTATTTTTTAGGTATTATTTCCGTTGCCGTATTTGGGAGTATATTAAAAAGAATAAAGTTTTTTAAGCAAGGAAGTGGGGAATTTATTTTAGAAATGCCCACACTTCGCTATCCATCGCTCAAAGATTTAATTTTAACGTTGTGGGAAAAGACCAAAGATTTTTTAGTTAAGGCTGGTAGCGTTATATTTTTAGTAACCGTATGTTTATGGTTGCTAGAAAACTTTGGTTTTAAGGGATATACTGCAGGCAATATAGAAAATAGTTTTTTGTATATGCTGGGCAACGCCTTAAAATTTATATTTTATCCCTTGGGTTTTGGTAACTGGCAAGCAACAGTTGCAATGCTTTCATCTATCTTAGCAAAAGAAGCTGTGGTAGAAAGTTTAAATATGGTATCCCAAGCCCCTGAAACGCTTTTTTTAAGTCAATACTCGGTATATTCTTTCATGGCGTTCTTACTTTTATCGCCACCCTGTATTGCTGCGCTAACAGCTGCAAAAAGAGAGCTGAAAAGCAAAAAATTTCTAGCGTTTATGATAGTATTTGAGTTTTTATCAGCATACCTTGTTGCACTTTTAATAAATGGAATAGGTTTTTTATTAAGTCTATCTAGTGGCTTGATTTTATCGGTTATTTTTGTTATAATAATACTAATAATAACTGTTCTAGTGGTAATGTTATTGTTTAAAAAAGGCAAATGTGCAGGCTGTAACGCTTGTAAAGGGAAAGAAAAATGTCTAAAACGCAATATGATTTAATGCGAGAAGCTGATTATTTAGAAGAAGATGCGTTCTATCCTGAAGATTGGATGGAAGATGATGCTAAAACTGACAAAGAACGGTACTTTGAATATTACGACGATATAAAAACTACTCCAAAGGACGATTGGTAAAAAAGCGTATTTTCTCGAACGGAAAATACGCTTTTTCATTGCAAGTATTTAATTTTTCTTGCCGTGGATTAGCGCGCGATATTCGCTTGGCGTTTGCCCACAAACTTTCTTAAAAATTCTACTAAAATAGTTGTAGTCGTTAGTGCCAACGGCTTCTGCAATTTCTTTTAGCGACAACACGCCTTCATCTATAAGTCGCTTGGAAAAATCCACTCTTTCGCAAACAATATAGTTAATTAGCGATACGCCTGTGTTTTTCTTAAATAAAGTATCTAAGTAATTAGGGGAATAGCCAGCTTTTTCAGATAATTCTGCAAGGGTAATTTTGTTTTGTAAATTGTTTCTAATATAAGTTTTAGTTTGAGATATTACGGGGTTTTCAGTAACGTATTCAATATTGCTTAAAATAAGTTTAGCAATAACGTTAAGCAACGGGTCTATTTTATCAAACCAATCGTAATACTTTAAGTATATTTTGTCGCACGCATTAAATAAAAGCAAAAGCTCTTCGTTTACGCAATCGGGTATGGCAACGGGCATTTTGGTATCCAAATCATTATAAAAGTTAAAACTTACGTAATCGCAAATTTCTTCAGATGAGCGTTGCCTAAAACTCCCTGACTTAATATAGATAGCATCGCCACTGTTAACCGTATACTTTTCGCCGTTAATTTTGTATTCAAGCGCACCCTTTAATACAAAAGTTAACTCGTTAAACGGAATCTTCTCTTCATTGATGGGCGTTGGCTGTTCTGTGCTATTGTGTCTATAAAAAAAAGTGTTCATATGAGTATCATTACATACTTAATGAAAAAAGTCAAGCAAACTAACTTTGGTTTATTGAAAAAATCGTAAGATTGTGCTAATTAGAATAATATTTCGTAAGATTGTGTAGTGAAATTTTAATAAATTTGTGATAAAATAATAATATAAAAGGAAAAGGAGATTTATAGTTATGCAAATGACTTTCCGTTGGTATGGCGAAGGCAATGATAAAATATCTTTGCAAGATATCAAGCAAATCCCTGGTGTTACGGGTATTGTTTGGGCATTGCACGATAAAATGCCTGGCGAAGTATGGCAAAAAGAAGAAATCGCAAAAGTTAAAGAGCAATGCGATAAATATGGTTTTAACATTGACGTGGTTGAATCTGTAAACGTTCACGATGATATTAAGATTGGTTTGCCAACTAGAGATAAATATATAGAAAATTATAAGACTACGATAAAAAATCTTTCAGAGTTTGGCGTAAAGGTAATATGCTACAACTTTATGCCTATATTCGATTGGACTAGGTCTGATTTGTTCCACCCTGTAGGCGATGGCTCTACTGCGCTCTTCTATCAGAAGAATATGATTCAAGACGACTATAACGCAATGGCAAAATATATCTTGGATTTTACTGAAGAATACAATATGACCTTTCCTGGTTGGGAACCAGAGCGTATGGCTCAGCTTGATAGATTATTTAAAGCTTATGAAGGTGTTGACCACGAAAAATTATGGGCTAACCTAAAATATTTCTTAGAAGCAATAATGCCCACTTGTCGTGAGTGTGATATTAAAATGGCAATTCATATGGACGACCCACCGTGGGATATTTTCGGGCTTCCAAGACTTTTGGTTGACGAAAAGAGCATCGATAGATTTTTAAAGATGGTAGACGATGAATATAACTGTTTAACACTTTGTTCTGGTAGCTTAAACGCAAACCCTGATAACGACGTTGCTTCAATAGTAAGAAAACATTGTGATAGAATTGCGTTTGCGCATATTAGAAACGTTAAACATTTTGAAAACGGAGACTTTAGAGAATCTAGCCACAGAGACTGTGATGGCGATACGGGTATATTAAATATCTTAAAAGCATATCACGATTGTGGCTTTAACGGATATATTCGTCCTGACCACGGCAGGCATTTGTGGGGTGAAAAGGCAGGTACTGTTCGACCAGGCTATGGTCTATATGATAGAGCGCTTGGCATTATGTATATGCTTGGCGTTTGGGATATGTTAGATAAATTAAAAGGAGAAAAATAAAATGTGCAAAACTGATTTTAGTAATAAAGTAGTAGCAGTAACAGGCGCAGGTGGAATAATTTGTAGTGAATTTGCAAAAGCACTAGCAGAAAAAGGCGCAAAGGTTGCATTGCTAGATATTAACTATGATGCTGCAAAAAAGTATGCAGATGAAATTGGCGAAAATGCTTTAGCTGTTAAGTGCAACTGCCTTGATAAGCAAAGTATTATAGATGCTAAAAAAGAAATCAACGAAAAGTTTGGTGCAGTTAACTTTCTTATTAACGGTGCAGGTGGAAACAATCCTAAAGCAACTTGCGACAATGAAACAATGACGCCTGACCTAGAAGGTGTTAAAGACTTTTTCGCTTTGGAAGAAAGTGGATTAAAGTTCGTGTTTGATTTAAACATCACAAGCGCATTTTTGGTAACGCAAGTATTCGCAACAGATATGATTAAAACGGGTGGAAATATTATAAATATTTCATCAATGAACGCATATAGGCCGTTAACTAAAATACCCGCTTATAGCGCAGCTAAAGCAGGTATATCTAATTTTACTCAATGGCTTGCAGTGCACTTTGCACCATGTGGAATCCGTTGTAACGCAATTGCTCCAGGATTTTTCGTAACCAATCAAAATAGAGCTTTGCTTTTCAAAGAAGACGGCACGCCTACAGCAAGAACGAACAAAATTCTTTCGGCAACGCCTATGAAAAAGTTTGGTGAAATAAGCGACCTTATCGGAACACTTTTGTGGCTTGCAGACGATGGCGCAAGTGGTTTTGTAACAGGCATGGTTATTCCCGTAGACGGTGGTTTTTCAGCTTATAGTGGAGTATAAAATTTTAACGGCTTTTATAAGCCGTTTTAATTTTAAAAGTTGTTAAATGCTTAATTGAAAAATTGCAAAAAACAGCAAAAAAATGATTGACAATAGCGTAAAAATAATTTAATATAGAAAACGGAATGAATCTAGGTTTAAGAGTCTTTCCAAGTAATACAAGGACCACCTGAAAAGGTTAAGGCCATACGGACAGCCGGGTCCACTGCCGAAACGTGGGTTTACCCACCTTATTGATTGAGTTAAAAGCTCAAATTTTATAAGTTGGTTACTTTATAACCGAATGCGAAATATCGCAAACTTGTGAAACTATCAATAAAGAGTAGTAAAAGTATTATGCTATATAGACTCTGAACTAGAACTTTTTAGGTTTAATTTGCCTTTAAGGGATTATTTTTGTTTTTAACACAAGTGATGCAATATCGCTTGTGTTTTTATTTTTAGGCATTGTCGCTTTATCTAATTGTTTTTAGTGGCAAAACTATTAAAAAGTATTATTTTACCTTTGGGAGAGAGATTATGGAAAACAAAAGAACGGATAAGATTATTGAACTTATTGACCTAAACCGTACCTTTGAAGACGGGACTATTGCAGTAGACAACGTAAACCTTTACGTTAAGAAAGGCGAGTTCATAACTTTTTTAGGACCTAGTGGTTGTGGTAAAACTACAACGCTTAGAATGATAGCTGGGTTTGATAAACCAACTTCTGGTAAAATTTTGCTTAATGGGGAAGATATATCAGCACTTCCCCCGAATAAACGACCTATAAACACCGTATTCCAAAGATACGCTCTTTTCCCACACTTTAACGTTTTTGATAACATCGCATTTGGATTAAAGCTAAAAAAACTCAAAGTTACTTATGAAGATGAAAACGGTGCGCGTTTTGATAAAATTGAAAAGCTTTCTAAAAAAGAAATTCGTGAAAAAGTAGAAAAAGCGCTTAAGATGGTAGACCTTGAAGGTTTTGAAAAGAGAAGTGTTGCAACCCTTTCTGGTGGTCAACAACAACGTGTTGCCATTGCAAGAGCTATCGTTAACGAGCCTAAAATTCTTCTTTTAGACGAGCCACTTGGCGCGCTTGACCTAAAGATGCGTAAAGATATGCAGTTGGAACTAAAAGAAATGCATAAAAAACTTGGCATAACCTTTATTTACGTTACCCACGACCAAGAAGAAGCGCTTACTATGAGCGACACTATCGTGGTAATGAAAGATGGCGTTATTCAGCAAGTAGGCACGCCAACCGATATCTATAACGAGCCGAAAAACTCTTTTGTTGCAGACTTTATTGGCGAAAGTAATATCTTCAGTGGAACTTACGTTGGCGAAAGCAAGGTAAGATTTATCGGTAAAGTGTTTGATTGTGTAGACGAATTTGCCGTTAACGAAAAGGTAGACGTTGTTGTTCGCCCAGAAGACGTGTTCTTAATGGATGAAGATAAAGGTCAAGTAAACGGCAAAATTATCAGCTCTATATTTAAGGGTGTTCATTATGAGATGGTAATGAAAGTTGGCAAGAGTGAAGTGGTTATTCAAGACACCATTGAGAGAAAGGTTGGCGAAAAGGTAAGCATATTCATTAAGCCAAGCGATATTCATTTAATGGCTAAAGAGTTTTCCAGCAATAAATATGATGGTTATATCACCAAGTACAACACAGTATGCTTTGGAGACGGCGAGTTTGAATGTGACGTTACGCAGTTATATCCAGATTCTATTGTAGATGAAGAAGGATATTTAATTACGGCTGATGGGGAAAGGATAGACCTTACCGACGTTGACGTAAACGTTGAAGTTGGCTTAAAAGATATAGAAATTAGCGACCATGCTGAAGATGGTGGCGCAGTAGGCAATATCGTTTCAATGATTTATAAAGGCGACCACTATCAATTGATTGTTCGTACCGATGAAAACGAAGAAGATTTCGTACTTGATACTGAATATACTTGGAACGAAAACGATAGGGTTAGCGTAATTATTCCTAAAGAAAAAATCAAACTCTCTTTAAAACAGGAGAATAAAAGATAATGAATAAGTCTAAAATGGTTAGTAAAACCGAATACGTTGCAGGGCAAAAGACTAGCGCTGTAAAGTTCGGTTTTTCAAGAAAAAATTTATGTATACCCTACGGCTTATTCTTATCGTTATTCGTAATTTTGCCTTTGCTCGTAGTAGTATATTATGCTTTTACCGATGAAACGGGCGCATTTACCTTTTATAACGTAGTAGATTTCTTTACCGATGCTACTAAGATAAGCACGCTTTTGATTAGTATATTAGTAAGCTTTGCAGTTACGTTAATTTGCTTGCTTATAGCGTACCCCGTAGCGTATATACTTTCTAAAATGAACGGTAGGGTTGCTTTTGTTTTGTTGCTTCTTTTCATTATGCCTATGTGGATAAACTTTGTTCTTCGTGCAATGGCAATGAAAGAACTTTTGTTTTTGATAAACATTCCACTTGGCTCGATTGCTAATATTATAGGTTTAGTTTATGACTTTTTGCCGTTTATGATTTTACCACTTTATTCAACCTTAATAAAGATGGATAAGAGTTTAACTGAGGCGGCGGCAGACCTTGGCGCAGGAAAGATTAGGGTGTTTAAGGAAATTACTCTGCCTTTATCCGTGCCAGGTATCATAAGTGGGGCAATGATGGTATTTTTGCCTGTTATGAGCTGTTACGTTATTACCGATGCGTTTAGTGGTAGCACGGGTTTTACCGTTATCGGCAAACTTATAGCTTGGTGTTTCCTTGGCGAAAATGGTACTATGACAAACCAGCACGGTGGCGCAATGATATCTTTAGTAATGCTAGTAATACTCTTTGCAACTATGTTTGCAACGGGTGGATTTAAGAGCGAAGATAGCGTAAGGGGGACAAACTTATGATTAAGAAATTTTTTAGTCAAGGTTATATCTTTTTAGTTCTTGCGTTTATCTATATACCGATATTTATACTTATACTTTATAGTTTCAACGCGCACAAAACATTTACAGGTTTTGGGAATTTTGATTTTTCACTAGTGTGGTATCAAAAACTTGGCGAAATAAAAGACGTAGTTATCAACACAGTAGTTTTAGCCGTAGTATCATCAGTTATAGCAACTATTTTAGGTACGCTTGGCGCGATAGGTATTTTCTATAGCAAAGGAAAGCTTGGAAAATCTGTAAAAGGAGCTTCTCAAATTCCCGTGGTTAACTCAGAAGTTGTTACAGCATGCGCACTTGCAATGCTGTTAGCAATAATCGGTATGTCGCACCGAACTATTTTCGGGCTTTACGTAGGACATATAACTTTAACAGCACCGTTTGTGGTTTTGTCGGTTTTACCTAAATTAAAACAAATGGACGGAAGTTTATATGAAGCCGCGCTAGACTTAGGCGCAACGCCTGTTCAGGCATTATTTAAGGTAGTAATACCTGAAATATTGCCAGGTATATTTAGTGGGTTTATGCTTGCCGTAACGTTATCTCTTGATGATTATATTATAACGGCAACACTTTCTCCACTTGATTTTGATACAATTAGCACGGCTGTGTATAAGGCGATAGCTTTAACTACGGAAAAGGCTAGTGAACAAGTACCTATTTATAGGGCACTTACAACTATAATTTTCTTAATTACTGTAGCCGTTGTTGTAGTAATGAATATCCGTGCCGGCAAGAAAAAAACGGATAAAAGGAAGGCGTAATATGAACGGAAAGGCTTTTAATAACAAAGTTTTAACACTAATTGCGCTAGTAATTTCTATTATCGTTGCGCTTGGAAATATACTTTTGCCCGTAGGTAACGTTTGCACGGCTAACGCTGAAAGTAGCCAAAAAGAAATTACTATTTTTAGCTGGGAAGACTATATTGATTTAGGGTATTCTTATGAAGACGGTGACGAGCCGAGCGAGTATTTGCAGGATAATTATTCCAGAGAAGAGCTTGAATTAAGTGTAATAGACTTGTTCATGCAAGATAACCCCGATATCAAAGTCAATTACTATTCTTTTGCTACTAACGAAGAAATGTATAACGAATTAGTAAAAGACCCAACGGCAGTTGACTTAATATGCCCTTCTGAATACATGATTATGAAAATGCGAGACGAGGGGTTGATTAAAGCTTTTGACGTGCCTGAAAATTACATAAAATACGGTTCTCCATACATAAAAGGCGTGTTTGATGAAATAGGTCTGAACACTACTGATGGTAAAACCTATTCAATAGGTTATATG
>JAZOMU010000021.1:0-14134 GCA_045654125.1 Christensenellaceae bacterium
GTAGTTTGGATAAAGCTTTTTAAACCTATTAACGTGGTTTCTCTGCCCACTTAGTTTTTTGCCGGCATAAGTCTTAAACTTTTCTGCTTCATAGATATAATCGCTCCAATCCCGTTCACTAGTTATACTAACGTCTTTATATCTATCTTTCAAAAAATCAGCCGTTTTATTGTCTATACAGCCGAAAACAAGTGGGATATTATTATCCTTGCAGTAACTTTCAATTAAACCTAGCGCACCGAAAACGTCCTTTCCAAACGGGAAATAGAAAACGTTAGAGTACTCATCGGTACGTTCTTTCATAATGAGCGTATCGTTTACTATAGCGTATTCTACAACGTACTCATCACGCCACATATATTTCATACCGACGGAAATATCACAAAACGCAATGCTTGCTTTATCGATATAATCTTTAATTTTTAATACGTCTTTTCCCAGCTTGCTAAATATTATCATATTTCTTACAGCACAAACGGGCGCACTCATGCCCCCGTTTGATTTTTATTATTTTTTTGCGTTTTTAACAAACTCGATTATTTCGCCAAGCCTATCTAAATCGTCTCTAGTATAATAATCGATATATATTCTGCCTTTTTTGTCGTTACCAATAGCGTTAACGCGCGTTCCAAGTACGCGTTGCATTTCAGCTACCAATTCTTTTAACTCGGCAGAAAGCTCTACTTTAACCTTTTTCTTTGCCTTTTCTTCCGGTGGGGCAAAGTATTCGCGAACGCGTTTTTCAACTTCACGAACGGAAATTTCTTCTTTAACAGCAATTTCTGCAATCTTTATTTGGTCAGCTTGAGGTACGGAAATTAGCGCCCTTGCGTGCCCAGCAGATAGCGTGCCGTTCGCAACCATTTTTATTACTTCTGGCGCGAGGTTTAATAGCCTTAACGTGTTCGCGATTGCAGGGCGAGATTTGCCTATTCTGTCAGCTAAATCCTCCTGTGTCATACCATATTCTTCCATTAGCGAACGCATTGCCGTTGCCGCTTCTATCGGATTAAGGTCTTCCCTTTGCAAGTTTTCAATGAGAGAAATTTCTTTTATTTGGCGCTCGTTATACGTTTTAATAATTACAGGTACTTTTTCTAAGCCGGCAAGCTTGCTGGCACGGAAACGGCGTTCACCAGCTATAATCATGTACCTATCGCCACTCTTATTAACGATAATAGGCATAATTACGCCATGCTTAGAGATTGAATCAGCTAGTTCTTTTAGCGCGCCTTCATCAAACACTTTACGTGGCTGGTTTGGGTTCGCAAATATAGAACTTACTGCCACTTCAGTTACACCTTCTCCTTTCTTTACAGGCTCTTCGTCAAACAATAAGCTCTTGCCGTAATCTTCTTCGGTCTCTGAAAAGAGTGCCGATAAACCTTTACCTAATCCTATTTTGGGTTTCATCTTTTATTTTTCCTTTTTTCTTTTATGCGTTTATTTTCTTTTGTTTTATTTTCCATTTGATTTGCCAGCGTTTAACTTAGCGCTTAGGCTGTCTTTCTAAAAATTCTTCCGTTAGCGCAAGGTATGCCTTCGCCCCCGAACACTTGGTATCGTGCAACATAATTGGCACACCGTGGCTGGGCGCTTCTGCAAGGCGAACGTTTCTAGGAATTGCCGTATCAAACACGCGCTTGCCAAAGAACTTTCTTATCTCGTTTGATATTTGGCGAGAAATAATTGCACGGTTATCGTTCATCGTTAGTACAACGCCTTCAATCTTGAGTTTATCGTTAAGGTGTTTCACCACCAGCTTAATGGTGTTCATAAGCTGGCTCAAGCCTTCTAGTGCGTAGTATTCGCTCTGTATCGGAATTATTACCGTATCAGCGCTTGCTAGTGCGTTTATAGTAAGCAAGCCTAAGGAAGGTGGGCAATCAATCGCTATAAAGTCGTAACTATTTTTTGCGCTATCAAGCACCCTTTTTAGCACGTGTTCCCTATCTTTAATATAGACTAGCTCAACTTCTGCACCTGCCAAGTCTATGTTGGATGGTAATATATCTAGATTCTCAATACAAGTTTTGCAAACGGCTTGCGCAATAGGCATATCGTCTATCATAACGTTATATACCGAGTTCTTAACTTCACTCTTAGAAAAGCCCAAGCCACTAGTAGCGTTGCCTTGTGGGTCTAAATCCACAACCAAACATTTATAACCTTTTGTCGCAAGGTAAGCCGTCATATTAACACAAGTTGTTGTTTTACCAACCCCACCTTTCTGGTTTGAAAAAGCAATGATTTTTCCCATATTTTTCTCCTATCGTCAGTATTGCTTTGTTTTTCGCTTGTTCGGTTTTATCACCGTCAATTATTCTTCATCCTTTTTGTCAGCTTCAGGTTGTTCGCTTGCCTGTTCTGGCTCTACCTGTTTCTGCCCGTTTGCAGTTTCGGGTTCGGGAACAATTACGGGGTTCTTTCTTGATTTTCTTGCGAAAGGATTTTCAGCTAGCGTTCTTTCATTTTCGTCCATAAACGCTATAATTTCTTCTACCGATTTACCTTCCATTAGCATATCAACTTCTTCACTAAAAATGGTTTCTCTTTCAACTAATAGCCTTGCCATATTGTCGAGTAGTTTTTTATTTTCAGCCAAAAGTTTTCTTGCTTTTTGCAAGCCGTTATCTACTATAGTTCTTATTTCTTCATCAATAATTGATGCCGTTTTATCACTATACGTAACGTGTGATTGCATGTCTCTACCGATAAAGAATTCCTTATCCGAGCCGTATGAAATTGGGCCAACCTTTTCACTCATACCCCACTCGGTTACCATAAGCCTTGCACGTTTACTTACTGCTTGAATATCCCCACTCGCACCTGCAGAAATATCTTTTATTATAAGTTCTTCTGCAACACGGCCACCAAGCGTCATTACGATATCGTCTAAAAGTTTCGCCTTGGTGATATGGTTATCGTCGGTATCAGGTCTAGTCATTGTATAGCCTGCTGCCTGACCACGTGGAATTATTGAAACTTCGTGCACGGGGTCGCAGTTAGGCAGTAGCCTTGCAAGGATTGCATGCCCTGCTTCGTGATATGCAGTTATGCGCTTATCCGTTTCGGTTACTAAACGGCTCTTCTTTTGTGGGCCAAGCAGAACTTTATTTATACCTTCGTAAAGGTCTTTGTTAGTTATAGCCTTTCTATTAGCGCGCGCTGCCAAAATAGCTGCTTCGTTTAATAAGTTTTCAAGGTCTGCGCCTGAAAAACCACTTGTCATACGCGCAACCGTCTTAAAGTTAACGTCGTGCGCCAAGGGTTTGTTTCTAGCATGCACTTTTAAGATAGCTTCTCTGCCACGAACGTCTGGGGTGTTAACGTAAATTTGCCTATCAAATCTACCCGGTCTAAGAAGTGCTGGGTCTAAAATATCTGCACGGTTTGTTGCTGCCATTATAATTATGCCGTCGTTAGATTCAAAACCGTCCATCTGCACTAGTAATTGGTTAAGCGTTTGTTCTCTTTCGTCGTGTCCACCACCCATACCGGTACCACGTTGGCGACCCACTGCGTCTATTTCGTCAATGAACACGATACACGGCATACTCTTTTTAGCCGTATCAAATAAATCTCTAACACGTGATGCGCCTACACCTACAAACATTTCCACAAAGTCTGAGCCACTTATCGAGAAGAACGGCACACCAGCTTCGCCAGCTACGGCTTTTGCGAATAGCGTTTTACCTGTTCCCGGAGGCCCTACTAGAAGCACACCTTTAGGTATTCTTGCGCCTAAATCAGAGAATTTTTTAGGATTTTTTAGAAAATCAACAACTTCTGCAAGTTCTTCTTTTTCTTCTTCTGCGCCTGCAACGTCGGTAAACCTTACCTTTAGGTTTTGATTAACTCTAGCATTGGTTTTTGCAAAATTCATTGCACCTTTCGTGCCACCTTGGGTGTAGGTTAACAATAGGAAGAATACTATTGCTATAATAACCGTACCAAATATCGGCAATAATGACGACCAAATTGAGCCTGCGTTAGGGTCGGTAAAGGTAAAACTACTACCAGCCTTGCTTAAATTTGCTTGTAAATCAGCTAAAACAGTATCATTTCTACCAAAAATCGTGGTGTAAGGTAGCTCTGCGCCTACGTCGCCATTAGCTTTAATGAGCAATAGGTCAAAATTGATAATATAATCATCAATCACAACGTTATCAATCTTAACGCCCTTATACGTGTTGCCGTATTTATCCAGCAACGCTTTAATACTGATTGCCCCTTCCGCTTCAAGTTCATTAGTGGTTGCAATCTTATCTGCATTATCTTCTCCCGCTACGGAAGCTTCTCCCGAAACAATATTAACCACTGCATTAAATTCTGAATAATCTACAGAAGTGCTGGTGTTAACACAGTTAATTATAGAAAGCGCGCCTATTGCTAACACGATAATCGCTAGTATTATCCATATCTTTTTTGATTTCTTTGTTTTCACTTTTCTTTTTGTCTCCTTAATTTTTGGCTTTAACGATTAGTATATACAAAAAGGATTATATTAACCTTAAATCGTCTAATCTTTTAAAATTACTTTAGTATATATTATTATATAACATTATTTTAAAAATTTCAACGGTTTTTAAAAAATTTTTTATGCGCTAGTAAAATATTTTTGCGCCACTCAGTTTGCGCGCCAAATTGCGCAAATTTTACATACATACGCATATGGTTTTGGCACTAAATATAAATTCATACGCTCAAATTTATTTTAACACCAATTACGTTGCTAGCAGTCTTAATTTTCACAAACAAGCTCACCCACAGGCACAAACAGCAGTATTTTTTGCTTGTTTTTACACATTTAAAAAATCGCCTTAAAACGCTCTGAGCGAGAATAGGTAAAAATTTTTTGTGGCAATTTAAAAGCCCATTCTCTCTCAGAAAAGCCATATTTTACTAGCTTTTGTCGTTCAAACATAATTTGTTTCACATGAAACAATTTTGAGGTGTTTTTAAAAAGGGGGTGTTCCACGTGAAACGTTTTAATAGTTTTTATGGCAAAACATATCGTTTTAAGAATAATAGCCCCTAAAAACAAAGAAAAACACACCAATTTAGGTGTGTTTATATACTTTTTTATCGGTTTTATTAAGTTTTTAGCTCTTTTTGAATACATTTGCTTATAGTAGGGCTGAAACAAAGTTGAAAACGTTTCTAAAGGATACTAAACTAAATATAGAATCATATGGGTTTATTGCGCAAATTGCGTGTGCTAACGTAGAATTGTCGATTAAAACGTATAAATTTTGCGTTGCGCCTAGTGGAATTGCACCAATAACCATTACTATTGTTTCAAAATAGATTATACCTGTTATTAAACCTAGCACAAAGCCTAGCGTTCTATCTATCTTTTCAACCAAGTTTATGTCGTATGATTTTTTAACAATATTGCCAATTACTATAAATATTAACTCAAATACTACAAATAAACCTACTGCAGATATTATAAGCACTATATAGTATGCAAACGTGGGACAAACTACCTGCCCAAGCGTTGTGTTTGGTGGGTATGCGCCATTTTGTTTTATTGAGAGCACTAATCTAGCTAATAAACTATTTACGCCTGCTTCTTTAAGCGTTTCTTCTGTTGCTAGCGATAGGGGAAATTCCATCGCTTCTTTGCCAAACAATTTTTCTACGGTATCATACATAGAATCGGCAATAGTAGAAACCAGTGAAAATTTGCTTTGCAAAAAGCCTGCCACAGTTGAACATAATAAAAGGGCAAATAATATAGCCATAATTGTGCCAAACATTGTGATAAAGGTTTTAGCAAACCCTCTCATTAGCCCATATAGCGCAAACCCTAATACGAACACTAGCGCTATCACGTTTATAATGGCGCTACCACCATTAGATGTGAGAAGGTTTAGCATTTATTTCTCCGTATTATAAGTTTGTATACATAAATGATATCACAGTTTAGCTTTTTTTACAAGCAAATCATAAAAATAAGTATAAAGTTAAAAAAAACGGAAATAATCAAAGGGAAAATGAATATATGGGTAAATTTATGGAAAAGAAGAATTATACTTTTAGTTCTTTTGCAGGTCAAACTGCTGTAGGAATTTTTCAATCACTAATAGAGTGCAACCCTAAAAATCAAAAACCGATTTTTGTTTGCATTGGTAGCGATTTAGTGCTAGGCGACAGTTTAGGGCCGTTAGTTGGCACTTTCTTAAAAAATAAAGGGGTTAGCTCTTATGTTTACGGAACACTTAACTTTCCTATAACGGCAAAGGAAATAGAATACGTTAGAACGTATCTAAAACAAATGCACCCTGCATCTACGATTATTGCCATTGATGCCGCAATAGGCTCTGCTGATGACGTTGGTTTGATTAGAGTTGCAAATAACGGACTAAAGCCTGGGCTTGGCGTGGATAAAAATTTGGGGACAGTTGGGGATAGCAGTATTATCGGTATTGTCGCTAGTAAATCTTTGCAAAACTACAACCTTTTTAATATGACTAGGCTAAACCTGATTTATAAAATGGCAGAACAAATTTCAGAAGGCATTAAGCAATACGTTAATTACCTTGATGAGAAGGTTTTTTTGTCTACCAAGTCTACCTTTGGTGCTTGATTGCATTAGTTCTTATTCATTTAAGTTATTATTACAACAAAAAGCCGTGATGAAATTTCTTCTCACGGCTTTTTACTTGCTTTATTATCTATTTATTTCACTTATCGATAAACTAAATCGCTGTTTGTTTATAAACATTAACGTTATTTGATTAGCTTTATTTTCAACGCTTGCTTCAAACTCGTCTTTAAGCATAATTTTGATTTGCTCTACAATTTCTTCTACGGTTATCTTCATTTTTTTCTCCTGTTGTTTGCTTTTTTATATTATAACACTCTCTTTTATGGATTTGCAAGTGTTAAAACGGAAAAGAGAGTAGGATAAATATATAAAACTGGTCTATTTTTGGTGGAAAATGTCAAATTTTGTCGAAAGATTAAATGAATACATGCAAGAGCGTATTCTAACGCAAAAATATTTAGCTGAAAAGCACGGTATTCCAAGCTCAACGCTTTCGGCACTTTTGCTTGGAAAAAATATGCCAAGCTACTCAACGCTTGCAAAACTTTTATATGTATTTGATTGTTCTGCTGATTTTTTATTGGGGGTTGATGAATATCCTACCGAAGAAAAGCTTTTTCCCGTTATTGCTTTTGAGGAAAGGTTTAAGGAAATTCTATCGGAAAAGAATATTTCTCAAGGTAAAATAAAAAGGGATTTACACTATTCCACGTCCGTTTTATATAAGTGGGTTAGTGGAAAAGCAGAGCCAAGTGCCGTTACCCTTATTCGCCTTGCTGAATATTTAGATTGCTCTGTCGATTACCTTATGGGTAGGCGACGTTAATTATATTAACAATTTTTTATAAACTTCATTTTATAATAATCAAAAAGCCGTGATGAAATTTCTTCTCACGGCTTTTTACTTTTGTGTGTTGTTTAATTTTCTCTCTGTATACATTATTCTCTTTGTATACATTTTATTTTAATAGCTCAGCAACGTATTGTTTTTCTTTTTTATCGTTTAAGCGAGTAAGTCTAAAGAATAATCTATTCTTTTTAGCGTTTCAGCTTTGCCTAAAACATCTGCCACTTCGGTTGCGCCACCTGCTGTGGATTCCTTACCGGTTATAGCAATTCTTGTTATCCATAAAAGAGCTTGCTTTTTAATTTCTAGCTTTGTAGATAATTCCACCAATACTGTAAACAGGTTAGCGTTGCTCCAATCGCTAAGGTTTAATAAAACTTCTTTTATTTGTGGCAACACTAATTTTGCAAGCTCAATAGAAGATTTTTGTTTTTGGTTTTCAAAAAGCGACAATTCGTATTTATCAAACTCTTCTAAAAAGTCTACCTTTTCAGCAATTTCGCTAAAGATTTGAACTCTGCCTTTTGCAAGCGCTAAAAGTTTATCTTCATCATATTTTCCGTAAGCTTTGCTCTGTTTTAAGAATACGTATGCTCTTTCTTTGAACTCTTCAGTAGTCATTGCCTTAATATATTCGCCCGAAAGCCATTTCATTTTGGTTTCGTCGAAAATAGATGGCGACTTGCTAATCCCGTCAAGCGAGAAGTTTTCGATAAGCTCAACTAAACTCATTTTTTCCACGTTAGACTTAGGGCTCCAGCCAAGTAGAGCAATGTAGTTAACGATAGCTTCTTTTACGTAGCCTTTGTTAACAAAATCTTCATAACTTGCATCGCCGTTACGCTTAGATAGTTTGTGCTGGGCATCTTTCATAATGGGTGGAAGATGAATATAAACGGGTCTTTCCCAGCCGAAAGCATCGTACATAAGATTATACTTAGGGGTAGATGATAAGTATTCAATACCACGAATAACGTGGGTTATGCCCATTAAGTGGTCATCAATAACGTTTGCAAAGTTATAAGTTGGCATACCGTCGCTCTTAATCAAAATACCATCTTCAATATCTTTATAGTCAACGCTGATATCTCCGTAAACTAAGTCATGATAACTGCCTGCGCCACTTTCTGGCACGTTTTGGCGAATAACGTATGGCTCGCCTGCATCAATCCTTTTTTGAATTTCTTCAGCGCTCATTTTTAAGCAATGCTTGTCATATCTAACGTTGCCATCATCATCCTTAAGCGAAGCAATTCTTTCAGGCGTGCAAAAGCAATAGTACGCTCCACCAAGCTCTACTAATTTTTTTGCGTACTCGGTGTATAAATTTTTTCTTTCGCTCTGAACGTACGGTCCAAAGTTCCCACCAACGTCTGGCCCTTCATCGTACATAATACCAGAATCACGCATGGTATCGTATATAATTTGCACCGAACCTTCTACGTAACGCGCAGTATCGGTATCTTCTATTCTTAAAATGAAATCCCCACCCTGTTTTTTAGCGTACAAAAAACCGTAAAGAGCAGTACGAAGCCCACCAATGTGTAAATAACCCGTGGGGCTGGGCGCAAAACGCGTTCTAATTTTTGACATTTATTCCTCCAACGGCTTGAACTATTATTGTAGATTATTTAACAACTTATTCAAGTCGGATTTTTTCTTAATTTCTTCAAGTTTGCCAGACTTGTTATAGCTATAAACTTCGCCTTTCGCGTAAATAACGTGGTCGGCAAGGTTTACGCCATGCGCAGAACATAAGAGATTGATTTTCATAGTAGCATTGTCATCTTTTTCGCTCGGTTCAGGCAAGCCACTAGGGTGATTATGCGCAATAATAACGTGTTTGGGCTTATAAATAGCAAATACTTTAGCAATATTAGGCACTTCTACGCTAACCGAATATTCTCTCTCGTCAAAAAAGTCTATAATCGCAACTCTCTTATACACGCTGTTTAGTAAAAACAAACACATTCGCTCTTCTTTTTCTTCTTTAAACAGCCTAATCGCCTCTTCTTTAACCATTTCAAAGTTCTTTAACGATGCTAACACACCGTTATCAAACCCTGCTTTGCGAAAAATCAATCCTACGGTGCGAAGATGCTCTGCCGTTCTTTTACCAACGCCATTTATGGCTAAAAGTTCTTCAACCGTTGCTGTGAACACTCCACTTAAACTGCCGAAAACTTTTAACAATTTATGCGCAATAGGATTTGTGTTCACTCTCGGTAGCGTTGCAAACAGTATAATCTCTAATAGCTCGTGGTCAAGTAAGTTGTCACTATTCTCAACCAGCCTTTTCATCATTCGTTCGCGATGACCAGCGTGAACATTTTCTGTTTCACTCATAAAAGTATTGTAGCATAATTTTATTAAAAATCAAAATAAAAAGAATTATTTTTCTTTCAATTTGGTGCAATAATCCTAAAAATATTGTATACTGATATTGTAAGACTTATAGGAGCTTTATTTATGCGTGATTACCAATCTTTTATTTTGAACCTTAAAAGACTAATTTCTTTTCAAAGCGTTCAAGGGGCGCCCACAATTAATGCGCCGTTCGGCACTGAAAACAAAAAAGCGCTGGATTTCTTTTTAGATACTGCTAAAAAGTTCGGCTTTGAAACCATTAACTACGACAACTACGCAGGGGAAGTAGTGTTCGGCAACCCCAACGGGCAGGAAATAGGTATTATTGGGCATTTAGACGTTGTTCCTGTTGGCGATGGTTGGGATTTTTCGCCATTTACTCTTACTGAAAAGAACGGCTATCTTTACGGCAGGGGTGTTAGCGACGACAAGGCAGGCACTCTTCTTTGCCTGTACGCATTAAAGGAACTTAAAGAATCTAACGCGCCCGTAAACGTAAAGTTTAGGCTGTTTGCTGGTTGTAACGAAGAAAGTGGCTGGAAAGACGTTGAATACCTAAAAACTAAAACCACACTTCCCGTATACGGCTTTTCGCCAGACGGGGATTTTCCACTTTCTTATGCTGAGAAAGGTATGTATGAAGTTAAGTTTTATATCCCAAAACTAAAAAACTTTTCTTCCCTTAAAGGTGGCACGGTGGTTAACGCCGTTTGCGATTTTGCTAGCTGTGTTGCTACCGAAAAGGGCATTGATTTACAGCTAATAAAAAAGCATGGATTGACCTTAAAAAAGGGTAACGTTATAGAAAGTTACGGCAAAAGTGCGCACGGCTCTCACCCAGAAACAGGCGTTAACGCGCTAAAATCATTGTTTAATTATTTCTTAGATATGGGCGAAAACGTTGGGGCGATTGTCGATTTTATTATGAACGATAAAAGTGGCATTTTTACACTCACTAACGAGCAAGGCAATATCACTTTTTCGCCCGACCTATTAAAAGAAGAAAATGGGCAGGTGATAATTACAGCAGACATGCGTATTCCTGCGCCTTTTACAATTGATACGGCAAAAGTTAAGCTAAATACTTTTGGTATTGAGTATACTACCGTTGAACGCCATCCACCCGTGATGGTGGAAAAGGACGGCTGGTTTGTGAATACGTTGCTTTCAGCTTATAATAGCGTAACTAATCAAAAGGCTCAGCCCGTAAGCTTATCGGGTAGTACTTTTGCAAGGGCGTTTGATAAAGGCTGTGCATTCGGTTTGGTTTTTCCGAATAGCGATGCATCTATGCATTGTGCTAACGAAAAAATTAAAATTGATGAGTTAATCACGGCTTATGAGATATATAAAAGGTCAATTTTTGCATTGGCCGATAAAAAATAATGGGTTTTTTACTCGTTTTTATTGTCAATTTTTGAGATTTAGTATATACTTAAAGAAAATATAAGCAAAAGAGATAATCGTTTATGAAATTCGATATAGAATTAGTTGGAAAAATTGGTTCAATGGCTCTCATTGACAAAGAAAGTAATATTTTAGACTACACCTTAATTGCAAGGCTTTCTTCCGAACTAAAGCCCGGCTATATTTGGGTAACTAGTGGCGCTGCTGAAACAGGTAGGCTAGACTACATTAAAAGAAACGGCAAGGAACTTAAAGGCTCGCCAGAGGACGTGAAAACTGACTATGCTTCTCAAGGTCAATCTATTTTAATGTCAACCTATCGCCAATACGTAGATAGTAAGTTTTCGCTTCGCCAAGTTCTAGTTGAGCATCAACATTTTAACGATGAGCAAAAAAGAGAACACCTAAAAGCAATGCTTCTTCGCTGCAGGGAACAAAATAGCATACCTATTATCAATTATAACGATGCTATTAGTACTGAAGAAAGTAGAAAATTTGAAATTCAGTCCTTAAAAAACAAAAAGGCAAAGGTTGTAGAGTGTGTGGATAACGATGAAACGGCTTCTCAAATCGCATGCCTTGTAAAAGCAAAAACGCTTCTTATTCTCACGAGTGCAGAAGGTATTTATAAAGACAGTAAAAATCCAGATACTTTAATAGAAAAAATTTCAGGTAAAGACGTTTATGAAGTTTTAGATAACGTTACCGAGTGTGAAAACTATTGTAACGGCGCATCTAGAATTGGTGCAAACGGGGCAAAGGCTAAACTTGAATACGTTAAAGATGCCGTTAAGATTGGAACTAAGGTTATAATTGCTAGTGCAAAGCACTCTATTAAAGATATTTTAAGTGGCAACGCAAAAGCTACCCGTATCGGCGTGGATTTATAATTATTTTGTATAAAACAAAACCCAAAGGTTTAGCCTTTGGGTTTTCATATACTATTTTAAGTTAATCTGTAAGCCGAGTTCTGTCGTGTACGGTCATTTATCTACGAGTAACGTTACCGTTACCCCCTAGCGATATTCGTTAAGCCGTTTTGGTGAAACTCCCGTATAAAACGGCTTGTCAATCTTGCGTCAGGTGGGGTTTACAGTTGCCCCAATCGTTACCGATTAGGCGGTGCGCTCTTACCACACCTTTTCATCCTTACCAATTTCTTGGCGGTTATTTTCTGTTGCACTTTCCTTAAAGTCACCTTCACCGGGATTTCTCCGGCACCCTGTTTCTAAAACGCTCGGACTTTCCTCATTGACAGGCTCTCCCTGCCCCCGCGACCGTATGATTAACTTAAAAGGTATTATTATTTTATATAAATTTTAATTTTTTGTCAAGAAAAAAGGCGATTTTAATATAAAACCGTCTTTTTCTTTTTTTTAGGATTGAATTTTATGGTTTAAGTAAAAAATTTTTGTTTTTGTTTATCAAACTTAATTTCTTTATTAAAAGTATTTTTTGTTTAATACAAAACCAAATTCAAAACTTGACCGTATTTTTCAATTCTTTTACAAATCGTCTGCATCTTGTATCGGTTTTTCATCACTATCAAAAGTATTCACACCGGTATAAGAGCCTTGTGGGTCAAAACTGTCGTAAAAAGTGCTTTTATTTACAGTCTTTAACATTAGACGTTTGCTTCTTTGCGGTCGTTTTACTTTTCTTCTTATCTCTCATAATTTCCCCCTTGATAATACTATGTGCAGGTTGAAAAACTTTTATACAATGAAAAAACCACTTATTTAAAAGTGGTTTTATTAAATATTGATTATTTTTAAGTTATGTTCGTTTGCTTTTCTTACGGTGTATGCCGTGCCACCCGTTTCTTTTCTTAAGTATGATACTAAAACGCTAGAATTTTTTACCATAAAATCGTTTCTCTTTAACATACAATATTTATCGTATTTTTCTTGCAAAATAATTTTTTCATCTGCACTCTCTAACATTTTTTTATATTCTATTTTTTGAAAAGATGAAAAATTTATATCTTGGTGTAAACAGGGTATACACGCAATTATTTTTATTGGATTTTTTTGCCTTATTTTTTCTAAAATCTTAAAACACTCTGTATCAAAGCCAACAGCCATACCCACTAAAAACGTATCGTATTTTTCTTTTATCAACTCAATAATAACGTTTTTAAGTTGTTTTTTATCGAAATCTTTTTCTAGCGTTCTATGCCCACTAAAACAAACTGTTTTTGCCTTTTCTATAATAAAATCTATCATAACGGTTTTTTTCTTATTGCTCCGTTTGAGCGTGGATATTTTATGTCTGTATTTTTAACCTTTTCTATAACTACTATCGTTCTTTTTGCGCCGAATAAATCGTATTCGTTCGTTTCTATTATTTTTCCACCTAATATTTCTATGGCATTTTTCGCTTCAGCTATTTCATCAGTAGCATCGCCTTTATAAGCAACAAATCTTCCACCTATTTTTACGAAAGGTAAACAATATTCTGCTAAAATATTTAGCCTTGCAACTGCTCTTGCCGTAACACAATCAAACTTTTCTCTAAAATCTTCTTTTTTTGCAAAATCTTCTGCTCTTCCGTTGATAACGTTAACTTTTTCTAATGAAAGTTTATCTTTTACACTGCTTAAAAATTCACACTTTTTACCAGTTGCTTCAAGCATAGTTAATTCTATTTCTTCTTTCATTATTTTTATAGGCAGGGCAGGAAAACCACCACCAGAACCAATATCTAATAAAGTTTTTCCACAAATTTTGTTAACACCTAATACGCTATCAATAAAGTGTTTTTTATATACTTCTTCCTTTTCAGTTATTGCTGTTATATTAAACATTTCATTATAAAAAATAAGTGTTTCATAATAATTAAAAAACTTTTCCACTTGTTTTTTACTTATGTTAATATTTTTTTCCACAAATAGTTTTTCCATTATTTTCCTAATTAATTATTACTTTCTTAATTCTTTATTTTCATTAAAAAATTTG
>JAZOMU010000022.1:0-43467 GCA_045654125.1 Christensenellaceae bacterium
TATGGTTTCGCCCGTGCCGACAAAAGCGACGGGCACTTCTAATTCATAAGAAAGAGAGATTATAAAGCCACCCTTTGCAGTCCCGTCTAATTTAGTTAAAATTATGCCGTCAATACCCACGGCTTCGTTAAAAACTTCTACTTGATTATAGGCGTTTTGGCCAGTGGTTGCATCTAGGGCAATTAGTTTATAGAAGTTGGCTTCTGGATATTCTCTTTTTACTACTCTATCCATCTTTTTCAGCTCTTCCATAAGGTTAGACTTAACATGCAATCTACCTGCTGTATCAATAATCAAAACGTCTGTATTTTTAGCTTTACAAGAAGAAATTGCATCAAACACTACTGCTGAAGCATCTGCGCCTTCTTCGTGCTTGATTATTCTTACTTTTGCCCTATCTGCCCAAACGGTAAGCTGGTCAGATGCGGCTGCCCTAAAGGTATCTGCAGCAGCGATTGTAACGCTCTTTTTTTCGTTTACAAACTTGTTTGCAAGTTTGCCAATCGTTGTCGTTTTACCAACACCGTTAACACCAACAACCATTATTATTGCTGGGGTTTTAATTTCAAGCTTATCGGCATAATCTAGCGTTTCAAATAGTTCAGTTTTAAGTAGGTTTATAACGTAATCTTTATCCTTGCACTTCTCTTTTATTGCCGTATCGCGAATTTCATCAACTATTTCCATTGTCGTTTTAACCGAAACGTCTGAAGATATTAAAATATCCTCAAGCTCTTCGTAAAACTCTTCGCCAAGCTTGTTTTTTGCAAATAATTCGTTTAGTTTTTTACTCATTCCGTCTCTAGTTTTAGAAAGGACGGATTTAAGTTTACTGAATAGTCCCATACTTGTCCTTATTATTTATGCAGTTTTGTAATGCAAAATTTAAGCCAAAGTTTCGCCCGTAATATCAGCAACGTCTGAAAGCTTAACCGATACCGTTTTAGAAACGCCTTTTTCCTGCATGGTTACACCGAACAATGCGTCTGCTAATTCCATAGTCGGTTTCCTGTGCGTAATTACGATAAACTGTGTATCTTGGCTGAATTTCTTTAAGTATCTTGCAAACCTATCAACGTTAGCTTCGTCAAGCGCCGCTTCTATTTCGTCAAGCACGCAGAAAGGCATTGGGCGAAGTTTTAGTATTGCAAATAGTATTGCTATTGCTGTAAGCGCTTTTTCACCACCCGAAAGTAGCGAAAGCTTTTGCAGTTTCTTTCCCGGGGGTTCTGCAACGATTTCTATACCTGCTTCTAGTCTATCGTCCACGTCGGTATAGTCAATTTCTAGCATTGCCCTACCACCACCGAATAATTCCTTGAATATTCTTTGGAAGTTTTCATTAATTTTTGTAAAGCCTTCGTCAAACTGGGTAAGCATTTCAGCCTTGATTTTATCGATAGCCTCTTGCAAGTCTTTCTCAGCTTTCTCAAGGTCTTCTTTTTGGGTGGTCATTTCTTGATAACGTTCTTTTAATACCTTGCAATCGTCTATTGCCGTGGCGTTAATCGCACCAAGCGAACTTCTCTTCTTCCTTAAACGGTTAATTTCTGCTTCACCAAAGGTTGCATCGTAATTTTCTTCCTTTACCTTTATAGCAGTTTCGTAAGTTTCTTGGTAATCTTCCCAAATGCTTTGTTGTAAATATTCTAAGTCTGAATCAATTTTTGCAAGCGCTATTTCTTCAGTGTGTTTTTTCTCTGAAAGTTCGGTAATAGCATCAGCAAGTTGCTTTTTCTTTTCGTCGTTAGCGTTAAGCTTTTCACGAAGTGCGCCCTTTTCACGCTCTATATTTTCTATCTTTGCACGGATACCATTGATGTAATCTTGCTCTGCTTTAGTAAGCGCTACTTTTTCTTGTTCTCTGCGTAACTCTTCTATAATGCCTTCTGCACCAATGTTGCTTTTCTTTAGGCTTTCATTAGAGTTTTCGGCTTCAGTTATAACACCTTTAAGACGATTATTTTCACTATTAAGTGAACTAATTATTCCCTTAAATTCTGTAATTTTTACCTGCAATTCCGTACTTTCGGTGCTGATTTGTTCTCTTTCTTTTCTCAATGCGTCATATTCAGCCTGATGCTTATCTGCAGTAATGTTTGCCTGTTCTTTATCTTCTTCAAGTTTTTTACCACCACTTTGAACAACCTTAAAATCAGCATCAAGTTTTGCCAAACGTTCTTTAACTTCTTCCATTAAATCGGTGACGTTTTCTATTTCTTGACCGATTTCACTAAGTGCTTTTTCGGCTACGCTTTGCTTTTCTCGCTCTATCATTATTTGCTGGCGCTTACCGTTATAAAGGTCGTTGAGCATAGACAATTCGTCAAGCGCTTTATCACGCTTAATTTCAAGCTCTTTTTTATCTTCCTTTAATTTATCCATTTCCGAACGCTTAACTTTTAAAAGCTCTGCGTTTTCTTCTATTTTTCTATCGCCAGAAAGTATACCAACTGAATCAACCCTTCTCGAGCCACCAGTCATTGCGCCTTGTGTTGAGAACACGTCTCCATCAAGCGTTACCATCTTAAACGCAAAGCGATATTTGTTTGCTATTGCCGTTGCGTTTTCAAGGGTATCTACAATTAGGGTGTTGCCCAAAAGGTTAGAAATAACGTTTTCATACTGAGCATCGTAAGAAACGAGTTTACTTGCTTCACCTAGTGCTCCACGTTCTTTTAAAGCCATTGTTAGCTGAACGTTTTGCTCTCTTGGTTTAACTGAACTAATCGGCAAGAAAGTTATTCTACCGTATTTGTTAGCTTTTAAGTATTCTATTAAATATTTAGCGTCTTCAGTATTAGAAGTTACAACGTTTTGAGCTGCTGCTGCGAGTGCAGTTTCCAAGGCGATATCGTATTTTTTATCACTCTTAATTAGCTCTGCAACAACGCCCTTTATACGCTTTTTAAGTTCTGAATTATCTTTAGCTTTGTTAAGTAGTAATTTTACTGCAGGCGCATAGCCTTCGTAATTATCCTTAAGCCCACGATAGAAATTATCCTTGGTTACTAGTGTTGTAATGGTAGAGTTTAAGGTATAAATAGAGTTATCCCTTTTAGCAACTTCTTCATTGCAGGTGCGAACCTGATTTTCCTTTTCTTCTATCTGGTTTTTTAGGTCAAACACTGCCCTATCAAGCTCGTCTATATTTCTATCTGCGCTGTCTTTTGCGTTAAAGCTTTGTTCTCTCTTAACCGATAACGCATCAATCTTATTCATAAGTTCGTTAAGCTTATCGGTAAGGTTGCTCTTTTCTATAGACATTGCACCTTTATTAACCTTGATATCAGAAAGCGACTCTAACGATTGTATAATCTTCTTTTGGTTAGCAGTAGCAAGTTCTTCGCCAAGGGCAATTTTTTCCGTTAATTTAAGCAGGCGTTTAGAAAGCTTATCTGCTTTTTCCATTGCTTCTTTAAGCTGGCCTTCAGTCTTTTGTAACTGCTGTTCGTTATACGAAAAAAATCCCTTGCTTTCTTCTATCAATTTTACGTTTTCTTTGATGTCTAATTCAGCACGCTCTATCTGGCTTTTAAGGTATGAAATTTTCTGTTCGTATAGCTGTTTTGCGCCCGAAGCGTGTTCCATGCTTACGCGCTTTTCTAGTAATTCATCATTATAGTTTTGTAGCTTTTTATCAGCTTCTGAAATATCTAAGAAAATTTTATCATATTCAGCTTGTGCATTATTTAATTCGCCGTGACGAAGCGCACTTTGCTCTTCAATACCTTTAATGCGAGTATAAATTTTACCTTTAGCGTTTTCAACGCCATCTACCTTCGCAATATAAGTATTTAGTTCGTGGCGCTTCAATTCTGCCGAAAGTTCATTAAATTCCCTAGCTTTTTCAGCCTGTCTTTCTAAAGGTGCTAACTGGTTTTCTATTTCTGATAAAATATCAAGGTAACGCACTAGGTTTTCGTGTGTGCGCTCTAATTTTCTTTCAGATTCGTTCTTTCTTGACTTAAACTTTGCTATACCAGTAGCTTCTTCAAAAATCATACGACGGTCTTCAGGCTTAGCTGACATTATTTCTTCTACTTTACCCTGACCGATTATGGTATAACCTTCTTTACCTATGCCACACTCGTGCAACAAATCAACTATATCACGTAATCTTGCAGGTTGCTTGTTGATATAGTATTCACTTTCACCACTACGATAAAGTTTACGTGTAATAATAAGTTCGTTATAATCAATGCTAAACATTCTGGTGGAGTTATCAAAATATAACGAAACTTCGCAATAAGATAGCGATTTTCTGCCTTGAGTACCACTAAATATTACGTCTTGCATACTTGAGCCACGGAGTTGTTTTGCAGATTGTTCACCAAGCACCCAACGGATTGCATCTGCAACGTTACTTTTGCCACAACCGTTAGGTCCTACTATACCCGTTATTCCGTCGCCAAACTTGATTTCTGCTTTGTCTGCGAACGACTTAAATCCGTAAATTTCCACTTTTTCGAAATTCACTTTTGATTACCACCTTGTTTCTTTATTCTTCTTAACGCTTCCACAGCAGCAACTGCTTCAGCCGTCTTTTTGTTTTGTCCTTTCCCTTCAGCTACTCTAGTGCCGTTGAGTAATGCTGCCACCCTAAATTCTGGAGAGTGGTCTGGCCCTATTTTCGATAGCGTTTCATAATTTATTGAGCCTAGTTTGTGCTTTTGAACGTACTCTTGCAGGGCATTTTTCCCGTCTAGTTTTACCTTGCCTTTTTGTTCGTTCTTCTCTCTCTTTTCAAATTCTTTAATCAGCGTATCTTTTATAAACTTTTTTGCTGGAACAAGCCCACCGTCTAGATAAATTCCAGCCACCAACGCTTCATAAACACTAGAAAACAGCTTGTCATCTAAATTAGCGTTTTTTTCCAGCCCACGCCCAAGTAAAACATACTCGGTTAAACCTAATTTTTTAACAGCTCTCAAAAGTGGTTCTTTAGAAACTATAGAAGCCCTTTTTACCGTGAGCCTACCTTCATCGCCCGAACTGTTTTTGAAAAGATATTCGGTTACTACGAATTGAATTATAGAATCGCCAAAAAACTCTAAAAGTTCATTATCCTTTTGTCCGTGCTCATAAGCATATGAAGCGTGCGTAAAGCATTGGCGAAGCAACATTTTATCCTTAAAGGTATAACCGATTTTACTTTCACAACCGATATCGAAAATCATTTATACGTTTACCACCTGATTTTTGGGGTCATCTAACTTTTCTTTTATTCTATCAGCAATATTAAAGCCTGCATAATCAACAGCTTGCAATACAGCAGCCTTAAACGCATCTCTTTCCGAAGATCCGTGCACTTTTATTACCGGCTTATTCACACCCATAAATAGCGCGCCACCCATTTTGCTGTAATCTAAGCGTTTTACTAAACCTTTTATAGTTTTCTTAAGGAAAAGCCCACCGATTTTACCTGATAATGAACTATAAATGCCTTCTTTTATCATTTTTAATACAGACTTAATCGAGCCTTCCATTGACTTGATTGCAACGTTTCCACTAAAACCATCGGAAACAATTACGTCATACTTACCTGTTAAAAGGTCTCTCGCTTCCATATTACCCATAAAGTTTATGTTCATTTGCTTTAATAACGGGAATACTTCATGATTTAATGCGTTGCCCTTTTCGTCTTCCGTTCCGTTTGATAGCAATACTACTTTTGGCTCTTTAACGCCCAAGGATTCCATATACGCCACGCCCATTAAGGCAAACTGGCAAAGATTTATGCTTTTACAATCAGCATTTGCACCTGCATCTAATAGTACCACCTTTTTACCATCTATTACTGTTGGCATAAGTGGACAAAGCGCAGGGCGATTTATACCACTAATTCTACCTAGTTTTAAGGTTGCGCCTACTAACACTGCACCGGTAGAGCCTGCCGATACGAAAGCAACTGCATCTTCCTTTTCCTTTAGTTCTTTCATTGCCACACAAATGGTGCTATCAGGTTTTCTTCTTATGGCAAGCGTAGGTTCTTCTTCACAAGTAATCACTTCTGAAGCGTGTAAAATACTAATTCTTTCTTTATCAAAAGTATAATCTTTCAATATTTTTTCAATTTTTTCAGTATCGCCAACAAGCTCAGCCGTAAACCCTTTTCTTTCATTTACAGCAAGCACTGTTCCTGCAATTACTTCGCTTGGCGAGTTATCACCACCAAATGCATCGATTAAAATTCTCATAATTCACCTTAAATATTAGTTTTCTAGCGTGCCAACCGTTCTTGGGAAAGGCAATACGTCACGAATATTTGATATACCGGTTAAATACATTATCATTCTTTCAAAGCCTAAGCCAAACCCAGAGTGGATTACACCACCGTACTTTCTTAAATCTAAATATGACTTATAATCTTCTGGGTTAAGCCCACATTCAGCCATTCTTTGAGCAAGAATATCCATTCTTTCTTCTCTTTGGCTACCACCGATAAGTTCGCCGATACCTGGCACTAATAGGTCGCTTGCGGCAACCGTCTTCTTATCGTCGTTAAGGCGCATATAGAAAGCTTTTATTTCCTTTGGATAGTCAGTTAAGAATACAGGCTTTTTGAATACCTGTTCGGTAATATATCTTTCGTGTTCGCTTTGAAGATCACATCCCCAATAAACAGGCGCATCAAACTTATCTTTAACTTTTTCTAAAATTTCAATAGCTTCGGTATAAGTTAAGCGCTTAAACTCGTTGTTTTTAACGTTATTAAGTCTTTCAATAAGACCAGTATCAACAAATTGGTTGAGAAACTTGATTTCTTCCGAGCAAGTATTCATAACTCTTTCTATGATATACTTAACCATTGCTTCAGCACAATCCATATCATCAGATAGGTCTGCAAAAGCAAGTTCTGGTTCTATCATCCAAAACTCTGCCGCGTGACGAACGGTGTTTGAGTGTTCTGCACGGAAAGTAGGCCCAAAAGTATACACGTTAGCGTAAGCCATAGCAAAGTTTTCCACGTCTAACTGACCAGATACTGTAAGGCTTGCTTTTTTACCAAAAAAGTCTTGCTTATAGTCAGTTGAACCGTCTTCTAATTTTGCAACGTTATCAAGGTCTAAAGTAGTTACTTGGAACATTGCGCCTGCACCTTCACAATCGCTACCCGTTATAATAGGCGTGTGCACGTAAACAAAACCACGTTCGTTAAAGAAACTGTGTATTGCGTACGAAGCTTCACTGCGAATTTTAAATACTGCGTTAAATACGTTCGTTCTAGGACGGAGATGTGGAATAGTACGCAAAAATTCTAACGTGTGGCGTTTCTTTTGCAATGGATATTCCGGAGTAGAAGTTCCTAGTATTTCTATGCTATCGGCATTGATTTCAAACGGTTGTTTGTTTTCAGGAGTTAATATTAGTTTTCCCGTAACACACATACACGCACCAACGTTTTGGTGAGCAACGTCGTCATAATTATTTACCTTGTTCCTATCAAAAACGATTTGGCAGTTCTTAAAGTAAGAGCCATCGTTTAACTCTATAAACCCAAAGGTTTTACTGTCTCTAATTGTTCTTGCCCAACCACAAACGGTAACTGTTTTTTCACCGAAATCAGCAGGACTAACAAATATTTGTTTAAGCATTGTTCTCTTCATAAAAAACACCTTCTTGCCCTATTTTAAAATTATACTATTTTATTTTATCACAAAGCTTAATAAATTTCAAGAAAAATACGCTTATTTTACGCGTGCGCGCGAAAATATTGATCATTTTTTATTGCTAAGTTACTTAACTTGTTGCCACGACTACTATTTGTTTTGACAATAAAGAAAAAACCCCTGCCTTTTAGCAAGAGTTTATCTAATTTTAATAATTTATCTTCTTTTTGTAAGTTTGGCGACGCTTTACTATGTCACTATCAACAAACTTCCACTGTTGCTGAATATTTAGATTGTGTTCTAGCATAGGATTGCTTTCAATTTTCTTAATCCCACTATCTACTATATTCTTCAATATCTTAGAAATTATGATTGCGTTTATGCCAGTGTTTTTGTATTTATGTTTTACACCAATCAAAGCCATTTCTAGTTCTTTTGGAGATTTTATTGATTGCAAAACACCTATAAAGCCTGTTGGGAAAAGCTTGCCACGATGCTTAACCAAAGTATCACAAATAGATGGCAACACTATACCAAATGCTGCAACGTCTTCGTTTTCATCAATTAAAAAGCTTATGTATTTTGTGTTTACTATAGTAGCAAACTGGTCTAAAACGTTTTTCCTTGCCTTTCCTACTACGGGAACGTATCCATCTAAATGCCCGTATGCTTCGTTCAAGGTATCAAACATTTTATCGCCGTATTTTGCTAATATTTGGCGAACGGTCATATCCTCTGAAACGTCTTTAACTTTAAGCTTTTCCTTAACTCTTTGAGCAAGCGCATCAATACGCTCGTCTGGTTTATCGGGCACTTTAAATCTAAACTCAACCCACTTTGATTCATCTTCAAAGCCCAGTTCTTCCATATACTTATAGTAATATGGATAATAATAGTTGGTGGCATAAGTGCTTCTTTCATCAAAACCAAAAGTAAGCATGCCTTCTCTATCAGTATCGTTAAAACCCCAAGGCCCGTGCATTATTTCCATGCCGTTTTCCCTACCGAACTCTTCAACAGCACCTAGCAAAGCCTTAAAAACTTCTATATCGTCTATGCACTCAAAACGAGAAAATCTTATGAATTTTTCATTTGAAAGCTTGTTGTGTGTGTAGTTGATAAGACCTGCGATTCTGCCAACCAACTCACCATCTTTAAAACACAAAAAACCTTTTAGCTTGTTTTCTTTTAAGCTAAAGTTCTTCTTTGGATTAAAGGTATCCAATTCATCACTTCTTAACGACGGAACGTAAAAAGGGCAATCTTTGTATAATTTTACCGGAAAAGATGCAAAAAGGCGCAAGTCTTTTTTAGTTTTCACTTCTTTAATTTCAATCATTAGCACACCCGATAAGTTTTCTATTATAATCTATTATACAAAATTTTTTTGGAAAACACAAACAAATAGCAAAAAATCTTCGGCATGCCGAAGATTTTTATTTTTTTAATCTCAATTATTCTTGTGTTTCCCTAACGATTTTGGGTGGGCGCTCATCTTTTAGCGCCATTATATACGCATTATATTCTTCGTCGGTAAGTTTAATAACTTTGTTTTTGTTCTTTTTCTTTTTTGACATAATTCCCCCCAACTTGCGTGATAAGGTTATTATAGGCATTAGTCAAAAAAATATACTGCTTTAATGTACTGTTTTAATTTTAATAAGCTTTTGTTATTAGCACTTGCAAACTAAGATTGTTTTTTTGTTTTTTCTTCTTTTATGCCTTTTATTTTTTTATAGGTTTTATCTAAAGAAAAATCTCGGTTTTTAGCATATTCGCCACCTAGCGCTTCAATTGCAAACCTTAATTCCTCAAAGTCAGCGTAACTGATTTTTTCGTTTTCGATAACCGTTAGCAAAAAAGGCAATGCACGTTCATCTCCATACTTTGCTAAATAGTTAGCGTAAAGTGGTATTTGAGTGGCATTTCTTAAAAATTCGTTTATTAGAAGTTCAAAAATCCTATCGTCTTTACCTGCATTTGAAAGTATTTCAGTAAGGCACGCCTTTTTCACGTCGTCCACTTCGCTAAACTGAGTTAAAATTTCTTCCTTTACCGAATCTGCCATACTGCATAAGCTTTCAGTTGCAAGCTCTCTAATGGTGGCAGAATAGTCCCAAAGCACAAATTCTAAATACCTTTTCGCCACTTTTTTACTGCCTATATCTGCCAGCATATTCATAACGTAAACGGTAAATTCTTCATCTTCGTCGCTTGATATTGATTCTAATAACACGCTCTCATTTCCCGAATTTCCCGTTAAAGCTTCACACAAAAAATCCGATACGGGAACACCCTTTTGCAAGTGTTCTTTTAAACAAGAAACAAGTTCTTCGCCACTAAAAGAACGATAATATTCGTTAGGGGTTTTACCATCTAAATCTTTTAATTTAGTATCGCCAAAACTGACGTAAAGCTCTGGAATTTTATTTTCTATTTGCTCTGGTTTTACCTTTCCTATACTAGTATAAACGTAATCGGAAATATATTTATCAAACAAAGCGTCTATATCAATTATTTTCATTTTTATTCTCTCCTAACAAGTTGTTTATTAGAGCGTTAAATCTATCAATTTTTATATCAAACAGTTGCGCTATCAAGCCCTTGTTTTTCAGCTTTTCAAACCCACTTTTATATACCATTAAGCCTGCAAGTTCATCTACAGTTAAATCGCCTTCAGAAATTACGCCGTTAAGTTTTTTAAATATTTTATCTGCTCCGACTATTAGCCTATCAATTTTATCAATGCCCCAAAACACAGCTCTAGACATTGCCAAAGCATAAGCCCTAACAAACCTTCCATCATTATCTTGCTTTTCGAACGGAATTTTTTTAGGCTTTACCTTTATATATACACTACCTGCAACCACGCCGTATTTTTCCTTATATCCACTTACCGTTAGCGCAAATATTATTACCCTTTTAAGCTCAGGTAAAGTTTCGGTATCGATGAGCGCTTGCAACATTGCCCTTTTGCTAAAGGGGTTAAACGAAGTTGATAGTATAAACGCTGTTTGACGAGCAGTTTCTACATTTTTACTTTTTAATCCCCAAATTAGCGTTTCTTTAACCGAAGCTTTTTTAATCTCTGAAGATATTTTTTCAACGTTTTCCACAAGTTCTTTTATAAGTTTTACCCTGCGCTTTTCTTCCTGCTCGGGCACTTCTTTTACGTACTTTAATGGTAAAAGTTTTTGGCTCTTCTTGCAGTTATTTTTAAGCTTTTTAACTAAATCAAGGTAATACTTTACAACAACGTCTTTAGGCTCTGTTCTATATACCACACCAAGCTCTTTTTCTGCCGAATCGTATTCACTTAAATTTATAAAGGTTAAGCTGTAAAAGAAACGCATATTCACGTCAAACGGTCTTTCAGACAGTATGGTTTTTAAACAGTCTTTTGCAGTAACGTGGTCGCCTTGCTCAATCGCACAGGTTGCAATCTTATAAGCTTCCGTACGCTCTCCCGTTCTAAACTCTAAAGCCTTTTGATAATAATACCTGCTTTTTTCCACGTCATCTTTCATATCATAGACGGTGGAAAGATTGCAATAAGCAGTTACGTTATCGCCGTGAGTGGCAAGAGATTCCCTGCTTACCGTTGCAGATTTATCAAACTCGTCGTTCATATAATAAGCTGTTGCCAGATCACCGTAAACGTCTTCGTTTAAGCACTCTTTTGGTATTGCCAAAAGAATTCTAACGGCATCGTTAAACTTACCTGATGCAATGGCGTGCTTTGCTAGTTTTACTTTCCCCGAGTAGTTTGCCCTATCAAACGGATATGCTACGTGGTAAAAGGCTTTTTTATGTTCTTCCCCAGCGAAAAAATCAAGGATTTCTTGGTCTATTCCTTCTTTAGAAATAAATCCTTCTGCATCTATTTTTTTGTGAAAATAGTAGCTAGAAGCCCAAAAATCTTCTAAGTAAAAATAGTTGATAGCAAGCTCTTCAAATGCTACCGATTGCTTTTCTTTTGAGACAATATCCATATACTTAAACCAGCAATTATTGGATAATTCAAACAGCCCCATATCGGCATATACATCGGCAATATCTATCAAAACTTCAGCATTTTTATCGTAGTTTTCAACCGAAAACAACAAAGCTAATGCCTTTTCGTAATCGCCTTGTTCTGCCTTTTTTCTCGCAACGCTTACCTTTCTATTCGCACTGTTATCAAAAAGTAGAATTTCATCGTTCATAGTTATCTAAATAGCCCGTCAACATCCCTTTTGTCGAACACGTATTTTTTATCGCAAAATTGACAATCTACGGTTATTTTGCCTTCTTTATCAATTATATCGTAAAGCTCATCTTTGCCTAAAGAAATAAGCACCTGCTCAATGTAATCTCTACTACACAGGCATTTATATTCAGGCGTATATTTTTCATAATGAATATCGCCAAAATGCTTATCAATAATGCCTTCAGCACCAATCGTTTCTATAAGCGAAGATACACTACCCAACTGGCTCATTACGTCTTCTGCCATAAATAGCGCTTCTTCACTTGCGCCTGGCAATGCTTGTATTATTACCCCACCAGCGCCTACGCACGTTAAATCCTTTCCTATACGAACGCCAAGCGCAATCGCTGTGGGCGTTTGCTCACTAAACGCATAGTAAGCAGTAAAATCTTCTGCAATTTCGCCAGAAACAAGTTCAGCACTACCTGAATAGGGCTCTTTTAACCCCATACTGCGAACGACCGTAAGCCTGCCTTTACCAACACAACCACCAACGTCTAATTTACCGTCTTTGCGCAAAGGCAGTTCTGCCTGTGGGTTGTCTATAAAACCACGCATATTAAGTTTACCGTTTCCACAAACGGTAATCTTACCACCTACGCCGTCACCTGCAACGGTTACGGAAAGTTTATCTTCATCACTTTTGAGATTACTAGACATAAAGGTGCAAACGGTTAACGTTCTACCTAGTGCAGCAGCCGAAAGTGGAGATAACTTATGTATTCTTATTGCTTCATTAACCATATCGGTAGTATCTAGAACCGATAGCGTGAGTTGATTGTTGTATATTAACGCTTTATAAAGTTTATTCACTGTATTTATCCTTTTAAAAACGCCCGTGGGGTTATACCCAAAGGCGCATTTAATTCTATTTGTTTCTATTTCTCTTTGCAAGCTCTTTTTTTGCTTGGTCTATGCGCTTTTGCCTATCATCTCTTTCCTTTTTCCAAGCCTTTGTTTCTTCTTCCATCTGCTTATATTTTGGGTCATTTTTATGTTCTTCAACGTATTTAGCGTGGTCATCATAAATAGCTTGTTTGCTTTGATTTAACTTAACGATATCATCGCGCTTAAACGACGTGGGTAGCTCTGCAATAGTAAGGTCTTCATCGGTAATCGGCTTAATCGGTTTACTACTCAACGCACTCTTACCAACGGTAGCGAGTTGCTCTCTATATTTTTTAATCGCACCCGAATCGCTTTCTTTAACTTTTTCGTAAATACCACGGTTCTTTTTAGCGCCTTCAATTCTATCGTTAAGATATTTATCGTATGCCCATTGGCAAAAATCCGTCCAAACAAGCAGTAACAATGAAAAACCCATTAAAAACAAGGCTACTAAACCTATAACGCTTAGGATTCCACCAAGTGATGTTAGTATTAAAGGTATACACCCTAAAGTCAAGAAGAATACGGTATGTGGAAGTAAGCCAACCGTTAATAAAAAAGAGTTCTTTACTAAATGCCTAAACTTTAAATCGTATGTTACTGACATAGTTATCATATGCATACACATTACAGCATAAAAAATTAGTATTGTGTAAGCGAATATTTTGCAAATTGTAAACAGCCAATCTAGATTAGAGCCATGCGCAAGTAATTTGTTGCAAAGAGTTACGCCCATTACCGAAAGGTAGAATATTACTGAAAAACTTAATGCTATTAACGCCATAGACTTAAAGTTTTTCTTTATCCCACGCCAAAAATCATTTGCAACGAAAATACCTTCCGTCCAAATCATATTTCTAATTACGTACGCACCACCTGCTAGCCCCAACGCACCTATAATCGCTACTAATGGCATAAAAAGATAAACTAAAATGTTAACGTCAAACAATATTTGTTCGGAAAAGCCCATAAGCGTTGGTGGTGCCTGATAACCTACGCCAAACGGCTGAGAAAAGGGATACATTGTGCCCATGTTTGCTATGCCTGAAGAACGAATATATAAAAGAGCGAACAAGGGAATAAAAAACAGCAACATCAAAATATTGATTATTACTATTTTCCAAAATCTACCCTTTAAAATATCCCAGAAAAGTTCCCATCTATTAGAAGGGAGAGACGCTCTCGCATAACCTTCCGACTTCTCGCTACCGAGCGCTAATCTATCAATTAAACCACGTTTTTTGTTTTGAGCCATTATATTCTCCGTAAAAGTTGATTGAGCGTTTAAGCAAATTTACCATAAATTTACCATCCACATTATAAAGTATACTAAATTTAAACATTTTTGCAAACAAAAATTGCGTATAGTATGAAAAAAACTTTACTTTTTAAACCTAGTTTGTTAAACTATCAGTATATAATGTATATTAGGAGAGACTAATCGCAATGAAAAAGTACAACGTAGCTGTAGTCGGCGCAACCGGTATGGTTGGCAGAAAGTTTTTAGAAGTTCTTTCGGAAAAAAATCTTCCAGTAGAAAATTATTATTTATTTGCATCTGCAAAGTCAGCTGGACTTGAAATAGATTTTATGGGCAAACCCCACAAAGTAATCGAACTTAAAGAGGAAAACATTATTGATAAAAACATTGATATCGCTCTTTTCTCTGCTGGTGGCGACACTAGTAAAGAATATGCGCCTATCTTTGCTAAACACGGTATTTTAGTAATAGACAACTCTAGCGCTTGGAGACGTGATGAAAACGTGCCACTAGTTGTTCCAGAATGTAATGCTGATGATATTTTATGGCATAAAAACATTATCGCTAACCCTAACTGCTCTACTATTCAGGCTATGGTGGTATTAAAGCCTTTACATCAAGCTTTTAAGATTAAACGTGTTATCTACTCTACATATCAAGCTGTTTCTGGTGCAGGCGTTAAGGGTTTTAACGACCTTAAAAATGGCATTAACGGTGAAGCGCCTAAAAAATTCCCATATCCTATCTTTGGAAACTGTATTCCACACATTGACGTTTTCTTAGATAACGGTTACACCAAAGAAGAAGACAAAATGGTTTTTGAAACTAAAAAAATTCTTGGCGACCAAGATATAAAGGTTACGGCTACTTGCGTTCGCGTTCCCGTTTACTATGGGCACAGCGAGTCTATTAACCTTGAATTTGAAAAACCCTGTACGGTAGAAGAAGTTAAGGCTATTCTTGCAAAAGCAGAGGGTGTTGTAATTGAAGACGATACGGCAAATAACATCTACCCCATGGCTTTAACTGCTGAAAATAAAAACGAGGTTTTCGTTGGTAGAATTAGAAAGGATGATACCGTAGAGAGTGGTATTAACCTTTGGTGCGTAGCAGATAACATTAGAAAGGGCGCTGCAACCAACGCCGTTCAAATTGCTGAAAAGGCTATCGCTATCGGCGCAGTTAAAAACCAATATAACGGCTAAAACAAACTCATTAAAGGTACGATTATGAATAAGACGATATTTAAGGGAACTTGCACGGCAGCAATTACACCGTTTACTCTTGACGGGATTGATTACGATGCACTTTCTCGCCAAATTGAATACCAAATAAGTAATGGTATTGACGCTTTGTGTGTTTTAGGCACAACTGGTGAAGCCCCAACTATTACCGATAGCGAATACGAAAAAATTGCTAAATTTTCTTACGACCAAATTGCAGGCAGAGTAAAATTTATTCTTGGCTCTGGCAGTAATTGCACAAAGAAAGCTATTGAAAAAAGCCAACTTGCGCAAAAAATTGGTGCAGATGGTCTTTTAGTAGTTACCCCCTACTACAACAAATGCACTCAAAAGGGATTAGTTAAGTATTATAATGATGTTTGCGACAACGTGGATATCCCCGTGCTTTGTTATAACGTGCCAGCTCGTACAGGTGTTAATATTCTTCCACAAACTATGGCAGAAATCGCTGAACACAAAAATATCGGTGGTATTAAGGAAGCTTGTGGCAACATGGAACAAATTTGTGAAACGGCACGCCTTATTCGTGGAAAAACTGCGCTATATTCTGGAGACGATAACCTTAACCTTGCTATGATGAGTATTGGTTCTATGGGTTTAATATCTGTTGCAAGTAACATTGCTCCCAGAGAAATTGGTGATGTTGCCAGATACTATTATACGGGTAGAAATAAGGAAGCTTACGAATTGCAAGAAAGATTGCTTCCGTTAATCGATATTATGTTCTGTGAAGTTAACCCTATCCCAGTTAAAAAGGCTTCCGAGCTAATCGGACTTGGCAGTGGCATCGTACGTGCCCCACTTACTGAACTTGAAGAAGAACATACTTTACAAATGATTAAAATCTTAAAAGATTTTGGGTTTGCCATAAAGGAGTAAAAATGGTAAATATTTTAATTAACGGTGCAAACGGAAGAATGGGCAAAAAAGTTTTTGAAGCTTGCTCTATTTCCAACAACGTAAATGCCGTTTGTGGTGTGGATTTAGTTGGGAGTTTTTCTAACCCCAACTTCCCTATTTACGATAGCTTTCAATCAGTTAAAGAAAAAGTTGACGTTATCATTGATTTTTCAGCACCTGCCTCGCTTGACGGAGTGTTGGCGTTTGCACTTAAAAATAATTGTAACGCCGTACTTTGCTCTACTGGATATACCGAAGAGCATATTGATAAAATAAATAAAGCAAGCGAAAATATCGCTATTTTCCGTTCTGCAAATATGTCGCTAGGGGTTAATATTTTAATTGACCTTGTTAAAAAAGCTTCTAGGGCACTAGCTGATTTTGACGTGGAAATTATAGAAAAGCACCACAACCAAAAAGTTGATGCGCCTAGTGGCACAGCGTTGATGCTTGCTGATGCTGTAAAAGAAGTGCAAAAAGATAAATTTTACACTTACGGTAGAGAAGGTATAGTAGGCAAACGCAACGCTAATGAGATTGGTATTCACGCTGTTCGTGGTGGAAATATCGTTGGCGAACACGACGTTTTGTTTGCTGGTAACTTTGAAACAATTACCCTTTCCCATCAGGCTACTGATAGGAGCGTTTTTGCAAGTGGTGCTGTTAACGCAAGTATTTATCTTGCTGGCAAAGAAAACGGCATTTATAATATGACCGACTTAATTAACGGTAAATAATGTTAGAACAAAACATAAAAATCGTTCTTGAAAAAATAGAAAACGGCAATAATCGTGGTGAAACTATCACACTAGTTGGCGCTTCTAAAATGATGAGCGTGGAAACCATTAACAAAGCCATTGCTCTTGGCGTTAAGGTTGTTGCTGAAAACAAGGTTCAAGAATTTAGAGAAAAAACTGATTTTATAGTTGGCGCAGAACAACAGTTCATAGGGCACCTTCAAACCAATAAAGTTAAGTACTTGGTTGGAAAGGTTTCACTTATTCAGTCGGTAGATAGTCTTCATCTTGCTAGTGCTATAAACGAGCAGGCTGTAAAAAAACAGGTTGTTCAAGACGTTTTGATTGAAGTAAACGTTGGTGGCGAGTTATCGAAAAGTGGATTTAGTTTTGAAAACGCTAAAGATAGTATTAGAGAAATAAGAGAAAACTTTTCATCTTTACGCGTGTTAGGGCTTATGGCTATGCTCCCCCACGTTGACGATAAAGATTTATTGATAAACTTATGTGAAAAAATGCGTTCGCTTTACGACGAGTTGAACGGTGAAGGTTATGCTTTTAAGCATCTTTCAATGGGCATGAGCGCTGATTACGAGATTGCTATTAGGCACGGCAGTAATATGATAAGACTTGGCTCTAACATATTTGGTAAAAGAAATTACGGAGAAAATTAAAATGGGTGTATTTGATTTATTCGGTAGAGAACCTAAAACTAAAAACGAAAGAATAGAAAGCCAACCACAAGGCTTAGGCATTTCTTTCCAAAACTCTAACAAAGGGCCTGTATCCATATTTAGCCCCACTGCTTATTCTGACGTTGAAACTATTATTAGCGCAATCAAGGCAGGGAAAACGGCTATAGTGCATTTAACTGAATTAAAAACGGAAACGGCTGTGCGTGTTCTCGATATGCTTTGTGGTGCTATTTACGCGCTTGATGGTGGTGTTTATGAAATGCAAAAGAACGTATTTATGTTCTCACCCACAGGCGTTGAAGTTTACTAAAACTAATTTTCTACAATAACTAATTTATCTTAATAAAATTTAGGCACTCATAAGAGTGCCTTTCATTTTTTAATAATTAAGGCAGGTAATAAGACCTGCCTTTTTTGTTTTTATTTTTTCTATATTTATATTGCCCAAACCAACCAAATGAACGCGTAACCTACTAACACGGCAGCTAAGGTAAACGGAACGCCAATCTTAAAGAAATCCGAATTTTTAACAGCATGTCCATCTTTTTTAAGCATACCGATTGCAACCACGTTTGCAGATGCGCCGAACGGTGTTATATTTCCACCAAGCGTTGCACCACAAAGCAATCCAAAGTAAAGCGCTATCGTAACTTCTGGAGAAAAATTACCACCTAGCCCACTAATAACGGGTAGCATTGTTGCAACGTAAGGGATATTATCTATAAAGGCTGATAATATTACTGAAGCGAATACGATAACCGTATAAAGTAAAAATACGTTCTTTGCGCCAAGACCTGCAAAGAAAGTTGCAATGTCACTAATAATACCAACGTTATCTACGCACCCGATTATAATGAACAAGAACAATAAGAATAAAATTGTTTGATAATCAAAGGAATCCTTAAAAATGCGAACAACCGACTCTTTTTTTGTAGAGCAATAAACTGCTAAAGCAATTATGCCACAAGCTAAACATATAACGCCGTTAGTTATACTCTTACCAAACAGCTCGATATCAAAATCAACAAACGATTTGCAAACTAAAAGCAACATATTTACAAGCAATATGATAGTAGGTACAATGCTCTTAACTACAACCTTTTCACTTTCATAAGCTAGCTTTCCCTTGTTTTTTCTAAACAAAAACATCAATATTGGAATAGTTGCTAGCGCGCCAAGTTCTACTGCCCAGAATATTGAAAATCTGCCTTGGAAAAAGAAGAAGTCAAAAAAGCTCATTCCTGCTTCATCTGCAAGCATAACCGAAGTAGTGTCTCCAACGAGCGTTGCTGCGCCTTGAAGATTAGATGAAACGGCTATAGAAATTAGTACGGGGATTGGAGATACGTTAATCTTTTTAGAAATGGCTATACCTATAGGCGCTAACATCAACACCGTTGCAACGTTATCAACAAATGCTGAAATTACACCCGATAAAAGCGATACGGATATAATCGCCATAATTGAGCTTGGCATTTTAGACATAAGCTTATCTGCAATCTTATTAGGCATGCCACTATCGGCAAACGCACCAACAGTCATCATAATGCCTGCAAGCATAAATATTACGTCGTACTTAACACTCTTTAATAGTAAAGGTATATCGTAATTGGTTTTTCCAAATATCAATAGAAATAGTGCCATAACGAGCGCAACTGCACCCGTTGTCCACGTCTTTTGATTGGAAAATGCTATTATCAAAACGTAAGTTAAGATAAATAAACAAAGAACTACTATTTTTTCCATTATTTTCTCCTACGTGCTATAAAACTAAAAAGACTTCTATCGTATTATTAACGATAAAAGTCTTGTTAAAACTACTTTTAGTAATTTCACGCTACCGGGATAAAAATATCCGTACTGACGACAACGTGCACGCTTTTTAAGCGTTAACTACTCCCTTTTAAAAATTATCTAACGTTTAGCGCTTCAAACGTTTTGTCAAGTGAAGCAAGTTTTTCACTAAACAATTTCATTTCCCCTTCAGGAAGAGGGAAGTTAACGATTTCTTTTAAGCCACTACCACCAACCTTGCAAAGAACGCCTGTGCAAAGGTCTTTAGCGCCATATTCGCCATCAAGATAAGTAGCAAGTGGTAAAATTGTATCCGTATCAGCAACAAGCGCTTTAATAAGTTGAACGGTTGAAGCTGCAATTGCATAGAACGTTGCGCCTTTAGCCTTGATAACCTTTGAGCCTGCTGCTACCATACCTGTATAAATCTTTTCAAGTTCAGTTTCAAGTTCTTCTTCGTTAACGCCCATAATCTTGGTGCAATATTCTCTGATAGGCATACCACAAACGGTGCAAAGACTCCAAGGAGCCATACAAGCATCACCGTGTTCACCGAACACGTATGCGTTTACATTGTGAGCATCTACTTTGCAGTATTCTGCAACTGCTTGTTGTAAACGGTTACTATCAAGTAAAGTACCTGTGCCAATAACCTGTTCTTTTTTAAGCCCAGCGTCTTTCATTAAAACGTAAGTCATAACGTCAACGGGGTTAGAAACTACTACATATAAAGCATCTGGTGCAATTTTTGAAAAGTTGTTTGCTTTAATAACACTCTTTAAGATACCAACATTTATTGCTGCAAGGTCTAGTCTAGTTTGGCCAGGCTTTCTACCAACACCAAAGGTTACCACAACCACGTCTGAACCAGCGATATCTTCATACTCACCACTCCAAACTTTTACAGATGGGCAACTTGCTGCGCATTGTGAAAGGTCTAGCGCTTCACCTTCAGCTTTTTCCTTGTTAATGTCTACTAAAACAATTTCAGAACAAGCGCCTTGTACAACTAAGTTGTATGCAATAGTTGCGCCTACGTTACCAGTTCCTAATATTGCAATCTTTCTTTTCTTCTGCACCATAATGCCAATTCTCTCCTATTATAAAGTATATTTATATAATACTCTAATCCAGTGAATTTTGCAAACGTTTTTTGCCGTTTTTTAAATATTTTCGTCGTTTAAATTAACAAAATATTTTATTCTTTCATAAACGTCGCCAGCACCAAGAGCTAAAACACCATCACTCTCCAAATAATGCTCGTTTATTAACGCAAATAACTCCTTTTCTTCCCCTGCAAAATAAACGTTTTCTTGCCCACAAATAAGTAGTTTTCTATACAGCGTATACGCTGAGCCTTGCTCATCAAACTCTTCCCTAGCAGGATAAGTGTCCAATATTATAAGTTTAGAAGTTTTCTTTAATACCTTTATAAAATCTTTCATCAATAATTTAGTTCTTGAATATGTATGTGGTTGGAATATCGTAAGCATTTGCTTTCCGTTTTCATTATAAGCATTAAGGGTAGATTTTATTTCTTCTGGGTGATGCGCATAATCGGCATAAAATTGCACCCCGTTCTTTTCCCCTATATATTCGTTGCGTCGCTTTACACCATTAAAACATTCTAACCCTTGCTTGATTTTATAAAAACTAATACCCAAAACGTCACACACAGCAAACGTTGCAAGAGCGTTATATACGTTATGCTCGCCAATGGTTTTAAGCTTTATTTTACCATATCGCATAGAGTTTGCATTTAAGGTAAACGAATAGAATTTTCCTTCTTTCTTTATGCCCGTAGCATAGTAATTGGCAGTGTTTTTTATACCGAATGTTACCGTGCAGGGATTGTATAGCTCTTTACTATTTTCATCATCTGCATTGATTACTGAAACGCTACCTTGTATAAAACTATTAAACGCCTTTTTAACACCTTCTAAATTGCCGTAAGTATCCAAATGGTCGTCGCCTATATTTAAGACAACAGATATTTTAGGTTTAATATCTAAAAAACTTTTATTATACTCACATGCCTCAGCTATTAAATAATGGCTTTTGCCTAGCCTAAAATTTCCAAAATCTAAACCATCACCACCTAGAAAAACGGTAGGGTCTTTTCCGGCACAATTAAGTACGGTTGCAATCATTGCCGTAGTAGTAGTTTTTCCGTGACAGCCAGCCACTGCTATTGAGTTTTTATAGCCATCCGTAATAGCGCCCAAGAATTCGCTTCTTGTAAAAATAGGTATGTTTTTATTTTTTGCATACCTGTATTCTGGATTTTTGTTATCTATTGCCACAGTATAAACTACAGCATCAGCCTTGCGTACGTTTTTCGCACTATGCCCTATGTCTATTTTAGCACCTAATTTTGCAAGCCTTTCTGTGCGTTTTGACGAGAAGGCATCGCTACCACTTACGTTAACCCCATGTGCTATAGCATATTCTGCTAAAGCGCTAACCGAAACACCACCAACACCAATAAAATGTATATTTTTGTAATCTACTATGTTTAAATATCTTTTCATATGATAAAAATATTAAAAACAAGCGAAAAATAGTACAAAAACGCAAAAAAACAGCACTTTTTTTAAAAAACCTATTGAAATTTATTTAATTGTATGGTAAAATATATCCAATATATGTTTAAGGAAGGTAGTTAAAAATGAAGATTTCTGACGTTAGAGTGCGTATCGTCAAAAAAGAAGACAGCAAGCTAAAAGCTGTTGCATCTGTAACTTTCGATGAATGTTTCGTAGTTCACGATATTAAGGTTATCGAAGGTAACGAAGGTTGCTTTATCGCAATGCCTAGTAGAAAGACTGGGGATGGCGAATACAAAGACGTTGCGCATCCTATTAAAACTGAAATGAGAGAAGAACTTATTAAAGTTATTCTTTCTGCTTATGAAGAAGAAAAAGCAAAACCTGCTGAATAATCTTTACTCTTTTTAATTTTACCCTTTTTCTCCAACTTAAGAAACTACTTGAACTTATCGCATTGAATTCTTTGCGATAGGTTTTTTGTACCCAAAATTTAATTTTGAAGTATTATTAAAAAACAAATGCCTCGGCTAATTGCCGTGGCATTTTTTATTTACAATATTAATTCTTTTATTTTTATGCGTTAACACATAAATCAACTTTCCTTAACTAGGCCTACAAATTTTGCTATTTCCATCACCAATATTGGAGAGATTGAAATGCCTAACGCTATTAAATATAACTCCCAAGGCAATAAGATTAACTCAAACGCTATTCTAACAGGCGTAAACAAAACAACTGCCACCAGCGCTATCGAGCCTAAAACAGCAAGGTTTAATTTGCTATTAGAGAAAGGATTTATTTTAGTTAGCGATTTATCCGTTCTAACGTTAAACGCGTGGAAAACTTGAGATAACGCAAGCACGATGAACGCCGTTGTTTGCCCACCTTCAAGCACGCCTGTATACCATTCGCCTAGTTTGAAGGCTGAAAGGGCAAGAATACCGAAGAATACGCCCTGAATTACTACTCTTACACCAAATCCGTTAGCAAATAATCCTTCGTTCTTTGCTTTTGGTTTTTTATTCATAACGTCCTTTTCTACAGGTTCCATGCCAAGCGCAATTGCAGGCAGACTATCTGTAGCAAGGTTAACTAACAATAATTGCATAGAAAGTAAGGGGGTTACGTGCCATAAAATCATTGCAAGGAACACAACTATAACTTCGCCTATATTTGTTCCAAGCAAAAATCCTACCACCTTCTTTATGTTTGAATATATGCCACGCCCTTCTCTAACTGCATCAACGATAGTTGCAAAGTTATCATCGGTAAGCGTCATATCAGCCGCCCCTTTGGCAACGTCCGTTCCAGTTATACCCATTGCGCACCCAATATCAGCCGCCTTTAGCGCAGGCGCATCGTTTACTCCATCTCCCGTCATTGATACTACCTGCCCTTTTCTTTGCCATGCTTTTACAATACGGATTTTGTTCTCTGGCGAAACTCTTGCGTATACTGAAATGTTTTCAACTTCCTTATCGAGTTGTTCATCGGTCATAGCATCAAGTTCAGCTCCTGTAATAGCTCTTTCGCCATCAAGTAATATGCCTAACTCTCTTGCTATTGCCGATGCCGTAACTACGTGGTCCCCCGTTATCATAATAGGCTTTATACCTGCCAATCGGCAAATCCTAACTGCTTCTTTGGCTTCTGGGCGAGGTGGGTCTATCATGCCTACTAGCCCCATAAACGTTAAGCCGTTTTCTATCTGTTCGGGGATAAGCTCTACAGGAAGTTCATCAATGACTTTATACCCTACAGCCAGCACCCTTAACGCCTTAGAACTCATTTGGTCGTTAATTTCTCTAGCTTTTTGCATATCTCCAGCAATCGTTAGCTTTTCCATAACGTCAAAAGCGCCTTTTACGATTACTACCTTTTTGCCATCGATTAAATTTATGCTAGTCATTAACTTTCTATCTGAATCAAAAGGTATCTCGCCAATTCTAGCGTATTTTTTGTTAAGCTCTTCTTTTGGCATACCAGCTTTATGTGAAGCAAGAACTATTGCCGTTTCCGTGGGGTCGCCTATGTGCGTTTCTTTATCCCCTTCAAAAACTACCGAGCCATCACAGCACAGCGTAGCGTATGATAGCAATTTATTTATTCGGTCGCCGTTATTTAAACCCACGTCAGAAAAAGTTTGGTCTCCATCAGCGTAAGCCTTTACAAGCGTCATTCTATTCATAGTGAGCGTGCCCGTTTTATCTGAACAGATTATCGACGCGCCACCAAGCGTTTCTACGGCAGGCAGTCTTTTAATTATTGCGTTCTTTTTAACCATACGCTGAACGCCTATTGCTAGAACTATTGTTACTATTGCAGGTAACCCTTCAGGAATAGCTGATACTGCAAGCGATACTGAAGTCATAAAAATATTAAGCCAATGCATCTTGACAATTAAGCCTACAACAAATATAACAGCGCAAGCGCCTAACGCTAAAAAGCCTAAATACTTACCGAGTTTAGAAAGCTTTTGCTGAAGTGGGGTTTGGCTTTCGGCTTCACCTGAAAGAAGATTTGCAATCTTGCCCATTTCGGTACTCATACCAGTTGCCGTTACAACGGCTACTGCCGTTCCGTAAGTAATGCTACAACCAGAAAAAACCATATTATGCCTATCACCTATAGGGGCGTTTTCACCAACTATTTCATCTGCATATTTTTCTGACGGAACACTCTCACCCGTAAGGGCGGCCTCTTCACTCTTTAAGCTAACGCTTTTGATTAGCCTTGCATCAGCAGGCACAAAATCGCCTGCTTCAAGCAATATTATATCGCCAGGAACTAACTCTGATGCATTTATAATTTGCTCTTTGCCATCGCGAATTACTTTGGCGTGTGGGGCAGACATATTTTTTAATGCCTCTAGCGCCTTTTCAGCTTTGTTCTCCTGAGCAACGCCTATTACTGCATTAAGCACTACTATCAATAGTATTAGCGCTGGCTCGAAAAACTCTTTGGTGTTACCTTCTACACAAGCTATTACGAAAGATATTACTGCTGCAATTAGCAGTATTATAATCATAACGTCCTTAAACTGCTCTAAAAACTTTAAGAAAATTGATTTTTTCTTCTTTTCTTCTAGCTTGTTTTCGCCGTATTTTGCCCTATACTCTAAAACTTTTTCCGTAGTTAAACCTTTAGTTTGGTCGGTACCCAATTCGGTTAATACGTTGTTTTTGTCTATTGAATGTGGTATCAATTACGCAGTTCTCCTTTTATTTACTTTATTAGTATATGTTTATATTACTAAAATAAACTTTTATTTTATATTAACAAAAATTTAGTTTTTATGCAAATAAAAATGCCGACATTGTTTGTCGGCATTATCTTTAGTTATATAAATACTGATATTATTCCCCATAACCAAAATATTATAAGTATTATTGGTAAAACATACTTCAAATACACTTTAAGTTTTGATGGAACCATAATCCCTTTGCCTTGGTTAGCTTCTGACAAAAACTGATTCCAGCCCCAACCTTTTTTATCCCAAGTACAAAACAGCACGTATACCAATGAGCCGAGTGGCAATATGTTGTTTGATATAATAAAATCTTCTAAATCCATTATATTTGTGGGATTACCTGAAGAATTTATTCCTAACGGCATAAACCCTGAAAGCACGTTAAAACCTAAAATACACGGCAATGCAAGTATTAAAAGTAATCCTAAATTTATTAGACAAGACTTTCTTCTTGACCAACCCCATTTATCCATGCCAAAGGAAATTATGTTTTCAAACACGGCAATTACAGTAGACATTGCAGCGAAAATCATAAATATAAAGAAAAGCGCACCCCAAACTCTACCACCTGCCATTTGGTTAAAAATATTAGGTAAAGTTTCAAATATAAGGCCAGGGCCTGCTTCGCTTGCATCTTTTACAGGGAATGCAAACATTGCAGGTATTATGATTAATCCTGCAATGAACGCAACTGCTGTATCAAGCCCTGCAATTGTTATTGATTCGCCTAGCAATCTTCTATCCTTTTTAATGTAACTGCCGAATATCGCCATAGACCCCATACCTATTGAAAGGGTAAAGAATGCTTGACCTAATGCAGCGAAAACAACTTCGCCAAAATTTTCATTAAAAATTTTAGTAAAATCTGGCACTAAATAATATCTTAAGCCTTCTCTTGCACCAGGTAGCGTTGCTACGTATACTGCAAGCACAACGATAATTGCAAGAAGCAATAACATCATTACTTTATTAACTTTTTCAACGCCATTTTTAAGGCCTAATGAACAAACGAAAAAACCTAGCACGGTAACGCCTATCATTACGCCGATAAGAAGTGGAGCATTTCCCACAACTTCACCAAACACGCCAGAAACTTCGGCTGGAGTCATTCCCACGAAATCGCCTTTTAACGTTTTAAAAAAGTATATAAACATCCAGCCGGTAACGGTTGTGTAAAACATCATAAGCAAGTAGTTGCCAAGCATTCCCACCCAGCCGAATAAATGCCATTTGGCTTTACTATCCTGTGGCTGTAGAACCTTAAACGATTCTGCTATACTCTTTTGGCTTGCTCTACCTACTGCAAATTCCATAGTCATAATCGGCAAACCGAATATAACTAAGAATAACAAATACAGCAAGATGAAAGCTGCGCCACCGTATTGGCTTACTATATAGGGAAATCTCCACACGTTGCCAAGACCTATCGCGCAACCAGCAGAAATAAGAATAAAACCTAGCCTTGAGCCGAATTTTTCTCTTTGCATATTGATAATCTCTCTTTTTTATTACTAATTCTTTTTTTCTTTATGAGTAAATAGTTTTATTGGGTCTAGCTTAAGTTCTGTGATAATCATTGCTATAAACACAACCACAAATCCTATTACTATCAGCACCGTTAACTTTTCCCCAGCAAAAATTACCGAAAATAGTGTGCCGAACACCGATTCAAGGCTTAATATTATTGAAGACTGGTTTGCTGAAGTATATTTTTGCCCGATAATTTGTGCAGACTGAGCAAAAAGCGTACACAATATCGTAAGATAAGCTATTTTTAAAATTTGTTCAGTGTTTAGTGAAAAACTTGATGCGCCGTATATAGGAAGTTCTACGCAAAGCGTATATATGGTCATAACAACGCCTGCAGTTAAAATTTCAGCTATTAAAAGTTGAATATTATCGTGCCCATCTTTAGAAAATCTATCTATAAATATGATTTGTAGCCCGAAAAAAACTGCACTAACCAAGGTTAAACCATTGCCCAAAAACACATTTCCATCTGAAGCACCATTGTTTGCAAGAGCTATAAATCCTATACCCAACAAGCAAAGCGTTGCTGAAAAAACGTTATAGAACTTTGGTTTTTTTCTAAACAGCATCCATACTAAAAACGGACACATTACGCAATAAGAAGAAGTTAAAAAGGCGTTCTGCCCTGGCGTTGTGTTTTCCAAGCCTATCGTTTGGGTAAAATACGCTAATGCCAAAAACACACCTAAAACCACACCCCTTAAAAAGGTTGCGCGCGTTATAGTTTTTAGTTTTTTATAAAATATTAGTGATAGCCCTACGCTAGCAACCATAAAGCGTATTGCGATTACGTAAAAAGTGGGAACTTCTGATATAGTTTCCTTAAGTATAAAAAATGAAGTTCCCCACACTATCGTTGCGCCAAGTAGTAGAGCCTGACCTATTAAGTTTAGTCTTTTTTCTCTAGTCATGGCTTTAGATTAGTATTTTACGCTGTATAATATCTCTTCGTAAGTTGGGAATGCGTAAAAGCTCTTTCCTACAAGAAGTTCCATTTGGTCGGCATAACATCTTAACTTACTCATGTCGTCAAGAAGTACTTCTTTGCAATATTTTGCTTTTTCATAATTAGATAAACCGGTGTTAAATTTATCGGTATCTACAATAAGCTTATCAAGTGCAATAGAGAACTTTTCCGATAAACTTGCCAAGTCGTCTATCAATTTTTCTTCCAACGAAGATGATAAATTCCTGCCACTAGCTTTTTTAATACTGTACTCGCTAAGCAAAAAAGATTGATAACCAATTACAGCCGGCGTAATTTCTCTGCGCGCAATATCTATAGAAGTAAGTGCTTCTATATGCACTATATTACAGTAATTTTCAAGCAATATTTCCGTACGCGAATTGATTTCACTTCTCGATAAAACTTTATGTCTTTCAAACAATTCTACGTTTTTATCGCTTGCGTATAACGGAAGGGCATCAACCGTGGTTTTTAAGTTTAATAGTCCACGCTTTTCAGCTTCTTTTTCCCACTCGCTAGAATAATTGTTGCCACTAAACAAAATACGCTTATGCTTCTTTATCGTTTCTTTTAATAACTTATCTAATTCAGCGTTAAAGTCCTTTGCGCCTTCAAGTGCATCTGCAAACACCCTTAGTTCTTCTGCAACGATGGTGTTTAGGATAAAGTTCGGGCAGGCTATGTTTGCTGATGAGCCTACCATACGGAATTCAAACTTATTACCCGTAAATGCAAACGGAGAAGTTCTATTTCTATCGGTAGAATCCATAGGAATAGTTGGAAGAACGGAAACGCCTATTTTTAGGTCTTTTTTCTTCTTTGCATTATATTCTGCACCACATTCTATTGCGTTTAAGATAGCTTCAAGCTCTTCACCAAGATACATGGAGATTATTGCTGGTGGTGCTTCGTTTGCGCCTAAACGGTGGTCGTTGCCTGCGCCTGCTACTGAAATGCGTAGTAAATCTTGATATTCGTCCACAGCTTTTATAACTGCCACTAAGAACAATAGGAACTGCGCGTTCTTTTCAGGCGTGTCGCCTGGAGCTAGCAAGTTTTCACCAAGGTCTGTTGAGATTGACCAGTTGTTGTGCTTACCACTACCGTTTACCGTAGCGAATGGCTTTTCGTGTAGCAAACATACCAAGCCGTGCTTATTTGCAATGCTCTTCATAAGTTCCATAGTTAGCTGGTTTTGGTCGGTTGCAGTATTTGTTGAAGTATACACAGGCGCTAATTCGTGCTGTGATGGCGCTACTTCGTTGTGTTTTGTTTTAGCATAAACGCCAAGTTTCCAAAGTTCCTCGTCTAATTCTTTCATAAAAGCTGAAACTCTGGTTTTTATTGCACCGTAATAGTGGTCTTCTAGTTCTTGACCTTTTGATGGGCGCGCGCCAAACAGCGTTCTACCACAATGGATAAGGTCAAGCCTTCTTTCATAAACGCTCTTATCTATCAAGAAATATTCCTGCTCTGCACCTGCCGTGGTTATAACTTTTTTAACCTTATCGTTACCAAACATCTTTAGAATACGAAGAGCTTGCTTATTAAACGCATCGTTAGAACGCAAGAGTGGGGTTTTTTTATCAATCGCTTCCCCACCATACGAACAAAATGCAGTTGGAATATAAAGACTGCCGTCTTTTACGAACGCATAAGAGGTTGGGTCCCAAGCAGTATAACCACGCGCTTCAAAGGTTGCGCGTAAGCCACCGGTTGGAAAGCTTGAAGCGTCTGATTCACCCTTAACTAGCGATTTTTCCGAAAACTTCATTATAACTTCGCCATCACCAAAAGGTTCGATAAAACTATCGTGCTTTTCTGCAGTTATCCCCGTCATAGGCTGGAACCAATGCGTAAAGTGAGTTGCGCCTTTTTCTATAGCCCATTCTTTCATAACCGAAGCAACGCTTTTAGCGTATTCGTGCGACAAAGATTCGCCGTTATCTATCGCTTTGCGAACGGCATTATACGCTTCACTAGGCAAGCGTTCTTTCATCACTTTGTCGTTAAAAACCATTGAACCAAACATTTCGGATATATCTTTTGCGTTCATTTTTTCACCTATAAAAATTATCAATTACATTGATAATAGCATTTTGCTCTTAACTTTGTCAATCTTTTAAAGGCAATTACAGTTTTTTTAACTTTTCTTATACTTTTCATTACAAATTTTTATAAAAAATTTATTGTAAAAATTTTTTGCTTGTGCTATACTATACCTAGACTTATTTAGGAGCAATTTTAATGTTAGACAAAAGACCCGATTCAATGCAAAGAATTAACACCATAGAACTTGCTAACGAATTTATCGAACAGCAAGTAAAAGAAGTGCGCGCACAGGTTGGCGATAAAAAAGTTTTACTCGCCCTTTCCGGTGGTGTAGACAGCTCGGTTGTAGCTGCACTTTTGATTAAAGCTATTGGCAAACAGCTAGTTTGCGTTCACGTTAACCACGGCCTTATGAGAAAAAACGAAAGTGAAGACGTTGTTCGTATTTTTAAGGACGGGCTTAATGCCAACCTTATTTACGTTGACGCTACCGACCGTTTCCTTTCTTTACTTGAAGGCGTTAGCGAACCTGAAAAAAAGAGAAAGATTATAGGTGCAGAATTTATAAACGTTTTTGCTGAAGAAGCACGCAAGCTCAACGGCGTTGCTTTCCTTGCTCAAGGCACGATTTATCCTGATATTTTAGAAAGCATTAAGCAAGCTGAAGGCAAAAAAGCAGTTAAATCTCACCATAACGTTGGTGGTCTTCCTGAAGATTTGCAATTTGACGGACTTGTAGAGCCTGTAAAACTTCTCTTTAAGGACGAAGTTAGAGTGGTTGGTGAAGCACTTGGTCTTCCACATGGTATGGTTTACCGTCAACCGTTCCCCGGCCCTGGTCTTGGCGTTAGATGTCTTGGTGCTATTACCCGTGATAGATTACACGCTCTTCGTGAAGCAGATGCTATCCTTCGTGAAGAGTTCGATAAGTGTGGCTTGAACGAAAAAGTATGGCAATATTTTATAGCTGTACCCGATATCAAGAGCGTTGGCGTTAAAGATGAAAGCCGTTACGAAGGTTGGCCGGCAATTATCCGTGCAGTAAACACCGTTGACGCTATGACTGCTACTATTGAAGAAATACCTTACGAAATTTTACATAAAATTACCGATAGAATAACTCACGAAGTAGATGGTATTAACCGTGTGCTTTTAGACCTTACTCCAAAGCCTATTGGAACTATTGAGTGGGAATAATAAAAACTTAAATAAACAAATAAAACTCCCGAACGATTGTTCGGGAGTTTTCAATTTTAAATCGTATTACTTAATTATTTCTCTAAGCCACTCTAAAGTACATTCTACCATATGCTTGCCAGTTTCTACACTTGCTTCTTTAGCGCTTTCAGCAAACCACTCGGTATTGCGTTCACAACGGCTAAGGTCAACAAGCTCTGGATAAGTACCCATCATAAGGCTAGTTTCCCATTTACCAGCGTGGTCAAATCCCCCACACTTGATTTGCGCATCTGCGCCAATCAATGGAATAACTTTTATATACGAGAACGGGTCGTCACTGCTACCCATATCTTCATAGTAAGAAGCGTAAGCATCGCTACCCCACCAGCCTTTGCCAAGTTTTTCTTCCATATATTCCATTGTTACTTTTTTTGCTGCTTTGTGGCAAGCAATAGTCATTGGCATTAAACCTGCACCTTCGGTTTGATGGTGAGCAACGAGATAAATGTTTTTATGGCCTGCGTTTATCATTGATTTCAATATGCAGTATAAATAGCTAGCGTAAGCATCTTCATCCACGTGGAAATGACTGGGTTTTGGTTCGCATACAGCATAAGATGCTACACCATACCAAAGTGGTGGACAAACAACGATTTCCTTTTCCTTTTCTAATTCTCTAAGACAGCCTGTAATTACAAGCGTATCCGTTCCACAAGAAGCGTGACGAGCGTGGTATTCTAAAGTTCCGATTGGGATAATAAATGGAACTTTTCTATCAACGGCATCTTGAATTTCATCATATAACATTTCAAGCATTTGCATAGTGATTTTCTCCTATCTATAAATTAATTATCGTTCTTTATTACACGTCTAAACTTTCAATATACATTGAAGCGTTTGTTCCTGCTACTGCACCGTCACCTATAGCCGTAGCAACTTGTCTTACTGCTTTAGTTCTGCAGTCACCTGCTACGTATACGCCTTCGGTTTTGGTTTTACATGTTTCATCTGCAATGATATAGCCCATTTCATCTATATCAACAAGGTTCGCAAACGCCTTGTTATCGGGTACTTGACCTATCGCAACGAATACTGCAGGGATTTCGTGGCGTAAAATATTGCCGTCTTTATCCTTATATTCTATAGCTGTAAGTTCATCTTCGCCAATAAAGTCTATAACGCTGGTATTAGGTCTCCATTCAACGTTTTCTTTAGAAAGAAGCGCTTTTACGTGTGCCTTATCGCCAAAAAATTTGTCAAATAAAGTATATACGTATACCTTTTTACAGTAACTTGAAAGTAAAAGTGAATACTGCATAGCCGTGTTTGCATCGCCTATTACAATAACTTCTCTATCCTTATAGAAAGGTCCGTCACAAATAGCGCAGTAGTACACGCCGTGACCAACGAGGTCTTCCCTATTAGATTTGGTGCGAAGATGTTTATGCTTTACGCCAGATGCAATTATAACGCTTTTACCAAAATATTCGCTATATTCTGTTTTAACCTTAAAGTTGCCTTCGCCAAGCTTTTCTATTTTTTCCACCTTTTCAACTTCCAACTCTGCGCCAAGTGCACTAATTTGTTCAAAAAGGTTATCGGTAAACTGCTCGCCACTAATTTCTTTAATGGTGGGGTAATTCTCTAGCCTTGGCGACATTGCTATTTGTCCACCTAAGCTTTCGCTCTCTAATACGAGCACGGTTTTATTGTTTCTTAAAGCGTATAGCGCGGAGGTCATCCCTGCCGCGCCTGCGCCGATTACTATAATATCGTACATTAGTTGTTGCTCTCTATATATTTTCTGATTTCACTTGCGTTGTCGTAAGCTTTGTAGCCACTGCCTTCTGGAACTAATAAGGTAGGTGCTTTTTTGATGCCGAACTTAATGGTTGTTTCCTTATCTTCTTCAGCGTTAATTACCGAGTAAATAATACCTTTCTTATCAAGCATCATTTTAGCAGTCTTACAGTTGGGGCAACCGTTTCTAGTAAAGAGTACTAAACCATCTAATTCGGGTTTTGCTACCTTTTCTTCCTTACAATCACAAGCCTTTTCTTTTGCTTGGAATTTAGAAGTATCGATATTGTATTCTTTTCTATCTTCAAATTCCTTTCTCTTACCATCGTTCCAGTTTTGGATAGGACGATAGTACCCGGTTATACGGCTATAAACTTCCGTCTTTTTACCACAGGTAGGACATTCGTAAACTTCACCCGTGATATAACCGTGGTCTGCACAAACTGAATAGGTTGGAGACATTGTGTAGTAAGGGAGCTTATAGTTTTGAGCAATCTTTTTAACTAAGCTTGCCGCAGCCTTCCAATCAGGGAGCTTTTGACCTAGGAATGCGTGGAATACAGTACCTGAAGTATAAAGCGTTTGAAGTTCATCTTGAATATCAAGTGCAGTAAAGATATCTTCGGTGTAACCTACTGGCAAGTGCGAACTGTTGGTATAATACGGTGTATTATCCGTATCAGATGCCGTGATGATATCAGGATATCTTTTTCTGTCGTGCTTAGCAAGACGGAAAGATGTAGATTCTGCAGGCGTTGCTTCTAGGTTATAAAGGTCGCCGTAAGCCTCTTGATAATCAGAAAGCTTGTTTCTCATAAAGTTCAATACTTCTTTAGTAAAGTTTTGCGCTTCTGCATTGGTTAAGTCTTTCTTAATCCACTTTGCATTTAAGCACGCTTCGTTCATACCAACAAGACCAATCGTTGAGAAGTGATTGCTGAAAGTACCCAAATATCTCTTAGTATATGGATAGAGTCCTGCTTCTAAAAGCTGAGTTACGGTATCTCTCTTAACTTTAAGTGAACGAGCAGAGATATCCATCATCTTCTTTAATCTTTCGTAGAATTCTTCTTCAGTATTAGATAGGTATGCAATTCTTGGCATATTGATAGTTACAACGCCGATTGAACCCGTGCTTTCACCCGAACCAAAGAAACCACCAGACTTTTTACGCAATTCTCTTAAGTCAAGTCTTAAACGACAGCACATTGAACGAACGTCACTCGGTTCCATATCACTGTTGATATAGTTAGAGAAGTATGGAGTGCCGTATTTAGCCGTCATTTCAAATAAAAGCTTGTTGTTTTCCGTTTCCGACCAGTCAAAATCCGAAGTGATTGAATAGGTAGGAATTGGGTATTGGAAACCACGACCGTTAGCATCGCCTTCAATCATAATTTCAATGAAAGCTTTGTTAACCATTGCCATTTCTTCTACGCAGTCTTTGTACTTGAAATCCATTTCCTTGCCACCAACGATTGCGTTCATTTCAGCAAGGTCGTTAGGTACTACCCAGTCAAGCGTAATATTGGTAAACGGAGATTGAGTACCCCATCTTGACGGTGTGTTTACGCCGTAGATGAAAGACTGTATGCATTGCTTAACTTCCTTATAGGTAAGTTTATCAACCTTAACGAACGGAGCAAGATAGGTGTCGAACGATGAGAACGCCTGTGCGCCTGCCCATTCATTTTGCATAATACCAAGGAAGTTTACCATTTGGTTACAAAGTGTTGATAAGTGACCTGCTGGAGATGAAGTAATCTTACCAGGAACACCACCTAAACCTTCTTTGATAAGTTGACGGAGCGACCAACCTGCACAATAACCGGTAAGCATTGAAAGGTCGTGAATATGGATATCAGCATTTCTATGTGCATCACCAATTTCATCGTCATACACTTCGCTTAGCCAGTAGTTTGCAGTTACGGCACCACTGTTTGAAAGAATAAGTCCACCTACCGAGTAGGTAACGGTAGAGTTTTCTTTAACACGCCAGTCTGCAACTTTAAGATAATCGTCTACTACCTTTTTGTAGTCTACGATAGTTTCTTTAATGTTACGTACTTTTTCACGTTGTTTACGATAGAGAATGTAGCTCTTTGCTACTTCTACGTAACCTGCTTGAATAAGCACTACTTCAACGCTGTCTTGTATATCTTCAACATTTATTACGTTATCCTTAATTTTTTTAGAAAAATCAGCTGATACGCGAAGAGTTAACATATTGAGTATATCTGCAGTGTAGTTAACGCCCTTTGCGTTAAACGCTTTAGATATAGCAATAGAAATTTTACTCATATCATATTCAACTAATTTGCCGTCTCTTTTCTTTACTTGAAACATTTTTATCCCTCCGTATTAATTTTTTTAGTGAGCATATTTAATATACCACGACTACTATGCTCTTGTCAACCCCTTTTCACAACATTTTGTAAAATTTTTTTGATTTAACCACAATATATTGTGTTTTGGGTAAAATCACGGTTTTTAATGAATTTTTGATAAAAATATGCGTTTTTTTGCACTTTTCGGGGAATAATAATGCAATTTGGTGGATTTTTAATTTAATATATTGAAAGTTTTAAGTTCAAACATCTTGTGTGTTGCGTTTATTATACACAATATATAGTGCGCGATATAGTGCGCGCGCAAACAAACATAGAATAGGAAATTTTTGTGATTATTTTTTTGTTTAGAGCACTATTTAACTTGCTTTTATTTTTAAAATATATTAAAATAAATGACGTATTTACGGAGAGGTGTCAGAGTGGTCTAATGTGCACGCTTGGAAAGCGTGTGTACGGAAACGTACCGGAGGTTCAAATCCTCTCCTCTCCGCCACAACATAGCACTACCCATACGGGTGGTGCTTTTTTGTTGTGGCTACGAGTTTCGTCTTTTCACCTACGGTTCAATCCCCTAGCGGGGGACGGCAACCCTTTTGTCGACCTAAAGTCGACATTTCCCCTATTAGGGGAATCCCCTCTCCTCTCCGCCAAGAGCGACCCTATTTGAACCCAAATAGAGTCGCGTTTTCTATTACCATATTAAAATATATCTTCGTTAAAGGTAATGCAGGAATAATGTTTACTTTTGAGCGAAGCAACTAAAAAAACGCAAAATATTAAAAGCGTTGTAAATTTACAACGCTATTGTAGGGATATTTTGTACTCATTAATATCTAATGGTTTAGGTGTTCTTGAAGCAATTTTATTATTGCGGTTTCCATGCCGACATATAAGCATCTTCAGTAGGAATGACTACAATATAATAACTTTTTCCCTGAACACAATTGAGTTCAATAGAAGTCACATTTTGTTTTTTGGAAACAACTACATTATTATTTTCATCAAACACTGATACTTCCACTAAAACTTCAACACCACTCTCATTAAAAAAATAAAAAGTAGCACTTAAATTCTCTGGACAATTTTCCATTACCAAACAGTTTGCTTTGCCTGCACTAAACAAAGGGGCTGTTCCATCAAACATAATTATATCTGCTTTTTCGCCACAAATACACTCCCCCTTATTTGAATATGTGTGCCCAGCAGTGTTTTCCTTAACCCTTTTATCTGTTTCATTACAATTATCTCTATCACACATTGCTGTTTCAGTGCCATTTTCTAAACACGTTGCATCGTTATTATATACGTAGTTAGTAAATAAATGCTCTAACTTCGTGTTTTCTTTATCTTTTGTATCTGTTGCTCCACAATTACGATTACACGTTGCTGTTTCCGTGCCATTTTTTAAACATGTTGCATCGTTATTATATACGTAGTTAGTAAATAAATGCTCTAAGGTTTCTCCATGTTCAAAGGTTTCTGTTCCTTTTTCACCACATTTACAAGAATAAAAATACTTTGGTTTTTCCGTGCAAGTTGCACTACTTGCAAAATATGTTTGGTTTGCAATTTGTTGGTCAAACTTACATTCGTGCCCACAAGCAGTTAAGCCAAATATAGAACATAAAGCCAAAGTTAAAGCTAATAATGTCATTAAAAGTTTTCTTTTCATAAAAGCCTCCTAAAATAAAAAGTGCGCCTACCGAAGTAAACGCACAAAAACGCAAACTCCGATAGTCGCCAAACCAATTTAATGTGAAAGGTGTTACCATATCTACATTGTAGGAATTTGCATTTTATCAAATTCTAATATAGACATAGCAACAAAAATATATTCCCTAAAAAGAAAATACACCTTTCCACACATATATTAAATTGATTTGGCACTATCATTGTAGCATTAAATAAAATAAAAATCAACTATTTGAAAAAAAGTTCAAACGCTATCACCACTTGCCCGCCAAACGTGAACAAATTCGAACCTAGTAAGGAAGATAATAGGAGTTGGCGATAGTGGAAACGACCTTCCAATGATGCAGTCTGCAGGAATCAAGGTTGCCGTTTCCAATGCTGTTTCCGTCTTGAAAGAAGTTTGTGATGAGATAATTTGTTCTAACAATGAAAACGTTGTTGATTATATATTAAAGAATTTTTAATTCCCTTAACAACCTTAACGAGTGAAAATTTCCACTCGTTTTTTTATTGAATTTTTATAAATTTTATGCTACAATACGATTATGAATCAATTAAGCGATAAAAAAAGAAGTTTTATAGGTCAACTTGCAGGGTTTATCGGCATTGGGATAAACTTAATTCTTGCGCTAGGCAAAATAATCGTTGGCGCTGTATTTGGGCTAATTTCCGTTTTGGCTGATGGGCTTAACAACCTTACAGATGGTGGTAGTAGTATTCTTTCCATAATTTCGTTTAGACTTTCTTCTCGCCCTGCCGATAAAGAGCACCCTTACGGACATGAGAGAGTGGAATACGTTTGCTCACTTTCAATTGCATTTTTAATGCTTTTAGTTGCTTTTAATACCATAAAAGATTCTATAGGAAAAATTATTGCACCAGACCCTACAGTTTTTTCTTACTGGATAATAGCTATTCTAAGCTTTTCCATTTTGTTAAAAGCAGGATTGTTCGTTTTTTATAAAATAATAGCAAAAAAAATCAATTCGGAAATTTTATCTGCAACGGCTAGTGATAGTTTAATGGACTGCGTTTCTACTGGCGTTGCTTTAATTACCTTTATAATAAGTACAATCACTGGCTTTAATGCAGATGGCTATGCTGGCATAATTGTTGCACTATTTATTACTTGGACTGCTATCGGTTTACTAAAAGCAATTTTTTCTAACCTAATAGGTCAGGCACCACCTGCGCAAATGATTGAAGATATAAAGCAAAGAGTTCTATCTTATGATGGAGTTTTAGGCGTGCACGATTTATCAGTTCACTGCTACGGGCCAAACAAGTACTTTGCAAGCGTTCACGTTGAGGTTGATGCTAAAGTAGACGTTTTAATTTCGCACGAACTAGTTGACCTAATAGAAAAAGACTTTATAGAAAACGTGGGAATTACACTTACCGGACATCTAGACCCTATTACTACCGACGATGAACGTGTTAACAACTTAAGAGCTACTACAGAGCAAATTGTTACTGATATCGACCCACGCTTTTCTATACACGATTTTAGAATGGTGTTTGGAAAAGATAACACCAACGTTCTTTTTGACGTGGCTATACCATACGAATGTTCTGATAAAAAGGAATTAGTTAAAACAGTGCTTGAACAAAAGTTTAGTGAGATGGATAATAATTATCGCTTAGTTATTACTATTGAGCCGTGTTTATAAAGTTAAATTAAATTATAATAAAAGCGTACCTTTGTTAAGGTGCGCTTTTTATATTGTTGGCTCTTCTATATCGCTTTGGTTTTCTAATTCTGGTTTTGGCATAGTGCCAACCATCACTAACCCACGTTGAGCGTTATACTTATCAGTACGAATTTTTGTAATTGAAATTATCTTACCGTTTTTTGTCGCAACCAAAAAACCTTGGCTGGTTAACCCTGCTTTGCTATATCTAAGCACCTGCTTCTCCCCTTGATATAGCTCTGAGTACTCGCCTTTTTCATCTATAACCTCTTTTTCTTTTGGCGCTGGTATTTCACCTGTTACTACACTTTGGCGCGAATAAGTTATCAAAGGTGGTTCGCCCCAAATTTCTATTCTTAGCGTGCTATCGTTAGCAAAAGTTTTTATTATTATTGGGTTATGCGTATCATTGATAAATCTTAAGTCTGCAGAGCCGGAGTTTACCATTGCATCAAACGATGGCGCAATATAGCTTACGGGCAAGCTATGTGGATGGCACTCTGTTATTTTAAGACCAGCCAATAGCACGGCGTTATAAAGGGTGGTTGAAACTTGGCACACGCCACCACCAACCCCATCTACAAACTCGCCACCGACGATTATTTTTGAAGTTTTGTAACCGTTTTTTACCGTTCTTTCCCCAACCGTTTGATTAAAAGAGAACTCTGCGTTAACGTCTACTAAAACATTGTTTAGCGAGCTGGAAGCAAGCTTAATATTACTCTTTCTTTCATTGCTAGACGTAGAGTATGAAGTATAAAAACTTGCACGTTTTACTATTGTTTTAGGTTGCAAATCATAAAACGGCATTGCCTTAACAGGCGTTATGCTTGTAAACAAGAAAATAACACTACTAAAAAACACAGCCACTAAAAAAATAACCGACCAAATTTTTATAACACTTTTCTTTTGATACATACAATTTAAGTATGTGTCGTTATAAAATATTTAATCGGTTCAAGTTTTAATTTTTCTTTATATATTAGTCGTTGTCGCCAAAGAAATCATAGTTCATCCATAAAACTGAATATCTATCTTTTAAGTCTTTTGCATATTTTACGGCATTATCAATTTTTTCCTTGCCGTACATATCGTAAAATTCCTTCATATCCATTTTTACAAGGTTTAGCATTTTTTCAATCTCTTTTGCAGTTGGGCATTCTTTAAGAACGGCTTTAAGTTCTTTCTCATTATCTAAGTAGGCTTTGGTTCTATCCTTAGCGTAGTTACCAACCTTATCTTGAAGTTCTACACAAGAATCGCCAACGTTCTTATATACCTTACGCATTTTTGCAACGTAACTATCCCTATCATCTTTATATAGCGTTTTAGGAAAATCTATCGACGCTACTTTTTCTCTAATCCCTGCAGTAATAACGGTAGAATACGCAACGTCTATCCCGTGTGCAAAATACGGCTTATCATCAATAATACCAACTATTTCAAAGAAGTGTGAAAGGTGGTGTTCAGAACCTGATGCCGGGCGTGAAGAAGTTGCAAAACTCATCATTACCCCAACGATAACAAGCGCTTCCATAATGGCTTTAACGCTTTCTTCGTTGCGCTCTAACAAGCCCTCTGCCGTTTTTAGGGTGTTTTGTATCATTTGGTATGTTGTATCGTAAATGAATTGGCAAAAATATTCGCCGTTTACTATCTTTGAAAGTTTCCAGTCGTTAAGTGCTGAATACTTACCAATAATGTCCCCGTAACCTGCTTGAATCATATCCATAGGCGCATCTTTAAGAACGGCAGTATCTGCAACGATAGCCCTTGGCAAGCATGCCTTTACGGTAACTTTCATTCCACCTAGTATCATTGCCGCACCATCTGAAGCATAACCATCCATTGACGGCGCTGTTGCCACTACCATATACGGTATCTTAGAAAAATGCGATATGTATTTACAAAGGTCTTGCATAACGCCAGAACCTATACCTATAATAAGGTCGCTTTCCCCAAGTTTACTATTAACTGTTTCTATGGCTTGTTCGTTAGGTATAACTACCGTTTTGCCAGAGAATATAACCTTGCCGATAACCTTGCCGTTTAACGCTTTTTCGGTTTTTTCACCTGCAACGGCAAAAGTGTTTTCATCACCGACTAATAAAATTTTACTGTACTTTTCGCACAACTTTGTTAGTCTATTGATAGCGCCGTTTTCAACGAAAACGTTTTCAATATCGCACTTGTGTTCTTTTCCACAATCACAAACAAAACCTTTTAATAACGTGTTAATATCCATACTCTTTTCACCATAATTCTTTTTTGCCCGTAGAAACGGCTATTGCGCCACTATTTAGGGCTAAATCTATTTCTTCTTGTGTTTCTACTATCCCACCTGCTACGATTGGCGTATCTATTAGACTTTTAATTTTCTTTATAACCTTACCAATTGTTCCTGGCATAAGCTCAATTACGTCTGCCTTAGAAACACTAGCTGATTCTACGGTAGTATCTATTGAACGGGAATCGACTATAAAAAATCTTTGTATTGTAAAAACATCAAGCTTTTTTGCTGTTTTTATGATGTTTGTTCTCGTGCTAATAATGCCATCAGCGCCAATACTTTTTAAGTATTTAATGCCAAACTCGTCTTTACCAATACCATCAGCAAGGTCTATATGCACGAATAGTTTTTTCCCTGCTTGGTGTGTTTTTTCTATCTGACAAGCTACTGTTTCTAAGTTGGTGCTTAACATAAACACGCTTTCAGCACTGCTCTTTAATGCGATTTCCAAATCATCATTATTCCTAACTGCGCAAATTACTTTTCCTTTTATCATAATTACTCCTAAGTTACAAAACGTTTTTAGTTGCTATTAGTTTTGCACCAAATACGTCTTTTATTATAACATCTCCGATTGATATTGGCAAACGTGGTTTAGCCTTGTTTATAATTTTCATAGCTTCAAACACTTTTTCTTTTGGTATTGGCGTTGCCGTCTTTACCGAAACGATTTTCCCGTCTGCGCTTTTAACCGTTGTAGTTATAGTTCTTACAGGGTTTAATACTTCACTTTGTGCATAAGTTTTACCCCTTGCACATCCGTTACCGTTAACGCTTAAAACTTTATTGTCCTCTACGTTTACCGTTATTTGGCAACCTATAGGGCAAACTATACAAGTAAGATTTTTTTCCATACTAGTTCTCCTCTATCTTTAAGGTAAGTTCTTTAACATTTTCTAGCCACGCATCTTTAATTAAAATCTTTTGCATTTCTCCCGGTACAACTTTTGCCTTTTTTACGCTATATATCAGCTTTTCTCCATCACAAACACAAACCTGAACGTTTTTATACACGTTTGCAACGCGAAAATACACGCTTACGTCTTCTTTTCTAGTAATCATTTGTGGAACGGTATATCTTACCTTTCCATCAGTTTTAATGGGCACTAACGTTTGTTTTTTTAAGCTTCCATTTAAGTACGCTACTGCCTGTTGCCCTGCAATTTCTGCCTCGTCTGAAACGTAATCAACAAGGTCGTGCACGTGCAATACGTTACCACAAGAAAATATACCGTCTATGGAAGTTTGCCTATCTTGGTCTACAATAGCTCCGTTAGTTATTTTATCCATATCTACCTTTGCGTTTATACCCCTTTGATATAGAGTGCTTATGCTTTTTTCATCAGCTTCATTAAAACCTACTACCATAGCTCCGTTGTTTTCGTACTTTACGCCTAGTTCGTTAGCTATCTTTTTCATCATATTAGAACCCAAAACGTTAAGCTTTGCTTTTAGCGTTCCCACTTCAGCATCAAACCCTGCGTGTATTATAGCTGAATTAGCTTTAGTGGTGCCCATACCCACGTCGTTCTCTTTTTCTAGTACACAAATATTCAGCTGATATGCAGAAAGCTTTCTAGCAATTAATGCGCCAACTACACCTGCTCCAATAATGCAAACGTCTTTCATTTTTTCTCCTTTAAAGCAAAAAAAAGACGCACCAAAATAAACCAATTTAAGTTTATTTTGATACGTCTCCAAATCTCTGTATCAATTATATTATACGCCTTTAAATAAATTTGTCAATTGATTTGGCGTTTATTATTCTAATATGATATCAGTTTTTTAATTTAAACTAATTTACCAACAGCACTGCCGTTGTATTCTTTAAAAGTATCTTCGCCAACCGAAGTAAACTTTATTGCTACTAAATCATCTAAAAACTCAAACACAAATCCAGTAGTGGCAATACTTGTATCGCAAATATCCGTTACGATTAAAAGTCTATCTTCCATAGTCCAAGAGCCTGTTGATAATGCCCTAAACTCACGCCCACTAGGTTTGGTTATAGTCATACCGTAATAATGCGTTTCTGGAAAGAAAGTATCTTCAAATTTACCTAAGCCGAATTTCAAGCTTTTTGCTATGCCAGCTCTAACGTAATGTAGCACGCCGTATTCAGCATTAAACTCAAAGTTAATACTTGTTATGCCCATATGATTTTTATTTAAGACGTACGTTTTCCCGTTTACTTTTTCTTCCCATTTTGAGTGTGGCGCACCAAAACATTTGTCTGTAGTAAGTGTTTTTAAGATTTCACATAGTTTAGTATAATCTTCACTAGCAGGTAGCTCTTTATCTTCAATTGAGCGATATAAACGTGCTAGCGCCCAGTATATTTCTGCGCCCCTGTTTATAATAGAATCCATGGTGTTTGAATTACAAACAAACATAAAATTCTTTTCAGGGAAGCAGAACACGAACTGCCCACCTAATCCATATAGTCCATAGCCGTATGGGTGCATCCAAATTTGATAGCCGTAACCACAGCGATTATGCGCAAACGTGCCGTCAAATAGGTTATCTACCATCTTAGAAGTGGCTTCTTCCATATACTCTTTAGGGAGCAACTGTTTGCCACGATAATTGCCTTTATTTAGTACCAATTCGCCTATCTTAGCAAAGTCACGGGTGGTGCACATAAACCCACTACCACCCCATGGTGTTCCGTCTGGAGCTTGTACGCACGTTACGTCTTTAGAAACGCCTATTTCATCAAATTCTGGTCTTAAATA
>JAZOMU010000023.1:0-39781 GCA_045654125.1 Christensenellaceae bacterium
TGTTCGGGCGAACGCAATATCCCAGACGGTGAAATTTATACTGCGCCCGTAAAAAATAGCGTAAACGGAACTATTACTTACAACGCTCCGTCGGTGGAAAACGGGTTCAAGTTTGAAAACGTTTCGCTTACGTTTAAAGATGGAAAGATTATAAACGCTACGGCAAACGACAATGAAAAGGTAAACGCAATTTTTGATACTGATGACGGTGCTAGATACGTTGGCGAGTTTGCCTTTGGCGTTAATCCTTATATAACTAGACCTATGGGAGATATTTTGTTTGATGAAAAGATATCTGGTTCAATCCATTTTACACCAGGTAGCTGTTATGACGATTGTAATAACGGAAACGTTTCGGCTATTCATTGGGACTTAGTTCAAATACAAACCAAAGAGTATGGTGGTGGAGAAATCTACCTTGATGGCGAGCTAATTAGAAAGGATGGCTTGTTCGTTACAGATGACCTTTTATGTTTAAATCCCGAAAATTTAAAATAAACGATAAAAATGGCGTTAAAAGGTTTGACTTGGCTTGATATTAGGTTTATAATGTATAAGACGAAATTTGGGAAAATTTTTAGTAAATATCATATATGGAGGACATTAATATGTCAAAAGTAACAAAAGTTGCAATTAACGGTTTCGGTCGTATTGGTCGTCTCGCTTTCAGACAAATGTTCGGCGCTGAAGGTTATGAAGTAGTAGCTATCAACGACTTAACTAGCCCTGAAATGCTCGCTCATCTTCTTAAATATGACACCATGCAGGGTAACTACGTAGCACAAGGTCACACCGTTGAATCTACTGAAGATTCAATCATTGTTGACGGAAAGGAAATCAAAATTTCTAAGTGTGCTAACGCTGCTGAATGCCCATGGGCTGCATACGACGTTGACGTAGTTTTGGAATGTACTGGTTTCTACACCAGCAAAGCAAAAGCAGAAGCTCATATCGCTGCTGGCGCTAAGAAAGTTGTTATCTCTGCTCCTGCAGGCAACGACCTTCCTACTATCGTATACAACGTAAACCACAAGACCTTAACTGCTGATGACAAGATTATTTCTGCTGCATCTTGCACCACTAACTGTCTTGCTCCTATGGCTAAGGCTCTTAACGATTACGCTCCTATCCAAAGCGGTATCATGACTACCGTTCACGCTTACACTGGCGACCAAATGATTCTTGATGGTCCACAAAAGAAAGGCGACAAGAGACGTTCACGTGCAGGTGCTATGAACATCGTTCCTAACAGCACTGGCGCAGCTAAAGCTATCGGTCTTGTTATTCCTGAACTTAATGGTAAGCTAATCGGTGCTGCACAACGTGTACCTACTGCTACTGGTTCTACCACTATCCTTATCGCAGTTGTAAAGGGTAAGGACGTTACCAAGGAAGGCATCAATGAAGCTATGAAAGCTCAAGCTACTGAATCTTTCGGCTACAACACTGATGAAATCGTTTCTTCAGACGTTATCGGTATGAGATTTGGTTCACTCTTCGATGCTACTCAAACCATGGTATCTAAGATTGACGACGATACTTACCAAGTACAAGTTGTTTCTTGGTATGACAACGAAAACTCTTACACCAGCCAAATGGTAAGAACTATCAAGTATTTCTCTGAAATCTAATTTTTAAGAAATAAAAGAAAAGCACCGTTAAAACGGTGCTTTTTCTTTTTTAATAATCTTTAATTCCAAGTAGATAATCTGCACTAACGTTAAATATTTGCGTTAGCTTTACAATTATTTCAATGTCGGGCAAAGTTTCTGCACGCTCCCACTTGCTTACACAAGATTGCTTTACTAAGCACTTTTCAGCAAGCTCAGCTTGACTGATTTTATTTTCTCTTCTTAATTCTTTATTCTCTGTGAAATAATAACCATATTTTTATTATAGTCTTGATAAGAATATTTTATACCACCTATAAAATAGTCTTGACAAGACTATTTTATAGGTGGTATAATTTCTGAGAAAAATTAAAGGAGAAAATTTATGCAAGACAATTATTATGGATATGCTTCATGCACGGAACAAACATCTATAAGTTATGTCACAGTTTTGTTGATATTTTTAATTGGTATTGTTTTAATTTCATTTGGGTCTTTAGCTAAGGCAGAGGCGCAACGACAGGGCAGAAATTCTGGGGCGTGGTTTGTCTTAGGGTGTATTTTTACTTTTAATGCTTTTATTGCTCTTAAAGTTTCAATATTGGCGTATAATGAAGGGCACAATATGGGCTTGTGGTCGTTTTTTGGTATATTGTTTGGGGTAGGTGCAATATTAGCTTTCGAGGCAGGGAACGTTGCAGAGAACAAACAACACGATTTTGATTGTTGGGTTATCATTGGCTTTATTTTTGGAATATTTGCTGTGCTAGTTTCATGTTTCCTAAAGACCAACGATAGAAAGAAAAGAGAGATAGAAAAATATTTATAAATAATTCTAAAAGGCAGGTCGGTGACCTGCCTTTTTTATCGTTATTGGGTGAAAGTGCTGTTGTTACAGTTGCAGTTGTTGTTTCCAAATAAGCCATTGGCACAACCCGTTGTAGTTAGCAGTGCTAGTAATAATAGTAGTTGCGTTGAGTTTATAGTGCCGCTACTTGTTAAAAGTAGTAACAGCGCTACTAAAACGATATTGTTTGAGTTCATAGTTGCCTCCTTTTCCTTAAAATACGCTATTATTCTTTTTTATGCGAATTTTATTTTAAATATACCGATTATTAACTTTGTTATAATATATGTACAGTTATTAAACTGTTAATAAACAAGGAGAATATCGAATATGAAAGAGCCTTTAGTTGACAAAAGAATTCAAACGTTAGTGCAAGATTACGTGCCACAAGGGGAAGTTTTAGATGAGCTAGTATGTTTTTTCTCTATTTTCTCAGACTATACTAGATTGAAAATGATTTCAGCATTAGCTATCTCTGAAATGTGTGTAAGCGACCTATCAACTTTATTAAAACTAAATCAAACAACAGTTTCTCATCAGTTGAGATTGCTAAAAAACCTTAACGCTGTTAAAACGAAAAGACAGGGCAAGATAGTTTTTTATTCGCTTAGGAACGAAACACTTAACGAAGTTCTTTTAAAAGGCGTGGAATTTTTAGGCTACTAAATACTTGTAAAAAACCCCTAAATAGAGTATAATAATTAAAGTGGGTATTATAGACGATAAGATAAAACTGCTCCCGGAAAATCCCGGCGTTTACGTTATGCTAGACAATAATGGGCAGATAATATACGTTGGCAAAGCCAAAAACTTGAAAAATAGGGTAAGGCAATATTTTTTTAACGGCGTTAAAACCAACAAAGTTATGGCAATGGTATCAAACGTTGCTGACTTTTACTATATAATCGCGCCTAGTGAAATAGATGCGTTGTCTTTAGAAAATAATCTTATCAAAAAGCATAAACCCAGATACAATATTCTGCTTAAAGATGATAAAACTTATCCATACTTAAAAATCAATCTTAAAGAAGCGTTCCCAACATTTACCGTTACCAGAAAAATTAAAAAAGATGGCTGTAAATACTTTGGTCCGTTTATGGGTGGTGTTAGCGTATGGGCTGTGCTAGATATTATAAATCTTGCGTTCGGCTTGCGTTTATGCGATAAGAAAATAGATGGCGAAAAGCTCTTAAAACCCTGCCTTAACTATCACATAAAAAAATGTTTTGCACCGTGTGCAAAACTTATCTCTAAAGATGAATACAACAAAAACGTTCAAGGTGCGATTGATTTCTTAAGTGGCGATACTTCTGATACTGAAAAGCTATTAAAAGAAAAAATGCTATCTGCAAGCGAACGTGAAGAATTTGAACTTGCCTTAAAATACAAAGAAAACCTAGAAAGTTTAGAAAAAATCAAACTAAAACGCATAACTGCATTAAATAAATTTATAAACGCAGATATAATTGCCTATAAAACCAACGGCATATATTCAACTGTTAACTTGCTTATAGTTAGGGGTGGAAGAATGCTAGGTGGTAAAAACTTTTCGTTTGAGAGTGTTTCTGTAACCGATAGCGATGCTATTTCCGAGTTTATAAGAAGATACTATAAAAACGAAGTGGAACTGCCAGATGAGATTATCCTTTCGGAGACCTTGCTAGATGGTGATGTGTTAGTCCAATATTTTAAGGAAAGTTTTGGCAAAAGTCTCTCTATTATTTGCGCAAAACAAGGTGTTAGAAAACAGCTTTTAGATATGGCAGGCGTTAACGCTTTAGAACACTTAGAAACAGCTGTAGATAGGGTTAAACACAAAGACGATATGACCGTTTCAGCTTGTAAAACCCTGCAAAAAAAGCTAAACTTAAAAAACTTCCCAAGGCGTATGGAGTGCTTTGACATCTCTAACATTAGTGGCGTGGATAAAGTAGGCAGTATGGTGGTGTTTATTAACGGTGAGCCTGATCGTGATAGCTACCGTAGGTTTAAGATAAAAACCGTTCAGGGTGCAGACGATTATAAAAGCCATCAAGAAATGATGAGAAGAAGGCTTGATAGGTTAACCACCGACCCTGATAAATTCCCAAAACCTGATTTAATTATTGTTGATGGTGGCAAAGGTCAGCTTTCAGCGATTAAACAAGTTTTTGACGAAAAGGGAATAGCTGATATTGACCTTATAGCGCTTGCAGAACGCAACGAAGAAATTTTTACACTAAAAAGCAATCAACCAGTAATTTTAGAGCGCAGAGATTACGTTTTAAAAATGTTGCAACGCATTCGTGACGAAGCGCATAGGTTTGCAATAACGTATCATAGAACTTTGCGTGGAAAACGTTCTTTAACTTCGGTTCTAGATACAGTTAAAGGACTTGGCAAGGTAAAGAAAAAAGCGCTACTAGATAAGTTTAAAGACCTTGGTGGGATAATTTCAGCAAGTAAAGAAGAACTTAAAAGTGTGGAAGGCATTGGCGAAAAGCAAGCTCAAGAAATTATAGATAAGTTAACAAAGGAAGGATTAAAATGAAATACAAGCTATTCGTTAGTGATTATGACCACACGCTAGGCGAAGCACCTAAAAACGATATAGATATCGAAACGCTTTCAGCCATAAACAAGTTTATAGAAAAAGGTGGCATATTCGTAGTTTGCTCTGGGCGAGAAACTAGTTCCATAACGAAAATACTTAGAAAATGCAAACTAAAGGGGCTTGTTGCGTCTTTTCAGGGCGCTAGAATTAGCGATATTGAGAGTGGTGAATACATTTTTAACGGTGGATTGAGCCTTGAGCAAGCATTAGAAGTGTTAAAAGAAATGGAAAATACAGGCTTAACTGCTTTAGGGTATGGAGAAAATGAAATTTTCTATCCAAAGAAAGATATCTATATTAATATTTATCAACGCAACGTTGATATAGATGGCAGGGTTGCCGATATTGAAGAAGAACTAAAAAAGCAAGAAGGAAACGTTGCTAAAATTTGTTTTTTAGGCGACGACTCGTTGATAGATAAAGTGGCATTTGAAATGAACGAAAAGTTCAAAGATAAAAACGTTAGATTTAATAGTGGCGCGCCCTTTTTACTTGAAGCAATAAATCCAGAGTGTGGTAAAGGCCAGGCTGTAAGATTTATTGCGAACTACTACAATATACCCATAGACCAAGTAATTGCAGTTGGCGATAGCACTAACGATATAGACCTTTTGAGTGGGGATTGGCACGGCGTTGCCGTAGGTGACGGTAAAGATGAGCTTAAAGCTATTGCTGATGAAGTTACAGTGCCATTTAAAGACAAGCCGATTAAGTTTTTGTTAGAGAAATACTGCTTATTAGATTAACTACTTACATATTAGGTGATAAAATGGAAGACAAAGAAATACTAAAGGATAACGAAAAAATAGAAAATAAAGATAACATTTTACCAATGGTCGCTTTGCGTGGAAAGGTTCTTTTCCCAAAAACCTTTTTGAATTTTGACGTGGGTAGACCGCAATCTATTGCAGCTATTGAAAAGGCAGCTGATACTAATTCAGAAATATTTATTGCAACGCAAAAGAACGCCATTATTGAAGCGCCAAAGAAAACGGACGTGTTTAAGATTGGTGTTATCGCTAAAATTAAGCAAATTATAAAACTACCCAACAATACTATGAAAGTGGGGGTAGAAGCAATTTCGCGTGCACGTATTACGGGATATTTAGATACTAAAAACTACTTTACCGTAAAAGTTGAAGAAATATTTTATCAACTTGGTGAAAACCCCTTTGAAGTGGAAGCATATTTTAGGCAAGCTAGAAAGGTGTTTAATGAATACACGCTTTTAGATAAGCGCATTTCAAAAGATATGCTTACTGCAATCTCTGAAATTAGCACGCCCAACGAGTTTATAGATAACGCCGTTTCCGTTGTGAATTTTAAAGAGCCAGACGTTCAAGTGATTTTAGAATCTAATGACACAGTTGAAAGACTTAAGGCGTTTGAAGCGTTGTTTATCAAAGAACTAGAAATCTTAAAAATAGAAAAGAAAATTACGGCAAAAGTAAGGGAAGGTATTGATAAGAGCCAAAAAGAGTTTTACCTACGTGAACAAATAAAAGCAATCCACAACGAACTAGGTGATGACGGTGAAGAAGGTGAAGAACTTAAAAACCAAATTCTAGCAAAAGGTCTACCTAAAGACGTAGAAGAGAAAGCGTTAAAAGAGCTTTCGCGCCTTGATAAAATTAACCCATCTTCGCCTGATTATTCGATTATCCTTAATTATTTAGACTGGATAAAAGAACTGCCTTTTGGTGATAGTACAAAAGATACTGATAATCTTGCCATTGCTAAAGAAGTGCTTGATAGTGACCATTTTGGATTAGAAAAAGTAAAGCAAAGAATAGTAGAATACATTGCAGTTTTGCAACTTACAAAGCAAATAAAAGGGCCTATTCTTTGTTTTGTGGGGCCTCCTGGTGTTGGTAAAACATCGGTAGCAACGTCTATTGCAAGAGCGCTAAATAGAAAATTCGTTAGAATGAGCCTTGGCGGGGTTAAGGACGAAGCAGAGATTAGGGGACATAGAAAAACCTACGTGGGTGCAATGCCTGGTAGAATTATTTACGGGCTTAAAAACGCAGGCTCTAACAACCCCGTGTTCTTACTTGACGAAATAGATAAACTATCTTCAGATATACACGGCGACCCTGCTAGTGCGCTTTTAGAAGTTTTAGACCCTGAGCAAAATACCACTTTCCGTGATAGGTATTTAGAAGTTCCGTTTGATTTATCAAAGGTTATGTTTATAACTACGGCAAATAGCGTTGATACTATACCGTATCCACTTCTAGACCGTATGGAAATTATAGAAATTAACGGCTATACCAACGAAGAAAAGTTGCAGATTGCAAAGCGTTATCTAATACCCAAACAGCTTAAAAACAACGGTTTAACCGAGAAAAAAGCAGAGATTACCGATAGCGCGATTAAGGAAATTATTGAAAGCTACACAATGGAAGCAGGCGTTAGAAACTTAGAGCGTGAAATTGGTAGCGTAATAAGAAAAATAGCGACTAAGGTAGCAGAAAAACCACGCACTAGAAAGCAAGTGGTAGGCAAAGACGACGTTTCAAATTATTTGGGCATAAAGAAACATGTTAGAGACATGGCGCTTGAAAAGGACGAAATAGGTGCTGCAACTGGCCTTGCATGGACAAGCTTTGGTGGTACTACTTTAACTATCGAAGTAAGCTTAATGCGTGGTAAAGGCGAAATTTTACTCACTGGTAAGCTTGGCGACGTTATGAAGGAATCTGCCCGTGCAGCAATAAGCTATATCCGTGCTAACGCTAAAAAGTATGGCATAGACGACTACGTGTTCGAAAAAACAGATATTCATATTCACGTTCCAGAAGGCGCAACGCCAAAGGATGGGCCGAGTGCAGGCATAACTATGGCAACGGCAATACTTTCTGCATTTATAGAAAAGCCAGTTAAAAAGAGCGTTGCGATGACGGGCGAGATTACCCTGCGTGGAAAGGTGCTTGCTATCGGTGGGCTTAAGGAAAAGGCGCTGGCTGCGTTCCGTCAAGGCATAAAGGATATAATTATTCCCAAAGCCAACGTTAAAGACGTTGAAGAAATACCAAAAGAAATAAGAAAAGAAATTAACTTTATTCCTGCAATCGATATTTCGGAAGTGTTTGATAAGGCAATAAAGTTTTAAGGTGCTCAAATGAAGATAAAAGAAGCTACTTTTATAACTAGCGTTGCTAGCGCTGATAAATTCTTTAAAACAAATAAACCTATTATTGCCGTTGCAGGCAAGTCTAACGTGGGTAAAAGTTCGCTTATCAATATGCTGGCTAACAGAAAAAAACTTGCAAAAACTTCGGTTACCCCTGGTAGAACAAGGCTTATAAACTACTTTGATTTTGGCGAGTTTGTGCTTGCAGATTTGCCAGGCTATGGCTTTGCAAAAGTTAGTAAAGAAGAAAAGAAAAAGTGGGGGACGCTACTAGAAAACTTTTTAGCAAATGAAAAAATTTGTCTATTACTTTCTTTAGTAGATATTCGGCACGAGCCAACTTCTGACGATAAAATGATGATAAACTATCTTTATCATTACGCAGTACCATTTGCCCTAGTTGCAACAAAGGCTGATAAACTACCTAAAACAAAAGTAAAACCTAGAATAAACGAGCTTGCAATGAGCTTAAGAGTTGGCGTTGCAGATATAACGGCATCGTCTAGCGAAACTGGGTTTGGGAAAGAGCAAATACTTAATATAATTGAGCAAGCTATTTCGGTTAAACATATTTCAGACGATATAATAGAAGAATAAACAAAAAACCACTCAAATAAGAGTGGTTTTTTAATTATTCGAAATCAGTTATAGGGATTAGTTTATCATAAATGTGATAGTGTTTTTTATCGTGCACGTATTCTCTATGCCAATGTCCTGCTAGCCATTTTTTAAACTTTATGTTTTTATCGATATGTGAGCATAATTCTAGTAGTAGTGGACAGCGAGTGTTTCCAATGCCTTCCACTTCATACTTGTGTGTTAAAACAAAATCTACTATATTGTCGTGTGCATTAAGATTAGCTTTAGCGAATGCGCACTCATCTTCAGTAGGCTCTTCGCCAAAGTGCCAAAGTCCTTGTTCTTTCCACTTGGCAGAGCTTTTACAGCCACCAAAAGTGAAAAACTTATAGTCTTGTATTTGATAAACGTTTCCACGCATTAAGTGTACTATATTTTTAGTTAATCGGTTAACTTTACCACCGTTCCAACATTCTTGTGGAAAAGAGTTTATATAGGCAAAATTTTCATGATTGCCATCAATAAAGGCTATGTTTTTATCTATATTTAAAAACCACTCGGTAAAAGCCTTATTTTCTTCATCTTTAGTAAAGTTTAATCCCACGTCGCCTAATATAATAAGCAAGTCGTCGGCTTTAGCAATATCGATATATTCATTAAGACCTTTAAAATTCACGTCTGCGTGTATATCGCTAATAAAATATATCATAGAATACTCCTTAAGCTAATCAATCTTTTTTCCGTAAAACTTTTCTCTAGTACGGGGGAGGGCGCTTTCAGCGTTGCCAAGTGGTTTTAAGGCGTTTCGATAATCGTGTTTATCGCAAAATTCTTTTAGTTCTGCTTTTAAACGTTCAAAGTTTCTAATTTGCATACTGCTTAAAACGTCCACGTAACTTTTTGCCATAAACCCAGCGTGTTTGCTGTATTTTAAGAGCTCAGCGTAGTGTGGTAAACAAAAACCTTTTGAAGAAATCAGCGTTTTGTAAAAATCCTTTTCTCTTTCAAACATTTGGGCAATGGTTTTGTAATATTTAACCATGCTTTCTTCAGTATAGTCGCAAATAGCGCAACTTTTACTGGATTCTAGCAAAAGTTTAGATTGCTTTACTGCTGATTTAACGTTTTTAACGCTGGTTAAAATCTCGCTAATTTTTTCAGCACGTGTACCTATTTGTAACGCCACTGAAAGCTTATTTTGTCTAACAAAAAGCATATCAAAGTGGCGTGCGCAAAAACCTTTTTTACCCACTTTTATGCGAGTATTGTCTTCCATAACGGCGTCGTTTAGAAATTCGTGGAGAAATTGTTCTTCTACTACCTTTTGAATTTCACAAAGTGGGCACTCGCAGTCAACTTTAAACTTATCTTTAATTAAACCTGTGTCAATATGATATCCCATAAGTTTATTATAACAAAAATTTTATCAAATTTCAACGGATAGTATTGAAAAAAACTAAAATTTGTATTATACTGTGTTTAAGCTAGATAAATATAGGAGATAATTATGATTTGTAATAGAGTAGACCTGTATGAACATTTTGGAATAACACGTCCTGATGGTGCGAAAGGTTATTTAGAGACATATTTTAGAGACGATGCTAAAGTTCGGGCTATTGACAGTGGTTTGCCTGATAGAACGCGTCCTGCAATGCTAGTATTAGGTGGTGGTGGTTATGGCTATGTTTCGGGTAGAGAAAAAATGCCAATCGCTATTTCGTATATGGATATGGGATTTCACACGTTTATACTAGATTATTCTGTTTACCCTGTAAATTATCCTGCTCCACTTATTGAGGCGTGCATGGCAATGTTGTATATTAGGGAAAGCGTAAAGAATTACAATATTGATACAGAACACGTTTGCGCGATAGGTTTTTCGGCTGGTGGACATTTATGTGGCATGCTAGCTACTATGTATAATCAAAAGGTAGTGGTTGATGTGCTTGGCGACAACGTAAAACTTTGCCGTCCAGATGCTGTAATACTTTCATATCCCGTTATTACTTCGGGGGAATACGCTCACAAAGGCAGTTTTGAAAAATTAACAGGCAGTAACGCACAACTTACAAAAGACTTATCGTTAGAGTTTAAGGTTACGGCAGATACGCCACCTGCGTTTATTTGGGCTACTAATGAAGATACAGGTGTGCCTTGCGAAAACAGTTTGTTAATGGCGTTAGCTTATAGAAAAGCAGGCGTTCCTATGGAACTACATATATTTGAACCGGGTGGGCATGGGCTTGCTACTTGCGACCAAGAGTCTTACACACCCGAACCAACCGTTCAGCAATGGATAAAGCTTTCAAAGGTATGGCTTAAAAATAGGGGTTTTGAAGTAAAAAATTTTTGGGGTAAATAATGTCTAAAAAGTTAGGATTTGCGCTTGGCGCAGGGGGTAGCCGTGGCGTTGCGCACATAGGGTTTTTAAAAGCAATGGAAGAAAAGGGGATTGTCCCAGATTATATCAGCGGTTGTTCTATGGGTTCAGTCGTTGGCTCTTGCTATGCTTTAGGAATGAGTCCTGACCAAATGATGGAAGAAATAAATAAACTAAAGTTTTCAGATATTTTCGATTTGTCGCTTAACCCGTTTGGTAATGGCGCGCTTTTACGTGCAAAGAAAATGTATAAAAAGCTTCAGTCATACTTAAATGATACTACATTTAATCAATTAAAAAGGCCGTTTACCTGCGTAGCTACCGATTTAAATAGTGGTTCAATAAAGACCTTTTCTGGCGATACAAAAGTGGTTGATGCTGTTGTGGCAAGCTCATCTATACCAGGCATTTTTAAAGCAGTAAATATAGATAATATGTCGCTGGTGGATGGTGGTGTAAAGTGTAGAGTACCTATTGAGCAGGTTAGGGATATGGGTGCAGAAGTAGTAATCGCCGTTGACGTATTGGGAAAGGTAAAAGAGACCGAAAGAAAGTTTAATATGTTATCTGTTATCTTTCGCGTTTACGATATTATGGATGCTGAAATGAGCAGTAAAAGAGCAGATGAACACATGCCTGATTTATATATAGAACCTGATCTTGGCGATATGGTACAGTATAAGTTTAAGGATATGGAAAAAGCTTTTGAAATAGGTTATCAAACTGGGCTAGATAACGTAGATAAAATTAAAGTTCTCATAAAATAGTGATTAAATAGATAAAATATAAAATATTTTTATCACTATGTAAAAACTGTTGATATTTTTCTAGTTTTATGATATTATAATCAAGCGATTTGGGTGAAAACTGTGTTTTTATCCTTGTCGCTTATATATTTGCTGGTGTGGCTCAGTCGGTAGAGCAGCTGATTCGTAATTATTTAATTAACCATTTATAATTCAATCAAACTAGCAGTTTTTAATAAAAAAGTGTCGTAAAGTATTGACTTTTGGCATTTTGATATGGTATATAAAAATTAGTTGTAAAAAATTTGTAAAAAATTATGTAAAAAGATATAATTTTTGCTGGTGTGGCTCAGTCGGTAGAGCAGCTGATTCGTAATCAGCAGGTCGCAGGTTCGAATCCCGTCACCAGCTCCACGTCAAAGCAAGGCTAACTGTCTTGCTTTTTGTTTTTCACAAAAAGCAATGACAAAGAGCCTGCTTTTCCTTAATCCCAAAAATTTCTACGACAATTTTTGGGATACTATTTTTTAAAAGGGCAAAGTCGCCCGAATCCCGTCACCAGCTCCAAAACAAAAAAGATGGTCTTGTGCCATCTTTTTTTGTTTTGTGTTGGTGGTTTCGGTGAGAATCTTGTGCCCGTCAAGTGATGGGCAATCTTTGACCATCGAAGGCTCTGTAACGTAAGTGGACGAGTATCCCGTCACTAGCTACACGTCGAAGCAAGGCTATTTGGCCTTGCTTTTTGTTTTTATAACAACAAATATTTAATCATGACAAACATTGTCAGGTTTAAGCGTTAAGATTATTGTGCAAAGTTCAATAAGAAAGTTGCCGTTGCCTATATAATAGTTTAAATATTATTATAATTTAAATAAAAGTTGAAAAAATATATTGTAAAAAAGCTTGCTTTTTGGTATAATTAGAATGATAAAGTATTATGAGGTGTACTCTTGAACGGTTTGGGCAGGAAAAACGAAAATAAAGAACAAAAACAATCTATATTTACGCGCGAAACGTTTGGCGTTGTGCTTATACTTTTTGCAACGTTAAGCCTTATATGTTTAATAACAAACGAGGCGCTTTTTTCTACGCCCGGTGGTTACGTATCAGCTTTTTTATTTGGTTGTTTTGGTTTTTTTGCATTTGCAGTTCTAATTTACGCTATTCTTAAAGGCGTGCTTTTGGTAGCAGATAAAAAGCTTAACATAAGCACAAAAAGAAAAGTTTTAATCACTTTGGCGTTTGTGCTTATCGCCCTTTTATCTCACGTTATTTCTATGGCAGATGGTAGTTATACCTATGCCGAATATATAGCTGTATCTTATCAAAAAGGTGCTGGTTCAATTTCAACCACTTCAGGTGGTGGGGTGTTTACAGCATTTCTAGCTTATTTATTATCGGCACTATTAACTAACGTGGGTTGTTACGTTTTAATTAGTCTTGCAATCGCAATAGTAGTTTACTTTATCGCTATTGATTTTATAAAAGACAAAGGCGCTGGTAGGGTTAAAGGCTCTTCAAAATTCAATAGTTCTTTTGTGAAAGAAGAAAATACTTATTCTGACCTTGGCGTGAAGATTGAAGGCGTTATGGATTATCCAATTAGTGGCGTTAACTTTACAGAAAAGCCTGCTCAAAGGCTATTCGTTTCTAATCCTGAAGATTTTTCCGTTAAAAGTAAGCGTGAATTGGCAAAAGATACTAGCGCAGGTATAAAATTAGACATCTCTAATAACGGTATTACCGTAGCAAACTCAGCCGATTCTTACGTGAAAGCATACGGGGACGAATTGAAGAAAAAAATTGATTACGTAAAAACCCCTGCCACTATTGACGTGGAAAAAACCGTTAAGAACGATTATTATAAAAGTAACGCTACCTATGGAACGGGCACTACTGTTTCCGATTACATTAGGGAACACGTTGATGAAGCAAGGGAAGAAATACCTACTGAAGAAATACCTTTCATTGAACACGATGACGTTTCTAGTATTGTAGACGACAGCGCACAGTCACACGCAGAAAAATTTGCTTCTGGTTACGCAGACATAAGCGAAGTGGAAGACGTGCTAAACGTGGTTGAGCCTGTTGAAACTTTCCACCCTATAAGCGAAGAGACTGTTTCTACTGTTGAAAACCAAAGTACTTACTCTCAAAGAGAGGAAATTTTCCGACCGTTTGCAAGTGAAAAGGAAATTGTAGAAATTTCAGAAGAGCAAGAAGAGATTATTCAATCTCAACCAGCAATTGAAAGGGAAATTGATGATGAACCTCCAGTTTCTAATATCGTTCGCGATAGGCACTCATTGTTTAGTGAACAAACACAAGAACAAACTGAAATTAAAAGCGATGATTCTGAGCAGATTATAGGGGGCATTTCAGCAGAAGGGTTAGGCACAAGGCGTTCACGCTTATTTGATATTCAGCCGGAAACAGTAAGAGATTCTGAGTCTGAAATACCAGTTGAGCCTGAAAAACCCAAAAAACCTGCTCCCCCAATCAACAGGGAATATAAACGCCCACCATTCGACCTTTTAGAAACACATTCACAACCAATTAATGCTGGGCAGGAAAATCACGATGAAAGAAAGGAAATTATTCAGCGTACTTTGGAAGAATTTCACATAAACGCTGTTCCACAAGGGCACATACAAGGTCCGTCTATTACCCGTTATGAAATAATGATGCCTGCAGGCGTGTCAGTTAAAAAAGTTTTGAGTTATGACGACGACTTAAAGATGCGCTTATCTGCAAAAGACGGTGTTCGTATAGAAGCGCCAATTCCTGGCAAAAACCTAGTTGGTATAGAAGTTGCTAATACCGTTAAAACAATGGTTGGCTTTCGTGAAGTAATGGAAGGGCTTGCGCAAAACCCAAAGAAAGGCTCATTGCTCTTTGCTATAGGTAAGGATATAGTAGGCAACTCTATAAGTTACGACTTGTCTAGAGGTCCACACTACCTAATCGCAGGAGCAACAGGTTCTGGTAAGAGCGTGTGTCTGCACGTTATGTTAGTTAGCCTTTTAATGAGATATAGCCCTGAAGAATTGAAGTTGGTATTAGTAGACCCCAAGAGTGTTGAGTTTAGGAAATATGAACACTTGCCACACCTTTTGGTAGATGAAATTATCACTGAGCCAAAGCGCGTATTATCGCTTTTACAATGGGCTTATGATGAAACCAACCGTCGTAACGATATGTTTACTGCGTGTGGTGGAGAGATAAGTAATATTGACGATTACAACAGCATTATTGCAAGTGATACCGTGCCTAAGCTACCTAGAATAGTGTTCTTTATCGACGAGCTTGCAGACCTTATGGAAAGTTGTAAGAAAGATTTAGAAGCTCGCATTCGTATGATTGCTGCTAAATCACGTTCTGCAGGTATACACTTAGTGCTTGCTACACAACGCCCATCAGTAGACGTTATTACGGGTACTATTAAGGCGAACTTGCCCTCTCGTATTGCGCTTAAAGTTACCAACTTTGCCGATTCGCAAATTATACTAAACGAAGCTGGTGCAGAAAAGTTGCTCGGCAACGGTGATATGCTCTATAAAGACCTTACTATGAGTAATTACGAAAGATATCAAGGCGCATATATAAGTGGAAGGGAAATAACCAACGTAGTTAACTACATTAAGGAAAATAACACTGCCTACTTTGATGACGAAGTGCAAGAATTCCTTGATAAAGAAACCAAACCTAAACAGGAAGATGCCGTTAGTGAAGCTGGGGTTGAAGGTGGCGTAAGTAATGAAAACGACGCGTTGTTTAAGAGTGCGTTATGGCTTGCTGTAAATAGTGGCAACGTTTCTATTTCTGCTCTGCAGAGAAGATTTAGGGTTGGCTATGCACGTGCTGGCGCAATGGTAGACGATATGGAAAGAAAAGGCTTTATTTCTCCTAACGAAGGCAGTAAAGCAAGGCGCGTGCTTTTAACTAAAGAAGAATTTATAAATAGATTTGGTCCTATTGAAGACGATGGATACTTATATTAAAATACAAAACAAAAAAATAGGCGTTATATCATTGGGTTGTGATAAAAACCGTGTGGATACCGAAAAAATGCTTTCTTTACTAAAAGATGCGCATACTTTGGTATCTGACGTTGAGCAAGCGCAAATAGTTATTATAAATACTTGTGCGTTCTTAAAGAGCTCAAGAGAAGAAGCTTTAGGCGAGATACTATCGGTTGCCGAACTTAAAAAGAGTGGTGTTTTAGAAAAAATTATCGTTACAGGCTGTTTGCCACAAAAGTTCATTAGCGAGATTTATGGCGAGCTAATAGAAGCCGATGCCTTTTTAGGTGTTTCCGATTACTGTGAAATTTTAAGCGTTATAGATAGGATGTATCAAGGCGAAAGGGTAAATGCCGTAGGCGAGCCAAGGGGCGAGTGTGGTATAAAAAGAGTTTTGACAACCGATAATTATGCTTACCTTAAAATTGCAGATGGATGTTCTAACCATTGTACGTATTGCCTTATCCCTATGATACGTGGCAAATACCGTTCAGTACCTAAAGAAATTCTTATTGAAGAAGCCAAGGCGCTTGGCGATGTTAAAGAACTTATTTTAGTTGCGCAAGATACGGCAAAGTATGGTTTAGATTTACAGCCACAATCTTCTTTACCTGAACTTATACGTGCGCTTTCAGCACTTAGCAATATTCATAGCATAAGATTACTATATTGCTACCCTGAAAATATTACAGAAGAATTAATTCACGAGCTTAGCGTTAATGCTAAACTAGTTCGTTACATAGACATACCTTTCCAGCACGCAGATGATAGAATACTTAAGCTTATGAATCGGAAGGGTACGGGTGATGGTTACTTAGCGCTTATAAATAAACTGAAAGAGCGCGTAAAAGGTATAGCAATTCGTTCAACGTTTATTACAGGCTTTCCTACTGAAACTGAGAGAGAATTTAATAATCTTGTTGAATTTATAAAGAAAGCAAAGCTTTTCAACGCAGGGTTTTTCAAGTATAGTAAAGAGCAGGGCACGCCAGCATATAAACTGCAAGGTCAAGTGCCTGCTACGGAAAAAAACAAGCGCCATAGAAAGCTTTATTCGGTGCAAAAACAAGTAGTTAAAGAAACTAACAAGTCCCTTATAGGCAAAAATTTTATGGTTTTAGCTGAAGGGTTTGATGAAAACGAGTTTATATATTACGGAAGAGCGTATTTTAACGCCCCTGATATAGACGGAAAAATCTACTTTTTCTCGGAAGAAGAAGTAGAATACGGCAAGTATTACAACGTGCGCATAACAAAAGCTACGGGTTACGACCTGTATGGAGAAAGATTATGAATTTACCTAACAAATTAACTCTGATTAGAATTTTAATGATACCTATTTTTGTTGCCTTATATTTTATAACGGCAATTCCATATAACTACACGTTATCGGCAGTGCTTTTCGCGCTTGCTGCTTTTACCGATTTTTTAGATGGGTATATCGCAAGAAAATATAATCTTGTTACCAATTTAGGTAAGTTTTTAGACCCGATTGCTGATAAGGTTTTAGTTTCAACAGCACTTATAGTGATGCTAGTTGTTTCGCCTAACGGACAGGTTATTTTACCAGAATACGGCGCAATAGCAGTGGCTATAATTTTGGCAAGAGAACTAATTGTTAGTGGGTTCCGTATGGTTGCTGCAAGCAAGGGCGCAGTTATTGCTGCCGATTGGTCGGGCAAGATTAAAACGTTTGTAACCGATATAGCAATCGTTGTGTTATTAGTTGGTGCAGATTTTTCTAATCTTTATGGTGTAATAAACACGGTAGGGTTGGTGCTTTTAGGTATATCCACTCTACTCACTATCGTTTCGGGTACAGAGTGTATTGTTAAAAATAGGCAGGTTTTGAAAGGTTAACAAATGAAAACGGCTGTTGTGTATCTTAAAAAAGCCACGGAAAACCTAGATTTTCAGTTTTGTGCAAATGTTGACAGCATATTAAAAAGTGGTGGCGTTAAAACAGATAGCGTTATTATGCTACCTAGTGCAGACGATATAGGTTTTAAGAGAAACTTAACTGAACTTGCCGATACCACCGATAACCTTATAGTAGTAGGTGGAGAGATTGCTGAGTTTGATTTAAAGAAAATAGTTTGTGAAACTTTTGATAGCGTTTTAATGGAAAATGAAAGCGCAAAAAGTTTAATTGATGCAATTCAAGGGGGAAATAACACCGTTAACGATTATGCGTTAATGCCTATGGAAGCAACGGTTATCCCAAACGCTTTGGGCTTGTATCAAGGGTTTATTTTTAACCAAGACGAGTTTTCATTGATTGTTCTTCCATCAAATTTTAGCGAGCTAAAACCGATGTGCGAGAAATTCATTTTACCGTATTTTGAAAGTAAATACGGAGTAAACAGCAGGAAATTAACGCTAAAATATTTTGGCGATAAAAATAAGCTGTTTTCAGTGATAGAAAAGGTAAAGCAAGAGCGTGGCGATAATTTTATCGTAAACGCAAGCGAAAACTATGGCGATTTTACCGTTGATTTGGCGTTTAGGGAGCAAGATGTGCTTTTGTCAAAAGACGTTATTCGCGATATAGTTTTTGAGTTAAAAGAAAATATTTACGCCGAGTTTGATACGAGTTTAACAGAAAGGCTGTTTGATTTACTTAAACTTAAAAACCTAAAAATTTCCACAGCCGAATCTTTTACGGGTGGTAGAGTGGTTTCATCAATCATTTCCAACTCGGGCGCATCTAGTTGCGTGCAAGAAGGCATTGTTTCATACTCAAATTTAAGCAAAATTAAAAGGCTTGGCGTAATAGATAACGACTTAAAAAAAGAAGGCGCAGTAAGTTCAATCGTAGCTTATCAAATGGCGCTAGGGCTACTTAAAACTGGGGATTGTGATATAGCGATTTCAACAACCGGAATCGCAGGTCCAAAAAGTGATGATACGATTAAACCTGTAGGACTATGTTATATTGGAATAGGGATGAAAGATGGTGTTCATACCTATAGATATAATTTTACAGGCACTAGAGAGGAAATAACCGAAACGGCAAAGAATACTGCGCTGTTTTTGGCAATTAAAAAACTAAAAAAAGTATAAAGGTGAAAAAATGGATGATGCAAAAATTAAAGCGCTAGATAGCGTTATGGCGCAAATTGAAAAACAATATGGTAAGGGCGCAATTATGCGTCTTGGTCAAAACGCAGGGGAAACTGATATAGAAGTTCTTCCTACAGGTTGTTTGTCGCTAGACCTAGCAATCGGTGTAGGTGGTCTTCCACGTGGTAGAATTATTGAAATTTACGGGCCAGAATCTTCTGGTAAAACTACTGTAGCGCTTCACGTTATAGCTGAAACGCAAAAAGCTGGTGGCATTGCAGCGTTTGTTGATGCAGAACATGCCCTAGACCCTGTTTACGCTAAAAACCTAGGCGTAAATCTTGATGAACTTTACGTTTCTCAACCAGATACTGGCGAACAAGCTTTAGATATAACAGCTTCATTGGTTAGCAGTAAAGCTGTTGATGTAATCGTTGTAGACTCTGTTGCGGCGCTAACTCCTAAGGCTGAAATAGAAGGGGATATGGGCGATTCTCACGTAGGGCTTCAAGCAAGACTTATGTCGCAAGCGCTCCGTAAACTTACGGCAATAACCAATAAGAGCAAGACCTGTATAATCTTTATCAACCAGCTTCGTGAAAAGGTTGGGGTTATGTTTGGCAATCCTGAAGTTACTGCAGGTGGCAAAGCACTTAAGTTCTATGCAAGCGTTAGAATAGACGTTAGAAAAGCTGATGCACTTAAGGATAGCGAAGGTGCTTACGGCAACCACACAAAAGCAAAAGTTGTTAAAAACAAAGTAGCTCCACCATTCAAGACTGCAGAGTTTGATATTATTTACGGCAAGGGTATATCTAGGGGCAGTTGCTTAGTAGATTTAGGCTTGCAATATGATATTTTACAAAAAAGTGGCGCGTGGTTCTCTTATAATGGCGAAAAGATAGCTCAGGGTAGAGAAAAGGCTTGCGATTATTTAGAAAACAACCCCGATATCGCAAACGAAATTCAAGAAAAAATAATGTCTGCTTTCCGTAATAAGGCAAAGCAAGAGTAATATAACTATTGACTTTTAATAAAAATAGTTATATAATATAGTTAGAATAAAACGATGGTATATACTGTCGTAAAATAAAACAGGAGGGCATATTACTATGCAGAATTTTAACTACGGCTCCCTGTTCTTAATCGGCGGACTGGAAATAGGGCTAATTATAGCAGTAGTAGTATTTTCAGTAGTCGGCGTATTTATCGGCTTAAACGTAGGCGGAAAACGCAAATTACAGTCTTATGAAAAAGAATTAGGGACTGTTGAAGAACGTAAACGCAAATTGATTGAAGAGGCAGAAGAACAAAGCAGAGCAATCAAGAAAGAAGCTTTTTTAGAGGCGAAAGAACAGGAACTGAAACTTCGCAACGATTTTGAACGCGAATCTAAAGAAAAACGCGTAGAACTTCAAAGGCTTGAAAATAGACTTAACCAAAAGGAAGAGTCTTTAGAGAAAAAAGAAGAAAATCTTGCAAAGAGAAACGAAGAAACAACAAGACAGCAAAACGCTTTAAAAGCGAAAGAAGGCGAACTCGATAAAAAACTCGGCGAAATTGCCGAACAACATCAAAAGATGATTGAAGAGTTTGAAAAAATTTCGCAAATGAGCAAAGAAGAAGCAAAGGCACAACTTATTCTTGAAATAACTGACGAAGCTAAACGCGATGCGGCAGGTATGGTAAAGAATATTGAAGCTGAAGCTAAAGAGAACGGCGAAAGAAAAGCCAAAGAAATAGTAAGCCTTGCAATACAAAAATGCAGTACCGAACAGGCAACGGAAATCACCGTATCGGTAGTTCCACTACCTAGCGACGATATGAAAGCGCGCATAATCGGTAGAGAAGGCAGAAATATCAGAACGCTTGAAAACGCTACTGGTATTGAACTTATAATCGACGATACTCCAGAAGTTGTTATCGTATCAGGTTTTGACCCCGTTCGTAGAGAAGTTGCTAGAATTGCGCTTGAAAAACTTATTCAAGACGGTAGAATTCACCCAGCAAGAATCGAAGAAACGGTTGAAAAGGTTAAAAAAGAACTTGACCAGCAAATAAAAGAAGCTGGTGAAGCGGCAATGTTCGAGTGTGGAATTTTTGGGCTTCACCCTGAAATTATTAAGACTTTGGGTAGACTTAAATTCCGTACCAGCTATGGTCAAAACGTGTTAAAACACTCAATTGAAGTATCACACTTAGCTGGCGTAATGGCAAACGAACTTGGTGTAGACGTTCAGCTTGCTAAACGTGCAGGTCTACTTCACGACCTTGGTAAAGCAGTGGACTTTGAAATTGAAGGCACGCACATGCAAATAGGTGGCGACCTTGCTAAAAAATACAGGGAAAACCACAACGTTATCAATGCAATACTTGCTCACCACGGTGACGTAGAGCCTAAAACTATTGAAGCTGTGCTAGTTCAAGCGGCAGACGCAATTAGTGGCGCTCGTCCCGGTGCAAGAAGGGAAACTACTACCAACTATATCAAGAGACTTCAAAAACTTGAAGAAATCTCAAGTAGTTTTAAGGGCGTTGAAAAGTGCTATGCTATTCAAGCTGGTAGAGAAGTGCGCGTAATGGTTAAACCAGAACAGGTTAACGATGCTCAAACGATTTTCCTAGCAAAAGATATTGCTAAAAAGATTGAACAGGAAATGGAATATCCCGGTCAAATCAAGGTAAACGTTATAAGAGAATCACGTGCAACCGAATACGCAAAATAAAAACTGAAAACCAAAAAAAGCCGATGGTTATCCATCGGCTTTTTTATATATAAAAACTAAGATAAAATTCCGTTAAAATCTTCTTTAAAAATCTCACATAATTTAAGAAGCGTGTTAAAATCTGGTTCGCAAACGCGATTTTCCCACGCACTGACAGTGCGCTGGTCAACGCCAAGCATGTTTGCTAACTCTTTTTGCTTTATCCCGAACGATAAGCGTAATGCCTTTAAGTTTTCTGCAAATTTAATTTCCTTCATACTTTTACTATACCAATATTTTTGGTTAAATATTTGACATACCAATAAATTTGGTATAGAATATATAGAAGGAGGGGTTATTTAATGCGTTGTCTAAATTGTGGTAAATATAATATTGAAGGACACCTAACACGAGAAGGAGAAGTTTGCAAGTATTGTGGCGGTGGATTAGTATCTGATAAAGAATTTAAAAAAATAGTTAATAAAAAAATTAATGAAAAAATTAATGGCAAAAAAGATCCTTGGAAATCTTCAGGTAAACAAAAAATAGGTTTTTGGTTGACTTTCTTTTTGGGTGTACTTGGTTGGGCAATAGGTTTTTTGATATACCAATATAGCGAAGAAAAAGATAGTTTTTTTGCTGGTGTAGCAAAAGCTGTAATAGTAAATTTTATCATAACAGGTATAGCAAGTATAATTATTGGCTTAATCTTTAATGTTTTGTAATATATAAACTAAAAGCCGATGGTTACCATCGGCTTTTTTGTTGCCACTTTTATCATCTATTATATATGAACATATATAACTTATGCTAATGCGATGTAAAAAAAGCTATTTATATTATATAAATGCGCATACATTTGTTGAAAAATAAAAACGGTTATGTTAAAATATAAAAAAGGAGTAAAATTTATGCAAAAGAAAATAGCACTAATTGCACATGATAGTAAAAAGGCTGAAATGGTTGAATGGACGCTAAAGAATAAAGCAATTCTTGAAAAGTATGAACTTTGTGGAACGGGTACTACTTCTAAACGTATAGCAGAAGCAACGGGTTTAACCGTAAAAGGTTACCTTTCAGGCCCACTCGGTGGCGACCAACAGATAGGTGCTTTAGTGGCAGAAGGTAAAATTGATTTGGTTGTGTTTTTTTGCGACCCATTGACTGCGCAACCTCACGACCCAGACGTTAAAGCATTGCTTAGGATTGCAAACGTATATAACGTACCTATTGTTACAAACGTTGCTACGGCTGACCTAGTTGTAAATTCTCTAAATTAAGATAAAATATGAAAAAAATTTATACTTATTCCTGATAGTTTTAAAGGCACTCTTTCATCAACGGAAATTTGCGCCGTTATGGCAGATGGCATAAAAAAGCATTTCCCAAAAGCAGAAATAGTTTCTATCCCCGTTGTATGTGGTGGTGAAGGTAGTGTAGATTGCTTTTTAACTGCGCTTGGTGGTTCTTGCACTAATGATTTTGGTTGTGGTGCTGCTTGTGCTTGTGGGGTAAAGTTTTTTGATAAAGGCGACAGAATTTTGGTTTACATCAATTTTCTATCGCCTTTTACATTTTTTAAATTGTGTTTATTTATTAGTATTTAGTGATTGCTCCATTTCTTTAAACTTAGGTGTTTTCCACACGCTAGAAATAAATATTATAGTGCAAACAATGACTTCGGTTGCCCAGGATAATATAAAACCTAAAAATATGCCATCCATTGCAAGCGAAGGCGTTAATACGTAAGATAACGTTATTCTTGTAACCGAATAGATACTCGTTGTAATCATAGCAATAGTTGGTCTTAAAACCCCACGGAAAAAATTGTGGTATAGGTTGTTGAGTATTGGTAGAACAACAAAGGGGAAACAAAGGGTTATGTATCTAACAATATAATTTGCCGTTAGCCCTGTTGTATCTTGCAAAAAGCAAGATGCTACAATCCTTGGAAAAATAATCATAAATATAGCAAGTGGCAAAGAGAAAACAAGTGCTATGCCCAAACTCGTAGCAAAACCACGTTTTAGAAGATTTACTTTTCCATTTCCGTAACATTGTGAGCATAGCGAAGATAAGCCCTTTGATACAGAGTAGAAGAAGATTGTACATATATCGTAAAGCCTTAAGCATACTGAGTATGCCGCCGTTGCCGAAATACTAATTCCGTTTACTATAGGTTGAACTATTGCAGAAGATATGTACATTAAGCCTTGTTGTAGCATACACGGCACGGCAAGTTTCCAAGCAGAAGCAATATCTTTTCTATAAATTTTAAAAGGTGTTTTTATTGGATAAAGCTTACGGCATAGTTTTATAATTACAAAAACGTTATAAGAAAAAACTAAAAGAGCAGATATAAGCGTTGCAATAGCCGCCCCTAAAACGCCCAACTTAAATACTGCTATAAATAAATAGTTAAGGGTTACGTTTGCTAGGCAATTAAATAGTGAAGTTCTAAAAGGGTGAGAAGAGTTGCCTGTCATATAAAATATATCGTTTACACAAGAGTTGATTGTTACGGCGAACTGGCTTATTAGTATGATAATGTAATAGGTAAGCGCATCTTTATATATTTCATCTTTTACTATAAGTAACTTAAAAATAGGGTTATATATCATTATTGCATGTGCGCTTATAGAAATTGAAACTATAAACAAAAACAAAAGGTTAGACTTAATAGCTCTAACGGATAGTTCTTTTTTGTTTGCGTTAATTAGAGAGCCAACGTATATTCCTATACCTGTCCCTGCACCCCAAAGCAAAGAAGAAAGGGTTGTTGTAAAACTCGTTGTAGAGCCTATTGCCGCAAGACCGTTTTCGCCAATTAGTTTGCCTACCATTATGCTATCAACGGTACTATACGTTCGCGTAAGTAGGATGGATAGAATTGCGGGGATAGCGTATATAAGTAGGTTTTTAGGTATACTACCTTTTGTTAAATCTTTCATATTAAGAATCGCCTTTTGCTTGCTTTATTATTAATAAAAGTATATAATGAATTTGTGAAATAATCAACAAAAATCATAGTTGATTGAATTTTTGAAAAATAATCAATAAAAATCAATGTGGTGAAAGAAATGTTCAAAGAGCAACGCACGGATAAGGTTTTAGATATTATTAGGGAAAATAAGTATGTAACGGTGGAATATTTGGTAAGTCGTTTGCATTACAGCCCTGCAACGATTAGGCGAGATATAACGTACCTATCAAATTTAGGGTTAGTTAAAAAGAGTTATGGCGGGGTGAGTATTACAGGTGGCAGACCCGCTATTATTAGAGAGCACGAAAATATTGCTGGCAAGGTAAAGGTATGTAAGTGTGCAAGTGGCTTTGTTAAAGATGGCGATATGGTATTTATAGATGGAACTACAACCACTTATTTTTTAGGGGAATACCTATTAAAGAAAAAGAACGTTACGGTAGTTACAACCAACATAAAGTTAGCAATGTTTTTGGGCGAGCATAAGGTAGAGTGTTACGTTTGTGGTGGAAGAGTGCACGATTCAACCATGTTAAGTGGCTCTTTAGTTGCGAGTATGATAGAAAAATTTAGGTTTGCCGTGGCGTTTTTCTCGGTAGGTAGCATAAATTTACAAGGACAATTTGCTGTTTACGAGCAGTTTTGGGATTTTATGAAAACGGCATTTAAAAACTCAAAGAACAACGTATTATTATTCGATAGCGAAAAAATTAGTGACAATAAAAAAATGTATTCGGACAATTTAAGCGTTTTTGATACGGTTGTTTGCGATTGTAAAATGCCAAATAGTATATATGATAAATTTAAAGATATTAGGTTTATAGTTGCAGAATAAAACTGCAAACATTAAAAAAGGCGACGGTTTTTCCGTCGCCTTTTCAATTTTCAATTATAAAAAATTAGATTACCCATTCTCCGTCAATGAACAGCGTTGTTTTAGTGCCGTCTTTTTCAATACCTGTAACACATATATCGGGGGTGCCTATCATAAAGTCTATATGCTCTGTTGAGTCGTTTACACCTTTTGCTTTAAGTTCTTTTAGTGAGTAGCTATCCCCATTTTTAATGGTTGAAGGGTATGCTTTGCCTATCGCTAAATGGCAACTTGCATTTTCATCAAACAGCGTATTATAAAAAAGCGTTCCTACTTTTGCTACCGGTGAATTTTTGCCGATTAACGCTATTTCCCCAAGCCTTCTCGTTCCACTATCCGTTTCTATTAAATGTTTAAGCGTATCATAGCCTTTGTTCGCAGTAAAATCAATTATCTTGCCATCTTTAAATTTTATTGTAAATTCATCTATAATCTGACCGTTTTCACAAAGTGGAAGGGCGCTAGTTAAAACACCATCAACTTTTTCTCGGTGTGGGCAAGTAAATACTTCTTCTGTAGGCATATTCGCAACGAAGTAAATACCATCTTTGGCTTTTTCCCTTGCAGAAATCCACTGGTGGTCATCTGCAAGCCCGACTTTTAGGTTAGTTCCTTTAGCGTTTGTAAAGTGGATATATTCAAAGTTTTTATCATTTAAGAACTTAGCGCGTTTTTCCAAAAGTTCAATGTGTTCTTCCCAAGCTCTAGTTGGGCTAGGCGTGTCTATGCGCATAGTGGTTTCTATGGCGTTTGATAGGGCCTGTTCAGGGTTTTTAGAGTTTGGAAAAACCTGCTTCGCCCAAGCGAGAGTTGGAACGGATACAACACACCAACGAAGCCCGTTAGACATAACTTCATCGGAAAATTTCTTTAATGCTTTGCTTCTTGCCTTTGCTACGGCAGATATTTTATCGGGCGCAATATCCTTAAAAATTGCAGGATCTTCAGCAGAAACTGCAATATAGCAGTATCCCTTTTCAACAAGATAATTTTTGCTATCAACATACCATTTAGGCACTTCAGCAAGAGCTGAAGTTTGGGCATTTTCATAACAAATTTTATCAAAAATCTCGTCCTGCCAACGCATGCGCACGATTTTTGCACCTGCCTTGTATGCTGAGCGAGTAAGTGCGTGTGCAACTTCTCGCTTTTCCACAGGGCAAATTATTTCTAATCCTTGGTCTTTTTGTAAGTTTACACCAAACTTTATAACAAGGTCTGCGTAAGTTGCTAAGGTTTTTCCTTTTAACATAGCTAGCACCACCGTATGTTTTATAGAACTATTTTAGAGTAAGGTATAAAAATAGTCAAGTGTAAAAGGCTAAAATATTGTCGAATAAAGCAAAAATAATGCTAAACTCGCAAAAAAGGGCTTTTAAAAGCGCAAAATTTATTTTTGCATTGACAATTCAAGTGAAAAGTAGTAAAATAAATTCGTATGATTAAAAATAGCGCCGAAATACCGGCTGGTTTAGATAATTTTAAGGACATTTCGGACTTAAAAAAACTTAATAATAAGCAATTAAACGTGCTTGCCGAAGAAATGCGCGCAGAAATTTTGCGTGTTACCAATAAAAACGGTGGGCACCTTGCTTCTAATCTCGGCATTATTGAAACGACCCTAGCTTTATACTATAACTTTAATTTCCCAAAAGATAAAATAGTGTTTGACGTTGGGCATCAATGCTACGTGCATAAAATTTTATCTGGCAGAAAAGATAGGTTTGATACAATTAGGCTTACGGGTGGGCTTTCTGGATTTCCTGATAAAGATGAAAGCGAGTTTGATACATTTACCGTGGGACATGCAGGCACTTCGCTTGCACAGGCAATAGGGCTTGCTGTTGCAAGAGATAAGCTAAAAGAAGAGTATTCAGTTGTTTGCGTGGTTGGTGACGGGGCGTTTTCAAATGGACTTAACCTAGAAGCTTTAACTGCCACAAAATCCAAACCCAAAAATCTTATTGTTATTCTAAATGATAACGGCATGTCTATATCAAAAAACAAGAACGGATTTTACCAATTCATATCCAAAGGCACAACAAAGCGTGGATACGTTAAGGGTAAGCGTGTGATAAAAAAAGTTTTCCGCAACTCGTTTATAACAAGGTGGCTTGCACAATTCCGTGATTTTATTAAGCGAGTGATAGGTAAAAATAGTTATTTTGAGCAGTATGGCTTTAAGTACGTTGGAGTTGTTGATGGAAACGACGTTAAAGAGCTTAACAAAATTCTGCCTAGAGTAAAAAATATTGCCAAAGATAAATCTGTGCTTTTGCACGTAAAAACGACTAAGGGTAAAGGTTATCAAGAAGCTGAAGACCGTGCAGACCTTTATCACGGGGTTGGCGAAAATTTATCGGTGGAAAGTGGAAGCTTTTCGGATGCGCTTGGCAAAAAACTTAACCAACTTATTGTGAAAAATGATAAGATTGTAGCAATTACTGCTGGTATGGGTGGTGGCACGGGGCTAACAGCCGTTGAAAACGCTCACCCTAAAAACTTTTTTGACGTGGGGATTGCTGAAGAGTATGCAGTTACCTTTGCTTCTGGCTTAGCAAAGGGTGGATTAAGACCTATTATTGCTATGTATTCAACCTTTTCACAAAGGTGTTATGATCAAATATTGCACGACGTTTGTTTGCAAAACCTGCCAGTAGTATTTTGCTTGGATAGAGCTGGCGTGGTTGGTAACGATGGTAAAACGCATCAAGGCTTGTTTGACTTAAGTTTCTTAAGCCATATGCCGAACTTGGAAATTTTTGCTCCGAATACTACTAAAGAGTTAGAAGAAATGCTAGAACTAGCCTTGAGCAAAAATAATCCTGTAGCTATAAGGTATCCAAAAAACCAAGTAGCTAACTTTCAAACGGATAGTGTGAATAATGGTCTGTGGCAGGTTATACGACAAGGTGAAAACGATAAAGTTAGCATAATAGCCGTTGGGCCGAGAATGTTATCATTAGCGATTGCTGTTTCGGAAAAATTAGACGGAGTAAAAGTAATTACTGCTAGGTCTATTAAACCACTTGATACCGTTATACTGGATAGCGTTAAAGATACGCTAGTGGTTACTTTAGAAGAAAATAGCGTTATCGGTGGGTTCGGAAGCTTAGTTCTTGGGTATTATTCAAGAGAAAATGATAATACAAATGTTTTGAACTTTGGCGTGAAAGATGAGTTTGTTGCTCACGGAGCTACGGAAGGAATATTCGGTTTAGTGGGATTATCTGTAGACAATATAATTAAAGCGATAGGGGAAAGGTTGTAAAAACTAAGATTAACTATGAACAAAAGAATTAAAATTTTCGTTTTTGTATTTCTAGATTTCATATTTGCAGTAGCTTCCATATCTTTAGCAGTTGCTATGATGGAAAGCCAAACCTATGATTTTATTACCATTTTGCGTGAAAGCTGGTATTATTTTTTAGCGCTTTCAATATTTGCAATAGTTTGTAACTTTATTTTTAGGTTGTACACGGGTGTATGGAGATTTGCAGGGCTTTCAGTTATGGTAAAAATAGTAGCTTCGTGTTTCTGCATTGGTGTTGCTGGTATGGCTATTGCAAAGCTCTCTGAAATTTTATTATTCAGTTGGGCATTAGTTACGGTGTTTTCTTTCTTTACTTTGGTATCTATAAGCCGTTTCTTATATAGAATTTATAATTCGCTTGAAAACAAGTACGTTAGAGAACACGCTTTCAAGCACGCAGAAAGGGTTATGATAATCGGCGCAGGTAGCGCTGGTGAAACGCTTATCCGTGAAATGAAAACTTCAGAAAAAATCAATATGCGCCCTGTATGCTTGCTTGATGACGATAAAAATAAACTTGGTCAAAACGTTAACGGCGTTCGCATAGTAGGTAAGGTTTTTGACGTTGTTGACTGCGCAGCGAAATATAAAATTGATAAAATTATCATAGCAATACCTTCGGCAGATAAAAAAACTATAAGCCAAATTATTACGGAGTGCCAAAAAACTTCTTGCAAAGTTCTAGTTGCGCCGGGTATTTATCAATTAGCAAGCGAACAGGTTTCAGTGTCTATGATGAAAGAAGTAAGTATACAAGACTTACTTGGTCGTGAACAGGTTAAAGTTAACCTAGATGACATTATGGGTTACATTGAAAACAAGGTTGTGCTTGTTACTGGTGGTGGTGGCTCAATTGGTAGCGAACTTTGTCGTCAAATTGCGTGGCACAACCCAAAACAGTTAATTATCTTAGATATATATGAAAATAACGCTTACGACATACAGCAAGAATTGATAAGACATTGTCCCAACTTAAATCTTTTAGTATTGATTGCAAGCGTTCGTGATAGCAAAAGAATAAACGACCTGTTTGAAACCTATCAACCACAAATAGTATTCCACGCGGCTGCTCATAAACACGTGCCACTTATGGAAACTAGCCCTAATGAAGCAGTAAAGAACAATGTTAGTGGTACTTTTAAGGTGGCAGAAGCTGCAGGAAAATTCGGTGTTGAGAAATTTATTTTAATAAGTACGGATAAAGCTGTTAATCCTACTAATATTATGGGTGCAACTAAGCGTATTTGTGAAATGATTATTCAAGCAATGAATAAGCGTCACGAAAATACTGAATATGTTGCAGTGCGTTTTGGTAACGTTTTAGGTTCTAACGGTTCGGTTATACCATTATTTAAGAAACAAATTTCAGAAGGTGGGCCGGTAACTGTTACGCATAAGAACATAGTGAGATACTTTATGACTATTCCTGAAGCTGTTAGCCTAGTTTTACAGGCAGGTGCGTACGCTAAGGGTGGGGAAATATTTGTGCTCGATATGGGCGACCCAGTAAGGATTTATGACCTAGCTGTAAATATGATAAGACTATCTGGTTTAGAGCCGTTTAAGGATATAGACATAAAAATAACGGGCTTGCGCCCGGGTGAAAAACTCTATGAAGAAAGGTTGATGGAAGAAGAAGGTTTACAAAAGACTGAAAATGAAATGATTTCTATTGGCAAACCACTTGATTTTGATGAAAAGAACTTGTTTGATAAGATAAACGAGCTTTATGTTGAAGCATATAACGAGTCTGATAAGATGAAAGAATTAGTACACGAGCTTGTTCCAACCTACGTTATAGATAAGAGAAAAATTAAAAGGTAATATTGTTAGAAAAATTCATTATTAAGGGCAACGCTTGGTCGTTGCTCTTTTTGTTTAAGAATTCTGTTACTACCATAACAACCGTCATAGTTGACATCAATGGTATAGCGTTAAATTCTGCAGTGTCAATAAACGCATAGCATTCAAACATCATAAACGCAATGGTTATAAATATAGAAAAACAGGTGTTGCTTTTCATAAGAATTCTAAAACGAGCAATGTAGTATATAACGTAGACGATTAGACCAACAATACCCATTGTGGCTAAAACGTGGAAGAGTACAGAGTGAAAATTGTATAACGAAATATTGATTGGCGTAGCAAAATCTTCGGCGTAACCTTGACCTACACCGAAAATAGGGTATTGCTTAAACAACGAAATTGCTTCTTCATAAATCTTTGTACGAGAGCTTTCAGAGAAAAACGGCTTTATCATGCCAACTAGCTCGTTATAGCCAAAACTAATTAATAGTGCCGTTATTGCAACAAACAATATAAGTATGGAAAAAGTTAAGTAAAGCAAATAGGTTTTACGCAAACAAACTGGTGTTTTTATATATGCAAAAAATGCTAACACGGGCATGAATGAAAAGCTTATACCAAAAACGCCAGCGCTGTTTGAAAGAATTACACCATAATGCAAAACAAATAACAGGATAAAAAACGGAAGGCGCTTTCTGCATTTTGCGATTAAATACCAACAGCTTGCTATTGCAGGCAAAAGTAAGGTTGCAGCGCAGTTTATATTCCCCCAACCAATATACCAGCTTTCAAAAATAGAATTTTTTAGCACTTCACAGTTTAAGCGATAAAAGGCTATATGTGCAGTTGAAGTTAACCCAAGCAATACCAATAGGAAACATAAGTATTTCCCTAAATCAAAGTATTTAGGTGGACACGCGTATGCCGAGAAAAATACATAAATAACTAACATTGTTGGGCCAATGGTAACTATTGCTGCAATACCACCTGAATAATTGTTTAAGGGGTTTCTAATGCCACCTAAAATCAATGCTATACAAACCAAGAGTAATGGAATGAACAATTTGCCCGGCTTGAAATTTTTTATTGGGTAAACAAAAAATTTAAGGGCAAAGGTAATTATTGCAGGTGCAAGGTAAACGTACGCCCAAAAGCTATTCATCGAATCATAATCTCTAAAGCAAAGAACTACAAAAAATAATAGTGGGAATATAGGCGTTGCGTCTTTAAATCTTAAAAACACAATTGAAGCTGTGAGCGAAGCTAAAAGCAACCCCACAAGTTGCGTTTTTGTAACGAAAAAAAGCGTTGTGAAAAGCGCAACTATAATAGGATAAAAAGCACCGTAAAAGAAATTTTCCAATCGGTTTTTATTGAATATTAAGTTCAATTTGGCTTTCAATTGTGAATACATACTCTTACATTATATATCAAAAGATAAAAATAAACAAGCAAAAAGAACAAATAATATTATTTTATGGACTTTACATATAGCGTTTAATGTGTTATACTAGTGTATATAGTTTTAATTAAAAATGGGGGGATTATGGCTACCGAAAGCAAAAAAACTGTAAGCTGGCTGTTGAAAATGTCAAAAAAACAGCTCGGCAATATGATAGTTTTAATTTTGGCAAACGCTTTATTTTCGGTTTTGTCCGTATTTTTCGCATTTGCAATTAAAGGTGTTATTGACGGAGCTGTAAATCAGGATAAGAACCGTTTAATTTCTTATTCGGTGTTTATTTTATCAATAGTTGTATTGCAATTTTTGTTTAGGATAATAAATAACGGGCTTACCGAGCGTGTGCGCGCTAGGCTAGAAATGGCGTATAAGTCCCATATTTTTTCTCAAATATTAAACAAGAAATACGATAAGATAAACGTTTATCATAGTGGCGAGTTGATGAATAGGTTAACTAGTGACGTTTCTGTTATTAGCGACGGGATGTCGAGCATAATCCCTTCAGTTGTATCGGCAGTAACTAGATTGGTAAGTGCCGTGGTTTCATTAGTAATACTAGATTGGATATTTGCAGTTGCCTTTTCAGTTGCAGGCATTATGGTGTTTACCGTTATAGCACTGCTTCGTGGCAAGCTAAAGGCATTTCACAAACGTACGCAAGAAACTGATGGGAAAGTGCGTTCGTTTATGCAAGAATGCATTGAAAACTTATTGGCAGTTAAAGTTTTTTTCGTTAATGGAAGAGTAGAAAAGCAGGCTGGTGACCTTCAAGAAGAAAACTTTAAGATTAAAATGAAGCGTAAAACCTACTCAGTAATGGGGCATGCAACTTATAACTTCATTTTTAGTGCAGGTTATTTATTTGCTTTAATTTACGGTGCTGTGAAAATTTTTGATGGAGTTATGGGTTATGGTGCACTTTCTGCAGTATTGCAGTTGGTAAATAACGTTCAAGTTCCCTTTGCTTCGTTATCCAACGTAGTTCCACGTTATTATTCAATGATAGCTTCTGCTGAAAGGCTTATGGATATTGAGCAAATTGAAAGCGAACAAAAAGGCAAGTATAAGGACGTTGGTGCAATTTATTCTAAGTTGAAAGGCATAACCGTTGACAACTTAACTTTTACCTATGATAGAGAAGTAGTATTAAAAAATGCATCAGCGCACATAGAAAAAGGTGATTTTGTGCTTATTTCAGGTGCATCTGGCATAGGTAAAAGCACGTTAATGAAGCTTATGCTTGGTGTTTATCCACCAGATAGTGGGAGCCTTTACGTTGATTTAGAAAATGAAAATATTAAGCTTGATAGTAGCACTCGACCTTTATTTTCCTACGTTCCACAGGGAAATATGTTGTTTAGTGGTACGCTTAGGGATAACGTTACGTTTATCAAAGATAATGCTTCTGAAGAAGAGATAAGTCGCGCGCTTGAAATAAGCTGTGCCAAAGAATTTGTTGACTTACTACCTGAAGGATTGCAAACGGTTGTTGGTGAAAACGGCGTGGGGCTCTCTGAAGGGCAGATACAGCGTATAGCTATAGCAAGGGCTGTGCTTTGCGATGCACCTATAATTCTATTAGATGAAGCAACTAGCGCACTTGACGAAGATACTGAAAGGCGTGTATTAGATAATTTCAAGAAGCTAGATGATGCAACGTTGGTAATAGTATCACATAAAAAAGCTGCAACTACTATTTGCAACAAGACCTTAAAAATTAAGGACAAGCGAATAATAGTGTCGTAATAAAAGAATTTATGTTAAATTACCCAACAATTTTAACAAAAAAACAAAAACAAGGCGTAAAAACATTACTTTTTTTTAACTTTGTGTTAAAATAGAATGGATATATAGTATTTAGGATAGGGAAAAAGATTGACCATACAAGAAATATGCTCCCACTTTGATATAAAAGGTAAATACGTAGAGTGCATAGAACTAACGACGGGCAATATTAACAGTACTTACCGTATTAAATATATTCGAGATGGGGAAGAGAAAAATTACATATTACAAAAGATAAACAAGTCTGTATTCGTTAATCCTGAAAAGGTTATGGATAACATTGTAAGAGTAACCGATTACGTTCGTGAGAAAATCAAACAAAAAGGTTTATCTACCAAAAGGTTTGTTTTAAGAGCATTCCCGTGTAAAAATGATGGCAGGCCGTTTGTGGTTGATTCTGAAGGAGAGTATTGGCGTTGTTATCGTTTTATTTCTAACTCTGAGACCTATGATAGTAGTGAAAACCTGCTTGTCATAGAAAGAGTTGGGCAAGCATTCGGCAGATTTCAAAATTGTGTTGATGGATTTGATGCTAGGTCGTTGCATTTAACAATCCCTAATTTCCACAACACAATATTAAGATATCAAGCATTTGAGCAAGCTATTTTTCAAGATGCGTTTAACAGAGTGCGTTTAGTAAAGGAAGAAATACAAGCACTATTTGAAATGAAAGAACAGGCGTGCATTCTTCAATCAGAGCTAAACGAAGGGACTATTCCTTTTAGAGTTACTCATAACGATACCAAATGTAATAACGTAAGTTTTGATAAAGCTACTCATGAAGCGCTAGCTGTATTAGACTTAGATACGGTAATGCCGGGTGCAGTAGCTTACGACTTTGGTGATGCCGTTCGATTTATAGCGAACACGCTTGTAGAAGATAACCCAGACGTGGATAACGTAAAACTTGATTTAAATAAATATCAAGCTTTTACTAAGGGGTTTGTTTCTGAGCTTAAGGATAAATTAACCGATGAAGAAAAAAGGACGCTCAATCTTGGCGTTCTTGCAATGACAGTTGAGCTTGCAGTAAGATTTTTAACCGACTACATTTCTGGAGACAAATATTTTAAGACCAGGCACCCAGGGCATAACGTAGACAGAGCTAGAAACCAGATTGCTCTTGCTAAAGACATACTAGCCAAGAGAGAGCAGATGGAAGAAATTATAAATAAATATTTTTAAGGGGCATAAATAGTAAATGGACCAAGATTATAATGTTGAGGGCAGTATCTCTATAAGAGATTTATTATACGTCCTAAAGAAAAACTTAATACTTTTATTTGTTATTGTTATAATTGTTACGGCTGGTGGGTTTGTTTATGCAAATATGCAAAAACCCAATTATACAGCTCAAGAATTAGTGTTTTTCAAGGCTCAAAATATTAGTTATAACGAGACCACGAGTAATATCAAGGTTATGGTTGCTTACGTTGATACCATAAAAGATTTTTGTAACGAAGGCGTTGTTCTAGATAGAGCAGATTACTATTACGACCAATTTTTGCAAAAAAACAGTAAAAACGATAAGTATACTGTTGATGCATACATTAGCGAAATAAGAAAGACTGATACTTACGAGCGTAAGCCTAATAAAATCAAATATTTTGATGCTTCTGCCGTTAGTGTTCAATCATCTAGTAGCACCAGCGGTAACAAGCCGTTCTCTTTCCGTGTGGGATATACTGCAGGGACTAGGGCTGAAGCCGAACAAATGGTTAAAATCTTAGTCTTAGCCTTAAAAAATGAGAGTGTAGAAAGAACTATACCTGGAGACATAAATTCTGAAAGAAAGTATTTTAGTGGCGTTAACGTAGATATAATTGACGAAGGTTTGCAAGGGGTTTCTGTAGACGTTAATAAAACTAAAACAATCTTGTTGTTCATAGCCTTAGGTGTTGCTCTAGGTGTTGTTGTAGTGTTTGTTAAGAATTTCTTTGACAATACTATAAAGACCAAAGAAGAGCTAGAGTACGTAACAGGATTTAATGTTTTAGCTGTTATAAGCAATCAAGGGGGAGCGAAATAATGTATAGACTTTCTTCTAAGGAAACTGCAAGTAATAGCAACCCAGCTTCTTTCTTAAACGTCTTATATAAGAACATAATTCTTATGATTTTAATAGTAGTTTTTTGTGGTTTGTGTGGTATAACTTATAGCGTCTATAAAGTTAAACCTGTATACACGGCATCTCGCTCGGTTATATTTAGAACTGCGTTTAGAGAAGAAGATGCAACCACTGCGGCAGGTAGTGTTTCACTTGCAAAGATGTATCTTCCAGACGTAGAAAAAGCGATTAAAGCACCTAACATTATTAGAGATGCTAATAAAGGATATGGAGATAAGGAAGACCCGATAACTGCAGGGGCAGTCTCTGTAAACTATGGCTCTGATTCGCTTATATTCAAGGTTTCTTATAGTGGATACGATGCAAAGATTGCCGAAGCGAAACTATCCGTTTTGATTGATACTGCAGCAGATAGGATAAAAACGTTAATTCAGGCCGATGACGTTACGCTTATTAACGTTCAACAAGATGCAGACATTTCCGTTTCGAGCGACTTTAATAAATACGTTGTTCTTGGTATAGCTATTGGAATAATGATTTCAGTAGGTATCGTCGTTATTAAATATCTAATGGATAATACCGTAAAGAGTAAGAGTGAATATGAATATCTAACGGGTGTTAGTGTTCTTGCAGTAATTGATAAAGTTGATGAGAAAGACAATTAAATTAAAATAAAGATATGAGAAAATCGAACGTAAAAATGCGTTCGATTTTTTTATTTTAAATTCTAGCATAATTTTATAACTTATACCATATATATTTAATGCGAGAAAGTAGAATTATTCTACAAAATATAGCGTTTTTCTAGTTTTTTCGCCATAATTTTCAAAAAGGGAAAAGTTATAATGTATTTTGCCGTTTTAGTTAAGCGTAAAGTTTTAACTTGTATAGCTATTGCATTATCGGTAGTGGCGTTAGCGCTAACATTAAAGACAACGGGCGTGTATTCGGTGTTTTACGGTGGAAATTTAAGGAAACTACCCATATATAAAGTGCAAACTGAAGAAAAGAAAATAGCTATATCGTTTGACTGTGCGTGGGGAACAGATTACACGGAGCAACTGTTAAGCGTTATGCAGAATCAAAACGTAAAATGCACCTTTTTTATGGTGGAGTTTTGGGCAAAAAAATATCCCGATTATGTAAAAAAAATTTTTTTAGCAGGGCATGAAATTGGCACTCACTCTTCAACTCATCCGTATATGAGTAAACTAGATAAAGTTGCTATCCAAAAAGAACTTGCATCCTCAGTGCAAGCGATTGAAACCGTAACGGGTAAAAAAGTAGAGGTGTTTCGCCCACCGTACGGCGACTATGACGATTTGTTAATAGATACAGCTAGCGAAATGGGGCTTTACACTATTCAGTGGGACGTGGATAGCCTTGATTGGCAAAATCTTTCAGCAACAGAAATAACAAAGCGTGTAACGGAAAAGGTGCAAAACGGTTCAATCGTACTTTTCCATAACCAAGGCTTACATACGGCAGAAGCCCTGCCAACGATAATAAAGATATTAAAAGAAAAAGGATATACGTTCGTAAGCATAGGTGAGTTAATTTACCGTGATAATTATAGAATCGCAGTAGACGGTACGCAAATTAAAAACTCTTAAATCATAAGAAATTCTTTGGAGGAAACATATATATATGAACTATCAAGCAGAAAAGAACAACAAAGTATTTATTAGTGGGGAAATAACTACAAGGGCAGAGTTTTCGCATGAAGTATATGGTGAAGGCTTTTATGAAATGAATGTTCTTGTTAAACGACTATCAGGTCAAGGCGACCTGCTACCCGTAACTATTTCCGAACGCTTAATAGCCGATAGAGACCTAAAAATAGGCTCAGTTATAAACGCTATGGGGCAGTTTCGCAGTTATAATAAACTTGTTGATGGAAAAAGCAAGCTTATGCTTACAGTTTTCGTGCGAGAACTTCTAGATGATTCGCCACTAAAAAATCCTAATAATATAGTGCTTACGGGTTATATTTGTAAACCACCGATTTATAGAACAACACCTTTTAATAGGGAAATTGCAGATGTACTTATTGCAGTAAATCGCTCGTATAATAAGTCTGATTATATTCCTTGTATAGCGTGGGGTAGAAATGCAAGGTTTGCTAAAAATTTAGCTGTAGGCGAAAAAATAGCAGTTAGTGGAAGAATTCAAAGCAGAGAGTATCAAAAACGCTTTACTGACGACGACGTTAGAACTCTCACAGCTTACGAAGTTTCAATAAGTAAACTTGCTGCGTATGAAAACGCTGAAAATTTTGACCCAGACGACGAGTTCAATATTCTAGGCTTTAGTGGTGAATATCAAACGGAAAACGTGTATTCTGATTAAAACAACAAAACTATAAAAAGGCTAACGAAATCGTTAGCCTTTTAAATTTTGTTAGCAGTGAATTAACCGATAACTCTTACTTTAATAATGCCTTCAACAGCAGAGATGTGGTTGATTGCATCAGCAGAAACTTCTTTTTCTACGTCCAAAATAGTTACTGCATAGTCGCCTTTACTTTGGTTAGTAAGGTTTGCAATGTTAATGCCTTCTTTACCAACTGTACCTGTAATTTGAGCAAGGATGTTTTGTATGTTTTTGTGTAATATTACAAGCCTATAGTTAGTGGTTTTTGGCATTGAGCAGTTGGGGTAGTTTACGCTATTAATAATATTGCCGTTCTCTATATAATCAATAAGTTGTTTAGCAGCCATAACTGCACAGTTTTCTTCAGCTTCTTCAGTTGAAGCACCAAGGTGTGGAACGCAAATGATGTTCTTAACGCCAATAATTTCATCGGCAGGGAAATCGCAAACATATTTAGCAACTTTACCACTTTCAGTAGCCTTAATCATATCAGCGTTATCAACCAATTCGCCACGCGCACAGTTAATTAAAACTACACCGTCTTTCATTTTACGGATAAGCCCTGCGTTAATAATACCTTTATTTTGGCTTGCTATATAGGGGATATGAATAGTAATGTAATCACAGTTTTTAGCGATATCGTTAAGTTCTTTAACAATTTTAACGCTAGAAGAAAGGCGTAACGCAGCGCCTACAGATAAAAACGGGTCATACCCGTAAACTTGCATGCCAAGGTCAAGCGCAGAGTTAGCAACCAAAGCCCCGATAGCACCAAGTCCGATTACACCAAGCTTTTTGCCCTTGATTTCACAGCCTGCGAAGTTAGCCTTGCCTTTTTCTACTAACTTACCAACTTCTTCGCCCTGACCTTTTAAGGTTTTAACCCAATCAGAAGCGTTCATAAGGTTGCGTGAACCTATAAGTAACGATGCTAAAACAAGTTCTTTAACAGCGTTAGCATTAGCGCCAGGCGTATTGAAAACTACAACGCCCTGTTCAGCGTATTTGTCAACGGGAATATTGTTCGTGCCAGCACCTGCTCTTGCAATTGCAACAGTATTAGCATCTAGCTCGTAATCGTGCATTTTAAACGAACGGAGCATAATGCCAACAGGCGATGCAACGTCTGAAGCGATATTATAGGTAGAATCAAACACGTCGTTGATAACAGGACTTATACTATTAAGAGTAAGAATATTTTTCATTTATTTATTCTCCAATTCAAATTTCTTCATGAATTCAATAAGTGCTTTAACACCTTCAATTGGCATAGCGTTATAAATTGACGCTCTCATACCACCAGTTACTCTGTGACCTTTTAATGAAACTAAACCAGCTTTGGTTGCTTCTGCAACGAATTTAGCATCAAGTTCTTCACTACCTGTTACGAAAGGAACGTTCATAAGTGAACGATCTTTAACCGCAACTTTGTTGGT
>JAZOMU010000024.1:0-8894 GCA_045654125.1 Christensenellaceae bacterium
TGGATATTCTAACAAGATACCTTGGTGGAGATAAAACGCCAAAGTTATCTAAAATAGGTGGCGTAGATTTTGAAAGAATAAAACAAAGCGTTAAAGACAGCATTAAAAAAATGTCTTTCGACCTTAAGAAACTTTACGAAGAAAGAAATTCTTTAAGTGGTTTTAATTTTACGCCCGACGCAGAGTTGGAAAAACTTTTTGTAAAATCTTTTAAGTTTGAAGACACACCAGATCAAGCCGTTGCAATAAACGATATAAGAAAGGATATGATAAACGGCAAGGTTATGGATAGGTTAGTTTGTGGTGACGTTGGCTTTGGTAAGACTGAAGTTGCTTTCCGTGCGATTTTTCTTGCGATTATTAACGGAAAACAAGTTGCAATGTTAGCCCCAACCACTATTTTAACCGAACAACATTACAATACGGCAATAGAAAGATTTAAGGACTTTGGCATAAAAATTGCTTGCCTTAATAGGTTCAAAACGCCAAAAGAACAAAAAAAGATAATAGAAAGATTAAAAACAGGCGAAATCGACTTAGTAATAGGCACGCATAGGCTTTTAAGTAAGGACGTTGAGTTTCGAGATTTAGGGCTTTTGGTGCTTGATGAAGAACAGCGATTCGGCGTAGAACACAAAGAAAAAATCAAGCTAATAAAAAAGAACGTTGATGCAATTACCTTAACGGCAACGCCAATTCCTAGAACGTTGCATATGTCCCTTTCGGGTATAAGGAGTATTAGCACTATTAACACTCCACCTAAAAAGCGATTACCTGTTCAAACCTACGTTACTGAAGAAACTGATGCGCTAATAAAAGATGCACTAACTCGTGAAATCAATCGTGGTGGGCAAGCTTTTATTCTGTATAATAGGGTGGAAAGCATATTCAGTTTCTCGGAAAAAATACGTGCGCTTATACCAAACGCAAAAATTACAGTAGTTCACGGTCAGATGGAAGAGCGAATGCTAGAAAATAACATTCTATCTTTTTATAGGCACGAGAGTGATATTTTAATATCAACTACTATAATCGAAAACGGAATAGACCTACCAAAAGCAAACACGTTGATAGTAATCGATGCAGATAAACTTGGTCTTTCAACCTTATACCAGCTAAAAGGCAGGGTGGGAAGAAGCGACCGTTTAGCTTACGCTTACTTTACGTTTAAGCGTGAAAAAATATTGAGTAATACGGCTTTTGAAAGGCTAAACGCCATTATAGAGTTTACCGAAATGGGAAGTGGGATTAAGATTGCTATGCGTGACCTTGAGATTAGGGGTGCAGGTAATATTTTAGGCGCTGAACAGCACGGGCACATGGATAAAATTGGCTATGAATTGTATTCTAAACTTCTGCGAGAAGAACTGCAAGGACAAGAAGAAGTTTTACCAGAACTCGATATTAGGGTAACGGCATTTATACCTGACGGATATATAGAAAGCAATGTTTCAAGAATGGATGCATATAAGGAAATAGCCGAAATAAACTCGCTAGAACGAGAAAAAGAGTTTAAGAGCGAGATAACTGAAGTTTACGGCACTATACCTATTGAAACGGAAAACCTAATAAACATTGCAGTTGCAAAGATGCTTGCCGTAAAAAAACAGGTAAGAGAAATCACTGTTAAAAAGGACGAAGTAAGCATAGCTTTTGGTGATTTTACTGCTTTTGCAGACCAAGGTTTGCGAAAGGCAATAGACGAGTTTTCCGATTTTGTTAGAATATCTATGAGCGCTAAACCTAAACTAGAATTTATAAGAAGTGGCGAAAGCAATACGAATATGCTTGTAAGAGTACGCGAATTTTTGAGTTTTGCGATAAAAAATTAGAGATAAAAGTATAAAAACTACAAAAGAAAAGAAAAAATAATTGCAATTTTTTTCCGTATAGTGTATACTTGTTAGGATATAATTTAACACATACTCTAGTTTTGTTGATTGGGAGATATATATGAGAAGGAAATTCTTAGGCCTAATAACCATAATGTTGGCGCTTATAATAAGCGCTTCGTCGTTATCGGCTTGTAAGCTTATTACTGTTGACGACGAGCGTGATTTGAATCAAGTAGTTGCTACCGTTCAAATTAACGAAGGCGCGCCTAAAGATGAAATTTTAAAGCAAGATATGATAATGGCATATCTCAATTATGGATATATGTATGAACAATACTACGGATATTCTCGTGAACAGATTTTCAATATGATAATTAAAAACCTTATCGAAAACCGTGTTTACGTTCAAAATGCTATTGAAGAATTCAATAGTGGGGATAGTGTGTTTGCTTCAATTCCTAAAAATGATGGTTATGGCAAATGGGATTTGGATAGATATCTAGAAATAGATGAAACCGATGCTGATGCAAAAAATCATGTTAACGAAATAGTTGATGCTGAATACCTTGCTAAAAAGACTATGAACGAGCTTATCGATAGCTATGAAAAGGCTGAAGATGAAGATAAGCAAGATTCTTTGAGTGAAACTGTTAGAGACGTTCCTACAGATGCTCAAAATGCTGAAAAGGAAGAACCGACCTTAGCAGAGAAAAAAGCATACAAAATTGATACAACGTCTACTACTGAAAGAAGAAAGGCTTTCAATAAAGTAGTTAAACTTTTAGATAATAACGGATTATTAGGTAAAAATTACAACGGTGATTTAACTACTTCTCAGTATTACCTAGATTTAGTTGTTAGCAATAAAGAAGATAAAATATTAGAAAAATATGAAGATAGCATAAGAGATGATATTTTTAGTAAAGTTACCTTTACTGAAATTAAAACTGCACACGAAAACAAATTTAACGAGCAAAAAGAGTGGTCTAATGCCGAATTTGTTTCAGCACTATCATCGGCTAGCACGGCAGACCCAATTTTGATAAGCAACGGCACAGGCTACGGCTACGTTTACAACTTGCTTTTAGGTGCATCTACCGAGCAAACTACTGCTATAAACAATATCGATAAGAAATTGTCTATTGCTGAAAAGGCACAGCAAAGAAAACTTATCCTTGATGGAACTAAAGTTAAGGATTTGCGTTCAAGCTGGATTTTAAGTGGTTACGATTTTGATGGTGAAACTAAAAAGTTTACTGGCGACTATACCTTTACGAAGGCTGAAAACAGCTTGCCGTTTATGGGTAACGTAACTAAGATTAAAGACGCTATAGACGATAAGCCTGCCGAGTATAAAATTGATGAAGTTACAGAGTATACTTTAAGTGGTTTCGTAGACATGATGGAAACCTACGTTTACGGTAAGACCTTTAACGTAGCTGCAGATGCTAATCCATCAATTTATAAGAAAGTTGATACTAGCGACGCGCTTGATGAGTTTGAAGAGAGAATAAATGAGCTTCTATTTGCGTTCTCAACAGACCCAGGTTCACTTAACACTTACAAAGGATACGTAATTAAACCTGAACCAGATGGTGCTAATAAAGAAGAATATATGCAAGAATTTGCCGATGCAGGTAGAGACCTGCTAAAAATGGGTGATAAGAGCTATATCATGGTAGCAACTGATTACGGTTATCACATAATGTTTTACTCACAAGTATTTAGCAACACCGATGAAAACAAAAATCTCGTTGACTATCTAAACACTTTTGAAAACAAGAACTGGGAAGATGAGTTTGCCAGCATGATGGCTGACTACGTAGATTACGAATATCAAGACAGCTATTTGTTCTTGCTTACCGATTCGGTTATTTCTACTAAAGTGAATAACACTATGACAACCAAGCAAAGAAAGATATTAAACAAATATGTTTATAGTTCAGATGCATACGTTGTTCGTTTCGAAAGTAGATATGCTGATTTACTTGGCTAATAAATATAATTAAAAATTAGGGCAAAACCAAGAGTTTTGCCTTTTTTATGAGAAAATGATTTTATATTTTGATACGGAAACTAGTGGCCTTTATCCTGGGCAAATTTGTCAACTTTCTTACGTTATGCAAAACGGGGAAAGTGCAAAAGCAAAAAACTTTTTTTTCACCGTAGATATGGTGGAATATAGCGCCTTTATGGTGCACGGTTTTTCAATTGATAAGCTGTTTAGGTTATCGGGTGGGAAAAGGTTTTCTTGTTTTTTTAATGAAATTAAAAGTGATTTTGAAAATGCAGACCTTGTAGTTGCGCATAATACCCAATTCGACTTTATGTTTATGCGTGCTGAATTTGAACGTTTGGGCGAGCTATTTGCTGTAAAAAACGAATTTTGCTCAATGAAAAAGATGACTGCCGTTTGCAAACTACCTAGAAGCAAGGGAATAGGGTATAAATACCCTAAACTATCAGAACTTTGTACTTATTTTGGTATTAGCGATAGAGAGATTGCAATAACTAGCGAAAAGCTTTTTGGTAAATCAGCAAACTTTCACGATGCAAGATTTGATACTACTGCATTATATCTAGCAGTAAATTATGGCATGGAAAGTGAGCCTATTATGGCTAGCGTAAAAGAATATTTATAACCAACAAAAAATTATTTAGTAGGTGCTAAGATGCAGATTGATTTTTTAAGTGTGCTTATTACAGTTTTATCTTTAGTTGCTTTAGCTGTGCCAGGTTTTATTTTAGCAAAAATGAAACTTTTACCTGAAAAGGCGAGTGAAGCTTGCACAACCATAGTGTTATACGTATCCCAAACAGCATTAGTTTTTATGGGGTTCCAAGGTCAGCCTTATGATGCAAGTATTGGTAAAAATATGCTAATAGCTTTTGGTTTAGGCGTGTTAATACATTTAGTAATGATTGGCATTATGTATCTTTGCATAGGCAACAAAGAAAACAATGCCAAGAAAAACGTAATAAGATACGCTGGCGTTTTTGGTAACTGTGGATTTATGGGAATGCCATTCTTAAAAATGCTTTTCCCAGAAAATGGCGCAGTAATGATATATTGTGCAGTTGTTTTAGCAGTATTTAACATCTTTAACTGGACTTTTGGCGTTTTTATGATAAGTGGTAATAAAAAGGAAATTTCTTTAAAGAAAATATTGCTCAACCCTGTTATAATATGCGTAGTATTAGGTTTTATAGTATTTCTAGTTGCAAAAAAACCACTCGTAGATTTAGCAATTCAGGGAAGTACGCTAGATAAAATTCTAGAAGCATTTATGAGTAGTGTTAACCTTATAGGCAATATGGTAACTCCGTTATCAATGATAGTAATAGGTATGCGCCTTGCAAACGTAAACGTTAAGCAGTTATTCTTGGATAAAGGTGCTTACATAGTTAGTTTCTTTAAATTAGTTGTAATGTCGCTTGTAACAATGCTCATTGTTGCTTTCTTGCCAATAGATACAACAGTTAAAGCAAGCTTGTTTTTCTTATTCTCAATGCCAAGTGCCGCAAGTACGGCAATGTTTGCCATTAAGTATAACGGGGAAGGTGATTCAGGCTCGGTTATCGTACTGCTTACAACTATTCTATCAATATTACTAATTCCGTTAATGTTCCTAGTATTTACTGGTGTGTTTGGAATAGTTGTTAACGTATAATAAAGAATTATAAAAGAAAAACGCTTGCAATTTGCAAGCGTTTTTTTGTTGTAATTTTACTTTATAGTATTATTAACTGCCTGAATAAGTATCTGCCTTTCACTTTCGGTTATTGGTTCGTCAAGGTCGTTAAACTTGTTATTAGTAATATCGTTTCCAGTTAAAGTTTTATACCAAGCAAGCGCTAATAGGTATCTACCTGCACCACGCGAAGCGTGGAAGGTATCCCTATGCATTTTTCCCATACCTAGTGTTAACGCTTCGTACATAGCTGTTCCACTATAAATTATCCCATCTGCATTTATTTTAGCAAAAGCATTTTTATAAGCTGACTGAATATCAGTTAGCATATTTTTGGCAGTTTGATATCCTGCTGTATTTATAAGCCTGTCACTGCCGTCTTCATACGCCCACGTTTCATGAAGATAAATTTTAGCATTAGGGCAGTATTTTTTAACGTAGTCTTTAATTTCAGTAATAAAAGGGAAATAGCTATCTGCTTGAGCACTAAAATGGCTGGCTTGTTGTAAGGTTATAACGTCAAACTCAGGGCCTTCTAAAACTTGCTTTAATGAAACCTTAATGCCTGTCCCTAGACCGTTTATTTCCAAGCCGTAATCTCGCTTGTCGCCCAAAAGATTTATATAATGCGTGCGAAGTGAACAGCCACCAATACATAAATTGTAGGTGTGTAAAAATTCACCATCTTGTTTTGCAAGTTCGTGAAGATATCTTTGTGCATCTTGAGAAAAACTGTTTCCAATTGATAAAATTCGCATAATAGATTAAACCTATCTATAATTTTTATACAGTATAGCATTGGCAATTATTTTTGTCAAGTATAACATAAATCAATTTAGGGTAAAAATTAAAGAAACAACATCAAATTATGAAGCAAAAAGAAAAAAAACTTATTCCATTAAATTATATAATATCGTTATTCATAACTCTATTTAAAATAATATTAATAGTTGGCATGGTAGTTTTACTATGCTATTTTTTGCCGTTTTTTTATATCTTTGTTTATGTTATTAAAGTGTTGTGTGTTTTTAAAATTATAGCTTCAGAAGATAATCCTGATTATAAAATTCCGTGGCTATTATTTGTTGTAATATTGCCTATAATTGGTTTTTTATTATATTTAATGTTTTATTCAAGAAGACTAAAAAAGAAATATATAAAGCGATTAAAATATTTACAAAGCAAAACGGATTATAGTTGTGATAAGGACTTAATAAACAAGCTGGAAAAAGAAAGTCCAGAGGGGGCTGGTCAGGCAAAAACACTTATAAATTTATCAGGCGCAAACTTATTTGATAACACAAAGCAAACCTATTTTTCGCTTGGCGACCAAATGTTTGAAAATATGTTAAAAGATTTAAAAAGTGCAGAAAAGTTTATATTTATGGAATATTTTATCATAAAACAAGGTTATTTTTGGAATTCAATACTAGAAATTTTAATAGAAAAAGCAAAGCTTGGCGTTGAAATAAAAGTTGTTTATGATGACGTTGGGTGTATGAAAACGTTGCCTAAAAACTACAATAAAAAGTTGTATAAATATGGTATTCAAGTAGAGGTTTTTTCAAAAATTAGGGGAAAGGTAGATAACGAATTTAATAATCGAAACCACAGAAAAATAACGGTAATAGATGGGATTATAGCTTACACGGGTGGAATGAATATTGCGGATGAGTATATAAACAAAGTCGATAGGTTTGGGCATTGGAAAGATGTGGGAATACGTATCGAAGGCGAAGCTGTAAAAGAATTGACAAAGCTTTTTATTATTGATTACGGGCTAAGCGTAGGAGAGATTGATGAGGAGCGCAATAACAGGTATCCTGTAACAAATAAAAGCTACGCAACTAGTGGCTATTTGGTGCCTTTTGGCGATGGCCCTCGCCCTGTTTATCAAAGGCGAGTGGGTAAAAGTGTTATATGTAATATGGTCTCTTGTGCTAGTCGTTACGTGTATATTATGACTCCATATTTGGTTATTGATAACGAAGTTTGCCAAACACTAGAAGACGCTTCAATAAGGGGCGTTGATGTTAAAATAATTATACCATACGTTCCTGATAAAAAGATAGTTTACTCAATGACAAAAAGTTATTGTGAAAGGCTAATGAAATCGGGTGTAAAAATATACGAGTATAAACCGGGTTTTATTCACGCAAAAGTATATCTCGTAGATGATGCATATGCAATGGTGGGAACTATAAATCTAGATTATCGCAGTTTGGTGCACCACTTTGAAAACGGATTATGGATGTATAAAACGGATAGTATAGTAGACATTAAAAAGGACTTTGAACAAACGTTTGAAAAGTGTATAGAGCTTTCGCCAAGCCTAAATAAAGTAGGGATTTTAACTAAGCTTTTTCGTTCAGTAGTCAAAATATTTGCTCCACTAATGTAGTAAATAAAAAATGAGCTAAGAAATTGTAGAATCTAAATTTTTTGTAATAAAAAAACAACAAAAGCATTGCAAAGCAATAAATATTGTGTTACAATATTAAAAACATAAAAAAAGGAAAAAACTTATGATTAAAAAGTGTATTTCAAAAGGTTGGAAGTTTGCTGATTTTCCAGTTAAATCAGGTAGCTATATAGACGTTGATTTGCCACACGATTATTCTATTACAAAACCACGTAATCCTGATGGCGATATGTACAATGCCTTCTTTCAAGTAACTAATGGTCAGTACGTTAAGTTCTTACAGTTTGAACCTAATAAGCATTACGTATTGGACGTTGATGGTGCTTATAACTGCGCAGAAGTAACGCTTAACGAAGAACTTTTGTTTTTGCATCCTCACGGATACACACCTATTTTAGTTGACCTTACCGATTATGTTGTTCCTGAAATGGATAACAAACTTAAAATTACTACAAATCCACTTAAATGGTCTACTAGATGGTTCCACGGCTGTGGTATTTATAGAGACGTTTTCTTGTGGGGAGGTGGTAGCGTAAGAATAGAACCATGGGATATGTTTATTCATACCCAAAACGAAAGCCAAAAGAGTGCCGACGTAGTTTTGAAATATACAATCAGCGCTGACATTGATGCTGAAGTTACTATTAATTTTGATATTTGTAAAAAGAATGGAAAAGCTGTTGTTAGTGATAGCGTAAAAATTTCGGTTAAAAAAGGTAAAAATGATTTTGAGCACATTATTGCTATAAAAAATCCTGATTTGTGGGATGTGGATAATCCTAACCTATACACTTTAAATACTGAAATTTACAATGGCAAAGACCTTACAGATACTGCAACTAATGACTTCGGTATTCGCTACATAACGGCAGATGCTAAAAACGGCTTGCTCTTTAACGGCAAACCCATAAAATTGCGTGGTGGCTGTATTCACCACGACCATGG
>JAZOMU010000025.1:0-35420 GCA_045654125.1 Christensenellaceae bacterium
GTAGAAGTTTTTAACGAAGCCGTGGGTATTGACGGCATAATTTTAACTAAATTAGACGGGACTGCAAAGGGTGGCTTTATAATCTCTCTTTCTTATGAATTAGAAGTGCCCGTCGCTTTTGTCGGCACGGGCGAAACCATATATGACATTGAAGATTTTGATGCAAAAGATTTTGTTGAAAGCTTGTTTTAATAAATGATAAACATAAAAATCCACAGTATAAAACTGTGGATTTTTTATTACTCTAAACCAACTAAGTAATCAATAGAAACGTTAAAAAATTTAGAAATAGAAATAAGAGAAGACATATTCGGCTCTCTTAGTCCATTTTCCCAAAGACTAATTATGCCCTTGCTAACGCCAATTTTCTTTGCAAGCTCCACTTGCCCCAAATTTGCTTCTATCCGAAGTGTTTTTAGATTATCCTTAAAATTTACCATATATCTATTTTCTCACATTTGTAAGAAAAATACTTGACATCTTACAAATGTAAGAATATAATTTATTTATAAAAAATAAAAGGGAAATTTTATGAAAAAAACACTAATTAAATTTTTGGTTTTATGTATAGCTATTTGTACAATGATGTGTGTGCTTACTGCTTGTGGTTTTCAGCATGAACATATTTTCACGAACTATACATCTGACAATAATGCAACTTATAATAATGACGGCACAAAAACTGCAACTTGCGATTACGAAGGCTGTGAAGAAACTCATACTATTGTTGATGCTGGAACAAAACTACAGAGTTATATAGAATTTAAAACACTTAGTTTAGAAGAAAAAAATATTTTTTCAAACGCAACGGAAATGTTTTCTTTCTTGGGTGAAATTGAAATAAAAGGCAATGCAAAATTTTCAGTTTCGCTTGATTTATATGGTACTCAGATAGTATTGACAAAAATTGTACCTTTAACTATAGGAGACAATAAATTTTACGTGTTTGAATTGATAGATAACGACGTTACCAAGGTTTATGAAATAACTATACGCCGTAGGCCAATGTATGAAGTAACTTTTAACGTTAATGGTGGTACTGAAACGCAAAGTCAAATTATTGAAGAAAGCTTTATGGCAACCGAGCCGGAAACAGCTCCTACTCGTGAAGGTTATACCTTTGACGGTTGGGATTTTGATTTTAGTTCACCTATTACTGAAAATACAGTTATTGATGCAAAGTGGACGGCTAATGGGGATACGCCGTATAGGGTTGAATATTATTTTGAAAACATAGATGATGACGGATATACTCTAGTAGAAGAACAAACTGAAAATTTAACTGGAAAAACTGATACAACTGCTATAGCAGAGATAAAAAACTTTGAACATTTTACGGCGACTGAAACTACCGTATCAGGCAATATCGATGCTGATGGTAGCACGGTATTAAAAGTGTACTATACTAGAAATAGATACTCTGTAATCCTTAATGCAATGGATAATAAAGGCAGTGTAAATGGTGGTGGTACTTTTAAATACGGTACGCAAGTAACGGCAATAGCTACAGTCAATACAGGATATACTTTTGACGGTTGGTATAACGGGCAAGCAAGAGTAAGTGCTAATTTAACTTACACATTTACTCCAACTAAAGATGTTACTTTAACAGCAAAGTGGGCAGCAAACGGGGATACACCATACACGATAGAATACTATCAAGAAAATTTAGGAAATAGTGGGTATAGTTTGGTTAACTCTGAAGAAAAGAGTGGAAAAACTGATGATACAATAAATATAACACCAAAAACTATAGAACATTTCACTTTTAATTCTTCACACGTAAATAATATTTTAAGTGCAACTATAAAAGGTGATGGTAGCACTGTACTAAAGATATACTACACGAGAAATAGTTACACTGTAACTCTAAACGCTCAAGATAGCAAGGGTAGTGTAACTGGTGGTGGTACTTTTAAATACGGTACGCAAGTAACGGCAATAGCTACAGTTAATATAGGCTATACTTTTGACGGTTGGTATAACGGGCAAACAAGAGTAAGTGCTAATTTAACTTACACATTTACTCCAACTAAAGATGTTACTTTAACAGCAAAGTGGAAAGTTTTTATAGATGAAAATATTGATGAAAACGTACTTGCAGACTTTGATGAGCAGGGATACGAATGCACATTATTAAAAGCAGATGAAGCGAAGTATAGTGAAACTTACCTTTACACAGGCACTGGAACTACTGGTAATATATTGGTAGATAATTCAGCTCGTACTAGTGGTGTAGCATACTTTAAGGGATACGCAGGCAACAACTACAACATCAAACTCCAAAAGACAATTGACCTAGCAGATATTAGCGCTATTTACCTTAAGATATACAGCTCAGGTATTTCTAACGGACAAGATTATACAAGTACTGCTTTAGGGCTTATTGATGGCGATGGAAACATGTCAGCAAGACCGTATTTTGCAATAGAAACGGCTAACAAATGGATAACCATTACAATCCCCGTATCAAAACTAATGGGAACGGAATATACCGACGGCTTTAACACACTATATCTCAGAACTTATACTAGCAAAATCCTAATTGATGAAATTGGAGTTGTGCCTGCTAATAATGAGGAAATGAATGAGTTTTATTATGTGATTATGGATTCAGGCTATCAAATCACAGGATTAAAAGATAAAGCAATTACAGACTTAGTAATACCTGATTGTGTAACAAGTATAGGTATTGGTGCGTTCTATAATTGCAGTTCATTAACAAGTGTAACAATAGGAAATAGTGTAACAAGTATAGGTTATAATGCGTTCTATAATTGCGAATCATTAACAAGTGTAACAATAGGAGATAGTGTAACAAGTATAGGTGAATCTGCGTTCTATGATTGCAGTTCATTAACAAGCGTAGTAATACCTGATTGTGTAACAAGTATTGGCGCTGGTGCTTTTTCAGGGTGTACACAATTAAAAAGTGTAAATATTGGAAACAATGTAGTTTACCTAGAAATAGATGCGTTTGGAGACTGTACATCTTTAGAAACAGTTGTAATTGGCAGTAGCCTAAGAGGTATGTCTGTAACGACGTTCTTAAACTGTACAGGAATTACTCAAATAATCGTTAATAGCGAAAATCAAACTTATAAATCAATAGACGGAAATTTATATAGCATAGATGGTAAAGTATTAATTAAATATGCTGTAGGAAAGGGACAAACCTCATTTACTATACCAAACAGTGTAACTAGCATTTATGATGAAGCTTTTGCAAGATGTGATTCACTAACAAAAATAGTTTTACCTAATAATTTGAAGGAAATAGGAGTTGCTTCGTTTGGTTTATGTACGTCATTAAAGGAAATAGTAATCCCCGATAGTGTGATAAGTGTAGGAGACTATGCGTTCGCTTTTTGCGACAGTTTAACATTATACTGTGAGGCCGAAAGTAAGCCTAGTAGTTGGATTAGCGATTGGAACTCAGGCAGACCAGTAGTTTGGGGATATAAGGAAAACTAAAAAACTTCAAACTGTCAAGTGAAAACGCTTGACAGGGATTAAAAAAATCTATATAATATCAAGGTGTAAAGCGAAAAAGATTTACACCTTTTGATTTTTATGGAAAAAGATTTAGAGTTAACTGAACTTTTTGAGCTATATCAGGGCTTACTTACCGATAAGCAAAGGGAGTTGTTTTCGTCGTATTATCTTTACGACCTATCCTTGTCGGAAATAGCAGAGCCACTTGGCACTACTCGTCAAAGTGTATACGAAGGGCTTAAAAAGGTCAAAAAAAAGTTAATTGAATATGAGAGCATTCTCAAAATTAGAGAAAAGAGTGTCGACCTTAAACAAATAGCCAACACGCTAAAAGAAAAAGACGTTGCTCTTTACGAAAAACTCTTAGAGATTATAGGTAGATAATGGCGTTATTTTCAGGACTTTCTGAAAAACTTAATCATATATTTAGCAAGCTCACCAAGCACGGCAGGCTTACTGAGTTGGAAATTAGAACTGCTATGCGTGAAGTGCGCATTGCGCTTTTAGAAGCAGACGTAAACATTTCGGTAGTAAAGGAATTCGTTTCAAAGGTAAGTGAGCGTGCAGTAGGGCAAGAGATACTAAAGAGCTTAAGCCCAACGCAACAGGTTATAAAGATTGTTAACGAAGAGCTAATTACCCTCATGGGTAGTAGCAACAGCAAGCTAGCTATTGCACCAAATCCACCTACCATAATAATGATGGCAGGTTTGCAGGGCGCAGGTAAAACCACGCTTGTGGGAAAACTTGGTATGCTCTTAAAAAAGCAAGGCAAAAAGCCTTTGCTTGTTGCGTGTGACGTATATCGTCCAGCAGCAATCAACCAATTAAAAGTAGTGGGTGAAAAAGCTGGCTGTACAGTCTTTGAAAAAGGTCAAGGCAACCCTGTAAAAATTGCAAAAGAAGGTGTTGCCCATGCAAAATCGTTCGGTTTTGACACGGTTATAATCGATACTGCAGGTCGCCTTCAAATTGACGAAAACTTGATGAAAGAGCTTGAAGATATCAAGGCAGAAGTAAATCCTGCTGAAATTCTTTTAGTAGTTGACTCGATGACTGGTCAAGTGGCAGTAGAAGTGGCAGATACCTTTAACAAGCGTCTTGAAGTAACTGGTTTAGTTTTAACAAAGCTTGATGGCGATACTCGTGGTGGTGCAACCCTTTCAATGAAAGCCGTTACAGGCAAACCCATAAAATATTGTTCTGTTGGCGAAAAACTTGGCGATTTAGAGCCGTTCTATCCTGACCGCATGGCAAACCGTATTCTCGGCATGGGAGACGTTCTAACCCTTATAGAAAAGGCGCAAGATGCAGTTACTGAAGAGCAAGCCAAGAAAATGGAAAGAAAATTCCGTGAAAACTCGTTCACTTTAGCAGACTATCTAGAACAGTTTGAAACGATGAATAAGATGGGTGGAATAAAAGATATATTGGCGATGATGCCTGGCATGGGTGGGAAGTTCAAAATTCGTGAAGAAGATATTGACGAGAAAAAGATGAACTCAATGAAAGCCATCATTCAGTCGATGACGCCAAGGGAAAGGGAAAACCCAAACATCATTAACGCTTCAAGAAAGAATAGGATTGCAAAGGGCAGTGGAACTTCAGTTCAAGAAGTAAATAAGCTGTTAAAACAATTTGAACAAACCAAGCAAATGATGAAGCAGATGAAAGGCAACCGACTTTTTAGAGGCTTTTGATAAAACAAATTAAAAATAAAAAATATATATTAACAATAGGAGAAACAAAAATGGCAGTAAAAATGAGATTAACTAGAATGGGCGACAAAAAATCACCTTTCTACAGAATCGTAATCACGGACAGCAGAAATGCAAGAGATGGAGCTTACATTGACAAAGTAGGTCATTATAACCCAACCACCGTACCAGCTGAAATCGTTGTTGACGAAGTAAAGGCAAAAGATTGGCTTTCAAAGGGCGTTCAACCCACCGAAACTGTAAAGAATATTCTTGTAAACAAGGGAATTATTCCAAAGTCTAATAAGCTTTCGCCTGCAAAAACCAAAGTTCGCAAATCTAAATAACGAATAAGGACGAAGAGTAGAAAATGATAGAACTCATAAAGTACGTAATCGGTATGTTTGCTGAAAAGCTTGATGAAATTGAGTATGATATTCAAGACGATGGCAAGAACGTAGACGTTACCATTATTCTTGCAAGTAGTGATATGGGCAAGGTTATCGGCCGTCAAGGTAAGATAGCTAAAGCGCTTAGAACTCTCGTTCGTCAAGGCTCGCAGAAAGAAAATAAAAAATACAATATCGAGATTAAGGAACGCGGGGAAATTTAATCTTCCCCGTTTTCTCGTTATAAGAAAATGGAACAAATCTTAAAAATAGGGCTAATCGTCAAACCACAAGGTATAAAGGGTGAGCTTAAAGTTCAACCCTTAACTGACGATATTTGTCGTTTTAAAAAATTAAAACAAGTAATAATTGATGGCAAAACTTACCGTGTTACAGGCGCAATTATCGCAGGTAACGTGGTGCTTTTGTCTATTTTTGGCATTAGCGATAGGGATACTGCCGAAACTTTCCGTGGCAAGTTTATCTGCGTTGATAGGGAAAATGCCGTTCCACTAGAACAAGGCAGGTATTTTATTGCCGATATTATCGGTTGCACGTTAAAGACTGACCACGATAGTTTGGTAGGAGAAATTATCGACGTAACTTCTGCGCGCACGGATATATTTACCGTTAAGTGTACAGATGGCACGATTATGCGTTTTCCTTTCTTAAACGATGCAATAGTCAACATAGACGTTGAAAACAAACTTGTACTAGTAAAGGCAAAACGCCTTTCGGAGATAGCTTGCTATGAAAATTGACATACTAACACTCTTTCCCGAAATGTTTTCACCACTTAAAACGAGTATCATTGGTAGGGCAGTAGATAGTGGTAAACTACAAATAAATATAGTAGATATCCGCGATTATACTCTAGACAAACACAAAAAATGCGATGATACACCTTTTGGTGGTGGTGCAGGTATGGTAATGATGCCACAGCCTATTGCTAGTGCAATAGAAGCTATAGACCCAGAGCATAAGGCGCATAGGATTTTTCTTTCGCCAAAGGGCAGGGTGTTTAAGCAAAAGGTTGTTTTAGAGTATGCAAAAAAAGAGCATCTACTTTTGCTGTGTGGTCATTATGAAGGTGTAGACCAAAGGGTTTTAGACCTTTATATTGACGAAGAATTATCAATTGGAGACTACGTTTTAACAGGTGGAGAAATACCTGCAATGGCTGTTGTCGATGCTGTTGCTAGGTATGTTGATGGGGTTATTAACGGTGAATCTTTAGAACAAGAAAGCTTTTCTAACGACATGCTAGAATACCCACATTATACCCGCCCACAAGAGTTTAAGGGATTAAAAGTACCAGAAGTTTTACTCAACGGCAACCACGCGCTGATTGCAAAATGGCGTGCAGAAAAATCTAAAGAAATTACCCTTAAAAATCGCCCAGAGCTATTAGAGAAGGAGTAAATTATGCAACATTTACAATGGTTTCCAGGGCACATGACTGCGGCAATGCGCATGATGGAAGAAAACCTTAAGGCCGTAGATGGCGTTATGATTGTGCTTGATGCAAGAGCGCCAAGAGCAAGTCTTAACAGCAAGCTTGATAAACTGTTCTTAAATAAAAAAGTTCTATACGTTATCAATAAATGCGACCTTGTAGAGCAAAAGGACGTAAAGAGAACGGTGCAGGAATTTTTAAGCGAAGGTAAAGAAACAGTAGCCGTAAGCGCTATGGACAAAAAGGCTGTAGATACACTTTACACTAGAATTTTCGACCTACTTAAAGAAAAAATAGAAAAATACAAATTAAAGGGTATGTTTAAGCCAATTAGAATAATGGTAGCAGGCATTCCAAACACTGGAAAGTCTACTATAATAAACGCGCTTTGTGGTGGCAAAAAAGCCGTTACAGGCAACAAAGCAGGCGTTACCAAAGGTAAACAATGGGTAAGACTAAGAGAGCTTGAATTACTTGATACGCCAGGCACAATGCCCCCTGCATTTGACAATCAAACGCTAGCAAAACATTTAGCTTATATCGGAAGTATGAACGATGCCAATATTGATTTTAACGACCTAGCATTTGAGCTTCTTGCAGAACTAAAAGACAAGTATCCCGAGCTATTAAAAGCTAAGTACAGCATTGAAAATTTAAACATGGAAACGCTAGAACTTTTCAATGCAATTTGCGTTCGTCGTGGCTTTTTGCGCCGTGGTGGAGAATATGATTACGAACGCTGTGCAACGGCTATTATAGACGATTTTAGAAAGGGCAGAATAGGTAAAATTATTCTAGACTGATTATGGATAAATTAAGTTACGAAAGAAAGCATATAGATGGTGGAGCTACCTTTGTTGCAGGGGTAGACGAAGTGGGTAGAGGCCCACTTGCAGGTCCTGTTGTTTGCTGTGCTATAATAATGCCACTAGACCATTTGTTAGAGGGTGTTGACGATAGCAAAAAACTAAGCGAAAAGAAAAGAGAAGCACTTGCCGAACAAATAAAAGAAAAAGCAATTTGCTATTCCATAGCTGAAGTTTGGCAGGACGAAATAGACCAAATTAACATATTAGAAGCTGTAAAAAAATGTATGGTTACGGCAGTAAACGGGCTTAAAATAAAACCTGATATTACTCTTGTAGACGGTGTAGATACGCATTTGCCTATTAACGCAGAATACGTTATCAAAGGCGATGCAAATAGTTATACTATAGGCTGTGCTTCCATTGTGGCAAAGGTGTATAGGGACAAGTTGATGGTAGATTTTTCTAAAGCATTTCCCGAATACGAGTTCGATAAGCATAAAGGATACGGCACGAAAACTCATATAGAAAAAATCAAGGAGATAGGACCTTGCAAATTACACAGAAAAACTTTTATAAAAAATTTCTGGGTAGGGCCGGCGAAATAAAAGCAGGCGACTTTTTGAAAAAGAAAGGGTATAAAATACTCGAAAAAAACTACAAAACGCATATCGGTGAAATAGATTTAATAGCTAAGGACGGCGATACGCTTGTGTTCGTTGAAGTAAAAACTAGATTAAATGACGATTGCGGTGCGCCTAGTGAAGCTGTTAATGCAAAAAAGCAACAAAAATACTACTTAGTTGCTACGGAATATTTAGTAAGAAATAAACTTACTGATAGTAAATGCCGATTTGACGTTGTGGAAATAGAAAATGGACAAATAAATCATATTTTTAATGCATTTGGTATGTAAAACGCTTGCCAATAATAAAAAAATATGGTATTATAAATAGCGCTTTGGGCGTTCCTCTTGCATAAAAGAAAAATTAAAGATGACAATGAACGCTTGATTAAATACGGAGGTAAAAGCAAAATGAACAGCATAATTGATGCTATCAATCAAGAAAACGTAAAGGCAAGCATACCTGAGTTTAACGTTGGTGACACCGTTAAGGTTATGGTAAAAGTTATTGAAGGTGACAGAGAAAGATTGCAAGCTTTCGAAGGCATAGTAATTGCTAGAAAGCACGGTGGTATTTCTGAAACCTTTACCGTAAGAAGAATTTCTTTCGGTGTAGGTGTAGAAAAAACTTTCCCAATCCACTCACCAAAGGTTGCAGATATTCAAGTAATGCGTCGTGGTAAAGTACGCCGTGCAAAACTTTATTACTTGAGAGCAAGAACCGGTAAAGCAGCAAAAGTTAAAGAAATGGCAAGATAGTTTTAACAAGCGATTAAAGAGCTTATCCAAAATTGGGATAAGTTCTTTTTTTCTTTGTTTTTGCTGGTTAAAATTCGTTTACTTTTTTATTTAAATATTATATAATAATAAGAAATTATATATATTGGGGAGTTTTTTGCTGTTTTAGATAACTTATCTTTGCAAAAAGCAAACGGTAGAAAAATGATTGCAAAAGTTAATGGCTTTGCATTAGTAGGGCTAGATGGTGTTTTAATTGAAGTTGAAGTAGACGTTAATAACGGGTTACCTGCTTTTGACGTGGTGGGGCTTCCTGATACTGCCGTAAAGGAAAGTAAAGAGCGTATCCGTTCGGCAATAAAAAACAGTGGAAGAATGATTCCCACAAGAAGAATTACTGCAAACCTAGCCCCAGCCGACGTAAAAAAAGAAGGTTCCTCACTAGATTTAGCGTTAGCAGTAGGCGTTTTGCAGGCAACAGGGCAAATCAATATTGAAAGTCAAGACACGGTGTTTATAGGTGAACTATCCTTAGATGGCTCATTACGTAGAGTAAACGGTGTGCTTGCAAGCTTAATTTCTGCAACTGATTTAGGCTATAAAAGCTTTATTATTCCAAAAGGCAACGAAAAAGAAGCTTCTTTTGTTGAAGGTGCAACCGTTTATCCTGCTGAAAATCTAGGTGCTGTTTTAGACCACCTTTCGGGATTAAAACCTATAGCGCCACTAGAAAAACACGATTACCTTTCAAACGTTTGCAAAAACATTTATGATAGCGATTTATGTTTTATAAAAGGGCAAACCGTGGCAAAGCGTGCGTTAGAAGTTGCCGTTTCAGGTGGGCATAACGTATTATTTGTGGGTGCGCCAGGTACGGGCAAAACTATGCTAGCAAAGTGTATTCCAACTATAATGCCTGATATGACGGAAAAAGAAGCGCTTGAAACTACTAAAATTCACTCGGTAGCAGGCACGCTAAAAGATAGTGAAGGGATACTATATGCAAGACCGTTTAGGTCGCCACACCACTCTGCAACTTCGGTAGCGTTAACTGGTGGTGGAACGCATGCAAAACCAGGCGAAATCAGTCTTGCGCACAACGGAGTGTTGTTTTTGGACGAAATGCCTGAGTATTCACGTTCGCTTTTAGAATCTCTCCGTCAGCCTTTAGAAGATGGTGAAATAACCGTTTCACGCGCAGCTGCAACGGTAAAATATCCAGCAAACTTTATGCTTTGTGGAAGTATGAACCCCTGCCCGTGTGGCAACTACGGCTCGCCCGATAAAACCTGCACCTGCACACCTAGTCAGGTAGCAAAGTACAAAGCAAAAATTTCTGGGCCGTTACTGGATAGAATAGATATTCAAGTAGAAGTTGATAGTGTAAAATATTCCGAGCTTACTGATGGTGAGCAGGGCGAAACTTCGGAAATGGTTAGAAAGAGAGTTAATAGAACAAGGCTTATTCAAAAAGAGCGTTTTAAAAACGACGGCATACTCACAAATAGCGATATGGGTGAACGCCAGCTTATAAAATATTGCAAATTAAGTGAAGAGTGTGAAAAGCTTTTAAAATCTGCTTACGAATCGCTTAATCTTTCCCCACGAGCGAGAAGTCGCATAATAAAGGTTGCAAGAACTATTGCCGATATGGAACTTTGCGATAATATCCGAGCAGAGCATATTTTAGAAGCGATAAGTTATAGGCACTCTTAAATAAACAGCAAAACAAATGAGAAAATACATAAATTCCGAGCTTTGTCTAATTTGGCTAGATAGCTTTTTAGGTTTAGAATACAAGCATAAACAAGTTCTTTACGGGCTGATTAACGGCAAAGCTGATATAAAAGACTTGCTATCAAAAGGCAAAGATTATATAGTAACCGAGATAGGTGAAAGGGAATATTCCACACTTCTTAACTCTGCCAACACCGAATATTTTAACTACGTGTTAAGAGAGCTAGAAAGAAAGGGCGTTACGGCAGTAACGGTAGAAAGTGAAGATTATCCTAAGAGCCTGCTAAATATACCCGAGCCACCATTAGTGCTGTATTGTAAGGGTAATATTCAACTGCTAAACGGCAATAATTTTTCAATAGTGGGTAGTAGAAAAAGTCTTCCACTTTCAATAAATATTGCCAAATCTTTTGCAGAAACTTTATCGCGAAACGGATTTACTTTGGTAACAGGTATAGCTGAAGGTGTAGATAGCGCAGTGCTTGAAACAGCCGTTAACAAATGTACAAGCGCAATTTCCGTTATCGCAGGTGGTTTTGATAATATATATCCTGCAAACAACCAAAACCTTGCAGACAAGATTGCAGAAATTGGTTTGATAATAAGTGAAAACCCACCGGAAGTAAAGTCAAAGCCATTTCATTTTCCTATAAGGAATAGAATAATAGCAGGCTTATCAAAGGGTACGCTAGTAGTAAGTGGTGCGCTTAAAAGTGGAACGCTGTATACTGCTGAATACACAGAAGAGTACGGTAGGGATTTATTTGCAGTTCCGTATAGCGTAGGTATAGCTTCGGGTGCAGGCTGTAACGACTTAATAAAGCGTGGTGCTGTTTTAACCGACAAACCGGAAGATATTTTGGAATTTTACGGCATAGAACAACAGGAAAAGAAAAGTATAGAACTCACGCCAGACCAAAAGCAAATAATATCCGTGCTAAAAGACGGACAAACGCATATAGAAAAGATATGTAGCGCGTTGGGTAGACGCGTGTTTGAAATAATGCCCGTTCTATCCATGCTGGAAATAAACGGCATAGTAACAAAGAACGGTAGCAATTTTTACGGGCTTGCCCGTGTAGACTTGGAGGATTAAATGCAACTAATAATAGTCGAATCACCCCACAAAGCAAAGACCATTGAGAAGTTTCTAAAGGGCGATTTCAAGGTAGATGCTTCAAAAGGGCACGTAAGAGATTTGCCTGTTAACTATATGGGCGTAAGCATAGGCAACAATTTTGAACCCCACTACGTTATAGCAACGGAAAAAAAGCAGGATATTAAAAGACTTACTGATTTAGCTAGTAAAGCTGAAAAAGTATTTCTTGCAACCGACCCGGATAGAGAAGGTGAAGCAATATCGTGGCATTTGGCTGAAGTTTTAGGGCTTGACCAAACCAAAGCAAACAGAATAGAGTTTAACGAAATTTCCGAGCGTGCCGTAAAGGAAGCTCTTTCAAAGCCTAGAAAGATAGATAAAAATCTTGTTGACGCACAACAAGCAAGAAGAGTTTTAGACAGAATAGTTGGCTATTCGATATCGCCTGCCGCAAGCAGTAGGCTAAACGATAACCTTTCGGCTGGTAGAGTTCAATCGGTAGCGCTAAAAATGGTTGTGGATAGAGAGCGTGAAATCGCATCGTTTAAGCCACAGGAATACTGGAACTTAAAAGCAGAAGTGAAGCCTAATGGTGAAGGTGTTTTTAAGGTGCTTTTAACTGAAAAGCATGGCAAAAAATATAAGCCATCCAACGCAGAAGAAGCGTTGTTTGTTGAAAACGAGCTTAAAACTTTCCCGTTCAAAGTGAATTCGGTAAAGAGAGCAGTTATGAAATCGCATGCACCAGCACCGTTTATAACTAGTACTTTGCAACAGGATGGCTCGATTAAACTGAATATCACAGCTCCACAAGTAATGCAAATTGCCCAGCGCCTTTACGAAGGTGTTGCAACCCCACACGGCAACGTTGCACTCATAACCTATATGAGAACAGACTCGGTTAGAGTGTCTAATGAAGCGCAAAAAAGCGCATTGGATTATATAAGGCAAAATTACGGTGCAGAATACGTACCTGCTAAACCCAACGTTTATCGTTCTAAAAAGGATGCTCAGGATGCGCACGAAGCAATCCGTCCTATAGACGTAAGAAGAACGCCTGAAAGCGTTCAGGATATATTGGATAAAAACCAATACAAACTTTATAAACTTATTTACGACCGTTTTATTGCTTCACAAATGTCAGAGGCAAAATATGATAGCGTGGCAGTAGAAGTTGGTTGTAAAGATTATGTTCTAAAAACAAGTGGTAAGACATTATTGTTTAAGGGATACACAGCAGTTTACGATGATACCAGAAAGGATGAAGACGATGAGAGTGGAAACACATTGTTGCCAGCTTTAACGGAAAATCAACCCTTAAATCTACTATCGGTTGGTAAGGAACAAAAATTCACAAAGCCACCAATGAGATATACCGAAGCAACGCTTATTAAGAATATGGAAGATAAGGGAATAGGCAGACCTTCTACCTACGCTACCATAATGGCAAAGCTTTCGGATAAAAAGCGTGAATACGTTAGAAAAGATAAAAAATATTTAGTACCTAATCCTATTAGTTACGACTTGATAGACTTTTTGGTTAAATATTTTTCAGATATTATGGATATATCCTTTACAGCAAAGATGGAAGATGACCTTGACGATATAGGTGAAGGTGGAAAAGATTGGCATAAGCTAATAGCAGATTTTTATGCGCCGTTTGAAGAGCAACTTAGGAATTCAAAGGTTACAGAAGTGATTTGTGAAAAGTGTGGCGCGCCAATGATAATCAACAGTGGTAAATATGGCAATTATTACGCTTGTTCCAACTATCCTAACTGCCAAAATATTAAGGCTGTAAATGAAAAAGTTACTATTCCCACCGATAAGATTTGTACAAAATGTGGTGGAATAATGGTTGAAAGGGAAGGAAAGTTTGGCAAGTTTATCGCTTGCTCTAACTACCCAAGATGTAAAAACACGATAAGCTTAACTGAAAACGCAGGAACTTGCCCCGTTTGTGGCAAACCAACTAAGAAAATGACCAGTCGTGGTGGAAAGATATTCTATGGCTGTTCAGATTATCCTAACTGTAAGTTTATGAGTTGGGATATGCCAACAGGTGATAAATGCCCCAAATGTGGAAGATTCCTAATAAGCGTGGAAGGCAAGATAAGCTGTTCGGATAAAAAGTGTGGCTATACGGAAAATGCAAAAGGTTAAAATTATAGGTGCAGGGCTTGCTGGTGTAGAGTGTGCAAACTACCTTGCAAATCACGGAATAAAAGTTAAACTTTACGATATTAAGCCTATTAAAAAAACGCCTGCACACATGAGCGATAATTACGCTGAACTAGTATGCTCAAACTCGCTTAAAAGTAACGACGTTTACGGCAACGCTGCAGGGCTACTAAAAGAAGAAATGCGCCTTTTAGGCTCTATCACTATGGAGATTGCTGATAAAACCAAAGTTCCAGCAGGTGGTGCGCTTGCAGTCGATAGAGAAAAGTTTTCTTCTTTGATTACCGAAAGGCTAAGGTCAAATCCAAACGTAGAACATGTTTCAGAAGAAGTTACGGAAATTGACGTTAACGATGGTTATACGATAATAGCAACAGGCCCTTTAACAACGGAAAAGCTTTCAGAAAGTATAAGTAAACTAGTTGGGGGTGGACTTGCTTTTTACGATGCATCTGCGCCTATCGTTGATTTTGAAAGCATTGATATGACTAGTGCCTTTTTTGGTGATAGATACGATAAAGGTAATGGCGACCATATAAACTGCCCAATGACAAAAGACGAATATTTGGCGTTCGTAAGCGAGTTATCCACTGCAAAACGCACAGAACTTCACGGCTTTGAAAAAAAGGCTGTATTTGAAGGGTGTATGCCAATAGAAGTTATGGCTGAAAGGGGAATAGATACCCTTAGGTTTGGGCCGTTAAAACCTGTTGGGCTAACAGACCCCAAAACGGGTAGATGGGCTTATGCCTGCTTACAGCTTCGTCGAGAAGACGACATAGGTTCTATGTATAATCTGGTAGGCTTTCAAACTAATCTGTTGTGGTGCGAGCAAAAAAGGGTTTTTTCTTTAATTCCTGCGCTAAAGAACGCAGAGTATCTAAGATATGGTGTTATGCACAGAAACACCTTTATCAACTCGCCAAAGGTGTTGAATAAAGACTATTCATTAAAAGAATACCCAAACGTGTTTTTTGCAGGGCAAATCACGGGGGTGGAAGGTTACGTGGAAAGTTCTGCTAGTGGACTTATGGCAGGTATATACTGCTTAAAGAAATTAAGGGGCGAACAGGTAAACCCTGTTTCAGAAAACACCGTGCTAGGTGCATTGGCAAAATATATAACAACGGAAAACAAAGATTTTCAGCCAATGAACGCAAACTTTGGTATTTTGCCATCGCTTAATCAAATTATAAGAGACAAGACAGAAAGAAAGCGCAAAATGGCTGAAAGAAGCTTAAAAGAAATATCTGAATTTATAAAGGAGATATAAATATGCCAGAATTTATGGGAACTACAATTTGTGCCGTTAAAAAAGATGGAAAAACGGCAATCGCTGGCGATGGGCAGGTTACTCTATCCCAATCGGTAATATTCAAAAATAACGCCGTTAAGGTAAGAAGAATTTATAACGGGCAGGTAATCTTAGGTTTTGCAGGCTCTGTTTCAGATGCGTTCACTCTTTCAGAACGCTTTGAAGAAATGCTTAATAAATTTTCCGGCAACCTAATGCGTAGCGCAGTAGAGCTTGCTGAGCTTTGGAGAAACGACAAAGTTGGTAGAAAGCTTGAAGCTATGATGATAACGGCAGATAAGGATAGCCTTTTAATCGTTTCAGGTTCAGGTGAAGTAATTGAGCCAGACGGTGGCGTGTGTGCAATAGGTAGTGGTGGAAACTATGCTCTAGCAGCTGCGCGTGCTCTTCGCCAAGAAACTGATTACTCTGCTGAAGAGATAGCTAAAAAAGCATTGACTATTGCAAGTGAAATATGTGTGTTTACAAACGACCATATTACATGCGAAGTGCTTTAAGGGGGGGTAAAAGATGAATTTAACTCCTAAACAAATAGTAAATGAACTTGATAAATACATTATCGGCCAGCGTGAAGCTAAAAAGGCTGTAGCAATTGCGCTTCGCAATAGATATAGAAGAAGCCAGCTTACTAAAGCCGAAATGGATGAAATAACGCCAAAGAACATCATAATGAAAGGCCCTACCGGTGTAGGTAAAACGGAAATTGCAAGAAGACTTGCAAAGCTAGTAGGTGCGCCTTTTATTAAGATTGAAGCTACCAAGTATACCGAAGTAGGTTACGTTGGAAGAGACGTTGAATCTATGATAAGAGATTTAGTAGAATGCTCGGTAAGGCTTGTTAAGGAAGAAAGATTTAAGAAAGTTACCGAAAAAGCAGGCGCAACGGTAGATGCGAAGCTAGTTAAAATTATAGCCGAAGCGAGAAAGGTAGAGCGTGGCGAAACACCTGTGGAAATCTTTGAAAAAAATATTGCAGAAGGATTAAAGAAAGGCTACTATGATAACGAAGTGATAGAAGTAGATATCGTAGATGCGCCAAAGCCTATGGAATTAGTGCCGGGTGGTGCAGAAATTAGCATAGGCAGTATTTTCGGCGATATGCTACCTAAAAAGCGTAAAAAGAGAAAGCTTACGGTAAAGGAAGCAAGAAAAATTCTTTTAGACGAAGAAGCTGACAAGCTTATTGATGGCGATTCGGTTAATGAAGAGGCAATTCGTCGTGCAGAAAACGAAGGTATAATTTTTATCGACGAAATAGATAAGATTGCAGCAAAAGGTACTAATAGTAGTGGGCAAGACGTTTCTCGTGAAGGCGTGCAAAGGGATATTTTACCGATAGTAGAAGGCTCTACTATTCAAACAAAGTACGGCTCAATTAAGACCGATTATATACTCTTTATTGCGGCAGGTGCTTTCCACGTTTCAAAGGTATCGGACTTAATTCCTGAATTGCAAGGTAGATTTCCAATTCTAGTTGAACTAAACAGTTTAACTAAGCAAGACTTTATAGAGATTTTAACCACTCCACAAAACGCAATTACCTTGCAGTATGCAACCTTACTTAAAGTAGACGGTGTAGAGCTTAAATTTACCGAAGACGCAATAGCAGAAATAGCTAGGATTGCTGAAGATATGAACGCAACTCGTGAAGATATCGGGGCAAGAAGATTGCACACGGTTATGGAAAATCTTTTAGAAGATATCTCCTTTGAAGCAGGTGGTGACACTATGGCAAAAGAAACGGTTGTAGATAGAAAATACGTGTTGGAAAAGCTTGGTGGCGTAACCAAAACAAAAGACCTTAAAAAATATATCCTGTAAGGAAAAAGAAAGATGATAAACATACCAAAAGGAACAAAAGACGTATTAGCTGGCGAAAGCTATAAATGGCAGTTTGTAGAAAGCACAGCAAGAGAAGTTGCTAAAATTTTTGGAGCATCAGAAATTAGAACGCCAACTTTTGAGCATACCGAAGTATTTTTGCGTGGTGTTGGCGAAACAACTGATATAGTAAATAAGGAAATGTATACCTTTTTAGATAAGGGTGGAAGAAGCATTACCTTGAAGCCAGAAGGAACTGCAGGTGTTGCACGAGCTTTCGTGGAAAACGGACTAATCTCTTCAGCATTGCCAGCAAAATTTTATTATATAACCCAATGTTTCCGTTACGAACGCCCACAAGCAGGGCGTTTAAGAGAGTTTCACCAGTTTGGCGTGGAATTTTTAGGCGCAACCGACGCTAATATTGATGCAGAAACTATACTTTTAGCAAAGACCTTTTTAGATAAGGTAGGCATTAAAAATATAACTCTATATATCAACAGTATCGGTTGTAAAGAGTGCCGTATAAAATATCAAAACGCACTAAAGGAATATTTAAACGATAATCTTGATTCAATGTGCGAACTTTGTAAGGATAGGATAAATAAAAACCCACTTAGGATTTTGGATTGCAAGAACGCAGATTGTAAAAAGATAACGGCAAATGCACCTAAGATTTTAGATTATATTTGTGATGATTGTAGAGCGCACTTTGAAAAAGTTCAAAACTTATTGACCATTGCAGGCGTAGAGTATAAGGTTGATGCTAACATCGTTCGTGGGCTCGATTATTATACTAAAACGGTTTTTGAATTCGTATCTGAGAACATCGGTGCACAAGGCACAGTTTGTGGTGGTGGTAGATATGATGGGCTTATCGCACAGCTCGGTGGAAACGACGTTGCTGGTATAGGTTTTGCAGTTGGTATTGAAAGAATTTTAATGCTTTTGGAAAATACGGGCGTGGAAATCCCCAACCCGAACAAAATTAAAGTATATCTTGCGCCTATGGGTGAAGATGCTTCCACTAAAGTATTCGGCATTGCAAACGAACTTAGAAAACAAGGCGTTAGCGTTGATTTTGACCATATGAATCGTGGCATAAAAGCGCAATTTAAGTACGCTGATAAAATTGGTGCTGAATACGTTGGTGTTGTCGGTTCAGATGAACTAGAAAAAGGCATTGTAAAACTGAAAAAAATGGCAGACGGAACGGAAACTGAAATTGCCTTTTCAGATATTAAAGACTTTATATTAAAAGAGTAATGAAAGAAATAGGCGTAGTTACTGCCACAAACGGCAATAAAGCAACTGTAAAAGTGGATAAGAAAGACGAGTGTAGCAAATGTGGAATGTGTCTTTTTCCAAAAAACGCTTCAAGCATAGAGTTTGATGCAAAAAACGAAGCAGGCGCTAAAGTGGGCGATATCGTGCTTTTTGAAACGGAAAAGGATGCAAAACTACTTGGTGCAATCTTGGTATTCCTAGTGCCACTTCTTTTAATAGGCATGTCAGCAGTTTTAGCCTTTGTGATAATAAAAAAAGAAATTTACACTTTGATTTTTAGTTTAGCATTTATAGTGCTTTGGTTTTTTGTTTTAGGACTAATAGATAAAAAACTAAAAAGAACGCAGTCTTTCTGTCCGAGTATAATTTCGGTTTTAGAAGTTGCAAATACAGATAATTGAAAAAAATAACGTATAAAAACGTAGGAGAAATAAAAATGATTGACTTAACTTCCATCAAGAATTCCGACCCTGAACTTTATGCAGGTTTGGAAAAAGAACTAACTAGACAAAGAAACAATATTGAACTTATTGCAAGTGAAAACTTTGTTTCAGAAAGCGTTTTATTGGCAGCAGGTAGCGTGTTAACTAATAAGTATGCAGAAGGCTATCCTGAACACCGTTATTATGGTGGTTGCCAATGCGTTGATATCGTTGAAACGCTCGCAATTGAAAGAGCAAAAAAGCTTTTTGGTGCAGACCATGCAAACGTTCAGCCACACAGTGGTGCAAACGCTAACTTTGCAGTTTACTTTGCAGTGCTTAACCCAGGCGATACTATTATGGGTATGAGCCTTGCTCACGGTGGGCACTTAACCCACGGTAGTCCTGTAACCGTTTCTGGTAAGTATTTTAATGCAGTAGGTTACGGCGTTAAAGAAGAAACAGGAACGATTGATTACGATGACCTTGAAAAGCAAGTTCTAGAAGTTAAACCTAACATCTTTGTATGTGGCGCAAGTGCATATCCTAGAATTATTGACTTCAAGAGAATTAGAGAAATTTGTGATAAAGTAGGTTGCTATATGATGGTAGATATCGCCCACATTGCAGGCCTAGTTGCAACAGGGCTTCATCCCAGCCCCGTTCCTTACGCAGATTTCGTTACAACTACCACGCATAAAACTCTTCGTGGTCCACGTGGTGGTATGATTTTGTGTAAAGAACAATACGCTAAAATCATTGATAAGGCTGTATTCCCAGGCACTCAAGGTGGTCCTTTAATGCACATAATCGCAGCAAAGGCGGCGGCTTTTGGTGAAGCGCTTAAACCTGAATTTAAGGCTTACCAAGAACAAGTATTAAAGAACTCTAAAGCAATGAGCGAAAGATTCTTAGAACTCGGTGTAAATCTCGTTTCTGGTGGTACGGATAACCACTTAATGCTTTTAGACCTATCTGATAAGGACGTTACCGGTAAAGACTTAGAAAAGATGCTTGACGAAGTAAACATTACTTTAAACAAGAACGCAATTCCTTTCGATAAGCAAAAACCGTTTGTAACAAGTGGTGTTCGTATTGGTACGCCAAGTGTAACAAGCCGTGGCTTTAAGGAAGATGATTGTAGAAAGATTGCAGAGCTTATTACCGAAATTATCAATAAAAAGGAAGAAGCATTTGATTTCGTAAGAACAGAAGTTAAGAAACTTATAGAAAAATACCCACTCTACAAAGGAGTTATAGAATAAACTATGAAGTACGAATCTACGTTGAATCTTTTGCAAACGGAGATTGCCATAAAATTCATAAAAGATACTTTTGAGAAAGAACTAGCAAAAGCGCTAAAACTCACGCGCGTGTCAGCACCACTTTTCGTTTGCCCAGAAACAGGACTTAACGACAACCTTAACGGATACGAGCGTGCAGTTCGCTTTGACGTTGCTGATATTGGCAAGGAAGTGGAAGTAGTTCAATCTCTTGCAAAGTGGAAGAGAATGGCGCTTGCAAAATACGGTTTTGAAGCTGAAAGTGGGCTTTATACCGATATGAACGCTATTCGTAGAGACGAAACGCTTGACGCTATTCACTCGGTTTACGTTGACCAATGGGATTGGGAAAAAATAATTACCAAGGAAGATAGAAAATTATCGTACTTAAAAAAGACTGTTAAGAGTATTTATAAGGCGCTACTTAAGCTTTCCAAAGCAGTAAGTGCAAAATACCCTGAAATCAGCAACAACCTACCTAGAGAAATCACTTTTGTTTCTACTAAACAACTAGAAAAAGACTATCCAAGCTTGAGTAGAAAAGAAAGGGAAAGCGCAGTTGCTAAAAAATACGGTGCAGTTTTTATTTATCAAATAGGCTGGCCACTTTCAGATGGTATGCCACACGATGGTAGGGCTGCCGACTACGATGATTGGAAACTTAACGGCGACATACTGCTTTGGTATGACGTTTTGGGCATTGCGCTAGAAATATCTTCAATGGGTATCCGTGTAGACCAAACGAGTTTATTAAAGCAGTTAAAAAAGAAAAAAGAACTAAACAAGCTTGAAAATCCGTATTGTAAAGATATTATAGAAAACAAATTGCCACTTACAATTGGTGGTGGTATAGGTCAATCAAGGCTTTGTATGTTCTTTTTAAGAAAGGCTCATATAGGTGAAGTTCAAGCATCTATATGGTCGGATAAGATGATAAAAGAAAACGCTGAAAAGGGTATTTATCTTTTATAATGCAAGCATTCTCTCGTGTAAAAACGCTTATTGGCGAAGATAAGCTGAATATATTGCAAAATTCACACGTTGCCGTTTTCGGAATAGGTGGTGTAGGTGGATACGTTGTAGAAGCGCTTGTTCGTTCTGGTATAGGTGAGATTACTATTATCGATAGCGATATGGTGACTGAAAGCAATCTCAATAGGCAAATTATAGCAACAGTTGATAATCTGGGTAAAGATAAGGTTTGGGCAATGAAACAAAGGATTTTATCAATAAACCCAACTGTAAAAGTGCACGGCGTAAAACTTTTCTATTTGCCTGAAACGGCTGATGAGATTGACTTTTCGCAGTTTGATTATATCGTCGATGCAATTGACACGGTAACGGCAAAACTAGAGCTAATTAGCCGTGCTAAAGCGAATAACGTGCCGATAATTTCCTGTATGGGCACGGGTGCAAAAACTGACCCAGCTTTATTAAAGATAACCGATATAAAAAAGACCAAAGTTTGCCCACTTGCAAGGGTTATGCGTAGGGAATTAAATAATCGTGGGATAAACCAATTAAAGATTATTTATTCGGAAGAAGAGCCTATTAAGACGATAGAAGAGCAAACGGAAAAGGGCAAGAGAGTTCCCCCGTCAATGATATTTGTGCCTGCTACGGCTGGTCTTATGCTTGCAAAAGAAGTTGTGTTTGACTTAGTGGAGAAAAAATAATGAAAATTTTAGTAGCATCAGATTTGCACGGTTCAAGTTACTTCGCAAAAAAAATAATAGATGTTTTAGAGAGTGAAAACGCCGATAAAATAGTAATTTTGGGCGATGTTTATAACCACGGGCCTAGAAACAATTTGCCTAAGGATTATGCGCCTATGGAAGTTGCAAAATTGCTTAATGCCGTTAAAGATAAGCTTATCGTTGTTAAAGGCAATTGCGATAGCGCTGTTGACACTATGATTTCAGAGTTTGATTTTATTGAAGATGCGTGTATTTTAATTGAGGGTAAATCAGTGTTTTTAACTCACGGCCACGTTTATAATAAAGATAATATGCCAAAGACCAAATATAACGCAGTTATCTACGGGCATTTTCATACAGGATTTATTGAGAATATAAACGGCACGGTAGTGGCGAACGCAGGTTCGTTATCCCTACCTAAAAACAACACGCCGAGTAGCTATATTGTCTTAGAAAACTGTGAAATAATCTTAAAAGATATTGATGGAAATTTAATAGATAAAAAATCTTTTTAATCATTGAACAAAAAAGAGCGTTGCTAACAGCAACGCTCTTTTAATATGCAACACGTTATAATTCTTTAATACATTTTCTAGGGCATTTTTGAACACAAACTTTGCAACCACTACACTTAGAATAATCTATAATAGGCAAGTTGTTTTCCATAGTTATAGCGCCTTGTGGACAGCTTTTAGCACATAATCCACAACCGATGCAACCAACTTTGCAAGCACCCATTACGTCTTTGCCACGGCAAGAAGTAGAGCAGGCTACGTACACTATGCTATCAGCAGGGATAAGTTCAATAATGTTTTTAGGGCATTTAATAACGCATGCGCCACAGGCCTTGCATAATGATTTATCGATAATGGCAACGCCATCAACAACTTTTACGCCATTTTCTATACAAGCGCTAACGCAAGTGCCACCACCTAAACAACCTTCTTTGCAAACTTTACTACCACCCATAAAAGAGTTTTGGTTAGTACAGCCTTCGTTGCCAACGTAGTTATATTTATCAAGCGCATTTTTACCACCTGCGCATTTTACAACAGCAAAAGATTTTGTGCTAGCAGAAAATGGGATATTTAGAACTTTGGCAATTTCTTCTTTATCTTCGTTAGAAGTAGCGCCACAGTCGTTTATTTTAGCCTTGCCCTCGGCAAGTGCTTTAGCAAAGTCAGCACAACCTGCAAACCCACAGCCACCACAGTTTGCACCTGCAAGATGCTCTGAAACGGCTTTAGCTTTCTCATCTTCTTTAACAAAACAAAGTTTTGAAACAAGCACTATTAATGCTGCAAAGATAACTGCTATAACTGCTACGATAGCTATTACGGTAAAAAGTGTTGTTGTATTTAGTGATTGAAGTAAAAGGTAATTCATATTATTCTCCTAAATTAACGCAAACACGTAGAACGCCATTGCAATAAAGCAGGCAGCAATCATTGCGATTGGAAAGCCTTTAAGATGTTTGTTGATAGGCAAACGTGTAATTTTTTCGCGCATACCACTCATCAATACTATTGCAACGGTAAAACCAATTCCTGCAAATAATCCGTAAAGAACTGCAAAACCCATATTCATTGCAGAAGCTTCAATGCCGATAAGGGTAGCAATTTGCGCACTATCAATAACGAGTTCTGCAACACCAAGAACGGCACAGTTAGTAGTGATTAATGGAAGATAAATACCCATAGCATTGTATAGAGTGGGTGAAAATTTCTTTAGTGCCATTTCAATCATTTGCACGATAGATGCTATGATGAAAATAAACACTATTATTTCCATAAATTCTATTTTCAATGGCACTAGTATAAAGGTATAAATGGGGTAGGTGATAAGGCAGGTAATAGTCATTACGAAAGTAACGGCAAGCCCCATACCCAAAGCACTCTTAAAGTCTTTACTAACGCCAAGGAAAGGGCAAATCCCCAAAAATTGAACTACTACAAAGTTGTTTATAAACACAGCAGAAACAATAATCATTATAAGTTCAGCCATAATTACATATCCTCCTTGCAGTCGGTTGAAGTATTTTTTCTTTCAGCATAAAACTCTTTTTTCTTCTTTTTGTTAGATATTATTGAAGAAACTAAACTAAACACTGCAATAAATAATGCGTAAGTGAAGAACGAGCCAGCGCTTGAAGAGAAGAACCCAATTTTGAAATCCCAAAGCTGAATTCCAAACACAGCTCCTGCGCCCAAAATTTCCCTAAACGCACCCATAAGCGTTAAAGCAAGCATAAACCCTATGCCCATAAAAAGCCCGTCGCAAGCAGATGCGATAATGCCGTTCTTACTAGCAAAGCTTTCAGCTCTTGCTAAGATTATGCAGTTAACAACTATTAACGGTAAATAAAGACCTAGCGATTCGTAAAGGTCGGGTAAAAGTTTGTCCAGTACAAGCCTTACTATAGTAACAAAGGTTGCTATTATAAGAACAAATGCAGGTATGCGCACTTGATTAGGAATAACTCTACGCAATATAGAGATAAAAACATTACTGCAAATTAAAACGAAAGTAACGGCAATGCCCATATATACGCCGTTCATAGCCATTGTGGTAAGAGCGAGTGTAGGGCAAGTGCCAAGCACTAATTTCAGTGAAGGGTTATTAGTTAAAACGCCGTCTTTAGCAATTTTTCTAAAATTAGTTTTCATTATGCTAATCCCCCTTGTGAAATATAGTAAATTACAGCGTTAACTGCATTGCAAGATGCCGTTTTAGATTTTGTTGCCCCAGTAGTAGGCACGTGCTCAAAGTCAGGGTCTTTTTTTGCAACGTCGCTCCAAGGCGTTAAATACTTAGAGCCAACCACTTCTACGTATAAGTTTGTGTGCCAAGTATCGTTAACACTACCGATAAACGATTGGCTTTTGTTACTTTCAATTATCATTTTCCCTATTGAAAGAGTGCCGTTGTTAGAAGCAACTTTAATCCAATAGGTAATAGAGCCGTCCTTAAATCCGTGTTCGCCAACAGTGTGGAATAAGTAGTCGAAAGACTCAGCGTTTTTATCACCAACTAAAAAGATTTTATCTATCGAGCCGAAATCCCCACAATCAACCTTTTCATCAAGAACGATTTGATATTCTTTTTCTTCGCCGTAGATTTTAGTTATTGAACGCGCTATTCGCTCATCAGACGAAACGTATAAAACGTCGCTCAAAATTGCGATACTTGCGCCAGAGAAAAGTAAAATTAATAGCAAGCAGGTTATACACTTAAACCAAATGTTTTGAAAAAGTTTAGACATAGTTACGCCCCTTTGTCTTATTCGGTTTTTTATAACCAAATGGCTTTGGTATGATAAATTTATCAATTAACGGCACGAATAAGTTACCAAGCAGAATTGCAAATGAAACTACTTCTATACCACAAGCATTTCTTAATCCTGCAGTAATAAGTCCTAGTGCCGTAAAATAGATTATATTTCCAAGTAAAGTGTTTGGGGTAGTGGTGTAATCGGTTGCCATAAATATAGCGCCCAAAATCAAACCACCAGATAAAATAGATGGTAAGAAATATTCAAAATTAAAGCCACAAAGCACAACGCTAAATAGACCGGTAACAGCTATGTAAATAAGTGGGAATATAGGGGAAATAACTTTACGAACAACAAGATAAATACCACCGATAAGTAACGCTACCTTGCAGGTTTCACCTATGCAACCGTAAACACCCGTTCCGAGTAATAAATCAATAGGGTGCATAGAAAGAGTTTTGTCAGTTAAAGTATCGGTAAGAATTGTTGCACTGGTTTCTGGGTTAAAACTACTTCCACCGAAAAGGCTTGAAATGGATGGTGCTACCCAACCACTAAGCACGATAGTAAAAGACATAAAGGCAAATATTCTAGCAGTAACGGCAGGGTTAACTAGGTTTTTGCCCGTGCCCCCGAAAAGCATTTTAACCACTATAATTGCAAACACGCTAGCTAGTGCTGGAACGTATAGGGGCGTTTGAGAGCCTAAAGATAGTGCAATCAATAGACCGGTAACGCAAGAAGTAAAGTCAAACTCTTTTGCTATTTGCTTTAAAGCCTTGCCTGCAATCAAAAGATAAACGAATTCACTTACAACGGCACTTATTAGCGAAGTAAGGATAATTAAGAACGCGTTAAGCCCAAAGAACACTATACCCATAACAACGGCAGGGAAAAGGGCTATACAAACGTCTATCATAATTGTCTTAGTAGTTCTTGGTCCTTTAACGTGGGGAGAAGAAGAATAAGTTAAAAGTTTACTTTCTGCCATTTGTTTTCATCTCCTTTATTTTACTTTTAGCCATAGCAATGCTCTGAACAAGCGAACGTTTTGCAGGGCAGTTATAAGCACAAGTTCCACACTCTAAACAGTTCATTGCGCCATATTTTTCAGCCTTTTCAAAGTCCCCAGCGAGAGCAGAGCTTTCAATATACATAGGCATTAAACGCATAGGGCAATTTCTAGCGCATTCAGCGCAGTTTATACAGTTAGTAGGCTGGCTTAACGAAGCTTCCTTTTCGGTAAGGAATAAATAACCGGAATTGGTTTTTCTAGTGTAAGATTTAGTGCCTATCATAATTTTGCCCATCATAGGCCCACCAGAAATAATCTTAACAGTTTCACCAACCGTGCCACCACAAAATTCTATAACGTCTTCTAATGGGGTACCTATTTGTATGCGCAAGTTCTTTGGCGTTTTAATGCCGTTACCACTCACGGTAAGCACTGTTGAAGATAACGCCTTGTTGTCTTCAATAGCGTGCTTGATTGCAATGAGCGTTTTAATGTTTTGCACGCAACATCCAACGTCAAACGGCATTTTGCCGACAGGAACTTTTCTTCCTGTAGTGCAGTAAATTAAATGTTTTTCACTGCCCATAGGGTATTGCTTTTTAAGAACCACTACTTCTAAGTCGTGATATTTACTAAAGGCTTCAATAGCTTTAGGCTTATTCGCTTCAATACCAATAACTATTTTTTTAATATTGAGCGCCCTTGCAGCGTATTTAATTCCCCTATAAATATCTTCGGTGTTTTCAATCATTAGTCGATAGTCGCAGTTAAGGTAGGGTTCGCACTCTGCACCGTTTACAACTAACGTGTCTAACTGGATTGATGGGGAAAGTTTAACTGCCGTAGGAAAGCCTGCGCCACCTAAACCAACTATACCAGCTAGCCTAATTCTTTCGATTATCGTTTGTGGCTCAAAATCGGCTATGTTGTCGAATAAAACTTCTTCATTTCTGCCGTCGTTTTCCACAACAACGTGTTTCATTTTAAGTCCACTTGCAGTAACTATATCTTCGATGGCTGTAACCGTTCCACAAATAGAAGAAAACACGTTTGCAGAAATCACGCCACTAGCCTTACCAATGAGTTGGCGTTTAGTAACCTTGTCTCCCACGTTAACTACGGGGATTGCAGGTGCGCCGATATGCTGAACCATGCTAATATAAACTTTAGCAGGTGCAGGCATCTTTTCAATAGGGCTGTCGGCACATAAATCTTTCATATCCTTAACGTGTATACCGTAAGGAAAAAATTTGCCTTTTCGTAAACTCAAAGCTATATCTCCTTTGATTATTTTTGTACAAAGTATTTTGTAGGTAAAATTTTTATTACTAGGTAGACGGTAAGTCCTACCGTAACGCCACCAAGCACGCCTACAAGTGCAAGGTAGGGTAAATAGCTTAAATACTCAACAGTATTAGTTAACAAACAAAAAATCAGGTTTTGAGTGGTTGTGTTTAATATGGCACCTGCAACGCTAATGGCAACTAGACTAATCTTTTTTGTATAGTTGATTAGTAAAATTTCAAGCGTAGTGGAAAGAATCCCTGCTGGTAACGCGTAAACTGCACTAAAAAAATTACCTGATAACAGTGAGCCGAGCAATACTTTCACGGCAAGGGTTATATAACCGTATTTAGCGCCTAATAAGAGTATCGATAAAAGAATAAATACGTTAGATATGCCCATTCTTGCCCCAGGTAAAAATAGTGGGGGAAATAAGCCTTCAATTATAAAAGTAATCGTGCTCAATGCTGAAAGTAATCCACAGAGCGCAAACTTAGAAGTAGAAAATCTTTTCATAAGTATCACCCCACGACAGGTGGAATAAATCCACTACCACTAAGTGGTGAAATCTTAAGAGACCTTGGTGCGCAGTAAATAATACCTTTTGAACCAACTTCGTGTAAATAAGTGCACTGTTTTGACCTGCAATCAGTACTAGCCATTTTAACAGTTTTGTTTTCTTCGTTAATGAAAAGCGTGTTAAAGTGAACCTTGTCCACGTCTGTATAGATAGTTAGGTTATATCCACTTTCAACTTCGTTAATCACTACTAAATCAGTAAAATCACTATCAATCTTAAAATTTTTAGAGCCGTAACTATATGAAACAACGGTTTTCTCATTACTGGTTACTGTAAAGCCCAAACTTTCGCTATCGCTCGTTTTAGGAATAATTACAAAAAACAAGAACAAAAGAAAGATTAAAAAAGCCACCACTAGATAAACAGCCGTATCCCACCGACTAAACGGTTTGGAGTTTTTAAACCTATTAACGTTCATTTTTACACTCCGAAAAATATACCTATTATATTCTACAACAAAAGCCGCGCGATGTCAATTATATATTTATATATAAACTAATACAATCAATAATAAAAATTTATATAAAAACCTATATTTACTTGATTTATTTTTTCTCTTTTATTAAAATATAAGAGATGGCTAAAAATTACGATTTTCCCGATAAGTTTTTAATAACTGTAACCTGTGCTTCGGGTGTAGAAAAAGTGCTTAAAACAGAGCTCGAAAGACAAGGTATTGAGAGCGTTCCGGCAGTAAACGGCGCGCTTACCTTTTTGGGTGGTAAAGATGAAATTGCAAAGTGTAATTTAACTTTGCGCACTGCTGATAGAGTTTACATAAAGGTTGCAGAATTTACTGCGCTTGATTTTGATTGTTTGTTTGAAGGAACTTTTAACGCAGAGTGGGAAAACTTTATCCCGTCAGATGGCAGGGTAACTGTTAACGGCAAGTGTGTAAAGAGCCAGTTGTTTGCAACTTCTGCTTGTCAAGGCATAATTAAGAAAGCGATATCTAATAGGCTTGGTAGTAAATACAACCTTAAATATTTGCCCGAAAACGGCGCTGATTACGGTGTGGAATTTTCTATTTTTAAGGATACCGTTTCTTTATATCTAAACACCAGTGGTAAAGGACTGCATAAAAGGGGATATCGTGATTTGGTTGGTATTGCGCCAATTAAAGAAACGCTTGCATCTGCACTTGTATTGCTTAGTGATTTTTATAAAACCCGCCCTTTTGCAGACCCGTTTTGTGGTTCGGGAACTATTGCTATAGAAGCAACTAAGATAGCAATGAACATTGCTGGTGGTAAGGGTAGAACTTTTGCTTTTAACGATTGGGTTAATTTTGATAAAAAGGTTTTTGAGCGAGTTTATGAGCAAGCTGTTGATAATGAAAAGCGAGATATTCCACTAGAATTTTTTGCATCAGATATAGACCCTAAAGCAATTCAGCTAGCAAAACGCCACGCACAGCGAGCAGGTGTTTATGATAAAATTCGTTTTTCGGTTTCAGACGTTAAGAATTTTAACAGCGACCTAAAGAACGGCACCATAGTAACTAACCCACCTTACGGGGAAAGGGTTTACGATATAAGGGAAGCAGAAGCGTGCTACAAATCACTTGGAGAGGTTTATAAAAGACTAGAAGGCTGGTCTGCATTTGTGATAACCAGTGCAAAAAGTTTTGAAAAGTATTTTGGCAAGCGAGCAGATAGAGAAAGAAAGCTTTACAATTCCAATAAAGAATGTAAATTTTATTACTATTACGGCAAAAGGAGAGACGATTAATGGTAGACGGAAAAATTTTAATTGAAAAATTATTGCGTTATGCAAAAAGATTTTTGCACCTTGATGAAAGAGACGAGATTTATACGCGCAATTTATTACTTCGTGAATTTAAGCTGGGAGAGCCTTGTGAAGAAGCTGGGGATTTAGGGTTTATAGACCAACTTGACGTGCCGGACCTTTTAGTTGCAGATATTGAAAATTATGCATTAGAGAACGGCATTATTGAGAGTGGGAAGGAAAATCTCTATAGCACTTACATTATGGGTATACTTTCACCATTGCCCTCAAAGGTAAATCAAACCTTTATGAAGTTAAAAGCTGAAGAAGGTATAGAGAGCGCTTGTAAATATTTTTACGATTTATCGGTAAAGAACAACTACGTTCAAAAAACGGCGATTAGTAGAAATTTGAAGTGGGAATTTATTGACGGAGAGAAGTTTTTAGAAATTACAGTAAACTTAAGTAAGCCTGAAAAGGACAATAAGGAAATAGCTAAACTTTTAACTGCGCCTAAAAAAAGCAGTAAATATCCTATGTGCTTGCTTTGTAAGGAAAACGAAGGGTTTGAAGGAACTTTAACCCACCCTGCAAGAGAAAACATAAGAACTATATCTCTCAATTTAGGTGGTGAAAAATGGTTTGTTCAGTACTCGCCCTACGCTTACTATAACGAGCATATGATAGCTATTTCAGAAAATCACGCGCCCATGCACATTGCAGGCGACACGGTAGAAAAGATATTAGATTTCGTTGATTTTTTCCCAAATTATATGATAGGCTCTAACGCAGCGCTACCAATTATCGGTGGCTCAATACTTAACCACGAGCATTTTCAAGGTGGCGAACACTTAATGCCAATGCATAAAGCATCTGTAAAAGAAGAGTTTAGTACGCAGAAATATCCTGCCGTAAAAGTGGGCGTGGTAGACTGGTATAATAGCGTAGTTCGGCTAGAAAGTGGTGATAGAGAGTCTATAAAAAATCTTGCAACAGATATTATAAAATCGTGGGAAAATTACACTGATGAAAAGTGCTACATTTTCGCACAAACTGATGGTGTAAAGCACAACTCGCTTTCACCCGTGGCAAGAAAGATTGGTAAAACCTATATAATTGATATGATTCTTCGCAACAACATAACTAATGAAGAATATCCAGATGGCGTTTTCCACGCTCACCCTGAATATCATAATATCAAAAAGGAAGGTATAGGTCTTATTGAAGCAATGGGGCTATTTATTCTTCCGGGTAGATTGAAAAAACAACTCAATATGATAGCTGAAATTCTTTGTGGCAAGGTAGAGTATAACCAAGATGAACTTTCTAAAGAAGATAACTATTTATACGCGCATAGATATATGATTAAAGAACTATTCGAGAAAGGCGTTTGTTCGGATATGGAAAGCGCACAAAATCGCGTTACAGAAATGGTAAATTTAACCTGTAAGAACATTTTATTTAACACGGCAGTTTTTAAGGCTGATGAAAACGGTAGGGCAGGATTTAAGCGCTTCTTAAACGCAAACGGAATAAAATAATATTAAAGCTAGTAAGGATAGAAAGGAGAAAAAATGAAAGTATTAGTTACGGGTGGTGCAGGGTACATAGGCTCGCACACTTCGGTAGAATTATTGAACGCAGGGCACGAAGTAGTTTGTGTTGACAATCTTATGAATAGCAAGATAGAAGCCGTTAGGCGAGTGGAAAAAATAACGGGCAAATCGGTTAAGTTTTACGAAGGCGATATTCGTGATAAAGCTATTTTGGATAAAATTTTTGATGAAAACAAGATAGACGCAGTAATTAACTTTGCAGGTCTTAAGGCTGTTGGTGAATCGGTAGCAAAGCCGTTAGAATATTATGAAAACAATATTGAAGGGCTTTTAGTGTTAGCCTTTGCAATGCGTGAGCACAATGTGAAAAACTTAGTGTTTTCATCATCTGCAACGGTGTACGGCAAACCAAAAAGCGTACCCATTAAAGAAGATTTTCCACTTTCCACTTCAAACCCATATGGTAGCACAAAATTATTTATAGAATATATCTTAAAAGACCTATATAAAGCAGACCCAACTTTTAATATAGCAATTTTAAGATACTTTAACCCAGTTGGCGCACACGAATCGGGTATGATAGGGGAAGACCCCAAAGGTATTCCAAACAACCTATGCCCGTATATCACACAGGTTGCTGTTGGTAAGAGAGAATATTTAGGAGTTTTTGGCAACGACTACAATACGCCAGATGGCACTGGGGTAAGAGATTATATTCACGTAGTAGACCTTTCTAAAGGTCACGTGCTGGCAGTTAATAAACTAGCTGAAAACCCCGGTTTAATTATAGTAAATCTTGGCACGGGCAAGGGCTTTAGCGTGCTTGATATGGTTAAATCGTTTGAAAAGGTTACAGGTAAACCTATTCCTTATAAGATTTTGCCTCGTCGCCCAGGCGATATTGACGAGTGTTATGCAGACCCAAGCCTAGCAAAAGAAATTTTAGGCTTTGAAGCTACTAAAACAATAGACGATATGTGCAGAGATGCTATGAATTGGCAAACTAAAAATCCAAACGGTTATGAAGAATAAAATGCAAATGACCTTGCATTTTTGCGATGCTGTTAACATTAAAATTTGACAACGTAAGTTACACGTTAAAAGGTAAACCAAACACTATTTTTTGTTGATTAGACGAAAAATAGTGTTTTTATTTATTGCAATAATCTTCAAACAAATCGTTAGGTGTGCATTCTAAAATATCACAAATAGCTTTCAAATTGTCAAATTTAATAGCGCTCGTTTGATTATTTACGATTTTGTTAAAATTTTGATAACTTAATCCCAATTGATTATATAACCAATATTTAGTTTTATTTTTTTGTTTTAATATCTCAAGAATACGTAACTTCATTGTACTTATGTACCTCCTTATCCGAACATTATATTATGCAAACATTATATATATTAAAAAAGCTTGACATATAGACATGTGGAATATATAATGTATACATAAGATATTAGGCGAGCAAAGGAGAATTATGATTAAATTAGGTGAAAACGAAAAAGAATTAAAAAGTTGGCATTATGCAACATTTAAGAACGGTAAAATATTAGCTAGTAGAAAAACCGAAAAAAATCTTGTAATTACTGATAAAAGAATAGTAGACGAAACAGTTGTTAACGGAAAATTACAAGCAACTAATGAGTATGCCTTAAATAAAGTTAGTGGCGTATCAACTTCTTACGATGAAAAAAGAAATTGGTTAATGGTTATAATTGGCGTATGTTTATGGTCACTAGCTTTTTTAATGTTAATGACAGAAGAAATTGGCATGGGCATAGTTTTCATGATGGTAAGTATAGTATTAGTAGTTTTGGGAATTTTATTAAAAAAGAGAAGTGTGTCCGTATGGCTTCAGCTACAAGCTTCAGTGCCTGTTGGGGTAATAAGTCTTGCGCTATTTTCTAGAAAAATTAAGGTATTAACTGTAAGCGTAACTGAAGAAGCAGAAGAGCTTGTAGCAGATTTAGGGGCAATTATTGCTGATAATAGCAATATGTATAATTAGCAAAAAACAAATCGTCTAATATTAAAACAGCAAAATTTTGCAAAAATGCAATTTTTGCTGTTTTTTATTGTGTAAAATATTGCAAAAATTAAAAAAACAGTGTAAAATAGAACTTGTAAAAACACAAATTTTATTAAAAATGGAGATATTTATGAATTTTGGCTATTTAAAAATTGCAACTTTTACACCAGAGATACAGGTTGCAGACGTTGAATTTAACGAAAATTCAATTAAAAAGGGAATAGACCAGGCTATAGAGAGTGGTGCGAGATTGGTAGCCTTTCCAGAACTTTGTTTAACGGGTAGCACGGCAGGGGATTTATTTAATTCTAAAATCCTTATTGATTCAGCAGAGAGTGCAATTATTAAAATCGCTGAATATACGGCAAATAAAAATATAGTTGCCTTGGTGGGTATGCCTTTTGCAGTAGATGGGGCGCTATATAATGCGTGTTCAGTGGTTGCAAACGGTAAAGTTATAGGTATAGTGCCTAAAACTTATATGCTAGATAGCGATGCAGTAAATCAAAAAAGATATTTTAATAGCGCTGATGATAAAATTCGTTCGGTATACTTAGATGAAACAAATAAAGCTGTTCCTTTTGGAAAAAACTTGATTTTTGCAGTAGAAAATATGCGAAACTTTAAGTTTGCAGTAGAAATTGGCGACGACGCGAAGGCTATCTTGCCCCCATCAGTTAATCACGCTGTAAACGGAGCAAGGCTCATAGTAAATTTATCTGCTAACCCCGATAGAGCAAACGCTGTAGAAGAGCAGTTGAATATGGTTAAAAACCACTCTTCTAAAATTACTAGCGCCTACCTCTTGGTAAACGCTGGCGATGGCGAATCTACTACCGACACTGTGTTTTCAGGGTATTGCGTTATAGCAGAAAACGGTGAAGTTTTAGCGCAAAGCATACCGTATAAAAACGGTTTAACCACCTGTTTGGTAGATTTTGATTTGATTGATTATAATAGAAGTAAAAAGTTCATAAAATCAACTGATTTACTAGAAAAAGAATATAAGACCATTAGTTTTTCTTTAGATACAACCCTTAACGGTATTGATAGAATATTTAATAAATTGCCTTTTATAAACAAGGGGGAAGAAGAGAACCTATTAAACATACAAGCACAAGGATTAAAGAAAAGAATAATTCACACAAACGCCAAAACGGTGGTACTTGGTCTTTCGGGTGGGCTTGATTCAACACTTGCCTTAATCGTAGCTGTAAAGGCAGTGCAATTATCAGGTAAATCGCTTAAAGATATAATAGCCGTAACTATGCCGTGTTTTGGTACTAGTTCAAGAACGCTAGAAAACAGTATTCGTTTAGCAAAGGCGTTTGGCGTAACGCTAAAGAAAGTTGATATAACAAAGTCGGTTAAACGCCACTTGAAAGATATAAACCACTTAGAAAGCGTGCACGATGCAGCGTATGAAAACGCGCAGGCAAGAGAGCGCACACAAGTTTTAATGGATATTGCGAATATGTTTGGTGGCTTGGTGGTGGGTACGGGCGACCTTTCCGAACTCGCTCTCGGTTGGGCTACTTATAATGGCGACCATATGAGCATGTATGCAGTAAACGGCTCAGTCCCCAAAACGCTCGTTCGCCATTTAACCGAGCATTATGCTGAAAAAAGCAAAGGTAAGCTAAAAGCAACTCTTTTAGACGTTTTAGATACCCCCGTTAGTCCTGAACTTATCCCATCTGATAACGATATGATAAAACAGGTTACAGAAGATATTGTTGGTCCTTATAAACTGCACGATTTTTACCTATATAATATGTTGGTTAACGGCTTTGGTCCAAAAAAACTCTATGCCGTTGCAGTTCAATGTTTTAAGGGCGAGTTTGATAAGCAAACTATATTAAAATGGCTTAAAACGTTTATTAGAAGATTTTTCAATCAACAGTT
>JAZOMU010000026.1:0-6108 GCA_045654125.1 Christensenellaceae bacterium
TATTTACATGACAACTTAAAAGCATGTTCTTTTTTTGGAGACTTTAAAATAGATATACATCAAAGTTTTAACAACGGAAAAGTAACGATTGATATAAGGTATACAAATAGAACTGAACAAAGTGAACAATGGCTAACCTTAGGCGTGCAAATAGAAGAATACCAATATCGCATAATGGCAGAGAGAAACAGTAGCGAATACAGTTGTGAAGATATATACAACGAGTTTAAAGATAGTTGGTTTAATCGTAAAGAAAAAAGTGTTTCTATGAAAAAAGAGTATTGTAAATATCAAGGGAAAGATTATTCTTTCGTGTATCAATATCAAAATATAGACGAAAACAATAATGCATATGAAAGGCTAAGAAAATTAATTGAAGAAGATTTAAATGTGGCTCAAAGCATATTAGAAAAAAGCGAATAATAATATTTGCAAAGGGGGAAAACTATGAAGCGATTTGTTGTAGGAGATATTTTTAGGGGAGTGTCTCACGCAGACTTAATGAATAACACAATAGGAACAAGATATAAATCATTCCAACCGTGTAGTTTAGAATTAAATGACTTTGGAGCACAAGAAGTGATTGCTTGGTTTGTTTTTATGGACGGCACATCGCATGGTTACGAAGATGGTTGGCTGTGGAAAAACAAATTAACTGATAATGGCAATCTAATTAGAGAAATAAATATTAATAACAAAAACACTTTATATGAAAGAAGAGGAAAGGTCGGTTATAGACCATATAGGTTAGCATTTCAATTAGACCCTTATGAAACAAACAATAGATATTGTTGTAAGTTTGTGGGTGTGTTTAGGTTAAAAAGATTTTTAAATTTAGAAATGACGCAAGTAGAATACGAAAAAATCGCTGATGAAACAACTATCAATTCCATTGGAGATGCATATAATGAGATGCATCTTACTAAACAGGACTTTATAAAAGATTCATCAATATATAAAACAGAAATTGATAACCTGGGTTTTTTAGAAGCAACCTTGAAAAAGTTAAAGAACTGGGGTATTAATACAGTTGCGGATTTGTTAGAACTTCCAGACGGTAATGGTTCTATTTCAACAGAAATCAGGGAAAAACTTTATAATTTCTTAAAAGATTGGAATTAACTTATAAAAAAAGCGTTAGAAAATTTCTAACGCTTTTATCTTTATGGCTCTGCTGGTGCACTCAAGTCGCTTAACTATTTCGTCATACTTATCTAAAAGTTTTTGAAAGTTTACGTCAGTAGGGCGTGGTTGATTTTGCTTTTTCATTTTTTCAATGCGTTCAAAGAAAGCAATAAACAACCATTGAAAGCATGGTGGCTCGTATTCGTAATATTCATAAAACCACTCACGTACTTGGCGTGGCAGTTCGTTTAGTCGGTTTCCAAGTTCTAGCTCGTTATACTTTTCCCAAACTCTCATAACAAGATATTTAATTGCAAAGTAGCAGTATTCTTTATAACTGTAAAACCAAGAACAAATATATTCTTGCAGTGCTAACGGCATTTCTACACGGAAAACGTCCCACAAAATATCTTCGTCGCCATCGGTAACACCTTTATTTTTGAATTTACGCCATTGCTTAATAGCATAAATTTCTTCATTGTCTTGCGTTTGACCTTTTAAGTCATCCGTTTCTATAGCAGAGAACATTTCAGTTAAACGTTTAGAAACTTCGCCTTGCGACAATCCAACCATTTTTGCAATCTCTTTTTGCGTAAACTTATCTTCATAAAGGGCATAAATTTCACGGTCAAGTTCGCTAAACTCTCTGAGGAGAAGATTTTCAATATCTTTCTTTCGTAAGAAATCATTTTCGGAGTCAAATTTTTTACTATGTAAAAATCCTTTTTCTGCACCAACGGCAGGCTTAACGTTATCGGTGAGTTTAACCGAATGGTCTTTATGCCTACGATTGCCGTTATACATTTCAGTATCCAACTCAACTAACTTTTCCCATTGCTCCTCATCTACGGCAATACAATCCAACTTGTGGTTGTTATAAAAGTAGTAAAGAAACTTGCCTTTTTCTTCGGCAGGTTGTTTTTCTTTATTTAACTTATACGCACGATTAATTTTCATATTTTTATCCTTTTTTCTTCAGTATAGCATAGTAAATATGACAGTTTGTGTCATATATTGTATGATATTATATAAAAAATAAGAAATTTTGCGAAAATTATAATTTATTTAAAGACTAAATGTGTCAAAATAATTTTATAACCCTATTGACACTGATGTCATAAATGCTTGACAATGAATATTATGTGTGGTATAGTTATTGTGTCAAAAAAGAATTATAACCCTATTGATACTGCAGGAGTTAATATGATAGACTTTTCAAAATATGAAAAAACAAATACTTATTATGGTGGGACAGAGCGTAAATTTGGCGTAAACGTTGAAGGCTTTGAATATATGATTAAATTTCAAAAACACGATAATTTTGGCGTAAAAAGAAATAATCATATATCGGAGTACCTTGGTTCTCATATTTTTGAATTGCTTGGATTTGAAGCACAAGATACGTATCTTGGGATGTATGAAGACGAGCAGGTTGTAGCGTGTAAAAATTTCGTTAGTGGTGAAACGCAATTCGTTCCTTTTAATGACGTAGGGGAAAGTTCTCTTGAACAAGACAAAGAAACGTACCAATATTCTTATCAAGATATTATGCAAATGCTCAGAGATAACGTAAAACTTACGAGTGTTGAAGAAACAATAAGTATGTTTTGGGATATTTACGTAGTAGATGCTTTAATAGGAAATTTCGATAGACACGGTGGTAATTGGGGTTTCTTAAAAAAGAATAATAAGTATACGCTTGCACCTGTTTTTGATAACGGCTCGTGTCTTTATCCTAAACTTAAAGATGAAGAAGAAATGCAAAGTATTATGGAATCTGAAGAGAAAACAAATTTAAGAATATATGGATATCCTACGTCACAAGTTCAGTTAAACGGCAAAAAGAGTTCTTATTTTGAGGTAATAAACTCTTTAGAGTTTAAAGAGTGCAACGATTCAGTTATAAAAATTTGTGAAAGATATTCTCAAGAAAAAATAAACGAGTTAATAGATGAAACTTGCTTTATAACAGATATTCAAAAAAGTTTTTACAAATATATATTAAGACAAAGATTTGAAAAGATATTACTTCCCGCCTATAAGAAATTAACGGAGAAATAAAATGAGAAAGCTAACAACAACGGGCTTTATTTGTCTTGAAGACGATTATAAGTTCATTTATAAAATTGCTAAAATTGAATACGAAGAATGGGAAGATGGAGCATTCAACTATAGATTCCGTCCATTTTATAATGTTATCAATATGCTTCCTCCAAATTTGTTTCAAGGTATACCGGGACTTGATTTGAGTCTAGAAAAAGCGGTATATGAACGAAAGAATATCGTTCCTACTTTCATTTCTGAAAGAACTCCAAGTGAACGCCGAGAAGATTTATGGGAGTTAATGGAAGAAAGTGGAATGCAAGCATTAAATCGCTTAGAATGGCTTATTAAAACCAATAAAAGATACTCTGGAGACAGATTCTTTGTTATGCCGTATGATGGAAAAGATTTTATAGATTACAACGTTGTTTCCATGTATGATTTGGTAAGAAGGTCAGACAGTATAAACAAGAAACTACTTGATATTATTTGTTTCGGCGATTATCTTAATTCTGGTGAAATTATAATTGATGATAAGTCACGATTATATTATTATCAGTTATTGATGCCAATGTATATTCGCGAATTTACGAGGAAAGAAGAAATAAGACAACGTGGTATAGAACGAGCACGTGCAAACAATGTATATAGAGGTCGTGTGCAAATTAAAATAGACCCTTTGTTGTTTGATAGGGTTGCTAATGACTATATTCATGGAAGAATATCGGTAGACCAAGCGGTTAGTGTTTTAAAAGTAAGCAAGTCAACTTTTTTTAGAAGATTGTCTGAAAGACAGATGCGCTTTAAGAATTATATTTTACAAAAAGGTTTAGAAAAGGCAAAGGCGGAAATTTTAAAGCAAATAGTTTTTAATGACTCAAACTTGTCTAATCAACAAAAAGAAAATTTTCTAAACGTGATTGATTCTTATTCAAAAGTAAGCGATATTAAGGATATTTTAACTTTCTTAAATAACTTTAAAAAATAGAAAGAGCAAATTTTTATAGAAATAACTAAACAATTGCAGTAGTCAAGAAACAAAGGAGAAAAGAAAATGGCTAAAAATATACAATCGGTAGAACCAAATATAGCGGATTTAGTAAATGGTTGGTTAAAATCATATAATTTAGATTACAAATTAGAGCAAGAATCTTTGAATACGGAAATTGACCTGGCGCTTAATGACTACTACTCAAAGAGTGGCGGAAAAGGTGGTAATAGACCAGACGCTAAACTTTTATTGCGCTCTAAAGACGGCAAAGATTATCCTATCTTAATTGAATATAAGGGTTATAAAGACAAGCTAATTAAGTTAGATAGTGAAGGCAATATTGCAAATAGATTAGCAAATGGGCAACCTGATTATAACAATATTAAATCATTTGCAGTAAATGGTGCGGTTCACTATGCAAATGCTATTCTCCATTACACAAGTTATACAGACGTTATTGCAATAGGTGTTACAGGCTATAAAGATGATAATGGCATGTTAGTACATTCTATCGGTGTATATTACGTAGCAAAAAGCAATTTTGGTATGGGACAAGAGGTTGCAGAATATACCGACCTTTCCTTCTTAAAAAAGGAACATTTTAGCGATTTTATTGAAAAGGTTAAATATTTATCACTAACTAAAGACGAAATTGAAAAATTAAAAGAACGCAGAGAAGAAGAAATAACGGCAAGCCTTGTAAAATTAAATAACGACATTTTCAAAGAGGAAAAAGGACTTAGCGAAAATGACCGTGTGTATCTCGTTGCCGCATCTATTATGGCAACACTTGGTGATGCAGATAACAAGGTTTATCCTTTAACTAAGGCAGATTTGAAATCGTCAGATGAAGTAGGCAATACCGATGGCGACGTTATGATAAGAAAAATTGAAGCCTTTCTTGGTGCTAAAAAGTTACCCAAAGACAAGAAAGATTTGATTGTTAGAACTCTTAAAAACACCTTGACTACAGATAATATCAATAAGCCTATTAGTGGTGAAAGTCAATTAAAAAGAGTGTTTATAAAGATTATTGATGACTTGGGAATTTACTATAAAATTGGCTTAACTACTGACTTCACGGGTAAATTATTTAACGAAATGTATTCGTGGCTTGGTTTCAGTCAAGACCAACTTAATGACGTTGTTTTAACCCCATCTTACGTTTCAACACTTCTTTGCCGTCTTGCTAGAGTGAATATGGACTCTTTCGTTTGGGACTTTGCGACTGGTTCAGCAGGTCTTTTGGTTGCTGCAATGAACGAAATGTTAATCGATGCAAAAGAAAAAATTCAATCGCCTGAAGAACTTGCATTAAAATCAGCACACATAAAAGCAAATCAACTATTAGGTTTAGAAATTCTTTCAAACGTTTATATGCTTGCTGTGTTAAATATGATTTTAATGGGCGATGGTAGTTCTAATATCTTAAATAAGGACTCCTTAACTTTTAACGGACATTACGGTTTTGGTAAAACAAATGAAAAATTCCCAGCAACAGCGTTTGTTTTGAATCCACCTTATTCAGCTCCTGGTAATGGTATGGTATTTGTGGAAAAAGCGCTTTCTATGATGAATAAAGGTTTTGCGGCAATAATTATTCAAAATTCAGCAGGCTCTGGTAAAGCTACTGAGTTCAATAAACGTATATTGAAACGCAACACACTTATTGCAAGTATTAAAATGCCTATTGATTTATTTGTTGGAAAATCAAGCGTACAAACTTACGTTTACGTTTTCCGTGTTGGTGAAGCTCATCAAAAAGATGATATCGTAAAGTTTATTGATTTTTCTAATGATGGTTATACAAGAACAAACCGCAAAAAAGCAAGCAAGAATTTGTTTGATAGCGATAGAGCAAAAGACCGTTATCAAGAACTTGTGGATTTAGTTCGTTATGGGAAAGGGAAACTTAGCATCTATACCGAAAAAGAATACTACGAAGGTAC